>JAFDWB010000008.1 GCA_018268675.1 Actinomycetota bacterium
CTTCCATGAATTGTTGGCGCGGATCCCGCCAAGGCGGGACAGGTACTGCGATTCGTGACATGGATCCCCCGCTTGGCAGCGGGATACCCTGCACTGCACCCGCCTCGGGCGGGCCCCGCTACCTTCACACTCCGCCGGTTATTGAGGTCCTTGTTACCTTGCTGGAGCACTACGCCCACGGCAGTACCCATGCGGAGGGCCGGTTGAAGATGTGTTACGATGAGCGATGAAGCGGCCGGAGGCCAAGGGGGAAGAGGGCATCCCGCAGCAGGCGGGACGCCGGGAGGGTGGGTTCCATCCCATTGCGTGAGCCTACCTTTACAGCACAATCCGAGGAACATGGACATCGCAGCCCGTAAATGGAGCATCACCGAGCAACTGGCGTTGATCAGCGACGATAACGTGTTGGAGCAGATCCAGCGGTTCATTGCGAAGAAGCTCCGTGGCGTGGCTGAAGTGGAGGAGGAGATCAGCGATGAGGAGATCGCCGGGTTCGACCGGCACCATGCGGCCTACATGCGCGGGGACTTGAAGGGGATCAGCGGAAAGGAGTCGGTCAAGCGGCTGCGCAAGGCCCAGGCCCGGGATGAAGCACTATGAGGTGGTTGTTCTGCCGCATGTGCATGAACAGGTGGAGGAGATACGGGCCTATCAGCATGCAATGGCGCCCAACCGCGCACAGTGCTTCATAGATGCTTGGGAGGCCTGCATCAAAGGGTTGGAACGGAACCCGACCAAAGCGAAACACAAGGGGCCCTATGGGCATGTGATGCTGATGAAGCTCCCTTATCGTGTGGTCATCCGTGTGGCCGGGTCGAAGGTCGTTGTGCATCAGGTTCGGCACACCCGCCGCAAGCCCAGCAAGAAGTTCGGGCCGTAGCTCCCTTCACTGACGCGAGCGTCCACGCTCGTGTCGCAGTTGAAAAGCGGCTTCCGGCACCGGGTTGGGCGGACACTACAGATCAGGGAAGCCCGCACGCCAGGCAAGCTGAACAGGCACGAGCGTGGACGCTCGCGCCAGTGTTGGGGATGCTCTACACCGCATCCGCCGCCCCCGTTAGCGCGGATGTTCCACGAATTGGTGGCACGGGTCCCGCCAAGGCGGGACAGGTACTGCGATCCGGCCATGCACATCCCTTGCCACAGGCCCTGCGAGGCCTTGCACTACCGCCCTTTTTTGCCTTTTCCGCCCTTTTCCTTCCTGGCCTTTTTTGATCCGGTGCCCTTGGAACTGCGGAAACCCTTGCGGTGGCCGCGGCCTTCGGAGGCGGGGTAGGGGCGGGTCTCATCCCACTGCCCGCGGCCATGCTTCGTGGGCTGTGCGGGGGGGGCCACTTCATCCACCAGTGAAAATTCCACCGTGCGCTTTTCCATGTCCACGCTGCGCACCACCACCTCCAGTTCATCGCCCAAGCGGAACCGGCGGCCGGTGCGCTGGCCCGTTACGGAATAGCTGTCCTGCTCGAAGCGGTA
>JAFDWB010000090.1 GCA_018268675.1 Actinomycetota bacterium
CTCCTCACCGCCACCGACACCACCTTCACGAGCGGCTACGCCGGGATCGCCGGGGCCGGCAACGCCACCCGCCTCACCGAATTCAGGGCCGGGCCGCTGGCGCCGTTCTGAAGGGCCGGAGGGGATGGGCGGGTCGATTCGCCTGGAAGGGTGCGGCCCTCCTTCGGACGATCCATCTCCCAATCTACGTCCGGACCACCCGATGGCCGGGGTGGACCTTCACGCGGCGGGCCGCCCTGGAGCGGGCGAGCGAACGGGTCACCGGGCGTGAGCCTGGCCTGAGTCCCGCCGGCCTGGGCGAACTTGCGGAAGGGGCCTGGTGGCGCCGCGACGATCCCCGGATTGACCGGCGCGCGCGGCTGAGAGCTCTCCAGGGTCTCGTTCCAGTCCTGGCCTCCCGGAAAGACCTCGATTCACGCTCTCGGCAGCAAGCTGACCTACTCGAACGTGATGTCGACGGCGCGACGTCTTCGGGTGAAGTCGGTCAGTGGCTCCAGGAAGCGGCCTCGCCGATCTCGCCCCACCTCGTCACCCACCGAGCTCGGGAGGCGGGATCACACCTTGGCTCTCCAACGCCTGGGCGAGCCAGTCGCGCTCGAAGTCGAGGATGAACCCCCAGGCTTCCGCGGCCGCGAGTCCGCCATCGCGGAGTGGAACGACGACGCTCTCGCGGGCTCGCCGTCGATCGATGCGGCGCCTACGCGCCACGATCCCCCGATCAAGGACGAAGGTGTCCTCCTCGATCTGATCGCGTATCACGGCGGCGCCGTCGGTGATCACCACTCCGAGCAGATGCTCCTCCTCGCCGAGCGCTTCCCGAAAAAGGGAAGCCAGCGCATATGCCTTCGCGGTAAGAGGTTGCCGAGCCCAACCGGTCATGTGCCAAAGGTCGTCAAGCGAATCGATGACCAGCCAGTCCGCGCGCGATCTGCGCGTCTGATCCGCCTTCTTCCGCAGCCGATTCTTCAACCGTCGGTCGAATGCGACGTGTGGCAGTTGCAGGCTCCGCTCGCCCCCTGGCCCCTCCGGGGGGGCCACCTCAACCGAAACCTCACCGACGGTGACAGGTGGGAGTTTCACGCCACGGCCAACAAGAGAGGCACGGCTCCGCAGTTCCTCCAGTAACTCCGTCGTCTCCCGGGGGGAGAGCGCGGCCTCCACCGTGCCACGGAAGTCGACCTTGTGTTCGTCGCCGATCTGCCGAAGCTCATCGGAGATGCCATCTATCCATTTGTCGGCCGCCAGGGTCTTCTCGTCGCGGAGCTGTGCGAACACCTCGGCGCCGATCCGGGTCCGATCGTCGGCGATCAGAAGATCGGCCGCGGGACGCTTCCCGTCCTCGAGTCGAGGCTCGAGAGTGACCGTGTAGCCCTTGGCCAACGCCAGACCTGCGAGGCGGAGTTGCAATCGCGGAGACGCCAGCGCGTCGTCGCGAGAGGTCCGCCTGATGGTGGACCTCAGGCCGGCGATCCCCGGGCGGTCACGTAGAACCGCGAACCCGAGCGCCAGATCCAGCGTGTAGAGATAGGCGGAGAACAGGAACCAGCACCGGGCTATCTCGGGGGGAGGCTTTCCGGCGCCGCGCCACGCCTTCGGCCACGGGGGTCCCAGCGTCTCCTCGAGGACATCAAGTGCCCATACGCCCGCGTCCCGCGCCTGCTCCGACCACGAGGTCGCGAGCATCCTTTCGCGCAGCCAATCCCATTCGATCTCCGGTGGACTCGTCGCCGGGGTCGTACTCACCGAGACGATCCGAGTGGGTCGACCGGGATCGACAGGTCGGAAGGTAGGTGCCCGACGCTCGCCTCCAGGAGGTCCTCGGCGGCCGACCTCTCCTGTTCCGAGCCCCGCTCGTGTCGCCAGGGCCGCGCACGCACGATTTGCGGCTCCGTGAGCTGATCTTCCAGCGAGGGCGCATACTCCTCACCCTCGCGGATCGTCGCCAGCTCCTGCTGGGTGAGGACTTCTGCGACGACCACCGCCAATACGACGGGCGGGTCGTCACGATCTGCCTTTCTGCCGATCGATCTTCCCCCGGTATTGACCACCGGGTGGTTGCCGAATGCCCGTTGCAAAAGCTCAGTTGCGTCCATGTCCGTCGGCACGCGTTCCGGCTCGCGCAGCCGAACCGACAACTCCCGCGGTGCCACCCGGGGCAGAACCTCTCGCCAGCGGGCCCCGCTTCAGGTCATCGAGCCTAATTGGGCGGCCCGAGACCTCCACCGTCAGGACAAGTACGACATCGAACGATGCATCGGTCACGCAGTAACCTTACCCTGACCTGGCTCCGATGGGCGGCGATTGGGCGACGAACCCGGTTCTGCCTCTCGGACGGCTCGGAATTGAAGGGAAGCGGCGCGAATCCGCTCCCCTGGTGTTCGGCGGCACGCCAGAGACGGCTCGAATTCCGGACCTGACTTTCTTCGGTCATGTGATCGCGGGCTTCGATCGGCCGTCGACGATCGCCTGGATCCACATCTGCCCCCGATGGTCACCGGCAATCGGCGACGCCCGGCTCGACCTGCTCCTCGTCTGCCGCGACCAGCAGCCCCTCGCTGTCATCCGGATCGTCGAGGTCGACCAGCTTCAGATCGGTGGGGCGAGTCGGGACCCCCGACCTTCGTGCATCGTCATGCCGTCCTCGCCATAGCCGAGCAGTTCCTCGCGCTCGGCCTTGCTCATCGGCCGGTCCACACCACGACCATCTCCGTCGCCACGATCGCCCGTCATCTCCTCACGGCTTCCTCATCCGTCTGTTTCTCGCCGCCCAGCCTCCAGCTCCCGGCAGATCGCCCGGTAGAGCCTCTCGCCCGCCGCCGAGAGACGTCTGCGAGCCAAGTGGGCGGAAAGGAAGAGCGCGACGGCGCAGATTCGAGCCCGTCGACGTCGACCCCCGGCCCTCGCCCTGTTCGTCCACCGAGAGCACCACCAGCCACCCCGCCGCGGCGATCATCACCATCAGCATCACGACGGTCGCGCCGAACAGCGAGGTCGCGTGGATGAACAGGCGCCTGATGCGTCTCTCCCGTCGATCCATCCAGGCGAAGTTAGGCTCTGGCGGAGGCCGGTCGCCAGATCGAGACTTTCGGAGCACCTCCCGTCACAGGACAGACCGAAATGACGAAGAGGGCGAGAAGAGCGCTCAGGACCGACCTCTCCGCCGGACGAGATACCGACCGCCCACCCCACGTGATTCCTCCGAGGGGACCCAGCTGACGCCCGCGAGCAGCTCGTCGAGGGTCGTGATACCCGGAAGCGAGGCGGCCAGCCTCACCAGGATGTCCACGGTCGCGCCCGCGCGGCCCTCCTCCACGGAGGCCACCCGTTTCGTCGAGACCGCCGCCCGCGACCCGAGCTCGGCGCGGCCCATCCCGGCCCGGAGACGGCGGACCGTCAGGTTGTGTCCGAGCCGCTCGCGGGCCCCCCGGGTGAGGCCCCAGTCGGTCGTGTCCACCGCCTAGACCTCCGCCTCGGGCGGGCTCCCACGCGGCCTGCCTTCCTTCAGGGCCGCGACCTCGGCGACCAGGTCGGGGTCGTCCAGGACCTCGAACCGGCCTTCCGCGACGACCACCTCGTAGGGTGCCCACTCGACCCCGGCGAGGAGGGCGGAGGGCCTGACCGCGAGCGAGCCGGCCAGCCGCAGGGCCAGGCCGATACTCGGCATGTGTCCCCCGGCCTCCTCGATCTCCCGCAGGAGCTCGACACCGAGACCGGCGCGGGAGGCGAGCTCCTCCAGGGAGAGGCCCTTCTTCTTTCGGATGCGCCGAAGGTTCGTCGCGAGGCGCCTCAGCAGTGGGGAGGGATCCGGCGCGGCCCGCCGTCGGGCACCGGCCACGGCGGCCTCGGGGGTCCCGGGAGGCCCACTCACTCCAGGCCCTCCTCGGTCAAGTAGACGCCCCCGATCGCATGGGTGCCCGGTGCCCAGCGGATCCCCGCCACGAGTTCGGCCGGCTCGACCTCGACGGCCGCGGCGAGCCGGAGCAGGCTGTCGAGCCTGGGCTCCTGACCGCCCCGCTCATAGAGGCTGATCTCGGTGCGGTGGATCTCGACGACGTTCCCGAGCTCGGCTTGCGACATCCCGGCCAGGAGTCGTGCCCTGGCGAGCAGCAGGCCGAATCTCCCGCTCGGGCCCGTCACCTGACTCGGACCCATCCGCCGGCCACCCAGACGGACCGACGGCCTCCGACCGCCTCCATTTCGGGCACGGCCCGCACCGGGTCGATGCTCCAGGCCAGCCCCTCGAGCAGCTGCGCCGGCTCCACCTCGACGGCACCGGCCAACCGCACAATGGTGCCGAGCGTCGGCATCCGCAGCCGCCGCTCGAGCAGGCTGACCTCGGTGCGGTGGATACCCGCCCTGATCGCGACCTCCGTCTGGACGAGACCGGAGCGATGGCGGAGCACGGTCAGGTTCTCGCCGAACCGGTCGAGGCTGCGGGCGCGCTGGGCACCGTCGATCATCGCCTTGCCTCCCCCTCCTCGGCGTCCGCCCGACCGGGCGCGCCCGCCAGTCCGTAGCCGACGCCGCGGGCCGTCGCGATCAGCTCGCCTGCCCCGGCCTCGGCCAGTCTCGCCCGCAGCCTCCGCACCGTCGCGGTGACCCTCTGCTCGTCGACGCCTACGCGCGGCGCGAATCCCCACACCGCCTCCAGGAGCTCGGCCTTCGTGAACATCCGGTCGGTGCGCCTGACGAGGACCGCGAACAGGTCGAACTCCCTCCGGCTCAGCCGGACCTCGGTCCCGTCGACCATGACACGGCGGCGCGGGGGGCCGGTCGCGACGCCCCCGCAGACCGCCCGCCAGAGCTCCCTGATGCCCCCGCGGACGTGCACCGACCACTCACCGTCCGCCGCGCCCGAGGTTTTGACCTGCCCGGCGCCGGTGTCGAGGACCACGGTCGTCGGCCTGGTCTCCGCGTCCCCGCCGGGGATCGCCTGTCCCTCCATCTAGGACAGCCCCTTCGAGGACCCGGATGCCGGTGGTGGGGTCCGCAGCAGACGCTCGAACGCGCGGAACGCCTCGTGCCCGGCGACCGCCCGCTCGTATTCGTTTCGCTCGTCGACTTCCTCGGCCAGTCGGTGGAGGGGCTTCCGCGCGCCGCGGTCGGGCAGGAGCAGGTTGCCGGACGAGAGCGCCGCGGTCAGGCGGGCATGGGCCGCCACCTCCGACACGGCCCTCTCGGGGTGCGGGTTGCGGTCGAGGTAGGCGAGATCCTGGGCGAGGACGCTCAGCGCGTTGCCGATCTCCTCCTTGAGGATCTCGATCTGGGGCCGGGGGAGATCGACCGCGACCGGATGGATGGCGACGCGCTTGGGCGGCGTCACCGGCGATCCTCCTCCGCGGCCATGTCGATCGTGGCGTCGCCGTCCGCCTCGCGCGGCAGGCCGCCGATCATCCTGCCGTCGACCGGCCCCCCGGACGGCGGCGGCCCCGGCGGGAGCAGATCCCCGGCCCCGACCGACAGCGCCTCCGCAAGAGCCGACAGCACGTCGGCGGCAGGCTCCTCGGCGCCCAGGATGTAGGCGACGATGTTCACCACGTCCATGTCGGCCTCGTCGGCGAGCTCGCCGACCGTCAGGCCCCGGGACCTGCGTGTCGCCTCCAACCTCCCTCCGAAGGCCCGGAGCCGGCGTCGGAGGGCGGCCTCCTGGTTCAGGTCCCGCCCGAGCCAGCGCCCGGCCGCCATGTCCTTCTGAAGGTTCCTCACTAGCGCTTCGAGCACCGCCCGGAGCGCGTCGCGGAGCTCGACCTCCCCCTCGTGGCGCGCCCCGTTCATCGCGGCCACGCGATCCTCCATGAACTCGACGGCCCCCCTGCCGGGGAGGCCGCCGCCGCGGAGCCAGTCGAGCACGGCCGCGGTCAGGAGGAGTTCCTCCGCCGCCCGCTCCGTGATCCCGCGCGAGGCGGCGTCGTCGACCAGGCAGTCGAGGTCCCCCTCCAGGGAGTCGACCACCCGGGCGCGGTCCTCCGCGGCCAGGCCGGCGACCCGATCGGCCCCACCGTCGATGAGATCGCGGCCACGGCCGATCAGCCCCAGGCAACCGTCGAGCAGGGCGACCAAGGCCGACCTGCCGATCGGGAACGATCCGCTCATCGGCGATCGCCGCCCGCGTCGGCGTCGCCCGGCCCGCCCCTCGCGTCCCGGTCGGCCTCGCCGAAGAGCCGCACGAGCGCGTGGATCGCATCGTGCTCCCACATCGCCCGCTCGCAACGCTCATAGATCTGTTCGTAGGCGTGGAGGTCATCGACGTCGGCGGCCAGGCCGACGGCGACCTCCGCGGCCGCCCGGTCGGGGACCCGTACACCGCCGTCCTGGAGCGATTCCGCCAGCCGACCGAGCGCGGCGACCTCGCGTATCGCCGCCTTCGGGTCGGGGAGGCGGTTCAGCCTGGCGAGGTTCCCCGCACGGCCGTAGAGGGCGCTGAAGACCTCCCGCCGCACGAAGGAGATCTGCTCCTCGGACAGCCTCTCGAGCCGGGCCTTGGTATCGCGCTCGCGACGCCCGCTCACCCTTCCTCACCGCCCCGATGGTCATCGACGACCGGCCCGGCGTCCTCGACGGACTCGACCAGCCGGTAGCCGACGCCCCAGCAGTTGGCGACGAACCGCTTGTGGACGGGGTCGAGTTTGTTCCGGAGCCGGCTCGCGTGGCTGTCGAGGGTCCGGGTCCGCCCGGCCGGGTACCGGAGGCTCCAGACCGCCCTCATCAGTTCGTCTTTGGAGAAGACGTGGGTCGGATCGGAGGCGAGGGCGCGGAGGAGCACGAACTCTTTCTTCGCAAGGCGGACCTCCCGGTCGCCGACGGTCACCCTGCGACGCGGAGGGTCGACGACCAGCTCGCCGAGCCGGAAGACCGCCTCCTCGCGGCTGTGGCGACGCCGCAGGATCGTCCGGATCCGGGCGTGCAGCTCCTCCAGGGAGAACGGCTTCGCGAGGTAATCGTCGACGCGGGCCAGGGTCTCGCCGTCCCGCAGGGCCGCGAGGTCCTCGCCGGACGCCTTCCGGTCGGTGAGAAGGAGGACCGCGCCGACCCTCGGGAAGTCCGGATCGGAGATCCGCCCGAGGACGTCCAGTACCACGCCCTCGGGGAAGGCGAGGTCGAGAACGAGGATCTCGACCCGGACGTACCGGCAGAGCCGCAGTGCGGCGGACCCGTTGGCCGCGGGGAGGGGGCCGAAGCCCGCGTCGCTGAGGAAGTCGGCGATCGCTTCGAGGAACGGCTCGTTCGGCGAGCAGACGCAGATCGAGGTGGGCTCCTCCGAGATCCTGTCGAGGCTCATCGGGCGCCGCCTCCCTCGCCCGCGTCGCCGGATCGACCCTCCTCTGGCCTCGGTGGACCCGCGTCCTCGTCCTCGTCCAGCATGTCGTCCTCGGCCGGCACGGCGGCCTCGGGGTCGATCTCATAGACCCCGGCCCCGGGCACCCACCGCACCCCCTCCGAGAACCGGGCCGGGGACACATCCAGCGCTCCCGCCAGACGCATCGCTTCCTCGAAGCGGATTTCCTCCAGGCCGAGTAGGAAGGAGATCAGGAGGACGACGTCGTCGATCTCGCTCCGTTCCGCCAGCTCGCCGATCGACATCCCCCGCTCCCGCAGAAGGCCGCGGAGCCTCCGCCCCTGGAAGGCGAGCACCTTGCCGTATCCGGCGGGGTCGTCCAGGCCCGGCGATCGTCTCCGGATCCGGGACGCCGCCTCCGCGTCGCCGCCGAGCCCGCCGATCGCCGCGAGGTAGGCGGACCGCCGGGACGCTTCCAAGGCGTTCGGCCTTCGATGGATCGTGCCCAGGCCTCTTTCGAAGTGCTCCACCGCCGTCGGGCCCGGGGAGGCCCCGCGGCCCTCGAGCCAGAGGATCGTCGCGCGGATCGTGGCCATCTCCTCCGCCCTCTCCTCGCCGACCCCGCCGTCCTCCGCCTGCCTGCTCAGGTCATCCAGGTCCTCCCCCAGATCGTCGAGCAACAAGGCCCGCTGGTCGTCGTCGATCCCGGACCTCCCGTCGAGTCGATCGAGCGCGGCGAGCGCGAGGCGCTCCAGGCGTCGCCGCGCGTAAGTCGAGACTCGCGCACGTCCGCCGCCCCAAGCTCCGTTCGTCGTCATCTTCCGTCCGCTTCCTTTCTGCCGGCGGACGGCTGGGGTGGTGGCTTCTCCCCGATCGAGACCGCCCGCCGGCACCGCGAACGTGCAGGGCAGGAGGGCCCATCTCAAGGCCCGGGAGGGAAGTTCCCCGACCCGTTCGTGCCCCACACCGTGCCCCACGGGTGATTTTGCAGCCCTTTGTCTGCACCCAGAAAACGACGAAAACCCCGCTTTTGCGGGGCTTTCGTGAAATAGCGGGGGCAGGATTCGAACCTGCGACCTTCGGGTTATGAGCCCGACGAGCTACCTGGCTGCTCCACCCCGCGGCGGTCACTGGATTTTAGCAACGCGGCGTTGAAAATCGGGGCCGGGGTGGGGTCGGGATGGAGGAGAGGTGGTGGGGCGGAGGAAATAGGGTGCGCGGATGGCGCAGCGGGTGGAGCGGGTCGGGGTGGTCGACATCGGGTCGAACTCGACCCGGTTGTTGGTCGCGGAGGTCGAAGGGGGGCGGGTGCGGCCGGTGGAGCGGCGGAGCACGGTGACGCGATTGGGGCGGGGCGTGGATCTGAGCGGGCAACTGGCGGCGGAGGCGGTGGAGGCGGCATGTGGGGCGGTCGGTCCATATGTGGCGATGTTGGGGGAGCTGGGCGTCGAGCGGGTCGATGCGATCGCGACCAGCGCGGTGCGGGACGCGGCGAACGGGGGCGCCTTCGTGGCCGAGCTGCGGGAGAGATTTGCGCTTTCGGCGCGGGTGCTGGACGGCGAGGAAGAGGCGCGGCTCACTTACCTGGGGGCGACGTCGGAGCATTCGCCGACGGTGCCGACGCTGGTGGTCGACATCGGTGGCGGCTCGACCGAGCTGATCGTCGGCGAGGGCCGAGAGATCGAGTGGCACGTCTCGCTGCAGGCGGGGGTGGTGCGGCACACCGAGCGCCATCTGCTCCACGACCCCCCCACCCCGATGGAGCTGGACGAGCTGGCCGCGGACCTGCAGGGGATGATCGAGGCCGCCACAGCGGCGGCGCCGAGGGCCGAGGCGGGGATCGCGGTGGCGGGGACGCCGACCTCGCTGGCGGCGATCGAGCTGGAGCTCGAGCCATACGACCCCCTGCGGGTCCACGGGCACGTGCTCGAGCTGCCCTCGATCCAGCGGATGCTCTCGCGGCTGGCCGCCGCACCGCTCGCCCGGCGGACCGAGATCACCGGGCTGCATGCCGACCGGGCACCGACGATCGTCGCCGGGGTGGTGACCCTGGTGGAGGCGATGCGGGCGTTCGGCCTCGACCGGATCACCGTCTCCGAGCACGACATCTTGTACGGAGCGGCGATTGCGTTATCGGAATCGACTTAAGTAGACTGTCACCGCGTTCGAGATCAATCGACGTACCGGTTGGACACTGGCTGACCGGCCAACAGGACAAACGGGTGGTCGCGTGGGAACGACCCCCACAAATGGGCTACTCCGCGGCTCGAAAATGGGTAATCCACGCACGAAAGAGTGGACAAATGCCCCCTGCCTTGGCAATACTCACGAGCACCGGGGACGAGGAGGGGTAAGTCTCTCCTTGCCCTTGGCATAGGGCTTAGGCGATTGCCGCATCATGGCGCCTCCCGCCGTCTGAGCCCATCAATCAAGGGTCCCTGAAGACGTACCCCTGCCCGTCCTGAGGGGCCCGCGCGGATCGCCCGTCAGAGATGACGGGCGATTCTCGTTTCGGGAGACCGCCTGCGGCGGCGCCCGCCACCGCTCACGCCAGGTTCGATTTGCGCGGGTAGGCGATCTCGGGGTCGGTGATGACGTTGACCAGGGTCGGAGCACCGGAGGAGAAGGCCCGCTCCAGCGCCGGGCGCAGCTCGCCCGGCTCGCGCACGACCACTCCGTCGCAGCCGAGCGCCTCGACCAGCTCGTCGTAGCGCGTTTCCGGCCGCAGCTCCGCCGCCACCGAGTAGCCGTAGAGGAACTTCATCGGGTGGTGCTCGAGACCCCAGATCCCGTTGTTGCCCATCACCCCGACCACGCCGAGGCCGTGGCGCGCCATCGTGTCGAACTCCATCCCGGCGAAGCCGAACGCCCCGTCGCCGAGCAGCAGGCAGACCTGGCGGTCGGGGTTGGCCACCTTCGCGCCGATCGCCTGGCCCGGCCCGGCGCCGAGGCAGCCGAACGGCCCGGGGTCCATCCAGCACCCCGGCTCGTAGGTGTTGATGTAGCGGCCCGCGTAGGAGACGAAGTCGCCGCCGTCGCCGATCACGATCGCGTCACGGTCGAGCACCTTGTCGAGCTCCCCGTACACGCGCACCGGGTGCAGTGGCGAGCGCGGGTCCTCGAGCTGCTCACGCTCCGCCGCGCGCGCCTCGGCCTCGACGTTGCCGAGCTGCTCCAGCCACGGTTTCGTCCGCATCCCCTCCTCGGCCGCCGCGGCGAGCGCGGCGAGCCCGGCGGCGACGTCGCCGACCAGGTCGAGATCCGGCAGGCGGTTGGCGGTGAGCACATTCGGCGCGACATCGAGGCGGATCAGCTTCGTCTCCTCGCCGAAACTCCCACCGAAGCCGAGCCGGAAGTCGAGCGGCACACCGATCACGAGCGCCACGTCGGCCCCCTGCAACGCGGTCGAGCGGGCGCGGCTGAAGGCGAGGTCGTGGTCGGCCGGCAGGCAGCCGCGGCCGAGGCCGTTGAGGAAGACCGGGATGCCGAGCGCCTCGGCGAGCGCCCGCATCTCCCCCTCCCCGCGCGCCCAGTAGAGCCCGGTGCCGGCCATGATCACCGGCCGCTCGGCGGCGGCGAGAAGTGCCGCGGCCTCCTCGACCCCCGCGGGTGCCGCCGCGTCGCGCGCGGCGGGGGGCGACACCTCGAACTCCGCCTCGGAGAAGACGACGTCCATCGGGTAGTCGACGAAGGTCGGGCCGCTCGGCGCGGCGGCGGCGGTATCGAGCGCGGCGGCCGTCAGCGCGGCGATCGCGTCGGTGGTCTTCGCCGTCGCCGCCGACTTGACCAGCGGCGCGACGAACGGCACGTGGTCGATCTCCTGCAGCGAGCCCGAGCCCCAGCGCATCTCGGGCGCCCGCCCGCCGAGGACGACGACCGGAGAGTTGTTCGACTGCGCGCTCGCGATCGCGCTCATCCCGTTGGTGACGCCGGGCCCGGCGGTCAGCGCCGCGACCCCCACCCCCCGGGTCGCCTTGGCGATCCCCTCGGCGGCGAACGCCGCAGTCTGCTCGTGGCGGACGTCGAGGATCCGTATCCCCTCCTCCCGACAGCCGTCATAGATGGAGAACAGGTGCCCCCCGGACAGCGTGAACAGAGTCTCCACCCCGCGGGACTTCAGGACTTTCGCGACGATCCGCCCCCCGTGCTCGGCCATTCGCGAAGCCTATATGCCACGAAGTCATGTAGTGCCCGGGGCGGGACTCGAACCCGCGCATCCCTGAGGGATAGCGCCTTTTAAGGGCGCCGCGTCTGCCAGTTTCGCCACCCGGGCCAGCCGATGGTAACCAGCCGGAGGCGCGCCGGAAGGAGGGCAAAAGGTCGCTAGGAGCGTGGGAAAAGTCCTGCGACCGCGCAATAAAAGGGCAGTAAAAGTTCGCGGGCCGCAACTCGACCGTTGTTACGGTGTCTGGACAGTCACCGGACCAACGCCTTCCCTGGAGGGGAGCTTGGAGGCATCAGCACTAACCCACGCCAGTCGCCGCGGGCTCCTCGCCCGCAAGTCGCCGCTGCTCAAGCTGCAGGGTGACGAGAAGCTGATCGCGATGGCGCGGGGCGGCAATCCGGGGGCCTTCGAGACGATCGTCGACCGCTACCAGGGCCGGCTGCTCGGCTTCTGCCGGCAGATGCTCGGCTCGACCGAGGACGCCGAAGACGTGCTGCAGGAGGTCTTCGTCAACGCCTACCGGGCGATGCTCGCCGACGAGCGCGAGATCAACCTGCGCCCCTGGCTCTACCGGATCGCCCGCAACCGCTGCCTCAACCACCTGCGCAAACCGAGCGCCGACGCGCAGGAATCGATGGACATGGTGCCCGAAGTGGAGGCGGCATCGACCGCGGAGAAGGTCCACAACCGGGAGGAGTTCCGGCAGATCCTCTCCGACGTGAACAAGCTTCCCGAGACGCAGCGCTCGGCGCTTCTGCTGCGCGAGATGGACGCGCTCTCCTACGAGGAGATCGCCGACGCGATGGAGACGACCGTGCCGTCGGTTAAGTCGCTGCTGGTGCGGGCGCGGATCTCGCTCGCCGAGGCGAGCCAGGCGCGCCTGCTGACCTGCGGCGAGGTTCGGGTCGAGCTCTCCGAAGCGGCCGAGGGGCTGCGCAAGGCCTCGGCGCCGGTCCGCCGCCACGTGCGCGAGTGCGACGACTGCGCCGACTTCCGCTCGCAGGTCCGGTCGAACGAGAAGCTGCTGGCGGCGCTCTTCCCGGTCCCGGCACTGCTCGCCTTCAAGGCTTTCATCGCCTCCAAGCTCGGCCTCGGCGGCGGCTCGGCGGCGAGCGGTGCGGCGGGCAGCGCGGCGGCCGGAGGGGCCGCGGCGGGCGGCGGCGCGGCTGCCGCGGGCGGGGCGGCGAGCGGCATCGGCGCGGCGCTCGGCGGCTCGGGGGCGGCGAGCGGCCTCGGTGGCCTGGGCGGCGCGATCGGTGGCGCGATCGGCACCAAGGCGGTGGCCGGCGTCGTCACCGCGGCGGTGATCACCGCGGGGGCCGCGGTCGAGCTGCCGAAGGAACACCACTCGACGCCGATCGTCCCGGCCGCGAAGGAAGCACCCGCGCCGGTGCCGGTCGTCTCGGCCCCGGAGACCGGCGGCGTCGAAGCCAACATCGCGACGACCTCGGCTCCCGAAAGCGGCAAGCCCGCGATCGCGAGCAACGCCGTCGCGGTCGCCCCGACCAAGGCCGAAGAAGCCGAAGAAGCGCAGTTCGCCCTGGCGGCCCCCGAAGAAGTCCCGGCCGCTCCGGTCGAAACGGAAGCCGCCCCGCCCGGTGAAGCCACCCCGGTCGCGAATCCTCAGGCGGGCGCCTCCGACACCGAAACCTCGGCCGTGACCGGCGGGATCGAGGTCGAATCCGCCACCCCCGCCAGCCCGACCACGACCGCGGGCGCCCACGGCGGCAAATCGACGGTGACCGTGACCGTGGCGCCCGAAGCGCCGCCCGCCAAGACCCCGCCGGCCACCACACCGCCGCCCGCGCCCACCGGGCCGGTCGCGTCGAGCCCGCCGTCGAGCCCGGCGCCCGCGTCGACGCCGACGAGCATCGAACCGGAAGCGCCGGCCGCCTCGGTCGCATCGCCGGTGGAAGCGCCGGCGGGCGCCGAAGAAGCGCCGTAGGGTCGGGCGCTCCCCCGGCGGGCGGCTCAGCCCAGCCCGATCACTTTGAGCCGCCGCATCAGGCAGGTGGCGGCGAACTGGCGCGTTTCGGCCAGCGAGTAGCCGAAGAGCTCGAAATCGTCGCCGCCCTCCGCCCAGGGCGGCGAGAAGACGCCGTCGGCGATCGGGAGCGACTGCTCGAGCGTGCGCTGGATCGCCGCCTTGTAGCGGTCGTCCTCGTGCGCCTTCTCGCGCAGGAAGACCGAGCCGAAGGCGACGTGGCGATGCTCGTCGCGGGCGACGTTGCCGAAACCCTCGACGAAGGCCGGCAGCGTGCCTTCGCGTTCGTTGAACTCCATGATGAAGTGCTGGCCGGTGAGGGCGAGCATCCCCTCGATCACCATGTGATAGAGCGTCACCGCCTCGACCAGAGCCTCGGTGTCGCCGGGCTCCTGAGAGAGCCGTTCGGTCCGCGCCCCGAGCATCCCATCGAACAGTTCGCCGAAGTTGTCGTTCAGGTGCGCGGAGGTCTCGGCCAGCATCTCGCCGAGCCCGTCGGACTCGAGCACGCCGACCTCGCGGTAGAAGCGCTCGAAGAAGCGGACATGCCTGGCCTCGTCGGCGATCTGCGTGCAGAGGAACACCTTCTGCTCCTCGGTCGGCGCCGCCCGCATGATCGGCCCCAGCTCCTCCGCCACCTTCTGCTCGCCGATGAAGAACGACGACAGCCCGTACATCCGCTGAAAGCGCTCTTCGGGAGAGATCCGCTCGTGCCAGTCCTCCCGGTCGCGGCCGAAATCGAGCTCCTGGGTCTGCCACTGCTGCCGCTCCCAAAGGTCATAGAGCTCGCCGTACCCGAGCAGCTTGACATCCGCGGTCCGGTCCGCCGCCTCGTTCAGCGCCGGGTCAGCGGTCGCCTGATAGTCCGCCCGCTGCGTCCGCGACCGGATCCCGGTCGCCTCTCTCGCCTCCATCCCGATCCTCCCTCGCTCGTGGGTCCGAGGCGAGGCTAACACCCGACTGGCCGGCCGGCCAGGTGAGATCGGGAGGAAGCCGGCGCCCGAGGGACAAGGGACGGCCCGTGTGTGCGGGGAGAGGCGAAGGGTCGCGGGCCTCGTCGGAGGGACGCCGTCCCTCCAGCTGTTCCTTATGCCGGTATATCGACCATAAGGAACAGCTGGACGGGGCCAGGTTCGGGAAAGGGAGGTCCGTCACGGTTCCTCCCGTCTTCCTCAGGCGCTCGGGACCACCTCGGACAGCCGCCCGCGGCCCCGAGGTGCGTTCGCACTTATCCACAACTGTTGTGGATAAGTGCGAACGCGCCGGTGCGGGGGCGCTACGCGCTGAAGCTCTCGCCCGGCTTCAGCACCACCACCGTCCCGGCGCCCGCCGCCTCGACGTCGGCCTTGAAGGCGCTCGCGTCGGTCTCGATCGGCGGGAAGGTGTCGAAGTGCATCGGGATCACGGTTTCGGCGCCGACGAACTGGGCGGCGGCGACCGCGTCGTGGCGGTCCATCGTGTAGTGGCCGCCGATCGGGAGGACGAGGATGTCGACCGGGTTGCGTTCGGCGATCAGCTTCATGTCGGAGAAGAGGCAGGTGTCGCCGGTCTGGTAGATCGTCTTGCCGCCGAGGTTGATGAGGAGGCCGGCGGGGATGCCGACGACGACCCCGGACTCGGCGCTGAACGGGTTCTCGCCGGAGCCTGGCAGCGTGTTGGTGTGCCAGGCGGGGACGAGCTTGATCCATCCCCAGTCGAACTGGACGGTGCCGCCGAGGTTGGGGTCGCTGACCCGCTCGACCCCGTGTGACCCGAGCCAGCCGGCGACCTCGACCATCGCCACGCACTGGGCGCCGGTCCGGGTGGCGACCGACACCGCGTCGGCGATGTGGTCGGCGTGGCCGTGGGTGATCGCGATCACGTCGGGCTCGACGTCGGCCGCGGTCGCGACCGCGGCGGGGTTGTTGGGCGCCAGGAACGGGTCGGTCAGGACCGTCGTCTCCCCGTCCGAGTACTCGAAGCAGGCGTGGCCGTGGAACTTGATCTCCATCAGGTGTCTTCCTTTCGGTCGTCGTCGCGCAGCTCGTCGTTCAGTGCCCAACCCACCGCGACGCCGACCATCATCCCCATCCGCGCCTCTTCGGCGAGCAGGCCGCGGACCGCGGCGAGGCGCTCGTCGGGGTCGGGCACGGTGGCGGCGCGCAGGGTCTCGGCTTCGTGCGGCTCGCCGAACCAGCCGCCCTCGGCGAGCGCCGCCGCCAGCACCTTCTGCAGCTGCGGCGCGGCCTGGGCGACGATCTGCTCGGCGGCGGCGAACCGCTCGGCGTCCATCAGCCGCTCGATCGCGGCTTCGAGCTCCTTGTCGTCGGGCATCTATTCCTTGTGGTGGAGCGTGGTGGCGGCGAGCCCGGCGAGGCCGCCGACGGCGCCGCCGACCAGGCAGGCGAAGAAGTTGGCGGTCGGGACGAAGAGCGGCAGCGCGATCAACACGGCGGCCGCGACCCCCACCCCGATCAGGTCGTACTCTTCGTCGATCGCGCCGTGGGCTTCGGAGCGGCGGATCGCGAACCAGGCGGCGACCGCGCCGAGCGCGATTCCGTTGCCGCCCGCGATCACCGTGATTTCGCCCTGGGCGCTGGCGATCCCGCCCGCGGCGAGGACGCCGAGCGCCCCGCAGGCGAGCAGCAGCACCGCGGTCGGCGCGGTCCCGAGCCGGCGCTCCACCCCGGTGGCGAAGATCGCCAGCCCGACCGCGACGACGAAGAGATAGCCGACGTCGACGTAGGCGAAGGGCGCCGTCAGGTAGCGCCACCACTCGTTGCCGAAGGGGACGATCAGCCCGCCGAAGGTCGCCAGCGATTCTCCGGTCGCCTTCTGGACCAGCAGCAGGACCGCCGGCCCGAGGATCATCAGCAGCGTCGCGTAGGGGCGGAAGGTGTCCGAGCGAGCGAAGCTCACCGGCCGCCCGGGGCGCGGCACGCGCAGCCGCCGGCGCCGCCGGGTCGGGCGCTGCGCCTCGAACTGATCGCCTTTGCGCTCGAGCTTCGGGGCCCGCTTGCGCAGCCGCGCGCCGCAATACGGGCACTCCGTCACATACGGACTGACCTCCGAACCGCAGTTCTTGCAGATGACGCTGAGCTCAGTCTCACTCATGGGCTCATCCGAGGATACCCGCCTGCGTCGCTCCCCATGGTGGATTCCGCTGCCATACTGGCTCTCCACCCATATTCGAGGAGGAATCACAGTGGAGTTGAAGAGCCTGACCGAGCAGAAATCGCTGCTCGCGACGCTTCCGCCCGGCAAACGCGCCCGTCTGTACCGCCTTCTGTATGAGTTCGGTCCGGGCAACGGCACGCTGATGTTGCTGCCGATCGACCAGGGCATCGAGCACGGCCCGCGGGACTTCTTCCCCAACCCCGCCTCCAAGGATCCCGACTACCAGTTCAGCCTCGCCGCCGAGGCCGGCTACTCGGCCCTCGCCTGCCAGATCGGCATGGCGGAGAAGTATTACCCCGACTACGCGGGCCGCGTGCCGCTGATCCTCAAGGTCAACGGCAAGACCGACATCCCGAGCTCGGCGCAGGCCTTCTCCTCCTGCAACGCGAGCGTCGAAGACGGCGTGCGCCTCGGCGCCGACGCGATCGGCTACACGCTCTACGTCGGCTCCCCGCGCCAGGACGAGGACCTCGCCCAGCTCCGCGAGGTGCGCGAGGAATGCGACCGCTTCGGCATGCCGCTGGTGGTCTGGTCCTACCCGCGCGGCGAAGCCGTTGAGGCGAAGGGCGGCCAGAACTCCTTCTACGCGATCGATTACGCGGCGCGGATGGCGATGGAGATGGGTGCCGACATCGTCAAGCTCAACATGCCGAAGATCGACCCCGACAAGGACAAGGACGCCCCGGCGCCCTACAACGAGATGCAGGTCGACCAGCAGGAGGCGATCCGCCAGTGCGTCGAATCGGCGGGCCGGGCGCTGGTGGTCCTCTCCGGCGGCTCGAAGGCCGACGACGAGACCGTCCTCCGCAACACCCGCGAGGTGATGGAGGCGGGCGGCAGCGGCGTGATCTTCGGCCGCAACGTCTGGCAGCGCGAGCACGGCGAGGCGATCGCGATCGTCGAGCAGATCAAGGACAGCCTGCT
Source organism: Actinomycetota bacterium (assembly GCA_018268675.1). Lineage (GTDB taxonomy): Bacteria > Actinomycetota > Thermoleophilia > Solirubrobacterales > 70-9 > VAYN01. Next base: position 17,506 of record JAFDWB010000090.1, read on the forward strand.
CGCCAACGTGCGCCGCACGCCGTAATTGCGGCTTCCCCCGGGGCGAGGGGGGACTGAACGAAGCCCCACCCGGCTTGGGTGGGGATGACGGGACGCGGGAGCATCGCCCTGCTGCTGATCGCTGCGGCGATCCTCCTGCGCCCGTGGGACCGGGACCCGATCCGACGCTTGTTACCCCATGGGGAACAAGCGTCGGCGGTGGGGGCGTCGGAGCGGCTGCGGGGACGGGTGGAGCGGGCCGTGGACGGCGACACGCTGGAAGTGGCGCTCGCCCGCGGGGGGACGGAGACGGTGCGGGTGATCGGCGTCGACACGCCGGAGACGGTGAAGCCGGACACGCCGGTCCAGTGCTTCGGGCCGCGGGCGTCGGCCTTCGAGCACCGGACCGTCGAAGGGCGGCGGGTGCGCCTCCTGACCGGGGTCGAACCGCGCGACTTCTACGGGCGGTTGCTCGCCTACGTCTGGGTCGAGGGACGCCCGCGCGAGCGCTTCCTCGAGGACGAACTGCTCCGCCGCGGCCTCGCCCGCACGCTCACCTTTCACCCGAACGACCGTTTCGCGGCCCGCTTCGAAACACTTGAGCAAAAAGCAGCGACTGCCGGCAAAGGGCTCTGGAATGCGTGTTAAGCAACTTCACAATCGGTACCGGAGGGTCTTCTCATCGAGGCTGCAAGATCCTTTGCTACGGTGCCCGCGACCTTGCGGGGCCACCAGTTATGAAGATGAAACAAAGCATCTCCCAGTTCGAGTCGGCATTCGAACAGGAGACCTCACTCGAGCGTCGTAGGCGCGAGCAGCTCCGCCGCCGCGCCGCCAACCGCTCCCGCGCCCGCCGGATCGAGCGCACCCAGCAGTCCGGCACGGTGCGCTTCAGCGTCCTCGCGATCTGCCTGACGGTGACCGTGATCGTCGTCGCCATCGCGATGTTCGAGGCGCTCTCGCTGCTGATCTCCTGAGCGAGCGCCGTGGCGGCGCGCGCCTGCACGCCAGCTTTCAATAGACTCGCCCGCCGATGCCACGACGCTCTTTGAAGCCACAGCTGAATCAGATCCGCGCCTGGGTCCACCAGGGCCGCACCGACGCCTGGATCGCCCACCAACTCGAAATCTCCGCCACCGAGCTGCGCGATTTCCGCCGGCAGTACGAACTCTCGCCCGACGACGAGAACGCCGGCTCGAGCGAGATCGATCTCCGCGACGAGATCGAAGCGGAGATCGAAGCCGCCACCGCCGAGGAAGAGGCCGAGGAGGCCGACGCCGAGGAGGAGGGGGACGAGGACGAGGACGACGAGGGCACGAGCCGCCCGCGCAAACGCCGGCGCCGCGGTCGCCGCGGTGGTCGCGGCCGCCGCAAGGAGTACGAGGCGACCTTCGACCACGGCGAAGACGAGGGCTACGGGCTCTGGCTCGACGCCTCGGTCAAGGACAACCCGGTCTACACCGAGCACTGGGCCGGGAACCGCGACGTCACCGTGCGGATCGAGCCCGACCAGATCGTCATCCGCCGCGCCGGCAGCGAAGCCGACGACGCGGACGACGACGCTGACGAGTAGCTTCCAACTGGTCGTCTGACCGCCGGTCAGACGGACAGTTGGCGGCCGCCGGCGAAGTCGCCGGCGTTGCGGAGGTACGCCCAGAACGCGGCGTCGGCGAGGGTCTGAGCCTCGTCGGCGGCCGCCGGGGCGACGTCGATCGCGATCTGCTGTGCCCAGTCGGTGCCCTCGCCGTAGAGGTCGGCGAGCTCGCCGGCGCTGAAGGTCGGCCCGATTCGGCGCCGCAGCTCGACCCGGATCGCCTCGATCACCCGGTCGGCGAGGCGCCGGCGCCGTGGGTCGTCGATCGCCGCCAGCTCCCGCGCCCCCTCCTCCCATTGGTACAGCGCGTTGGCGAGTGGATAGGCCACCGCCCGACTGTACCCACACGCCGCCTCCGGCGAATATGGTCGAGAGATGCTGACGACGCCTTGGGGGGACGCGGACGCGCTCCGCGAGCGGCGACTGCCACCCGGCCGCAGCGGTGACCGCGAGGCCGCTCGCCGCGAGCAGCGCGAACGGCTGCTCGCGGCGATGGTCGCCAGTTGCGCCCAGCGGGGCTACAAGGCGAGCTCGGTCGAGGACCTGCTGCGCATCGCGGGCGTCTCCCGCGCCACCTTCTACGAGCTGTTCGCCGACAAGCTCGACTGCTTCCGCGCCGCCGAGAACGAGATCGTCGCCGGCGCGATCGCGGCGATCGCCGAGGAGCTCGGCCGCGAGGGCGACCCGGTCGCCCGGTCGCGGGCGGCGCTGGCGGCGTTCGTCCGCGTGGTCGTCGCCCAGCCCGCCGCCGCGCGCCTCTGCCTGATCGAATCGTATGCGACCGGCGAGGCCGGGATGGAGCCTGTGCGCAGGGCCTTCGAGTGGGCGGTCCTGCTCGCCCGCGACGCCGCCGAACAGATGCCGGAGCGCGCCGACATGCCGCGCGAGCTGCTGCGCGGGATCGTCGCCGGCATCTACCAGGTGGTGTACGCGCGGCTGCTGGACCAGCGCGAGAGCGAGCTGCCGAAGCTCGTGCCGCAGCTCTGGGACTGGGCGATGAGCTTCACCGCCCCGCCCCGGCCTCTGCGCCGCCCCGGCCGGCTGATCGTCGCCCGACCGATCTCGCCCGCGCCGCCCTTCGCCGCCTACAGCCCGCAGCAGCGGATCATCCGCGGCTTCGCCGCCGCGGTGGCCGAGAAAGGGTACCCGGCGACGACGATCGCCGACATCGCCGGCGCCGCCTCGATCTCGCAGACGACCTTCTACGAACATTTCGACGGCAAGGAGGACGCGCTGGCCGCGACGCTCGACTCGAGCGGCGCCCAGCTGCTCGCCGCGGTGCTGCCGGCCGCGCGCCGGGCTGACGACTGGCGCACGGCGGCGCGGATCGGCTTCGAGGAGGTCTGCGGCTTCCTCGCCGCCGAGCCGGCGTTCACGGCGCTGCGGATGGTCGAGGTCTATGCCGCCGGGCCGAACGCGATCGCCAGCCGTGACGCGACCGGCCGCGAAATCGTCTCCGGCCTCGTCCACCCGCCGGTCGCCGGCGGCCGGGAGACCTCGGCGCTGGTCGTCGAGGCGACGGTCGGGGCGATCCTCGGCGTCCTCTACGAGGCGGTCCACGAGGGCAAGATCGCCGACCTGCCACGCCTCTCCCCCGTCCTCACCTACTTCGCCCTCGCCCCGCTGATCGGCGCCGAGGAGGCCTGCGAGGTCGCCACCGGCCGCGGCCGCGCCTGACCGCGCCGTCGATGGGCCGAAAACCGCTCTATATCAGCGGTTTTCGGCCCGTCAACGGGAGGGGGTCTTGGGGACTTCGCGCAGGGGGGCGTTGGCGGTGGTGCAGGCGAGCCGGAGCGGGCCGGTGACCTGCCAGACCGTGACCGGGCCTTCGCGGAAGAGCGGATGCACGCCACCGGCGCCGCGCAGCCAGCGGGCCTCCGGCGAGGGGATCGGGCTGCCGGGGTGGATGAAGTTGAGGAACGGCGAGGTGACCAGGTAGTTGATTTCGGCGGCGTTCACGGCGGCGCGGAAGCCGCCGCAGGTGGGGATCGCGTTGAAGGCGCCGTGGGGCCCGGTTTCGCCCAGGTAGATCACCCGGTTGGAGAGGTCGGGACCGTAGAAGCCGTAGCCGGCGAAGCCCGCGGTCGTCCCGGCCAGCCCGATCCGCGCGCCGGTGACGCCGCGCGCCCAGCGGTAGGCCTTGTCGAGGCTCATGCCGGGGATCGAGGTTTCGGCGGTGAGGTTGGCGAAGCGGTGGTTCAGGTAGTGGCGCTGGACCGGGTAGCCCAGCCCCACCGCCGCCACTGCCACCGCCGCGAGCGCGGCGGCCACGAGCCGCCCCGACAGGCCGTCGCGACGGGCGAGCCAGATCAGCGTCGGCACCGCGACGAAGACGATCACGAAGGCGAGCGCGAAGACGCGGGCCTTGTCGTGGAGGGCCTGGTCGGGACGATCGGTGATCAGGTAGGTGAGGACGAGCGCCGCGATGAGTCCCCACTGGCGCTTCGGCCCGTCGAGGAGGCGCGGCAGCGGGACCAGGACGAGCGCGACGAGGAGCGCCGGGATGACGAAGCGGACGTTGATCGCGAAGCCGACCGGTTCGCCCTCTGCCCCCGCCGCCCCCAGCGGCGTGACGAGGTAGGCGACCAGGCCGAGCAGCGCGACCCCGCCGAGCCAGCGGACCAGCTTGTCGCGGCCGGAGAAGATCGCCAGCAGGCAGGCCGCGACGGCGGCGAGGAGCACCAGCGGCCAGAGCACCCCGAAGGCGTCGTGCAGGCCGGGGGCGAAGTACTGGCGCCAGATCCCGGTGTCGGTGGCGTAGTGGAGGATGTTGAAGTCGGGGCGGCCTTCCTGCAGGCGTTCCGGGTGGGGCAGGGAGATCGGCCCGAGCTTCGTCACCTCGGGCAACGGGTTGCCGGCGACGATCAGGTTGCGCAGGTACCAGTAACCGCCACCGACGAGCGCCGGGACGAACCACCAGCCCGCCGCCTTCCAGCGCCTGCCCGAGGGCGCCAGCACGAGGACCGCGACGCTGAGCGCCCCGGCCATCGCCAGCGCCGTCACCTTCGTGCCCGCCGCCAGCCCGACCGCGAGCCCCGCCGCCGCCAACGGCCACCCGTAGAGCGCGCGCGTTCGCACTTCTCCGCGTATACCGCGGCTTTCTGCGAACTCATCCGCGGGCTGGGCGTTCCAGGACTCGACCAGGATCGCGATCCCGGCGAGGAGGAGGCTCGCGGCCATCAGGTCGTTCTTGGCGGCGCCCGGCTCGCGCACGACGAGGGTGTGGCAGCCGGCGACGATCGCCGCCGCGATCACGGCCGGGACACCGCGCCCGTAGGGCCGCCCGACGCAGTAGGCGGCGAGGAAGGCGACCGCGAGCCAGCCGAAGTTGACGAAGAGGCTGAGCGTGTCGCGGCCGATCAGGAGGAAGCCGATCGCGTGGAGGAGCTCCGAGTTCTGCGGATAGAACCAGTTGACGAACACGGTTTCGATGTGGTGCATCCCGGTCGTCGAGTGCGACTGGACCATGTCGGCGGAGAACGGCATGTGGTACCAGAGCGAGTCGAAGTTGAAGATCCCCGCGTCGAGGGCGTGCTTCGCCGTCACCGCCCAGTCGAAGACGACGATCGCGACCACGGCGATCGCGACCAGCGAGGCCCCGAGGCCGGGATCGACACCGCGCGCCGTCTGGCCGCCGCCGTGGCTGGTCGGGACCCACCGGACCGCGAGCGCGACGGCGAGGGCGGCGAGGATCAGCCACCCCGCGTAGAGCGCTCCGAACGTCCCCAGGGTCTCGCCGAGGACGGTCAGCACCCCGAACCCGACCACCCCCTCGACCAGGCGCGCCGGCGCGCCCCGCCAGCCCGGCAGCAGGCGCTCCCGCAGCGCCCAGGCGGCGTACCCGAGGGCGGCCGCGAGGACGGCGAGCTGGGCGGCCCCCAGGAGGTAGGAGCCGAGGCTAGGCACGGGCGCTCAGTTCAGGCCGTGGAGCACGAACGGGGTTTCGCCCGCCGCGACCATCCCCTGTCGGCGCGCCTCCCCCTCGACCACGGGCGGGTGGTCGGCGGACTGGACGGCCTTGTGCAGGCGCTTGTTTTCGCGCAGCAGTTCGTGGAATTCGGCTTTTGCCGCGCTGGTCGCCTGGTAGGTCTTGAAGAGGTCGATCGCCGGGTTCAGGTAGGAGAAGGCGACCGCGAAGAGGACCAGCACCAGGGCGATCCGGCCGACGCGATCCCACTTGATGCGGCTGGCGCCGCTGCGGGCACCGGGACGGCGTTTGCGCGCCGCGGGGCGCCGTTGCGGGGGGCGACGGTTGGAGGCCATGCCCGCAGCTACGCTGCCGGCGGGCCATCTCCTTCATTAAGAGACGCGCTGAAGGAACGCGTTCAGGCCGGGGAACTCGGCGGCGGCGCCGAGCTCTTCCTCGATCCGCAGCAGCCGGTTGTACTTGGCGACGCGGTCGGAGCGCGACGGGGCGCCGGTCTTGATCTGGCTGGCGCCGGTGCCGACGGCGAGGTCGGCGATCGTGGTGTCCTCGGTCTCCCCGGAGCGGTGCGAGATCACCGCCGTGTAGCCCGCGTCGCGGGCGGTGCGGATCGCCTCCAGGGTCTCCGACAGGGTGCCGATCTGGTTCACCTTGACGAGGATCGAGTTGCCGACGCCGAGCTCGATGCCGCGGCGCAGCCGCACCGGGTTGGTGACGAAGAGGTCGTCGCCGACGAGCTGGACGCGGTCGCCGATCGTGTCGGTGAGGAGCTTCCAGCCGTCCCAGTCCTCCTCGTCCATACCGTCCTCGATCGAGACGATCGGGTACTTGGTCGCAAGTGCCCCCCAATATGCGGCCATCGCCTGCGGCGAGAGAGTGCGGCCCTCGTGCTCGAGCACGTAGTTGCCGTCCTCGTAGATCTCGCTCGTCGCCGGGTCGAGGGCGATGAAGATGTCGGCGCCGGGCTCGTACCCGGCCGCCTCGACCCCCTCCAGGACCGCCTGCAGAGCCGCCTCGTTGGACTCGAGGTTGGGCGCGAAGCCGCCCTCGTCACCAACCGCGGTGGCGAGGCCGCGGGCACCGAGGCTCTTCTTCAGCGCGTGGAAGACCTCGGCCCCGAAGCGGATGCACTCGGCGAAGCTCTCGGCGCCGGCGGGGACGATCATGAACTCCTGGAAGTCGACCGAGTTGTCGGCGTGGGCGCCGCCGTTCAGCACGTTCATCATCGGCACCGGCAGGATCCGCGGCTCGCCACCGCCGTAGAGCTCGGCCAGGTAGCGGTAGAGCGGCTGCTGCGAGTCGGCGGCGGCGGCCTTGGCGGCGGCGAGGGAGACGCCGAGGATCGCGTTGGCGCCGAGCCGGCCCTTGTTCGGGGTGCCGTCGAGCTCGATCATGGTCTCGTCGAGCGCGCTCTGCTCGGCGGCGCGGGCCCCGGTCAGGGCCGCGGCGATCTCGCCGTTGACGTTGGCGACGGCCTGGGTGACGCCCTTGCCGACCCAACGGTCGCCGCCGTCGCGCAGCTCGACCGCCTCGAACTCGCCGGTCGAGGCGCCGGAAGGGACCGCGGCGACGCCGCGCGCACCGGACTCCAGCGCGACCTCGACCTCGACGGTCGGGTTGCCGCGCGAATCGATGATCTGGCGGGCGTGGATGGAGGCGATCGTGCTCACGGGGGCGCGAGTCTATTCGGCGCGGGGGAAACGGTGCCGCGTGGCGGCCGTGAGTGCGCTACTTGCCCTTTTCGCCGCCGGAATTCGCCGCGGCTTCTTCAGCCGCTTTGGTCGCGGCTTCCGAGGCTTCCGGGCTTCCGGCTGCGCCGGCGGCCCCCGCCGCGCCTTCTTTGGCGGATTTCGTCGTTTCTTCCGGATGCGGGCGCTGGACTTTCCGTTCGCCTTCCGGTTTGCTCACGCTGACCGTGCCGGGCAGGGCGGGCTGGTTCTGGACCACCGGCGCCGGGCATTCTTTGGCCGGCGTTTTCGGATTCGCTTCGTAGCAGGCTTCGGGGGCACCGGCAGGGTGGCCCGAGCCCTTGTAGTTGGCGCACTGTTCGGTCGTGAAGCCCGCCGCGCACTGGGTCCGCGCGGTCCACTTCGAGCTGAAGCCGGCGACCCATTCGGAGAAGTGCGTTTCTTCCCTTTTCTGTTTCAGGGTCGATTCGATCGTCGCTTTGACTTCTTCGAAGGTCTGGACTTTTTCCGGATGGAGCTTCACGACTTCGAGCAGGAGGTAGTTTTTTTCCTGTTTGATCGGCCCGATCAGTTCGCCGGTCGCCGCCTTGAAGATGTCTTTTTTCAGCGGTTCCGTGAGGAATTCTTCGGAGATTTCTTTCTGCAGCCCGGCCTGTGAGGCGGTCGTCGGCGAGTATTTTTTCGTCGCTTTCTTCCAGCCGGCTTCGGAGTTGTCGGCTTCCAGCGCTTTCTTCGCCGCTTCGACTTCCTTCTTGTTTTCGTTCACGATCACGCGCACGTCACGCGTCGGTTTTTTCGTGAACTGCGTCGCCTTTTCGGCTTCGTAGTAGGCCATGAGTTCCGATTCGGTGACCGGCGGCGTTTCTTTGGTGATCTTTTCGCGGATCTTGTTGGAGAGCACCTGGAGTTCGATTCGCTTCGTCACGTCTTCGTCCGTGAAGTGCGATTTTTCCTTGAATTCCTTGAAGGCTTTTTCCGTTTTGAAGCTTTCTTTTTTGACTTTCGCGAGTTCAGCTTCGACTTCTTTGTTGGTGACCTTGATCCCCAGTTCTTCCGCCTCGCCGAAGATCCAGGCCGCGTTGATCAGTTCGCCGACCGCGGATTTGTGCAGTTCTTCGGCTTTTTTCGAGCCTTCTTTCGGCGGTTTTTTCACGCCGGTCTGCGCTTCCTGCTGTTCGAGCGAGTGCTTGTAGTCGGCTTCGGAAATGTGGCCGATTTCGCTCGGGGGGCCGCTCACCAGTGCGATGTCCCCGGCGGGCACGCTCGGCGCGCCGAGCCCCTCGGCGACCGCGAAGACGACGAAGAGGCCGACGAAGACGACGGCGAACAGGACCAAGCCGAGGCGCTGCGCGCCGCCGGCGCCGCCGCTGCTCTTGCCCTGCGGCGCGCCTGATCTTTTCGGGCGGCCCCTGCCGCCAGGTCTATTTCGCCCCGATTTGGCTCCCACCGACGGGGCAGCATAGTGAAAGTCCCTTCGGCTTGGTTAAAAGTCTGCCGAGCGGGCCGAGTCACCCGGCGCAGGGCCACTCACGCCGCGGCGGGCTCGGCGGCGTGCTTCGCGTCCCGGAGGCCTTCGGCCAGCGCCAGCACCGCCGCCAGCCGTTCGTCCGGGTCTCCCGGCACGCGCAGCGAGGCGGCCTGCTCGCGCCATTCGTACAGCGCCCCCTCGACCTGCTCGGAGAGCACACCGGCGCCGGTCGAGTCCAGCTCCACCCCGGTCACGGTCAGTTTGCCGCCGCGGAACTCGACCCTGCGGGCGCCCGCGAGGCCGAGCTCGATCCGCGCCCGCTGCAGCTTCAGCAGGTTCTCGGCCTGGGGCGGCAGCTGGCCGAAGCGGTCGTCGAGCTCGTCGGCGATCTGGCGCAGCTGCCCCGGCTCGCGCGCCGCGACGATGCGGCGGTGGATGTCGATCTTCGCCGCCTCGAAAGGGACGAAGGTGGCGGGCAGGTAGGCGTCCACGGGGACGTCGAGGCGGACCGGCTCCGGCGCCTCCTCGCGCTCGCCGTCCTCGCCCGCGGCGTCGGCGACGGCCTCGTCGATCATCTGGCAGTAGAGCTCGAAGCCGACCGCGGCGACGTGCCCCGACTGCTCGTCGCCGAGCAGGTTGCCGGCGCCGCGGATGTCGAGGTCGCGCATCGCGATGCGGAAGCCGGAGCCGAGCTCGGTGTGGTCGGCGAGGGTCGAGAGGCGCGCCGCCGCGTCCTCGGTCAGCGCCTCGGCGCTCGGGTAGAGCATGTAGGCGTAGGAGCTCTCCTTCGAGCGTCCGACGCGGCCCCGGATCTGGTAGGCCTGGCTGAGACCGAGCTGGTCGGCGCGCTCGACGATCAGCGTGTTGGCGGTCGGGATGTCGAGGCCGGACTCGATGATCGTCGTCGTCACCAGCACGTCGGCCTCGCCGCGCAGGAAGGCGAGCATCGTCTCCTCCAGCTGGTGCTCGTCCATCTGCCCGTGCGCTTCGAGGAAGCGGGCGCCCGGGACGAGCGCGCGGAGGCGCTCGGCGACCTCGAAGAGCGAATCGATCCGGTTGTGGAGGACGAAGGCCTGGCCGCCGCGCTCGACCTCGCGCGAGATCGCCTTCTTCACCAGCGCCTCGTCGTAGGGGCCGACGTAGGTGCGGACCGGGCGGCGGCCCTCCGGCGGCGTCTCGATCACCGAGATGTCGCGCAGGCCGGCGAGGCTCATCTGCAGGGTGCGCGGGATCGGCGTCGCCGACATCGCCATCACGTCGACTTTCAGTTTCAGCTGGCGCAGGAGCTCCTTCTGCTTGACCCCGAAGCGCTGCTCCTCGTCGACGATCACGAGGCCGAGCTGCTTCGCGCGGACGTCGCGCGAGAGCAGGCGGTGGGTGCCGATCAGGATGTCGACCTTGCCCGCCTCGAAGTCGGCGAGGACGGCTTTGGTCTCGGCGGCGGGGCGCAGGCGGGAGACGCCCTCGACCCGGAAGGGGAGGTCGGCGAGGCGCTCGCGGAAGGTGCCCCAGTGCTGCTGGGCGAGGATCGTGGTCGGCACCAGCATCATCACCTGGAGGCCGTCGGCGGCCGCCTTCACCGCCGCGCGCAGCGCCACCTCGGTCTTGCCGAAGCCGACGTCGCCGCAGACGAGGCGGTCCATCGGGCGCTCCGACTCCATGTCGCCCTTGACCGCTTCGATCGCCTCGATCTGGTCGGCGGTCTCGCGGTAGGGGAAGTTCGCCTCCATCTCGATCTGCCACTCGCCGTCGGGCGGGAAGGCGTGGCCTTTACGGGCGCGGCGCTCGGCGTAGAGGTTGAGCAGTTCGCCCGCCAGCGCGCCGGCCGCTTTGCGGGCGCGGGCCTTGAGGTTCTGCCAGCGTTTGCCGCCGAGCGCCGAGAGCGCCGGTTCGCCGCCCGCGCCGACATAACGGCTGAGCTTCGCCAGCTGTTCGGTGGGGACGTAGACGCGGTCCTCGCCTTTGTATTCGAGGTAGAGGTAGTCGCGGGTGACGCCGCCGATCTCGCGCGTCTCGAAGCCGGCGAAGCGGGCGACGCCGTGGTCCTCGTGGACGACGTAGTCGCCGACCCGAAGCTCGGAGAAGGCGAGGCGGCCGCGGCCGCCGCCGGTCGCCGGGGTCTCCTCGGCGCGGCGGCGCCGGTGGACGAGGCGGCGGAAGGGATAGACGGCGAGTTTCAGCTCCGGGGCGACGAAGCCCTCGCGCAGCCGCGCCTCGGCGAAGGCCAGGCCGGGGTCGGGGGAGAGCCGGCCGCCCGCGAGGATCGTCGCGTCGAGGCGGTCGAGGCCGTAGCGGGCGCGCTCCGCCTCCCCCATACTGTCGAAGGCGACCACCGTGCGGTAGCCGGAGCGGACGAGTTTCTCCAGCTCCGACTCGGCCTCCTTGATCGACCGGGCGGGGCTCTCGGCGCGGGCGGCGCGGAACGCCTCCGCCTCCTCGTCGTCCTCGCCGACGGCGGTGAGGGAGAGCGCGGCGCGCTCGGTGAGGGGGGCGGCGACGTCGACATAGAGGCGGCGCGCGTCCTCGTCCTTCATCGAGGTGGTGGCGTCCTCCCAGACGTCGCGCAGGGCGGGCTCGACGTCCTCGGGGGCGGCGAGGACGACGGCGGCGTCGGCGGGGACGAGGTCGAGCGGGGCGCGGAACTGGTCCAGCGGCAGGAGCTCCGCCAGGTCGGTGGCGCCGCCTTCGCCTTCGGCGGCCTCGAGCGCGGCGAGGGCGGCGAGCTCGCGGTGGTCGGCGTCGAGCTCGGCGGCGGGGGCGAGCTCGACCACCTCGGCCTCGCCGAGGCTCCGCTGGGTGAAGGTCGAGAACCAGCGCATCGACTCGACCTCGTCGCCGAAGAGCTCGATCCGCACGGCGCGCTCCTCGGTGGCCGGGTAGACGTCGAGGATGCCGCCGCGGACCGCGAACTGGCCGCGCTCCTCGACCTGCTCGGCCCGTTCGTACCCGGCCGCGACGAGGTCCTCGGCGACGGCGCCGAGGTCAATCTCGTCCCCCTTGGCGATTTCGAAGCCGGCGGGACGGAGCGAGGCGTCCGGGACCGCCTCGGCGAGGGCGACGGCGGAGGCGACGACGATCGCGTCGGCTTCGCGCGTGAGCGCGTCGAGGGCGTCGATTCGGAGGCCGACGAGGTGCGGTGGCGGGGTGACCGACGAGGCGTACCCGGTGCCGCGCGAGGGGTAGAGGCGGACGCGCCGCGGGGTCAGGTACGCGCGCAGGTCGGCGGCGAGGTCGCGGGCGGCGCGGTCGTCGGCGGCGACCAGCAGCGCGGGACGCCCGGCGAGGCCTCGATCGTCCTCCAGCAACGCCGCCAGCAGGAGCGGGCGCAGCGTCGTCGAGGCGCGCAGCGTCACCCCCTCCCCCCCGTCCGCGGCGGCCAGCACCGCGCCAACGAGCGCGTGTACGCGCTCGTTCTCGGCGGCGAGGTCGATCAGTGGGCGAAGGCTCATGGCAGGCAAAGCGGCCGGATCGGGCGATCCGGCCTTCGCCTGATTCTACGAACCCGAGCTTTCGCTCTACGGTGAACCCGAACCCCGCCCCTGCGGCCGGCTCGGCCTTGAACTGGAACTTGGCCGCGGGTGTCGCGCGGACGGCGAGATACGGGTCGTCGCTCCTTTGGAGGCTCGGGCCTTTGCTGAGTTGAGGGCGCCCGAGCGCCTACAACTCAGCAACCGGCGGGAGGCGTCTACGGAAGCGTGACTTCTTCCGCCTTCCGTCGCTCCTCCCACCTCGCATCAGAACCCGAGCCGTCGGACGTGCTCGACCTGGCCGACGCCCTCGGCGGCGGAGCGGCCCTCGATGTCGTCCCACTCGTGGAGCATGCGCTTCAGTCGGGCGACCGCCTCCGGCGGGTGCGCGGCGACCGAGGCGGCGAGGGCGAGGGCCGACTCCTCGGTGGCGGCGGCGGGGGCGACGCGGTTGACGAGGCCAAGGCGGAGGGCCTCGTCGGAACCGACCGTGCGGGAGGTGAGCAGGAGGTACTTGGCGGCGGCGAGGCCGCAGAGGGTGACGAGGCGGGCGGGGCCGACCGGCATGCCGAGGGCGGCGCCGGGGAAGCGCATGCGCAGGTTAGAGCCGCCGACCCGGAGGTCGGAGGCGATCGCGATCTCGGCGCCGCCACCGACGACGTCGCCGTGGCAGGCGGTGACGGTCGGCTTCGGGAAGGCGACGATCGTGTCGTAGAGGTCCGAGAAGAGCTGCATCCGCCGCACGTGGGCGTCGTGGTCGAGCTCCTCGCGCACGTCGGCGCCGGCCGAGAAGCCCATGTGGTCGTCGGAGGAGAAGACGAGCACCCGGACCGCCTCGTCCCCGCGCGCCACCGCCAGGTGCTCGAGCAGCTCGCTCAGCATCTGCGTGTTGATCGCGTTGCGCGCCCGCGACCGTTCGAGGCGGATGAGCGCGACCCCGTCCTCGGCGACGGCGTAGCTCGTCACCGTCCCCGGCTCGTCGCCCGCGGCCCCGTTGTCCGGTGCGTCAGTCATCGCCCTCCCCCGGACGCTAGCCGCTCGACCAGCCGTTCGGTCTCCCGGGCGGCGTCGTCGACCAGCGCCTCGACTTCGGCTGGGGACTCGCGGAAGCGGCCGAGGACCCAGGCGGCGACGATCTCGGGGTCGGTCGAGTCGGGGCGGCCGACGCCGATGCGGACGCGCCAGAAGTCGGCCGAGCCGAAGCCGCGTTTGAGGGACTTGAGACCGTTGTGGCCGGCGAGGCCGCCGCCCTCGCGGACGCGGATGTCGCCGAAGGGGATGTCGATCTCGTCGTGGAGGACGATCGTCCGCTCGAGCGGGGCCTTGAGGGCGCCGCGGGCGGGCCCGGCCGAGTCGCCGACCGCGTTCATGTAGGTCAGCGGCAGGAGGATCGCGACGCGAGGGCCGCCCGGGCCCGCGCGGCCCTCCCACAGCTCCCCCCTGTACTTGGAGCGCGGCTTGCCGAGGTCCCAGCGGCCGGCCAGCTCACGGGCGACGTCGAAGCCGATGTTGTGGCGGTCGCGGGCGTGCTCGGGCCCGGGGTTCCCGAGACCGACGATGAGGATCCGCTCGCCGTCCTCCTGACGACGACCGAAGAGGGACACGGTCGAGAGGGCTACTCGCCCTCGGAGTCGCCGCCCGAGTCCCCACCACCGTCGGCGGCCTCGCCGGCATCGCCCTCGGCCTCGCCGACGAGCTCGGTCTCCACCTCGACCTCCGGCGCGGCCTCTTCGACGCGCGGCGGCGAGAGGGTGGCGATCGTGATCTCCTCCGGGTCTTCGACCACGAAGGTGACGCCGGGCGGCGGGGTGACGGCGGAGAGCTGCACGGTGTCGTTGATCTCCATCGCCGAGACGTCGACGAGGATCTTGTCCGGGATCGCGGTCGGCAGCGCTTCGATCGTGATCTCGCGGGTGACGTGCTCGAGCACGCCGCTCGCCTTCACGCCCGGCGCGTCCTCGACGCCTTCGAGCTCGAGCGTGACCTCGGCGTGGATCGCCTCGTCGAGTTTGACCTCCTGGAGGTCGATGTGACGCAGCGTCCCTTTCACCGGGTGGAGCTGCTGCTCCTTGACCACGACCGGGCGCGCTTTGGCGCCGTCGATCGAGAGGTCGAACAGCGCCGCCCCCTCGGCGATCACGTGCCGCACGTCCCGTTCGGAGACCTGGAAGGCGGTTGCCTCGGCCCCGCCCGAGTAGACGACGCCTGGGACGATCCCCTCGCGGCGCATGCGGCGGGCCGACCGCGAGCCGAAATCGGCGCGCGGAGCGACGTTCAGAGTGGTGCGTGCATCAGCCATCGGACGCGACAGGATAGGGGATCGGCGCCGAAAGCAGTCTGTGACAAGCTCTGGCCGTGGCTGACGAGGCCAAGATCCCGAAGGGAAGGTTCCGCCGCTCGGCGAAATTGGGGTCGATCATCGGGACCCAGGGCGCGCGTTACGCGGGCACCAAGGCGGCCAACGTGGCGCGCTCCGAGGAGGAGGGCAAGGAGCGCCTCGAAGAGCGCCACCTGGAAACCGCGATGAAGATGGTCGGCGCGCTCGGGCAGATGAAGGGCGCGGCGATGAAGCTCGGCCAGTTCGCCTCGTTCATCGACACCGAGTTCATCCCCGAGGAGTACCGCGAGATCTACCAGGAGCAGCTCGGCAAGCTGCGCAGCGAGGCGCCCGCGATGCCCTGGGAGCAGGTCGTCAAGGTGCTGGAAGAGGAGTACGACGGCGAACCGCTGTCGGAGTACTTCGCCGAGATCGAGCGAGAGGCGTTCGCCGCCGCCTCGATCGGCCAGGTGCACCGGGCGGAGCTGCTGGACGGGCGGCGGGTGGCGGTGAAGATCCAGTACCCCGGGATCGCCGAGGCGCTCGACGCGGACCTGCGCAACGCGGGGACGATCGTGCGGCTGGCGCGGGCGATCGCGCCGGGCCTCGACGCCAAGGCGATCGCCGAGGAGCTGCGCGAACGGGTGATGGAGGAGCTCGACTACGAGTTCGAGGCGCAGAACCAGCGCACGTTCTCGCGCGCCTACCGCGAACATCCGTTCATCTACGTGCCGGAAGTCGTGACGCGGATCTCGCGCCGGCGTGTCCTCGTCACCGAGCTGGTCGAGGGGATCGGCTTCGAGGCGATCAAGGAGCTCCCCCACGACGACCGCAGCCGCTTCGGCGAGATCGTCTTCCGCGGCAGCTTCGGCTCGATCTACCACCTGCAGCAGTTCAACGCCGACCCCCACCCTGGCAACTACATCCTGATGGAGGACGGGCGGGTCGCCTTCCTCGACTTCGGCATGACGAAGAAACTCGATCGCGAGCAGATCCTGCTCGAGCAGCGGGCGTTCGACGCGGCGTCGCGCGACGACCCGGAGGCGTTCCGCGCGGCGCTCCACGACCTCGGCTTCGTCAAGAGCCCGTCGAAGCTCGACGCCGAACGACTGCTCGACCACATGCACGCGATCGGCGGCTGGTACGTCGAAGACCGCGAGGTGGAAATCACCGCGCGGATCGTGATGAAGATCATCGAATCGACCAACGACCCGCGCTCGGAGTACTTCGACCTGATGCGGCGCGAGTCGATCCCCGCCGACGAGCTGATGGGGCGGCGGATGGAGATCGGCGTCGTCGCCGTGCTCGGCCAGCTGCGGGCGAAGCGGAACTGGCACCGGATCCTCCGCGAGTGGGTCTACGCCGACGCGCCCGCGACCGAGCTCGGGCGCCAGGAGTGGGAATACTTCGAGGAGCGCGGGCTGAAGCGCACGCCGGGCCTCGCCGACACTCCCTGAGCGCGGGAAGCTGTCGCCGAAGCACAAAGGACGGGCCGTCTCGGCCACGACCCTGGCGGGCTGTGGCCGTGGCCGAGACGGCCGGGTCTGTGGGGAGAGGAAGGGCCCGCACGGCGCGCAGGAACACACGGCCCGGTGGGGACGGGACGCCGGGTGTGGAGGACGGGTCGCGAGAGCGGGACGGGAGTGGGCACGGGTCCGTCCCGAGGTGGGCCCACATGACGAAGACGTCGAGAAGGCCGGGACCTTGTCCTCGTCCGGGAGGACGCCCTCCGTCCAGCTGTTCCTTATGGCGCCCTGGCGACCATAAGGAACAGCTGGACGGGGTCGGGCCAGGAACGGGGAGGTCCGTCACTGTTCCTCCCGTCTTCTTCAGACGCTTGACACGCGCTGCAAGGATTCAGGTCGCTATAGCGACCTGAATCCTTGCAGCGCGTCCCGTGGTCTCGGTCCCGGGCCTTCACGGGCGCTCCTCTCACAAAGGACGGTCACGGAAAGGACGATCACGGGAGTCCGACTTTGTGACAACCCTGAGGCCGCTCCCCCACGGACCCCTCACGTCCTGGGCGTCTCATGGCGGCCACAGCCTGCCTGGGTCGCCATGAGACGCCCAGGACGCAACTCGGACGGCCACCCGCGCCCCGAACCTCGTCGTCCTTTCCCCTCCTCGCCCCACAGCTGTTCCTTATGCCGACCAGTCCGGCAAAAGGAACAGCTAACCGTCGGGGTCGGGGTCGAGGCGCTGGAAGAGGCGGGGGTCGTTCGAGACCAGGCCGGTGACGCCCAGGTCGAGGAGCTTGCGCATGCGGGGCTCGTCGTCGACCGTCCAGGCGATCAGCTCGACGCCGCAGCGCCTGCAGATGCCGGCGAGGCGGGGGCTGACCAACGGGTGGTAGACCCACATCGCGAAAACATCGAATTGCGGGAGTTTCTCGGCCGCGAGGCCGGGGAGTTGGAGGCGCATCGCGTAGAGGGCCGCGCGGAGGGCCGGCTTCGCCCACGGCCGCCGCGTCCAGTCGCGGCTCGTCTTCGGGAAGGTCCAGCCGCGGCGCAGCTTCGGTTCCAGTTCGAGCACACGTTTCAGCGTGTGCATCTCCATCGTCGAGATCATCGCCCGGTCGATCAGGTCGCGCTCGCGGAGCGCCTCGACGAACTCCTCCTCGCGCCCCGGCAGCTTGACGTCGAGGTCGATCTCGACCCGGTCGAGGGGCGGCTCGAGGAACGCGTCGAGGGCCTCGGTCAGCTTCAGCGGCGTGCGGCTGTTCGCGTCCTCCCAGTCGTGGGCGACGATCAGCGGGTGGCGCTGCGCCGGCGGCAGGTGCGCGTCCGCCAGCCACACCACGTCGAACTCGATCGTGTCGACGCCCGCCTCGACCGCGGCCCGGAAGCTCTCCAGCGTGTTGCCGGGCGCGATCAGGTCGGCCCCCTTGTGGCCGACGCGCCGCACCGGGTTAGAAGAGCTGGTTCTCGCCCGCGAAGATCTCGGACACCGAGTCGTCGGTGAAGATCCGGCGGATCGAGTCGGCGAAGGTGCCGGCGGTGGAGAGCACTGTGATGTTGTCGGGGGCGCCGGGGCGGAGAGGAATGGTGTCGGTGACGACGATCCGCTCGATCGGCGAGTCGGCGAGGCGCTCGTAGGCGGCGCCGGAGAAGAGGCCGTGGGTGGCGCAGGCGATCACGCTCGCGGCGCCCTCGTCCATCGCCGTCTGGGCCGCGGCGCCGAGGGTGCCGGCGGTGGCGATCATGTCATCGACCAGGACCGCGGTCTTGCCCTTCACGTCGCCGACCACGTAGCCGATCTCGGCCACCGCCTGGGCGGGCCGCTCCTTCTCCATCACCGCCCACTGGGTGCCGACCCGGCGGGCGAAGTTGCGCGCCGTCTTCACCCGGCCGGCGTCCGGGGAGACGATCACCAGGTCCTCGGTCAGTTCCTGGTCGATGAACCACTGGGTCAGCATCGGCATCGCCGTCATGTGGTCGACCGGGACGTGGAAGAAGCCCTGCACCTGGCCCGCGTGGAGGTCCATCGTCAGGACCCGGTCGACGCCGACCGCCTCCAGGCATTTGGCGACGACCCGCGCCGTGATCGGCTCGCGCGGAGCCGACTTCTTGTCCTGGCGCGCGTACCCGTACCAGGGCATCACGGCGATGATCCGGTGGGCGGAGGCGCCCTGGGCGGCGTCGATCATCGCCAGCAGCTCGACCAGCGAGTCGTTCGGCGTCATCCCGGTGCTCTCGTTGCCGCACGTGGACTGCACGATGAAGACGTCGGCGCCGCGGATCGACTCCTCGTAGCGGCAGTAGACCTCGCCGTCGGCGAACGTCTTCAGGGTCACGTTCCCGAGGTCGATTTCGAGTTTGCTCGCGATCTTCGCGGCCAGGTCTTCGGAGCTGCGCCCGCCGAAGACCATCATCCGCTTCGAGTAGTCGTGGGAGATCGCCGTGGAAGCCATCGGCTTCTCTTCGAGCGTGCTCACGTGTCCTGCTCCTCTCGCATCTTCGCCGCCTTGTCTGCCGCGTAGCCGTCGATATTGCGTTGCGCGTTCTCGGACACCGCAAGAGCCCCTTCCGGGACGTCGTCCTTGATCACCGCGCCGGCGCCAGTGTAAGCGGAGTCGCCGACCTCAACCGGCGCGATCAGCATCGTGTCGACGCCGATCCGCACATCACGACCGATCGTCGTCCGGTTCTTGGTGAAACCGTCGTAGTTGGCGGTGATCGTGCCCGCGCCGAGGTTCGAGCCGGCGCCGATGTCGGCGTCGCCGATGTAGGACAGGTGGGGGACCTTGGCGCCCTTGCCGACGCGCGAGTTCTTGATCTCGACCGAGGCGCCCGCCTTCGCGCCCGCCTCCATCACGGTGCCGGGGCGCAGGTAGGCGAAGGGGCCGACGGTGGCGCCGTCGCCGATCGCGGCGCCCTCGACGTGGGAGCGCAGGACGACCGCCTCGATGCCGATCTCGGTGTCGATCGCGGTGGTGAGCGGGCCGACGACGGCGCCGGGACCGACCGTCGTCGCGCCGAGCAGGCTGGTGGCCGGCTCGATGCGGGCGTCCTGGCCGATCTCGACGCCGGCGTCGATCCAGGTCGAGGCCGGGTCGACGACGGTGACCCCGGCGAGCATGTGCGCCTCGAGCAGCCGGCGGCGCGCCTCGGCCTCGACCTCGGCGAGCTGGACCCGGTTGTTGACCCCCATCGTCACCGCGAGGTCGTCGGTGAGGTGGGCGGCGACGGCGTGGCCCGCGGCGCGGATCGCCGGGAAGACGTCGGGGAGGTAGTACTCGCCCTGGGCGTTGTCGTTGGAGAGGCCCGCGAGGGCGGCGGCGAGCGGCGCCGCGTCGAAGGCGTAGGTGCCGGCGTTGATCTCGCTGATCGCCAGCTGGGACGCGTCGGCGTCGCCGGCTGCTTTCGCCTCGACCACCTTCTCCACGCCGCCGTCGGCGGTGCGGACGACGCGGCCGTAGGCGCCGGGGTCGTCGAGCTCGATCGTCAGCATCGTCGCCGCGGCGCCGGAGCTCGCGTGGGACTCGAGCAGGGCAGCGATGGTCTCGGTCGAGATCAGCGGCACGTCGCCGGAGAGAACGAGGACGGTCTCGGCCTCCTCGATCAGCGCCGCCGCCGCGCGGATCGCGCCGCCAGTGCCGTCGGGCCGGGGCTGCTCGACCGTCTCGACGCCCTCCGGGAGCCCCGCCGAGATGTCGCGCCCGGGCGAGACGATCGCCGCGACCCGCCCGGCGCCCGCCTCGCGGGCGGCGAGGATCGGCCAGGCGACCATCGGCCGCCCGCACACGGGGTGCAGCATCTTCGGCGTCGAGGAACGCATCCGCGTTCCCTCGCCGGCCGCCATGACGAGGACCAGAGGGGCTGCCACTGCCCTCAGAATATTGGCGCGCGCGACTCGGCGTCGGGCTGCGGGCGCCGGCGAAACACCCCGCTCAGGCCTCGCGCGAGATTTCCTTGCCGACCTGGGCGACCGAGATCAGCGACCAGCCGGCGAAGATCAGGTCGATGCCGATCAGCAGGCCGATCGCCCAGTCGGCGCTGGAGGGGAACTTGACCAGCACCAGGATGCCGATGATCAAGCCGCAGACGCCGGATAGGCCGATCCAGCCGGCGTTCGGCCGACCGCGGCCGACGAAGGCGACGATCACCCGGGTCAGCCCCATCAGCAGGAAGTAGATGCCGAGGACCAGGGTGAGGGTGAGGGTGCCGTTGTGGGGTTCGAGGATCAGCCAGAGGCCGACGACGAAGGTCAGGAGCGCCCAGGCCAGGCGGGCCAGCAGGCTGCCGACGCCGTGCGCGGTGAACACGGCGGCGGCGAGGAAGGCACTGACGAGGACGAGCACGCAACCCGCGAAGACGGCGGCGCCGAGCGAGAACAACTCGGGCAGCAGGATGGCGAAGCAGCCGATCACGATCGCGACGATGCCGATCACGCGCAGCGCGCGCCAGGTCTGCGCCAGCCCTTCGCGCACCTCGGGGTCGAGCGATGCTCCTCCGTACTCCATGGTCAGAGACTCTATTCCGGGGGAAGGACTCGAACCCTCTCTTCCAGGACCAAAACCTGGCGTGCTGGCCGATTACACCACCCCGGAGCGGGCCCGCAGCGTAGCGCCGCGGGCGAACTCAGTCTTCCGACGCCCGCGCGACCTTGCCGCCGCCGGCGCCGGGCTCGAGCGCCGGGCCGCGGGGGGAGGAGATGCCGAGGACTCGCATCGCTTTGAGGCCGAGGCCGAGCTTCTCGCGGCCCTCGGTGGAGGAGACGTCGTGGCCGCAGAGCTCGCGGACGCGCTCGAGGCGGTAGCGGATCGTGTGGCGGTGGGTGAAGAGCTGTTTGGCGGTGGCGGCGACGTTGCCGTCGTTGTCGAGGTAGGCCTCGACGGTGTTGACCAGCTCGGTCTCGTACTGCTCGTCGTAGTCGGCGAGCGGCTGGATCGTCTCGGCGTAGAAGCGTTCGAGCTCGGCCGGGTCGTCGCTCATCGCCGGCAGCAGCAGGCGGTAGGCGCCGGTGTCCTCGAAGGCGAGCAGGGGGCGGCCCTCGGCCTCGCCGACGTTGACCGCGAGGCGCGCCTCGGAGCCGGCGCGGTAGAGGTCGACCGGGTCGGCGGAGCGGCGGCTGCGGCCGATCGTGACGTGGAAACCGGAGAGGGCGTCGGCGAGCTCGCGGGCGAGGCCGGCGGCGGCGCGGGCAAGGCGCTCGTCGTCCTCGGCCGGGACGATCACCGCGATCTCGGCGGCCGCGTCGGCGTTCTCGGCTGTCGCCAGGCTGCCGGAGGCGAGCGCGCGCAGGGCGCGCAGGGCGAGGGTGAGGACGCGGCCGCGCCACTCGCCGCTCTGGGCGGCGCGCGGGGCGGCGCGCACGACGAGGACGCCGGCGCCGCGGTCGAGGTCGGCGCCGAGCTCGGCGCCGCGGGCGACGATGTCGCCGCGGTCGGTGACGCGGCGCGAGAGGACGTCGTCGACGAAGGCGCCCGCCACCTCCTCGCTCGCCCACTCGGGCGCCCGCGAGCGCTCCAGCTCCAGCGCCAGCAGCGTCGTCACCATCCGCGCGATCGCGGGCGGGGGTGGCACCTTGGCGCGGTACCGAAGCTCCCCCACCGCGGCGTCGGCGACCCGCAGCTCGACCACGGTGACGCCCGCGCCCCCGGACAGCAGCCGTTCCTCCTGGTCCGGCGAGGCCCCCGCCACCGCGAGCACCGCGCTCGAACGGTCGATCAGCGCCACGCTCGCGTCAAGCACCCGCGCCGCGGCCCGCGCCACCGCCGGCAACCCGGCCCCGGCTTCGACCGCCTCGGAGAGCGCGTCGAGCAACGTGGGATCTTGCGGCGACAAAGCCGTTTCGGTCTCCTTGGACGTGGCGGTCACCCTCGCATTATTCCGACCGCCCAAAGAGTTCAGCCAAGAGAACCCCCACCCCACCCCCGGCAGCCGGCCCGACGCGAATCCATCGAGCGACCCCTCCGTCCCCCCGAGCCCGCTCCCGGGGGAGACCCGCCGGAACCTCCCCGCTGTTGTTCCGCCGGGTCTCCCCCGGGAGCGGGCGCAACGCCCCGAACGAATCAGCCGCCGATGAATTCGTGAATTTCGGGCCAGTATTTGACGACCACCAGCCCGATCACGACCCCGCCGACGATCAGCGCCGCCAACACGAACAGCGACAGCATGCCCGCGGCGGCCTTTTCCCACATCTTCCCGGCGCCGCTGAGCGCGGGGCTGAGGATCAGGGTCACGTAGGTGATCAGGCAGATCAGCGCGGCGATCCCGAAGAGGACGTACTGATGTTCGATCTTGGCGAGGCCGAAGGCGATCACGGCTGCGGATTGTGGCGCAATTGGGAGACGACGAGGCCGATCGCCGCGCAGATCGAGAAGCAGGCGGCGCCGAGGGCCCAGCCGCCGCTGACGTCGCTTAGGTAGTGGACGTTGAGGTAGACGCGCGAGAGGCCGACGAGCGCGGTGAGGACGAGCCCGGCGACGAACACCAGCGTCGCCCGCGTCATCCCCGGCCGCAGGCGGACGACGATCGTCGTCGCCAGCCAGACGTAGACCACCGAGTGGGCGGCGTGGCCGCTGGGGAAGGAGGAGCCGTGGGCTTCGACGAGGCGATCCGGCGGGCGCGGGCGGTTGACCCAGGTCTTGATCTCCGAGAAGCCGACCTGGATCAGTCCCATCGCGACGAGCAGGACGATCGCCTCGGCGAAGCGCCGGCGCCAGGCGAGCGCCGCCGCGCAGATCACCGTCAGCGGCCAGGTGAAGGCGCCCGAGCCGAGGAAGGTGATGATCTTCGCGACCGTCGTCATGAAGCCGCCGCGGATCGCTTCGGCGATTTCGATCGCGGTCTGGTCGCCGGGGGTCGGGCCGGGGTTGCCTTCGACCACCACGATGTAGGAGACGAGCACGAAGAGCGAGACGGCGAGGACCGCCATCAGCGAGGTGACTTCGAGGCCGAAGGTGCCGCCGGGGGTGAGGCGGTCGGCGAGGAAGCGGAGCTGCGTCTCGTAGCGGCGGCCGAGCCTCGCGATCCAGCGCGTCGCCGCGTGCTCGTCCATCCAGGCGACCGCCGCGACGCGGTTCTCGCGGACGCTCAGGTGGCGGGTCGTCCAGATCACGCCGACCACGACGACGATCAAGGTGCCGAGCACGATCGCGCCCTTGCCCGCGTAGTTGATCGCGGTGTCGATCGACTTCGAGAAGACGTAGCCGACGACGACCCCGGAGCTCACCCACAATCCGCAGCCGAGCACGCTGTAGGGGAAGAACTGGCGGAAGCGCATGCCGGAGCTGCCGGCGATGAAGGGGGCGAAGGCGCGGACGAAGCCGACGAAGCGACCGAGGAAGATCGTCTTGCCGCCGTGACGGGAGAAGAAGTCCTCCACCTGGTGGAGGCGCGCGTGGGAAAAGCCGAAACGGGGGCCGTGCCGGAGCAGGAAATCGCGGCCGAGCCGGCGGCCGAGGAAGAAGCTGGTGACGTCGCCGCCGCAGGCGCCGGCCCAGGCGACGGCGATCGTCAGGTAGAGGTTGGTCGCGCCCTGGCCAGCGACGGCGCCGCCGAGCAGCATCACGGTCTCGCCCGGGGCGACCAGGCCGATGAAGGCGCCGGTCTCGGCGAAGGCGAAGAGGCCGACGAGGAGGTAGGTCCAGGCGCCGAGCGCGTTGGCGACCTTCTCCAGGAGCGACTCGAGGTCGAGGACCTGGGTGAAGAGGAAGTAGGCGACGGCGATCGCGGCGACGATGGCGATGCGGGTGGCCCATTTGCGTTGGGTCGGGGTGCCGGGGAGCTTCATCGGGGCGCTCCTCGGGGCGGGGGTGTCGTGACACCCTCCGGACGCGCCTTCGGCGCTGAGTGTCCGGAGGGTGTCACGACACCCCCGCCAAGCAGACGATCGCGTCATTGCGGTCGAGGGAGGTGGTTGCTGCCTCGGCTTCGGAAAGGGTTGGGAACAAGGCGACCGCGGTCGGGCCGGAGCCGCTCAGGAAGACGGCGGGGGCTCCGGTATCGCGGAGGGCGGCGAGGGCGGTGGCGATGTCGGGGCGGAGGCTGATCGCGGCGGGCTCGAGGTCGTTGATCAAGAGGTCGGCGTAGGCGAGGGGCGAGGCGCCTGCGCCGGCGGCGGTGCGCAGGCGGCCGGCGATCTCCTCCAGCTCCTCCGGGTCCCGGCCGAGCCCCAGCCGGTCGGCCTCGGCGAAGACCGCCGCGGTCGAGAGCCCGCCGCCCGAGGGCAGCAGCACCGCCGCGTGCTCCGCGGGCGCCGGCAACGGCTCGACCCGCTCCCCCGCCCCCCGGACCAACGCCAGCCCCGGCCGCAGCTGCGAAGGCACGTCCGCCCCCAACTCCGCCGCAAGCGCCGAAAGCCCGGCAACACCTACCGTCACGGCTGAAGCATTTTGGTTGTCAGGGGACCAAAATGCTTCAGCCGGGAAGGTGGTGGCGGGGGACGCGAGGCGCAGGACGGCGGCGGCGTCGGCCGAGCCGCCGCCGAGGCCCGCGGCGACCGGGGTGCGCTTCTCGATCTCGATCCGCAGCGGCGGCGCGTCCCAGCCGCGCTCGCGGAGCTTCGCCAGTGCCCGGGCGGCGAGGTTCTCGCCCTCGACCCCCGGGCAGACGACCTCGTCGCGCTCCGCCTCCTCGACCCGCAGCAGGTCGGCCAGCGCCAGCGGCTCGAAGAGCGAGCACAGCTCGTGCAGGCCGTCGGGGCGAGGGCCGCCGAGGTAGAGGCCGAGGTTCAGCTTCGCGGGGGCGCGGACCAGCATCGCGGGAAGGGTTTCACGGCTCTCCCCGGCCGGGTCAGGACGCCTCCCGGTGCAGGATCGCCGACAGGGCGGCGAAGTCGGCGGGCGCCAGGCGCTCGGCCCGCGCGTCCTCGGGCAGGCCGAGCTCCGCCAGCCCCGCGCGGGCGGCGGCGCGGGGCGTCGAGACGCCGCGCAGGCCCGCGATCTCCAGCGACCGCGCCAGCGTTTTGCGCCGGTGGGCGAAGGCGGCGCGGACGAGGTCACGGGTCGCCGCGTCGGCGCCCGGCCCGGTGCGACGCAGGCGCAGGATCGCCGAGTCGACCCGCGGGCGCGGCTTGAACACGGCGGGGTCGACCTTGCGCACCAGCTCCACTTCGCAGGCGAGCTGGGCGATCGCGCTCGGCGCCCCGTAGGTGCGCGAGCCGGGCGCCGCCCGCAGCCGCTCGGCGATCTCCAGCTGCACCATCACGGTCCAGGCCTCGAGCGAGGGCAGCTCCGCGATCGTCCGCAGGATCACCGGCGTCGCCACCGAGTAGGGCAGGTTGGCGACCATCGCGTCCGGCGCCGGGTCGAGGCCCGCGAGATCGAGCTTCACCGCATCGCCCCAGTGGAGCGTCACGTTCGGGAGCGCCGCGATCGGCGCCAGCGCCGCCTCCAGCCCGCGGTCGATCTCCACCGTGTGCAGGTGGGCGACCCGCGGCGCGAGTCGCGCGCTCAGCACCCCTTCCCCGGCGCCGACCTCGAGCACCACGTCGCCCTCCCCGACGCCCGAGTCGCGGACGATCGCGTCGAGCAGGTTCGGGTCGGCGAGGAAGTTCTGGCCGAGCCTGACCACGGCGGCGCTACCAGCCGAAGAGCGCGCGGGCGTTCGCCTCGACCGTCCGCTCCAGCTCCGCGTAGGAGACGCCGCGCTCGGCCGCGACCACCTCCGCGGTGGCGACCACGTTGGCGGGCTCGTTGCGTTCGCGGCGGCGCACCTGCGGGGTGAGGAAGGGCGCGTCGGTCTCGACCAGGATCCGGTCCTCCGGCACCTTCGCCGCCGCGAACCGCAGGTCGGCGGAGCGCGGGTAGGTGACGTTCCCGGCGAACGAGCAGTACCAGCCGCGCGCCGCCGCCTCGTCCACCTTCTGCGGCGCCGAAAAGCAGTGGAGGATCACGGTGGCGCCGTCGGCGCGCGCGTCGAGCGTGGCGAAGATCTCCTCGATCGCGGCGCTCTCGCCGTCCCGGTCGCGGGCGTGGATGACGATCGGCAGGCCGAGCTCGACCGCCACCTCGATCTGTCCGGCGAAGGCGCGGCGCTGGTCCGCGGGCGTTGCGGTGTCGCGGTAGAAGTCGAGGCCGGTCTCGCCGATCGCGCGCACGTTCGGGTGGGCGCCGAGCTCGACCAGCGCCGCCTGGGCGGTGTCGTCGAAGCCGCTCGCGTCGTTCGGGTGGCGGCCGACCGCGGCGAAGACCGCCTCCTCGGTCTCGGTGAGCGCGACGACCTCGGCATTCGTCTCCTCGTCGAGCCCCACGTTCAGCATCCGCCCCACCCCGGCCTCGGCGGCGGCCTCCAGCACCTCGGCGACCGGCTTCTCGCAGAGGAACAGGTGGGTGTGGGAGTCGATCACCGCGCCGCCCTCACGCGGGCGTCTCGATCTTCGGGAAGAGCGGCTGGATGCGCTCGACCGTCTGGCCGCCCGCGCGCGAGCCGAGCTCCGCCAGCCCGCGCCCTCCTTCGCCGAGCCCGGCGAGCAGCGACTCGGCGGTCGCCGGCAGGTAGGGCACCAGCATCAGGGTGACGACGCGGAGGCCCTCGACCAGGTTGTAGAGGACTTCGTCGAGGCGGGCCGGGTCGGCCTCGTCCTTCGCCAGCACCCACGGCGAGGTTTCCTCGACGTAGCGGTTGAGGCGCCGGACCAGCGCCCAGACCGTCTCCAGCGCCTGCGAGAGCTCCGCCCGGTCGATCAGCCCGCGGAACCGGTCGAGCGCGCCTTCGAAGTCCTCGGCGAGCACCGCGTCGACGTGGGCCACCGGCACCACCCCGTCGCGGTAGCGCGCCACCATCGCCAGCGTGCGGCTGGCGAGGTTGCCGTAGTCGTTGGCGAGCTCGGTCTCGTAGCGCGCCTCGAAGCCCGCGGTCGAGATCGACCCGTCCTGGCCGAAGCTCACCTCGCGGAAGAGGTAGAAGCGCAGGGCGTCTGAGCCGAAACGGTCGATCACCTCGAAGGGATCAAGGACGTTGCCGAGGCTCTTCGACATCTTTTTCTCGCCCATCAGCAGGAAGCCGTGGATCACCATCCGGCGCGGCGGCTCGAGCCCGGCGGCCATGCAGAGCGCGGGCCAGATCACCGCGTGGAACTTGAGGATGTCCTTCGCCATCACGTGCAGGTCGGCGGGCCAGAAGCGCTCGGTCAGGTCCTCGCCGGGGCGGGCGAAGGTGAGCGCGGTGACGTAGTTGAGGAGCGCGTCGAACCACACGTACATGCGCTGATCGGGGTCCCAGGGCAGCGGCAGCCCCCACTTCAGGGTCGGCCGCGACAGCGAGACGTCCTCGAGCCCGCCCTTGATGAACGACACCGCCTCGTTGCGGCGGAACTCGGGCACGACCAGGTCCGGCTGCTCCTCGTACAGCGCTTCCAGCCTCCCCTGGAACTTGGAGAGCTCGAAGAACCAGTTCTCCTCTTCGACCCAGTCGAGCGGGATCTCGTGGATCGGGCAGGTGTTCCCCGCCGCCACCTCGCGCTCGGTTTTGAAGTCGGCGCAGCGCGGGCAGTACCACCCTTCATAAGCGCCCTTGCGCACCCACCCGTTGTCGTACACCCGCTGCATGATCTCGGCGACCTTCGCTTCGTGCCGCGGATCGGACGTCCTGATGAAGAAATCGTTGGTCGCGTCGATGATCGGCATCAGCGCCTCGAACTTCGCCGCGTTCCGGTCCACCAGCTCCGCCGGCGCGATCCCCTCCGCCGCCGCCGCGTTCTCGATCGGCTCCCCATGCTCGTCCGTCCCGGTGAGGAAGAACACGTCCTCTCCCCGCTGCCGATGGTGCCGCGCCAGGATGTCCGCCGCCAGCGTCGAGTACGCGTGCCCGAGATGCGGCTCCGCGTTGACGTAGTAGATCGGCGTGGTGACGTACCAGTTGTCTGTGGACATACCTCTGCCGAACGCTACTGGTTCAGCGAAGGACCCCCGTTCCGGGAGGACCGACACGCGCGACCGTTCAGGCGTCCGCAGGCAACAACGTGAACGACCCGCCCTGAAGCGGCGCCACCGCCCGGAAATGGCGCTCGTCGAAGCTGAGCAGCCGCCGAGTTCCGTAGCGCTCCGCGAGGATGATGACCGCGCAGTCGGCGAGACCGAGGCCGAGATCGGCGTAGCGGGTGTCGAGGTCGGCGACGGCCCTGTAATCGCCGGGTTCCAGGCACGCGACCTCGTAGCGCTGTGCGGCGAGATCGCTGAGGAAGGCGCGCCGTGCCGCTTCGCCGAAGCGGACACCGAGCAGA
Source organism: Actinomycetota bacterium (assembly GCA_018268675.1). Classification (GTDB taxonomy): domain Bacteria; phylum Actinomycetota; class Thermoleophilia; order Solirubrobacterales; family 70-9; genus VAYN01. The sequence continues at coordinate 45,612 of JAFDWB010000090.1, forward strand.
TAGTCGACTTCGGCCGCGACCGGGGCAGGCAGGACCAGTGGACCCTCCTCCTCGTCGCGGATCCGGAGCAGCGCCTCGAGCTGGGGCTCCCTGGAGTCTGCCGAGGCGACCAGAGGTGCCGCGTCGAGAATCAGGGTCACTCGCCGAAGCCGCGCATCAGCTCGTCCTCGGGGATCTCCGAGATCGGCCGGAAGTCGGCGTCGATGCGCTCGAAGTTGCCGGCGAGGGCGAAGTTCCGATCGCGCTTCGGTCTGGGCCGATAGGCGGCGATGGCCTCGCGGACGATCTCCGCCTGAGGACGGCCCTCCGCTCTGGACAGCCGGGCGAGGCGATCTGCCTGCTCCTCATCCAGGTAGACGCTGGTCTTGTGCATGGTGCGACCTATTGTAGGGCAGAACGTAGGGCACCAACTCGGAAGGCCGTGCTCCGCCCGCCGACCCAAGCAGAACGATCGGCGCCCGCCTCAGCGGCGCGCCTCGCGGCCGGTCAGGGCTTTGTAGAGGTCGTTGGCGCGGGTGCCGGTGAGGGCGGCGACGACGGAGGCGGCGGCGCGGGGGCGGGCGCCGGACTGGACGAGGTGGCGGAGGGCGTCGACGGCGAAGCCGACGTCCTGGCCGTGGCCGGCGGTGGCGGCGGGGCCGATGACGAGGACGATCTCGCCGCGGACGTCGCCGCGGAAGCGGCGGGCCAGCTCGCCGAGGGTGGCGCGGGCGACCTCCTCGTGGACCTTGGTCAGCTCGCGGCAGACGGCGGCCTCGCGGTCGGGGGCGATCGCGGCGAGGGCGGCGAGGCTCTCGCCGACGCGGCGCGGGGACTCGAAGCAGACGACGGTCTCGGTCGAGCGCAGGACGCGCTCCATCTCCCCCGCCCGCCGCGGCAGGAAGCCCTCGAAGCGCCAGCGGTCGGTCGGCAGGCCCGAGGCCACCAGCGCCACCGGCACCACCGAGGGACCGGGCAGCACGGTCAGCTCGAGGTCGCGCTCGATGCAGCGGCGGATCAGCTTGAAGCCGGGGTCGGAGATGGCCGGCATGCCCGCGTCGGAGACCAGGGCGACGAGGTAGCCGCGCTCGATCTGCTGGGTGAGCTCGACCGCCCGCGCCGATTCGTTGCCCTCGTGGAAGGAGACCAGGCGCGGCGCCGGGCGGATCGCCAGCCGGTCGAGGAGCTGGCCGGCCCTGCGGGTGTCCTCGCAGGCGATGAAGTCGGCGGTGACCAGCGCCTCGCGGACGCGCGGGCTGACATCGTCCACGTTGCCGATCGGGGTCGGGCAGACGACCAGCGCGCCCGCCATCAGCGCTTCGTCTCGAGCTGGGTGCGGGCGAGCGCGGCGGCGCCGATCATCCCCGCGTCGTTGCCGAGCGTCGCGGCGAGGATCGGCGTCTCGTTCATCGGCCGCAGCGCCCGGGCGCGGACTTCCTTGCGGGCGGGATCGAGCAGCAGGTCGCCGGCCTCGATCACGCCGCCGCCGACCACGATCGCTTCCGGCTCGAAGATGTTGGCGAAGCTCGCGCAGGCGACGCCGAGGCGGCTGCCGATCAGGTCGAAGACGGCGATCGCGGTCTCGTCCCCGGCCAGCGCCGCCGCGGTGACGGCGGGGCCGTCGACCTCCACCCCTTCGGCGTGCAGCTTGCCGAGCGCCGAGTCGGGCGCCGATTCCGCCGCCGCGCGGCCCTCGCGACCGAGCGCGGTCCCCGAGGCGAGCGCCTCGACGCAGCCGTGGTTGGGGCAGTTGCCCTGGCAGGGCGGGCCGTCGGCCTGGATCACGACGTGGCCGAGCTCCGCTCCCGCCCCGGTGGCGCCGCGGAAGATCTCGCCGCCGAGGATCAGCCCGCCGCCGATCCCGGTGCCGATCGTCAGCATCACGATCGTCGGCTTGCCGCGGGCGGCGCCGTAGCGGTACTCGGCGAGCGCCGCGACGTTGGCGTCGTTGTCGAGGAAGACCGGCAGGCCGACCCGCTCGGAGACGACGTCGCGGACCGGCAGGTCGAGCAGCGGCAGGTTGACCGCGGAGACCGCTTCGCCGCGCTCCTGGTTGATCGTCGCCGGGATGCCGAGGCCGACCGCGACCGCCTCCGGCCGCGCCGCCCGCGCCGCGTTCACCTCGCGGACGAGGAGCTCGATCAGCTCGTCCTGGTCCTGCCCGCGCGAGGTCTCGCGACTCTCCCACAGGCACTCGACGCCGGCCAGGACGCCGACCTGAATCTTCGTCCCGCCGAGGTCGACACCGATCGTCTCGGCCTCACTCATGGGGGGCTAGGCTAATCCTCCGCTCGTCGCGGTGTAGCAACGCCTATCCCGCCTGCAGGACGACCACCAAGCAGGCGGATCGAGCCATCCGGCGAAGTTCGTTGTTCCTTAGAAACCCCGAGTACGGTTTCGGACCATTTTCGCGAGAAGACATGCCTGACGACGGTGAGCAGCGGCCGCAGGGGCCGCCCCAAGGAGGCCCCCAGGGCCAACCCGACTACAAGGTCTACCGCGCCCGGCGGGGCCTGTTCTCACGCCTGCGCGGTGGCGACGTGCCGGGCTCCGAGAAGGGCTCCGGGGCAGGCGCGGACGCGGGCCGGGCGGGCGGCAGGGGCGGATCGGAAGGCCCTGGCCGCGGAGGCGGCCTGCCGGACGAACCGGGCCGCACCAATTACGGTCGCGGCGGGCGCGAAGGCCCGCACCTGCCCGCGTTCAAGCCGCCCTGGAGGCGGCGCCGGGAGCGCGCCGCCCGGGCGGGTCGCCGCCGGCCGCCGGTGCGGCGGATCGCCTTCTGGACGGGGATCGCGATCGTCGGCTGGATCGCGCTCAGCTTCCTCGCCTTCGCCGTCTCGGCCCAGATCCAGGCGTTCAAGCTCTCCGGCGAAGTGAAGGAAGCCCTGCACGGGAACCCGTTCCTGCTGCCCAGCGCCCAGACGATCCTCGTGATGGGCACCGACGCGCGCCCGACCGGCACCAAGGAAAAGAACGAAAGCGGCGAAGGCGCCGCCCCGTCCCAGAAGTGCTACGAACAGCAGGAAAAGGGCGAAAAGCCGCATCCCCCCTGCGAAATCGGCCAGTTCCGCTCCGACACCCTGATGCTGATCCGGGCCGGCGGCGGGACCTTCAACAAACTCTCGATCCCGCGCGACTCCTTCGCCGAAATCCCCGGCTACCAGCCGGAGAAAATCAACGCCGCCTTCTCCTACGGCGGCGCCGCGCTGACGATCAAGACGGTCGAAAAGTTCCTCAACGTCAAGATCGACCACATCGCGATCATCAACTTCACCGGCTTCGAAAACCTGATCGACTCGATCGGCGGGGTCGAAGTGAACGTGCCGCACCGGATCTGCGGCAAGATCGCCGGCGGCGCCGGGCACGGCCAGGGCGGCTTCAACCTGCACCTGAAGCAGGGCATGAACACGCTGAACGGCCAGACCGCGCTCGCCTACGCGCGCATGCGCGAGCCGACCGAATGCCCCGGGCCCGGCCCGAGCGCCCTGACCTTCGGCTACAGCGACCTGAACCGCGAGAAGGCCCAGCAGGCGGTGATCACCGGGATCAAGGAACGCCTGACCAGCATCTCCCGCCTCCCTTACAACTTCATCAAGGGCCCGATCATCGGCTGGAACGCGCCGAAAGCGTTCATCAGCGACATGGGCTTCTTCACGATGCCGCAGCTGGTGCTGGCGGCGGCGATCGGCGGCAGCTCGCCCGCCGACGTCCTCTGCGGCAATCCGGCCAAGGAACACTGCAACCTGAACGGCCCGGAAGGGGCGATCGAAGTGCCCCAGTCGGCGCGGCGCGCCGCGGTCAGGCGGTTGATGGGCTGACGCGGCGTCAGTCGCTCGAGGAGGAGCTCGAGGACGCGGTGGCCTTCGACTCCGACTTGGACCTCGACCCGGAGTCGGAGCTCGAGCCCGAGTCCGAGTCCGAGGAGCCCGACGACTTCGACTCCGAGGACCCCTCGCCGCTGCCGTTGGCGCCGCCGCCCTTACGTTTGCCGTAGTCGGTGTTGTAGAAGCCGGAGCCCTTGAAGTGGACCGCGGGGGCGGTCAGCACGCGGTGGGCGGGGGCGCCGCACTCGACGCACGCCTCGAGCGGCTCCTCCGACATCTTCTGCATCACGTCGAAGACGTGGCCGTTGTCGCATTTGTACTCGTAGATCGGCACGGGACCCGGGATTATCGCAGCCGCTACGGTTCGGGCATGGCGACGACCCCGCAGGAGAAGCCCGAGACCGAGGTGACGATGGAGGAGATCGTCGCGCTGTGCAAGCGCCGCGGCTTCGTCTTCCCCTCCTCGGAGATCTACGGCGGGCTGGGCTCGACCTACGACTACGGGCACTACGGGGTGCTGCTGAAGACCAACGTGAAGAACGAGTGGTGGCGCTCGATGTTGCAGGAACGCGACGACATCGTGGCGCTCGACTCGGCGATCCTGCAGAGCCCGAAGGTCTGGGAGGCGTCGGGGCACCTGGCCGGTTTCACCGACCCGCTGGTGCAGTGCCTCGGCAAGTGCAAGAAACGCTGGCGGGAGGATCACCTGCGCGAGGCGGTGGCGGCCGAAGGCGGCGATCCCGACGGCGAGCTGCGCTGCCCGGAGTGCGGCGGCGAGCTCTCCCCGCCGCGCAACTTCAACCTGATGTTCGAGACGCACGTCGGCCCGGTCGCGGGCGAGGGCTCCGAGGTCTACCTGCGGCCCGAGACCGCGCAGGGCATCTTCATCAACTTCAAGAACGTGCTCGGGTTCGCGCGCAAGAAGCCACCCTTCGGTATCGCCCAGGTCGGCAAGTCGTTCCGCAACGAGATCACCCCGGGCAACTTCATCTTCCGCACCCGCGAGTTCGAGCAGATGGAGATGGAGTTTTTCGTCCCACCCGGCGAGGCGGAGCGCTGGTACCGCGAGTGGATCGAGATCCGCGAGCGTTGGTACACCGACCTTGGCATCCGCCCCGACCACCTGCGAGTGCGCGCCCACGAGAAGGACGAGCTCTCGCACTACTCCTCCGGGACCAGCGACGTCGAGTACCTCTTCCCGATCGGCTGGTCAGAGCTGGAGGGGATCGCCAACCGCGGCGATTTCGACCTCACCCAGCACGCCAAGTTCAGCGGCGAGAAGCTGGAGTACTTCGATCAGCAGACGAAAGAGCGCTACGTCCCGCACGTGATCGAGCCTGCCGCGGGCGCCGACCGGGCGACGCTGGCGTTCCTCGTCGACTCCTACGAGGTCGAGGAGGTGGAGGGGCGCTCGCGGACCGTGCTGCGCCTGCACCCGCGCCTGGCGCCGGTCAAGGTCGCCGTGCTGCCGCTCGTCTCCCGCGAGGGGATGCCGGAGAAGGCGCGCGAGATCTTCAACGATCTGCGCAAGCGCCTCCCGGCCGAGTTCGACGAGGGCGGCTCGATCGGCAAGCGCTACCGCCGCCAGGACGAGATCGGCACCCCCTGGGGGATCACCGTCGACGGCGAGACGATGGAGACGGACACCGTGACGCTCCGCGACCGCGACTCGCTGGAGCAGGTCCGGGTCCCGATCGAGGGCCTCGGCGACGAGCTGGTGCGGCGCCTCGAAGCGCCCTGGAAGTCGCCGAAGCTCGGCTAGCGGTCGATTCCTGGGCGCGGGCCCTGGCGCGTCCGACCGGGCTCTGACAATCTCGCGCCATGGCATACGAGATGCGCATCCCCGATTCGGACCAGCAGGTCAAGATCCGCAACCCGTGGGCGGTGGCGTTGCTGCCGATCATCACCCTCGGCATCTACCACCTGGTCTGGTGGTACCGGATCAACAAGGAGATGAAGGCCTACGGCGAGTCGAAAGGCTACGACCTCGGCCGCAACCCGACCAACTCGCTCCTGGCGCTCTTCCCCGGCGGCCTGATCATCGTCCCGGCGCTGATCACCTACTGGCGGGGGACCCAGCGGGTCCAAGGGACGGCGGCACTCGCCGACCTCGAGCCGGTCAACGGCTGGCTCGTCCTGATCCTCTACCTCCTCCTCGCACCGGGCATGTGGGCCTACCTCCAGGTCGCGCTGAACCATGTCTGGGAGAAAGAGGCCGAACCCCTCCCGGGCCAAGGCCCGGTACCGGGCCGCGGCGACGGGCCGATGCCGGCGAAACTCGACTGAGCGCCGGGCGGCGCAAGGGTCAGAGCGTCGCCGGCCGCCGCCGAGCGACGCCCGTCGACTTCTGGGTGCTGGGCACCCAAAACTCCACACAGGTCAATTCGACAGATAGGCCTCGACGGCTCGGGCGTCGGCTTCCAGCTCCCCGGTCGCCTTCTTCGTGACGCGCTCGAGGTGTTCGATCTCCACCTGGCCCCGCTGGAAGCGCCAGGTCGCGACGGCGCGGCCTTTGACCAGGGCGAAGGGACGGAAGAGGCCGTTGTCGGTGACCAGCAGCCTGTGCTCGCCGACGACCGTCTCGCGCGAGGTCCAGCCGAGAAGCAGCGGGTCGAAGGCGCCGAGGAGGCGCGGCGGCGGGAGCGGCGCGGGCTCCTCGCGGCGGCGGAGGTCGACCAGGCCGTCGCCCACCTCGACGATCCGGCGCGAGATCGCTGTGAGGCCCGCGCGCGCGTCGCCCAGCGACAGGCCCGCCCAGCGGGCGAGATCGGCGGCGGTGGCCGGGCCGTGCCCGACCAGATAGCGGCACGCCAGCTCGCCGAGCCCCTCCCCGCGATCGACCTCCGGCTGCTCCCCGAGCCAGTCGCCCACCGCGACGAACGCCTGCTCGCCGCCGACCATCGGCCCGCGCACGCAGACCCCGTGCAGCGAGGCGTAGAAGAGGACGTGGACGAGTGCCTGTCCGGCGGTCGGCACGCCCGCCGAGTCGAGCTGCTCGCGCAGCTGTCCCCGCGTCAACGGCCCTTCCTCGGCCAGCGCCTGCGCCACCGTCGCTAACCCGCGCTCCGCCGCATCGCCCACCCCGGTCTGCCGCAGCCGCCGCTCGCACGAGGTCCAGAGCTGCGGCGTGGTCAGCGCCTGCAGCAACGGATAGTCCTCGGCCCGGATCAGGTGGAGGGTCCCGCGGTTCACCCAGGTGACGATCAATTCGCGCGCGTCGAGCGCCGCATCCACAGCCGACGCCGCGAGCCCCTCGCTCCGCGCCCGCACCGCCAGCCGCGCCCCGCGCGGATCCTGCCCCTGGATCGCGAGCAGCCGCTCCGCCACCGCAACCGGATCCCGCCCCGGCCGCCTGCTCAGTCCCTGCGCGGTCAGCCGCAGCGCATGAACCTCCCGCGCGTTCACCTACTGTGCCCGCCCCCTCGCCGCCCCTCAGCCCTTTCCGGACAGCAAATTCCAGGTCCGCCGCCAGAAGCCCGGCCCCGGCTCCCCTGCCACGTCGTCCGGCGAGATCTCGATCGAACCCGGGTTCTTCCCCGGTTTGGCCAGCCGCGCCGCCGCCGCGGCGTCGATGTTGAGGATCACGCCGCGCTCGTAGATCCCCTCGACCTCCGGCGCGTCGACGAATTTGTGGCCGCCCGGCCGGTTGTGCGTGGTGTCGAAGATGATCCCGTCGAAGAGGTCGGCCTCGGGGGCGTCGAGCACCTCGACCACGGTCCCCAGCTTCACCTCGTCGCTGGAGAAGACGGGGATGCCGCGCTTGGCGACCAGGTAGGAGACTTTCGGCCCGAGATCCTCCATCGCGCGGCGGAGCCTAAACCAAGCGGCCTGCCGGCGCCTAAACTCGGGGCGGGAATCACCGACGGGAAGGGAACGCATGGGAACCAACTTGGCCTCGATCGTCACCGCGGGCGCCGCGCGGGACGCCGCCGCGCCGGCCGTCCGGCTGGGCGGGCGGACGCTCACCTACGGGGAGCTCGACGAGGGCAGCGCCCGGGTCGCCGCGCTGCTCCGCGCGCGCGGCCTCGAGCAGGGCGACCGGGTCGGGGTGATGCTGCCGAACGTGCTCGAGTTCCCGCTCGTCTACTACGGCGTGCTGCGGGCGGGGGGCATCGTGGTGCCGATGAACGTGCTGCTGAAACGGCGCGAGATCGCCTTCTACCTGGAGGACTCCGGGGCGAAGCTGCTGCTCGCCTGGCACGGCTTCCTCGCCGAGGCGCAGGACGGCGCGACCGACGCGGGCGCCGAGCTGATCGCGGTCGAGCCGGAGGCGTTCGCGGCGACGCTCGCCGCGGTCGCGCCCGCCACCGCGATGGCCGAGGTCGACGACGAGGACACCGCGGTGATCCTCTACACCTCCGGCACCACCGGCAAGCCGAAGGGCGCCGAGCTGTCGCACCGCAACCTCGACCAGAACTCCGACATCGCCTCGCGGACGACCTGCACCGTGGGGCCGGGTGACGTCGTCCTCGGGGCGCTGCCGCTCTTCCACTCCTTCGGTCAGACGGTCGCGATGAACGCCTCGCTGCGCCAGGGCGCCACCCTCACCCTGGTCCCAAAATTCGACCCCGGCGAGGCGCTGGCGACGATGGAGCGCGACGGCGTCACCCACTTCTACGGCGTGCCGACGATGTTCGGGGCGCTCCTCCACCACCCCGGGCGGGAGGGATTCGACACCACGGCGCTGCGGGTCTGCCTGACCGGCGGGGCGTCGATGCCGATCGAGATCCTGCACGGGTTCGAAGCGGCGTTCGGGGCGGAGCTGATGGAGGGCTACGGGCTCTCGGAGACCTCGCCGGTCGCCTCCTCCGGCATGCCGGGGCAGCTGCGCAAGCCGGGCTCGATCGGGGTGCCGCTGGAACGGGTCGAGATGCGGATCGTCGACGAGTCGGGCGAGGAGGTGCCGACCGGCGAGGTCGGCGAGATCGTGATCCGCGGGCACAACATCATGAAGGGGTACTGGCAGCGTCCCGAAGCGACGGCGGAGGCGATCCGCGGCGGCTGGTTCCACAGCGGCGACCTCGGGCGGGTCGACGAGGACGGCTTCTTCTTCGTCGTCGACCGCAAGAAGGACATGATCATCCGCGGCGGCTACAACGTCTACCCGCGCGAGGTCGAGGAGCTCCTCTACGAGCACCCGGCGATCCGCGAAGCGGCCGTGGTCGGCATCCCCGACCCCGAGTGGGGCGAGGAGGTCGGCGCCGCGGTGGTCCTCGAGCCTGGCGTCGACGCCCCCGCCCCGGAGGAGATCAGCGCCTGGGTGCGCGAGCGGATCGCCGCCTACAAGTACCCCCGCGTCGTCTGGTTCCTCGAGGAGCTGCCCAAAGGCCCGACCGGGAAGATCGTCAAGCGCGAGATCGAGCTGCCGACCGAGGTCAGGTGACCAACTCGTCGAGCCACTCGACGAGGAAAGGCTCCATCACCCGGTAGCTCCCGTCAGGCTCCCGTTCGACCAGCTCGCGTTCGACCAAGGCCTTCAGGGCGGTCTGGGTCGAGCTCGGCCCAGATAGCCGGTGGCGGTTCCTGTAGGCACCGGAGAGCGGCCGGCCTGGCTCGCGGGCGAGAGCTTCGAGCAGGACGCGCTGCCCTGCCGCGAGGCCGTCCCAGACGAGCGAGAAGTGAGCGTGCTCCGACTGGAGCACGAGCTCGAGGGCGCGGGCGAGAAGATCGTCGTCGGCCTCGCGGTCGAAGGGCGTCTGCTCCCAGAGCGAGTAACAGAGCTCCTGGGTCGCGTAGGGATGGCCGTGAGTGATGTCGAGCAGCCGATCGCAGACCTCCGCGCGGAGGGCTTTGTTGGTCGTGTCGAACCGCCGCCGGATGAAGCGGGCAAACTGGGCCGGCGGGATCAGCCCGATCTCCATCTGCTTGGCGCTGCGCCAGAACGGCTCATTCATGTCGCTGAAGAGATCGCGCATGACATGGCGTCTGCTGCCCAGGTAGATATGGCAGACATCGGGCTGGGCCTGGAAGATCGACCGCAGGAGCTTTGGAAAGTTCGGATCGAGATCGATGATCTCCTGGAACTCGTCGAGGATCAGGACGACCCGCTGTTCGCGTTCCTCGGCGATCTTCGCGGGCAGTTCGAGCAACATCTCGATCGTCTTTTCGAGGTCGGCCTCGGCGTTACCGACACCGAACGAGAACCCGAGCCGACCGTCGACCGGGTCGACGGTGATCGTCGGCACGATGCGCAGGCCTTGGAACATCGCGAGCGCCTTGTCTTTCAGTTTCGCTTTCGGCGCCGCCACGTCGGCGTAGATGGCTGCCGCCAGGCGCTCGGCAAAGCGCGCCTTGTTGGGCGTCGTCATCACGTTCAAGTAGGCGACCAGCCCCTTTTTCCGGCGCATCACGGCAGCGGCTTTCAGCACCAAGGAGGACTTGCCGAGACGACGCGGCGCGAAGATGACCAGATCCTGTCCGTTCCGCATGTCGGCCTCCACCTCGGCAAGCTCGGCCGTCCGGTCGGCAAACTCGTCGATGACGAAGTTGCCGAAGCGGAACGGGTTGAGCGGTGGGTCGGGCATACCGGCCAGCTTAGCCCATTACGTCTACCTGCGTTACGTTAATCGACATAACGTATCCCGACGTAACCATCACGGCCTTTGAAACTGGCCAGCCGGCCAGTTGTTCCGCTACGCTCTGCGGGCCGCCGAATACGACACGAAACGGGGTTGAGATGAGCGTCGCCTCCCAGAGCTTGATGGACAACGTCACCTATGAGGACCTCTACAAGCGCTGGGAGCACGGGAACTGGTCGGCGTACGACATCGACTTCACCGCCGACGTCGCCGGCTGGGCCGGGCTCTCCGACATCCAGCGCCGTTCGGCGATGTGGATCTACTCGATGTTCTTCTACGGCGAGGACCGGGTGGCCGACACGCTCGCCCCGTACGTGACGGCGGCGCCGACCGAGGAGCAGTCCTACTTCCTCGCCACGCAGCAGGTCGACGAGGTGCGCCACTCGCTCTTCTTCCACCGCTTCTTCAAGGAGGTGATCGGGGTCGGCGGCGAGAGCATCGAGGAGACGTTGGCGGCGACGTTGCCGCAGTTGAACTGGGGCTACCGCGGCGTCTTCGACCGGCTCGACCGGATGGCGGCGGAACTGCGCAAGGACACCTCGCTGCCGATGTACGCGCAGGCGATCACGCTCTACCACCTGATCGTCGAGGGCAGCCTCGCCCAGCCCGGCCAGCACTTCATCGAGGATTTCTTCGCCTCACAGGAGACGATGCCGGGGTTCAGCGCCGGGATGGCGAACGTTTCGCGGGACGAGCAGCGCCACATCGGCTTCGGCGTCAAAGTCCTCTCCGAGCTGCTGGCGCCGGAGCATCCCGCCGCCGGGGAGTGCCGGGCGGCGGTGGTCGAGCTGCTGCGCGAGGTGCTCGCCTACACCCCGGCCGTCTTCCGCCCGCCGAACCTCGACCGCGCCTACACCGAGTGCTACGGCTTCTCGCTCGAGGACATCTTCGCCTTCGGCCTCAGGCTGGTGCGGCAGCGCTGGCGGACGATCGGCTTCCCGACCGAGGAGATGCCGCCCGGCGTCTTCCCCTTCAGCCCCGACGCCTCCGAGGAGGACATCGCCGCCAACCAGGTGAAGATGATGCTCGGCGGCATCCTCGGGCCGAGCGACGGCGTCGTCCCAAGCACCGATCCCGAGCTGATGCGCCTCTACTTCGACCTCACCGCCCGCGCCGCCGATCCGGCCGCCGCCGACGGCGCGCCGCTCGTCTTCCAGTGGAAGTTCACCGACGCCGAGCCGTGGCACATCGCCCTCGACAACGGCTCGACCCGCGCCGAGCCCGGCCTCGCCCCCGACCCGGCGGTGACGATCGAGGCGACCTGGGCCGACTGGCTCGCCTTCACCAAACCCGACGCCAAACCGCTGAAGCTCCTGCTGAGCCGCCGCGTCCGCCCCCACGGCAGCCCCCGCAACCTCGCCCGCCTGCGCCGCGTCTTCAACTGATGGCGCCGCTTGCCGGCTGACGCCCGTCGGCGCGCCCGCCTCATGCAGAGGGCCCGCCACCCGCAGTGAGTTCGCAGAAACCCACACATAGCGTGGATAACTGCGAACTCACCGGGCCGGGACGCAGTGCGGTCGTCCTTTCCCACCGTCTCCCCGATGCGGTCGTCCTGACCCGCGCTATAAGTGGGTTAGGACGACCGCGCCCCATCCCCTTGCGCCGTCGGGCGCCGGCCGACCTCGAGGTGTCAGCCCCCGGCCACCGAATCGCCCCTACGAGATCGGAGGGCGCAGGTCGGCCCAGGGGCGCTCGGCCTCGATCTGGGCGGCGAGGGAGAGGAGGAGGGGCTCGCCGGCGGGGCGACCGACGATCTGGATCGCGAGCGGCATGCCGTCGGCGCCGAGGCCGAAGGGGATCGACATCGCCGGGTTGCCGGTGTGGTTCCAGGGGACGCAGTAGGGATAGAAGCGGCTCATGCCGAGGACGGTGTAGAGGGCGCCGCGGCCCTGCCAGCGGCGGATCGGCAGCGCGGTCCCGCCCATCACCGGCATCACCAACACATCGACCTCGTCGAAGATCGCGTTGATGCGGGCGATGTCCGCCGGGCGATTCGCCATCGCCTTCTCGTAGAGCGCGTCGGGCAGCGCGTTGCCGAGCCTGCCGAAGCCGCGGGTCCGCCGTTCGAGGCGCTCCGGCAATGGCACTTCGTCGACGGTCTCCGCGACTCCCTTGAGGAAGCGCGCGGTGATCGTGTCGCCGACCCGCCCCCAGTCCGGGTCGCGCGGCGAGACGTCATGGCCGAGCGTGCCGAGGAACGCGGCGGCGTCGGCGACGGTCTGCTTGACCTCGTCGCTGACGGTCGGCGGCGCCATCGCACGCGGCGCCAGCGTCGACCAGCCGATCCGCAGCCTGCCGGGCGAGTCCTTGACCGACTCGGCGAAGGGCTTCGCCGGCGGCGCGGGCGCTTCGTCCTCGGTCGAGCCGCCGGCGACGACGTCGAGCCAGAGGGCCGTGTCGAGCACCGAGCGACTGAGGCAGCCTTCCACCGCGAGCCCGCGCCAGCCTTCCTTGCGCGGCGCCATCGAGACGCGCCCGCGGCTCGGCTTCAGCCCGAAGAGCCCGTTGCAGGCGGCGGGGATGCGGATCGAACCCGCCCCGTCCCCGGCCGAGGCGACCGGCACCATGCCGGCGGCGACCGCCGCGCCCGAGCCGCCGCTCGAGCCCCCCGGCGTGCGCTGCCGGTTCCACGGATTGCGCGTCACGCCGTAGGTCGCCGACTCGGTGAAGCCGCAGATCGCCAGCTCCGGCAGCAGGGTCAGGCCGACGATGATCGCGCCCGCCTCGCGCAGCCGTCGCACCACCTCGGAGTCGGCCCTGGCGGGCACCTCGTAGGCGTCGGTGCCGTGCGTGTTGACCTCCCCGGCGACGTCGATTTCGTCCTTGATCGCGACCGGCACCCCGAGCAGCGGCCGTCGGTCACCGGCGCTCCGTCGCGCCTCCGCCCGCTCCGCTTCCAGCATCGCCTTCTCGGCGAAGACCTTGCGGAACGCGTTCAGCTCCGGGTCAAGCCGGTCGATCCGTTCCAGCGACTGCCCGACCAGCTCGGTCGGACTGACCTCCCCGGCGCGGACCATCTCCGCCTGCCGGGCAAGCCCCGCGAACGCAATGTCGTCTCCCCCCTGCGCCACCGCCGCGATCCTACCCCGCCGCTCCCGCCGAAGTCCGATCGCGGTCCTCCTGTACTCGGCTTCTGGCTCCGCTGAGCGGCGGCGCCGCGGCTCAGTCGGAGACGAGCAGGTAGCGGGCGCTGGCGGCGCCGGCGTTCAGGGCGGGGGTGATGTCGCGGCTCGGGTCGGAGAGGGACTGGAGGGCGAAGCCGTCGGCGACGGCGAGGAGGTAGGCGACGACGGCCTCGGCGTCGAAGCGGAGGCTGAGGATGCCCTCCTCTTCCTTGGCGCGGAAGACGTCGGCGACGTGCGAGCGGGTCGCCTCGAAGAGCTGGCCGACCTCGTGCTGGATCTCGGGGTTGCGGCGGCCGGCGCTGAAGAGCTCGTAGAGGAGGAGGAAGTAGCCCGGATCGTTGTCGATCATGTCGGTGAGGCTGGAGACGAGGACGTCGAGGACGGCGTCCGCGGTCTTCGCCTCCGCGAGGAGCTCGTCGAGGCGGGCGATGCGCAGCTGGGTGTCGCGGCGGACGACCTCGACCAGGAGGCGCTCCTTGGTGCCGAAGTAATAGTGGAGGAGGCCGCGGCTCACCCCCGCCTCGCGGGCGACGTGCTCGAAGGTCGAGCCCGCCGCGCCCCGCCGGGCGACGCTGTCGCGCATCGCGTCGACGATGCGCTGCGCCTTCTCGCCGCTGAGCTGACGCTCTTTGGTCGCCGCCTCCACCGAGTTAGCCGCCTCCGCCGTGCCTAGGCGCCGTTGATGCTGCTGGTGCTCGTGTACTCGAACTCCTCTTCGGCCCCGAAGAGCGCGTCGAGCACGGCCTTGCGCGCCCCCTCGCTGACCACGAGGGCGACGACGCCGCCGATGATCGCGAGCAGGAGGAGCTTGCCGAGCCGGTGCTTCTTCTTGCGCGGCTTCTGCAGGCGTTCGCGCGCTTCCTGCAGCGCCTCGGCGGCCTGGCGCATCTCCTTCTGGACCTTCTTGTCGGAGGTGACCGCCTTCACCGGGCCCTTGCCGTTGCCGGTGGCGCGGCCGTAGGCCTTCTTCGCCGAGACGAAGGCGTCCTTGAGGTTCTCGCGCAGAGCTTCATCCTCGATCAGGCGCTGCACATACGGGTTTTCGCGGGCCGCTCCGTACAGGTCTCCGGCGCGATCCGCCGTGTGGCTCTTGGTCTTCGACATCCCTTCTCCCTCGCGATCTAGGCGGTTTCGGTCAGGATATACCCGCGCTTGGCCACGGGACACGCCCGCCGGACGATCGGGCGACGGCGATCACTCCGGGCCGACGCCGTCCAGCAGCACCCCGGTGGTGCGGAAATCGAGCTTCGCCGAGCGCAGGTGGGGCAGCCGCAGCGGCGCCAGCCCGGGCGGCTGGAAGCGGTAGCGGCGGATGTAGAGGCGGCCGGTGTCTTCGCGGCCGACCTGCCGGAAGCCGGGCCCGAGCAGGCTGTGCGGCGGCGCCGGCACCGCCCCGTCGGAGACGAAGTCGACTTCCTTGACCAGCCAGTCGACGTGGTCCTGCGCCCGCACCTGGAACGCCCCGGTCGAGAGGTAGTACCGCAGCGGCCCCTCGCCGAGCGTCCAGGTGACCGTCGCCCGCGGCCCGCGGGGCGGCCCCATCTGTGCGGCGACCGCGCTCCAGTTCGGCCGCTGGAACTGTTCGTCGGTGCTCGCGAGGATGCAGAAGCCGAGCGAGTAGGCCACCAGCAGCGCCCCGACGACGGTGCCGAGCCGGCGGGAGGCGGGCGAGGCGAGCGCGATCCCGACCGCCGCCAGCAGCGGCACCAGCGCCGGGATCAGGTTGCGGGCGAGGACGAAGTCCGTGCCCACCACGACCAGCGCCACCGGGATCCCGATCGCCGCCAGGACCAACAGCAGCGGCCGGCGCGCGGCGCGCCGCTCCCGCCCCGCCGGCCGCCGCAGGAGCAGCGCCAGTGCCGCCAAGGTCAAGGCCAGCGGCACGAAGGCGAGCCAGGGCCGCTCCGGCCGCGCGATGATGTCGCCGGTCTCCCCGGTGACGAAGGTCGCGGCCGTTTCCCACAGGCGGTTGCCGAGCGAGAAGTTCCCGATCCACTCGGCGTGGCCGATCGACATCTGGTGGATCGCCAGCGGCGCCACCGCGATCGCGCAGCCGCCGAGGATCGCGATCCCGGCGAGGCTCCCCCGCAGCCCGCGCCGGCGCAGCAGCATCAGCGCCTCGGCGACGATCGGGAAGGCGGCGAAGTAGTGCGTGCAGATCGCGAGGCCCGACCAGACGCCCCACCAGACGAAGTCCCGCCGCGCCCCGCCGCGTTCGGCCCGCAGCCAGTAGAGCACCGAGAGCGCCCCGAAGAGCGTCACCAGCGCGTAGGCGCGCGCCTCCTGCGAGTACCAGAGCAGCATCGGGTTGACCGCCACCAGCGCCGCCGCCCAGAGCCCGGCACGCCGCCCGCGCAGCTGCACTCCGATCAGGTAGGCGACCGGCACCGTCGCCACCCCAGCCGCCGCCGAGACCGCCCGCAGCCCGAATTCCCCGGTCCCCGCCAGCTGCGTCCAGAGCCAGGCGAGCGCGTAATAGACCGGCGGCGTCGACTCGCTGAACCAGACCGCGTCCATCGCGTGGCCGAAGCTGCCGCGAAGCACCCGGCTGGCGGTGACGACCTCGTCGTGGTGGTAGCTCTGCACGCCGAGCGTGGCGAAGCGCAGGAGCGCCGCCAGGGCGGTCAGCCCGACCACGATCCAGAACGCCCGCGAGCGTTCGCGCGCCCACGCCGCCGGCGAACGCCGCGCCGCTCGCGCCCGCCCTGAGCGGCCGAGGGTTGCGACCTCCATCAGGAGCCGCCCCTCAAGACAGCGCGACGTCGAGCGCTTTCGAGACCTCGTCGACGAAGACGAACTCGAGGTCCCCGAGCTCCGCCTGCGGGATCTCCGCCGCGTCGCCCTGGTTGCGCTCGGGCACGATCACCCGCTTGATCCCCGCCCGCTGCGCTGCCAACGACTTCTCCTTCAGCCCGCCGATCGGCAGCACCTTGCCGGTCAGCGTCACCTCGCCGGTCATCGCCACATCGTTGCGGACCGGGCGGCCGCTGATCAACGAGGCGAGCGCCACCGTCATCGCCACCCCCGCCGAGGGCCCGTCCTTGGGCACGGCGCCGGCCGGCACGTGGATGTGGACGTCGTGGCCGGCGAACCAGTCCTCGGTCAGCTTCGGCGCGATCCGCGCCTGGTGCCCGCGCACGTAGGAGAGCGCCGCCTGGGCCGACTCTTTCATCACCTCGCCGAGCTGGCCGGTGATCGTCAGGTGGCCGGAGCCGGGCATCCCGGTGGCTTCGATGAAGAGGACGTCGCCGCCCGCCGGCGTCCAGGCCAGCCCCGTCGCCACGCCCGGGTCCCTGGTGCGCCGCCGCGTTTCGGCGAAGACGCGCCGGCGCCCGAGCATCTCGCGCGCTTTTTTGCCGGACACGCGCACCTTCCCCTTCGCCTTGCCTTCGGCGACCTGGCGCGCGACTTTGCGGCAGATCGTGCCGATCAGGCGCTCCAGGTTCCGCACCCCCGCCTCGCGCGTGTACTCCTCGATGATCGCGGTCAGCGCCGCGTCGGCGAACTCGATCTGGGACGGCTTCAGCCCGTTCGCGGCGATCTGCCGGCCGACCAGGTGGCTGCGCGCGATGTGGCGCTTCTCGTCCAGCGTGTAGCCCGCCAGCTCGATCGTTTCCATGCGGTCGAGCAGCGGCCCCGGGATCGTGTCGAGCACGTTCGCGGTGGCGATGAAGACGACGTCGGAGAGGTCGAAGGCGAGGTCGAGGTAGTGGTCGCGGAAGGTGTCGTTCTGGGCTGGATCGAGCACCTCGAGCATCGCGCTCGCCGGGTCGCCGCGGAAGTCGGCGCCCATCTTGTCGAGCTCGTCGATCATGAAGACCGGGTTGCGCGAGCCGGCGTCGCGGAGGGCGCGGATGATGGTCCCGGGGAGCGCCCCGATGTAGGTGCGGCGGTGGCCGCGGATCTCCGCCTCGTCGCGGACGCCGCCGACCGAGATCCGCTCGAACTCGCGCCCCAGCGCTTTCGCGATCGAGCGGCCGAGGCTCGTCTTCCCCACCCCGGGCGGGCCGACGAAGCAGAGGATCGGCCCGGGGCTCTCCGGGTTCAGTTTGCGCACCGCGAGGTACTCGAGGATCCGCTCCTTGACGTCGTCGAGGTCGTAGTGATCGGCGTCGAGCACTTTTCGCGCGTGCCTGATGTCGAGGTTGTCCTTGGTCTGGACGTCCCAGGGGAGCTCGGTGATCCACTCGAGGTAGGTGCGGATCACCCCGTGCTCCGCCGCCGCGGGGGGCAGTTTGGCCAGCCGCCCCACCTCCCGGTCGGCCGCTTTGCGCGCTTCCTCGGGCAGGTTCGCCGCCTCGATCCGCTCGCGCAGTTCCTTGACTTCGGCGGCGCCCTCGTCTTCTTCGCCGAGCTCGCCCTGGATCGCTTTCAGCTGCTGGCGGAGAAAGAACTCGCGCTGGCCTTTGTCGACTTCCGACTGCACCTGGGACTGGATCTGGGTGCCGAGCTGGACCACCTCGAGCTCCCGGGCGAGGATCTGAGAGAGGTGGCGGAGCCGTTTGGCGACGTCGACTTCTTCCAGCAGCTGCTGCTTTTCGGCGGTGTCGACGCGCAGGGCGCCGGCGATCAGGTGGGCGAGCGCGCTCGGGTCGTCGATGTTGGCGACGGCGAGCTGCAGCTCCTCCGGCAGGTAGGGGATCTGCTCGACGATCTCCGAGAAGGTGCGCTGGACGTTGCGGCTGAGCGCCTCCAGCTCGGCGCTCGGCTTGATCACGTCGGGGAGCTCGGTGATGCGGGCGATCAGGTAGGGCCGGTCGGTGACGAAGTCGTCGAGGCTGACGCGCTGGGTCGCCTGGACCAGGATCCGCAGGGTGCCGTCGGGGATTTTCACCATCCGCTCGACGATCCCGACGACGCCGACGCCGTAGAGGTCGTTCGGGGTCGGCTCCTCCAGCTCGGCGTCGCGCGAGGCGACCATCACCAGCATCCGATTGCCGCCGAGGACGTCATCGATCAGCTCGATCGAGCGCGGCTGGCCGACCGCGAGCGGGGTGATCGTGTCGGGGAACGCGACCGAGTCCCGCAGCGGCAGGACCGGGAGCGCCTCCGGGAGCGGCGCGGCGCTGCGCAGTGCCGCCTCGGCGTCGAGCGGCGCTTCGACGACCTCGAGGGTCGGTGACCCCTCCATCACGGCCGTTCGATCGGCACGCGGTGGGTGGTCTCTTGCGGGTCGCGCAGCGGCAGCTCGACGGTCAGCAGGCCGTCTTCGTAGTTGGCGACGGCGCTCGTGCCGTCGACCTCGACCTGCAGCTCGACGACGCGGCGGAAGGGGCCGGAGGGGATCTCGATCTGCTGGTAGACGCGGCCCTCGGTCTCCTGCAGGGCGCGCCGGCCGACGATCGCCAGCTGGCGGCCTGAGACCTCGATCCCGATCTCGGTGAGGTCGATGCCCGCGAGGTCGACCTTGACCACGGCGCGCTGCGGGTCGTCGACGTAGTAGACGTCGACGTTCGGCGAGAAGCCGGAGGCCCGGCGGCTCACGTAGCGGGTGCGGCTCCAGGGATCGCCCATCAGCTGGTCCATCTCCCGGCGCATCCGCGCGAAGTCGGCGAAAAGGTCGCGCTGCGGCATCGGCTTGAAACCATACCCGCGCCGGGTGGCGGCGGTCAGGCGGCGCGGGTGCTTGCGGCCCACCGCGGGGCCCGCATCAGGAGCACCGGCTGGCGCGGGGGAACGAGGCCCTCGGGGCGGTTCGGCCGGAAGGTCGCGCAGGTCTCGCCGAGCTCCAGCGCGCAGAGCAGATTGCGGTGGAAATAGCAGTCCTCGCAGGTGGGGGCTTTGGGCTTGCGCGGCATCGGCTCGGGCATGAAAGCAACCGCGGCGCGGGCGCGTCGGGCGCGATTCCGCAAATCGCTACATCTGCGTCACAGGCCGTTCACATTGTCCCCGCGTCTTGCGAGTCGGTGGAGTCGCGGGGGCGGCGCTAGCTAACATTCGTCCAAGATGGAGGCGCACGAACGCACGGAACGGCTGGCCGAATCGCCACCCCTCTTCAAGAGCGAATTCCTCAACTTCTTCTCCCGCGTGCACCCCGCGCTGCCGGCGATCATCTTCGTCCCGGTGATCGTCGCGGCCGAGTGGATCGGGGTGACCAAGGGCTGGAGCGTCTGGCAGATGCTCCTCATCAACGCGGGCGGCCTCGCCTTCTGGACGCTGACCGAGTACTGGCTGCACCGGCTCGTCTTCCACTGGGAGCCCGACAACGCGTTCGGCCGGCGGATGCACTTCATCATCCACGGCATCCACCACGACCACCCGAACGACAAGCTGCGCCTGGTGATGCCGCCGTCGGTCTCGATCCCGCTGGCGGCGCTCTTCTTCCTCGGCTTCCTCCTCGTCCTCGGCGACGCCGCCTACCCCGCCTTCGGCGGTTTCATGCTCGGCTACCTCGCCTACGACTACACGCACTACTACGTGCACCACTTCGTCCCCAGGTCGAAGGCCGGGAAGAAGCTCCGCGAGGCACACATGCGCCACCACTTCCAGGACCACCGCTACGGCTACGGCGTCTCCTCGCCGCTGTGGGACGTGGTCTTCCGGACGCTGCCGAAGAAGCGCGGCGGCTGAGACCGGCCGGCGCCTCGGGCTGGCGCCCGGGCCGGTTGGTGAGTTGACCCCGCTGGGGTGTGGTCAACTCACCAACCGTCAGGGGTTTTCAGGGATGGGACGGGGTTCGGGGCGTCTTGAGTGGGAGCTCGTGACGAAGTGCGCGGGTTCGGTGCGCCTTGCGTCACGCTTCAGTCAAGTCGCGAGTTGTGGTGTAACCAGACTCGTCGGGCACGCCTCTCATCCCTCCAGGGCCGCCACCTCGCCTTCGTGGGCATCGCCCTGGTCCTCGAGGACCAGGGCGATCGACTCCCTGG
>JAFDWB010000091.1 GCA_018268675.1 Actinomycetota bacterium
AAAGTCCTGCGAGGACAAGAGCTACTGGAAGGTCATCCCCTTCGTCGAGCGGATGGACTACGTCTCCTACTTCTTCCAGATGGAGGCCTACTGCGGCGCGGTGGAGCGGCTGATCGGGCTCGAGCTGCCGCCGCGCGCCAAGTACCTGCGGACGATCTTCCTGGAGCTGAACCGGATCCACTCCCACCTCGTCTGGCTGGGGACGACGGCGCTCGACCTCGGCGCGATCTCGATGCTCTGGTACTGCTTCCGCGAGCGCGACCGCATCCTCGACCTCTTCGAAATGGCGACCGGGCAGCGGATGCACACGCGCTACTTCCAGGTCGGCGGCGTGATCGAGGACATCCCGCTCGGCTTCGAGGAGCGGTGCCGCCAGTTCGTCCACGACATGCCGATCCGGGTCGGCCAGTACGAAGCGCTGCTCGACCGCAACGAGGTCTTCCTGCAGCGCACCAAAGGGGTCGGGATCGTCGACCACGAGCGGCTGCTCGACCTCGGCGTCACCGGGCCGCTGCTGCGCGCCGCGGGCGATCCTTGGGACCTGCGCAAGGCCTTCGACTACCTCGCCTACCCGGAGATGGACTTCAAGATCCCGGTCGGCACGGTCGGCGACAACTACGACCGCTACCGGGTGCGGGTCGCCGAGATGGTCGAGTCGACGAAGATCATCGGCCAGGCGCTCGACGCGCTCCCGGGCGGGCCGTTCATCGCCGAGGACCGTAAGTACGTGCTGCCGCCGCGCTCGGAGCTCTCCACCTCGATGGAGTCGCTGATCCACCACTTCAAGCTCGTCACCGAGGGCTTCCGGGTCGACCCGGGCGAGATCTACTACGCGATCGAGGGACCGCGCGGTGAGCTCGGCTGCTTCGTCCTCGCGGACGGCTCCTCGAAGCCGGCCCGGGTGCACTTCCGCGACCCTTCCTTCGTCAACTTGCAGTCCTTCCGCGACATGGCCGTCGACTCCTACGTCGCCGACATGATCTGCAGCCTCGGCATGCTCGACCCGATCCTCGGCGGGGTCGATCGATGACCCCGGTCGACGGCGCGGGCGCCTCGAACCCGAACCTGCCGGTCGACCGCGCGGTCACCGTCGGCCGCGAGCCGAGCTCGAGCCCGGAGCAGATCCCGCAGCTCGCCGAAGTCGACTGCCCGCCGGAGCTGCAGGAGCGGATCGAGGCCCTGATGGCCCGCTACCCGGAGCGCAAATCGGCCTCGATCCCGGCCCTCTGGGCGGTGCAGGAGCGCTACGGCTGGTGCACCCCGGAGGGCATCCGCCAGGCCGCCGCGGTGATGCGCGTCACCCCCGCCTACCTCGAGTCGGTGGCCAGCTTCTACGACCTTCTGCACACGAGCCGCGTCGGCGCGCACCGGATCGAGGTCTGCACCAACATCAGCTGCTGGATGCGCGGCGGCGACGAGCTGCTCGACGCCTTCCGCGCCGCCGCCGAGGGCGAGGACGTCTTCGTCACCGGCTTCGAGTGCCTAGGCGCCTGCGACATCGCCCCGATGGCCTCGATCGACCAACGCTACTTCGGCCCGCTCGTCCCCGGCGAGGCGCAGACGGCGATCGACCAGCTGCTGAGCGAGGACGCCGTCCTGCCGGAGAAATCGCTGGAGCGCCGCCCGCTGGCCGGCGACACCGAGGTGCCACGGTAATGCCGCACGCGCTCGAGACCCGCGTGCTGCTGGAGCACGCCGAGGACCCGCGGCTCGCCACCCTGCAGGGGTACAAGGAGCTGGTCGACGGCTACTCGACCCTGGAGAAGGCCTACCGGTCGATGGAGCAGGACGAGGTCCTGAAGGCGCTCGAAGACTCCGGTCTGCGCGGCCGCGGCGGCGCCGGCTTCGCGATGGGCAAAAAGGCGAGCTTCCTGCCGCGCGGCGACATGGAGAAGTACCTCTGCTGCAACGCCGACGAGTCCGAGCCGGGCGCCTTCAAGGACCGTGAGCTGATGCAGCGCAACCCGCACCAGCTGATCGAGGGGATCGCGATCGCGGCGCTCGCCGCGGGCATCGGCCGCGCCTTCATCTTCATCCGCGGCGAGTACGACCGCCAGGCCGACATCCTCGACGCGGCGGTGCTCGAAGCCTACGAGGCGGGCTACCTCGGCGAGGACATCCTGGGCACGCACCGCAACCTCGAGCTGGTCGTCCACCGCGGCGCCGGCGCCTACATCTGCGGCGAGGAGACGGCCCTGCTCGACGCGCTCGAGGGCAAGCGCGGCAACCCGCGCCTGAAGCCGCCCTTCCCGGCGGTGCAGGGGCTCTACGGCGGCCCGACGCTGATCAACAACGTGGAGACGCTCTCCAACGTGCCACGAATCGTCGCCAAGGGCGCCGACTGGTTCCGCCAGTACGGCACCGAGCAGTCGCCCGGCACCAAGGTCGTCTCGATCTCCGGCGGCGTGCGCCGCCCCGGCAACTACGAGATCTCGCTCGGGCTGCCGACCCGCGACCTGATCTACGAGCTCGCCGGCGGCCCGCTCCCCGGCCGCAGCGTGAAGGCGATCTACCCCGGCGGCTCCTCCTCCCCGGTGTTGACGGCCGCGGAGGCGATGGACCTCCCCTACAGCTTCGAGGCGATGGCCGAGGCGGGCTCGATGCTCGGCTCCGGCTCGGTGATCGTCGCCGACGACACCGTCTCGATCCCCCACATGGCGCTGCGCACGGCGCGCTTCTACCACCACGAGTCCTGCGGCAAGTGCACCCCCTGCCGCGAGGGGACCAACTGGACGGTGAAGATGCTGGAGCGGGTCGTCCGCGGCGAGGCGACGCCGATGGACCTCGACATCATCAGCTCGGTCCAGGAGAACATCATGGGCCACTGCCTCTGCGTGCTCGGCGACTCGATGGCGATGCCGGTCTCGGCGATGGTGCGCAAGTTCCGCGGCGAGTTCGAGCAGGTGATGGCGGCGGGCGAAGCCGAGCACGGAATCGACCCGCACCTCGTCGTCGACCTCTCGCCCGAGGCCCTGGGGGCGGCATCGTGAGTCACGAGAAGCGCGAGGTGACGGTGACGATCGACGGCCGCGAGGTGACCGCGATCGAGGGCGAGATGCTGCACGACGCGGCCCGCAAGGGCGACGTCGAGATCCCGGTCTTCTGCTACGAGCCGAAACTCGGCGCCCCGGTCGGCGCCTGCCGGATGTGCCTGGTCGAGATCGAGGGGATCCCGAAACTGCAGACCTCCTGCTCGACCCCGGTCCGCGACGGGATGGTCGTCCACACCCGCACCGACCAGGTGAAGAAGGCCCAGAACGCGGTGGTCGAGTTCCTGCTCGTCAACCACCCCCTCGACTGCCCGGTCTGCGACAAAGGCGGTGAGTGCCCGCTGCAGGACATCACCCAGGGCTGGGGCCCGGGCAAGTCGCGGGTGATCGACGAAAAGCGCCACTTCGAGAAGCCGATCGAACTCTCGCCGCTGGTGGCGATCGACCGCGAGCGCTGCATCCTCTGCTACCGCTGCGTGCGCTTCAGCCAGGAGGTCTCCGAGGACGCCCAGCTGCAGCTGCTGGAACGGGGCGACCGTACCTATGTCGGGACCTTCGACGACCGGCCCTACGTCTCGCCCTTCCACGGCAACATCACCGACCTCTGCCCGGTCGGCGCGCTGACCAACTACACCTACCGCTTCCGCGCCCGGCCCTGGGACATCGAGCAGGCGGGCTCGGTCTGCACGCTCTGCCCGAGCCAGTGCAACGTCAGCTTCACGGTCCGCGACGAGAAGGTGAAACGGGTGCTCGCGCGGGAGAACCCGGGCGTCGACGACGGCTGGATCTGCGACCGCGGGCGCTACGGCTTCGAGATGTTCGCCGCGGCCGAGCGGGTCACCGAGCCGCGGACCAAAGGCGGCACCAAGGTCTCCTACGAGGACGCGATCGCGCGGGCGGCGGCGGGCCTCGCGGCGCGCGACGGCAAGGTCGCGGCGATCGTCGGCGACGCCTCCAACGAGGAGGGCTTCCTCGTTCAGGGCATCGTCCGCGGCGCCCTCCACTCGCCGCACCTCGACTCGCGTCCGGCGGCCGGCCCGGGGATCGACGCGATCCTCGACCTGGCGCGGCCAGAGCTGCAGGCCACGGTCACCGACATCGACGACGCCGACGTGATCTTGGTGCTCGGCACCGACCCGCTGCAGTCCTCGCCGATCCTCGACCTGCGGATCCGCAAGGCGATCCGGCGCAGCGGCGCGCGGCTCGCGGTGGCGACCGAACGGCCGACGGCGCTCGACGGCGGCGCCGAGGCGATCGCCCGCTACGCGCCCGGCCAGGCCTCGTACTTCATCGGCGCCCTGACCGCGGCGGTCGCGAGCGGCGCCGAGAACGTGGCGACCCCGCTGGCCGAGAGCCTGCGCGACGCCGGCAAGATCGTGATCGTCTGGGGCGAGCGCCTCGGCGCCTCCGCCACGAACGAGCTCCTCGGCCTCGCCCGCGCCCTCGATGTTGATGGGCCGAAAACCGGACTATCTGACGGGTTTTCGGCCCATCAACAGGTGGGGCTGCTGGAAGTGCCGGAGGTGGCCAATGCTCGGGGGCTGCGCGAGGCCGGGGTGCTGCCGGACGCCGGGCCGGGGCTGGCGGCGCTCGCGGTCAACGGCTATGGCACCGAGGCGATCCGCGAGGCGCTGATCGACCGCTCTCTCGACGGCCTGATCCTGGTCGGCGTCGATCCGCTTCGCGACTTCGCCGACACCTCGCGCTGGGAGGAAGCGATCAACGCCGCCTCCTTCGTCGTCTGCTTCTCGACCTTCGCCACCGCGACCGCCGCCAAGGCCGACGTGCTCTTCCCGCTCGAGACCCACGCCGAGAAAGACGGCACCGTCACCCACCCCGACGGCCGCCTGCAGCGTGTCCGCCCCGCCGCCGGCCGCCCCGGCGACATCCGCCCCGGCTGGCAGACCCTCGCCAACCTCTCGCTGGCCCTGGGCCACGACACCGGCGTCACGTCCCAGCCAACGGCTTTCGCAGCTTTGACCGCCGCGGTCCCGTTCTACGCCTCGATCACCGAGAGCAACATCGGCGGCCGAGGCATCCGCTGGCAAGAGACGGAGAGCGGTGCGAGCGTGCCAGATGCCGGCATCGCCTCGGCGGACGCGCGTTCGCGCAGAGTGTCCGGCGAGTCGACGCCGGCATCTGGCACGTCCACGGCAGCCCCCGGCGCCGCGACTGATTCGCCGGACACTCAGCGCGACAGCGCGTCCGCCGAAGCAGTCGCGGCGCCGGGGGCCCCGGAACTCACCCTCGGCACCTACAGAGACCTGTGGGCGGGGCCGATCACCGAACTCAATCCCCCGCTGAAATTTCTCAAGCCCTCCCAGCGCCTCGAACTCTCCCCGGAGGATGCCGAGCGCCTGGAACTTGCTCCCGGCGACCCGGTCCGCGTCTCCCAGGGAGACAAGAGCATCGACGCCACCGTCACCGTCCACGAACGGATCCCCGCGGGCGTCTGCTTCCTCGCCGAGGGCATCGCCGGCGCCAACGCCAACGCGCTGCTGAACGGCCACCAGGTCAACGTCCAGATCGAGAAGCGCAGCGAGGTCCCGGCGTGACCCACCTCATCCCCCTGGCCGACACCCAGTTCGCCGAAGCGATCTGGATCATGGTCGCCAAGTCGATCGTCATCTTCGCCGTGATCTTCGGCATCCTGCCCGTGCTCACCGTGGTCGAGCGGAAGCTGATCGGCCGCTTCCAGCATCGCTACGGCCCCAACCGGGTCGGCCCGTTCGGGCTCCTGCAGCCGCTCGCCGACGTCGGCAAGCTCATCTCCAAGGAGTCGTTCCGCCCCGAAAACGCGATCTCGACGCTGTTCATATTGGGCCCGCTGCTGCCGGTCCTCTCCGGCGTCCTCGCCCTCGCGATCATCCCCTGGGGGGACGTCAAGGGCGGCGTCGGCTTCTACGGCATCGACGTCCCGATCGGCATCCTCTACTTCTTCGCCGTCGGCTCGATCGCCTTCTACGGCCTCCTCCTCGGCGGCTGGTCCTCGGGCTCCAAATACAGCCTCCTCGGCGCGATGCGCTCGGCCGCCCAGCTGATCTCCTACGAGGTCGCGATGGGCTTGGCGCTGCTCGGCGTGATCATGATGAGCGGCTCCCTCTCGCTGGTCTCGATCGTCAACTCGCAGAGCGGCGTCTGGTTCATCGGCCCGCAGTTCGTCGGCTTCCTGATCTTCATGCTGGCCGGCTTCGCCGAGACCAACCGCACCCCGTTCGACATGCCCGAGGCCGACGCCGAGCTCGTCCAGGGCTTCATGACCGAGTACGGCGGCATGCGCTTCGGCTCCTTCCTGCTGGTCGAATACATGGAGATCCTGGTCGTCTCCGGGATCGCCGCGGCGATGTTCCTCGGCGGCTGGATGGGCCCCGGGCCGGGCTGGCTCGACCCGATCTGGATGCTGATCAAGATGCTCGCCCTGGTGCTCGTCTTCATCTGGGTGCGGGCGACGCTGCCGCGCCTTCGCTACGACCAACTGATGACCCTGGGGTGGAAAGTGCTGCTTCCTTTGGCGACCTTGAACGTCCTCGTCACCGCGGTCCTGGTGGTGGTCACGTGAGCGAGCAGAGCTTCTACCGGCAGGCGGGGTCCTACCTCGACTCGATCGACGTGGTCGAGGTGCAGCGCGGCCCCGAGCCGGGCGGCCTCGGCGGCGCCTACCGCGCCTTCGGCGAGACCCTGCGCGGGCTGAAGACGACGATGTCGCGGCTGATCGAGGGCCCGCTGACGATCCAGTACCCGGAGGAGAAGACGCCGGTCTACCCGCGCTTCCGCGGCCGCCACAAGCTGCACCGCTTCGAGGACACCGGCCTCGAGAAATGCGTCGGCTGCTCGCTCTGCGCGGCCGCCTGCCCGGCCGACTGCATCCGCGTCGTCGCCGCCGAGAACATCCCCGGCGAACGGGTCTCCTCGGGCGAGCGCTACGCGGCGGTCTACGAGATCAACCTCTCGCGCTGCATCTTCTGCGGCTACTGCGAGATCGCCTGCCCGTTCGACGCGATCACGATGGGCCACGACTACGAGATGGCCGACTACGACCGCACCGACCTGATCTTCACCAAGGAGATGCTGCTGGCCGAGCCGATCGAGCGCACGCCGCTGAAAAGCGAGGGCGAAGACGTGAAGGGCGCCCTCTGATGGAAGCCGTGATCTTCTTCCTCGCCGCGATCGGCGCCGTGGTCGGGGCGATCGGCGTGGTCGCGTCGCGCAACCCCTTCTACAGCGTGCTGGCGCTGGTCGCCCACCTGTTCTCGTTGGCGGTGCTGTTCCTGCTCCTCACCGCGGCCTTCGTCGCCGCCGCGCAGGTGGTCGTCTACGCGGGCGCGGTGATGGTGCTCTACGTCTTCGTCGTCGCCTATGTCGGCAGCACCCACGAGCCGACCTTCGACCCGATCCCCGGCCAGCGCCTCTTCACCTTCCTCCTCGCCTTCTTCCTCTTCGTCGAGATCTCCGCCGCCGTCCTCTCCTCCGCCCTCAAGGCCCTCGGCACCCACGGCCCCGACGTCCCCGCCGGCTTCGGCAACCCCGCCGCGATCGGCAACCTCCTGCTCGAAGAGTTCCTCGTCCCCTTCGAGGCGTCATCAGTTCTTCTGCTGATCGCCGCGGTCGGAGCAATCGTCCTTGCCAACCGCAAGCGCCAGGCCGGGGGTGGGGCAACCCCCTCCGGACGCCCCTTCGGGGCTGAGTGTCCGGAGGGGATCACCCCACCCCCGGCTCCACGAAGCGGGGATCCCGTGGTGTCCTCCGGACACTCAAGCGCCGCAGGCGCGTCCGGAGGGCAGCACGGGATCCCCGCCCTCGCAAAGCAGAACCCCGGGAGCGCCCAGTGAACATCTCTTGGTACATCGTCCTCAGCGCCCTGCTGTTCACCATCGGCGCGATCGGGATCTTGATCCGCCGCAGCCCGATGGTGATCCTGCTCTGCCTCGAGCTGATGCTGAACGCCGGCAACCTGGCGCTGGTCGCCTTCAGCCGCGAGGTCGGCAACGGGCAGGGCCAGGTCTTCGCCCTGGTCGTGATGGTGGTCGCCGCCTGCGAGGTCGTCGTCGGCCTCGGCCTGATCGTCGCGATCTTCCGCCGCAAGCTGCCGCTCGACGTCGACGACCTGCGGGAGCTGCGCGGATGAGCGCCACCGCCTGGGCCTGGCTGGTCCTGCTCTTCCCGCTGGCCGGCTCGATCCTGATCGCGCTCGGCTTCCGCCGCACCTCCTGGCGCACCGCCGGGATCATCGGCACCGCGGCGATCGTGCTCGCCTTCGCCTGCGGCATCCTCGCCCTGGTCGAACTGCTGGGCGAAAGCCCCGACGCCCGCCACCACGCCTCGGCGCTGTGGGAATACGCGAGCGTCGCCGGCCTGCAGATCAAGCTCGGCATCTACGTCGACCCGCTCTCGGTCTTCATGGTCCTCGTCGTCACCGGCGTCTCGGCCCTGATCCACCTCTACTCGTTCGGCTACATGCAGTCGGACGAGGGGTACCACCGCTTCTTCAGCTACCTCAACTTCTTCGTCTTCTCGATGCTGCTGCTGGTGCTGGCGGGGAACTTCGTCCTGCTGATCGTCGGCTGGGCCTTCGTCGGCTTCGCCTCCTACGCGCTGATCAGCTACTGGTACCGGCGCCAGACCGCGACCAAGGCCGGGATGAAGGCCTTCGTGATCAACGTGATCGGCGACATCGGCCTGGTCTTGGCGGCCTTCCTGATCTTCCAGCACCTGGGGACCTTCGAATACACCGAAGTCTTCGCCAAGGCGCCGCACGTCTTCCACAGCAACGAATGGTCGGTGACCGCGATCTGCCTGCTGCTCCTGGTCGGCGCCTTCGCCAAGTCGGCGCAGCTGCCGTTCCACACCTGGCTGCCCGACGCGATGGAGGGCCCGACCCCGGTCTCCTCGTTGATCCATGCGGCGACGATGGTGACCGCCGGCGTCTACCTGATCGCCCGCACCCACGCGCTCTTCGTGCTCGCCCCGACCGCCGCCGACATCGCCGCCTTCGTCGGCCTCGCCACGCTCCTGGTCGCCGCCTCGATCGCGCTGGTGATGACCGACCTGAAGCGGGCGATCGCCTACTCGACGATGAGCCAGATCGGCTACATGGTGGTCGGCGTCTCGATCGGCGCCTACAGCGCCGGGATGTTCCACCTGATGACCCACGCCTTCTTCAAGGCGCTCCTCTTCATGGCGGCCGGCTCGATCATCGCGGCGATGGCGAACGAGCAGAACATCGACAAGATGAGCGGCTTCGGCAAGGCGATGAAGTTCACCTCGGTGACGATGCTCTGCGGGGCGCTGGCGCTGGCCGCGTTCCCGTTCACCTCGGGCTTCTTCTCCAAGGACGAGATCCTCGCCTACGCCACCGCGCGCGGCGGCATGTACCTGATCTTCACGGTCCTCGGGTACTTCGGCGCGCTGCTGACCGCGATCTACACCTTCCGGCTGATCTTCCGGGTGCTGCGCGGGGAGCCCTGCGCCGAGGCCCAGGAGCTGATCGACACCGGCCACGTCCACCACGCCGCGCCGTTCAACCCGGCCACCGGTGAAGAGGAGGACACCGAGGTCGGCTTCCCGGGGCCGGAGCACCACATCGCCGAGGGCTCGCCGCCGATGAAGGTCGCGATGGGCATCCTCGCCTTCCTCGCCCTGTTCGCCGGGTTCATCCAGGTTCCGGGCGTCGACGAGACCGTCACCCACTTCCTCGATCCGGTCTTCGCCGACTCGCCACTGGCGGCGATCCACCCGACGACCGCCGAAGCCTGGGTCGGCCTGCTGATCGGCGGCCTGATCTCGCTCGGCGGGATCGGCATCGCCTACTGGCTCTACGTGGTCAGCCCGGAGACGCCGCGCCGCCTCCAGCAGCGGTTCGCCGCGGTCCACACCTTCCTCTACAACAAGTGGTACTTCGACGAGGCGATCGACTTCCTCGTCGTGCGGCCGGCGCTGGCGATCGGCCGCTTCGCCAACCGGGTCTTCGAGCGCTACGTGATCGACGGCGCGATCACCGGCGGCACCGAGGACACCGTCGACCGCGCGGGCGGGATCGTCCGCACCTTCCAGAACGGCATCGTCCGCACCTACGGCCTCTTCGTCGTCTTCGGCGCTGTCGGCCTCGCCCTCTACTTCCTCATCCAACAGTCATGATCAACGCACTCCTCTGGGTCCCTCTGGCGTTCGGCTTCGTCGGCCTCTTCCTGCCCAAGCGGGCGGTCGGCTGGTGGGCGACCGCGGGCGCCGTGGCGACGCTGGCGATCGGCGTGATCATGGCCTTCGGCTTCGAAAGCGGCGCCGCGGGCCTGCAGGACACGGTGAACACGACCTGGATCTCGGGGCTCGGCGTCGACTACAGCCTCGGCATCGACGGGCTGAACCTGTTCCTGGTCCTGCTGACGGCGCTGCTCTGGGTCGGCGGCATCGCCTTCGCCGCCTTCCGCGAACAGGAGCGGCCGCAGCTCTTCTTCTTCCTCATGCTCGCCGCCGAGACGGCGACGCTCGGCTCGTTCCTCGCCCAGGACCTGTTGCTCTTCGTCCTCTTCTTCGACCTGATGCTGGTGCCGTTCTACTTCCTCTTCGGCGGCTGGGGGGTCGATCGCTCGGCCGAAGGCGGCCCGACCGCGCCGCAGGCGACGCTGAAGATGATGATCTACACGCTGATCGGCTCGCTGCTGATGCTGGTCGGCGCGATCGCCACCGCGATCATCTCCGCCCACGGCGGGCACATCACCTTCTCGATCGAAGCGATCCAGCACCAGGGCGTGCCGGTCGGCAGCCAGCGCTGGATCTTCTGGTTCTTCGCCGCCGCCTTCCTCGTCAAGATGCCCGCCTTCCTCGTCCACGGCTGGATGCCCGACGCCTACAAGGCGGCGCCGCTGCCGGTGCTGGTCGTCTTCTCCGGGGTGCTGGCGAAGGTCGGCGCGTACGGGTTCCTGCGGGTGGTGCTGCCGCTCTTCCCCGCCGCGACCTCGCAGTTCCAGACCGTGATCCTGCTGGTCGCGCTCGCGTCGATCCTCTACGGCTCGGTGATGGCGTTCACGCAGACGAACATCCGGCTGATCGCCGGGTACTCCTCGGTGGCGCAGCTCGGCTTCATCACCGCCGGGATCTTCGCCCTACGCGCCGACGGGTCGGACGGGGCGATCCTACAGATGGTCAACCACGGTCTGGTCGTCGCGCCGCTCTTCATCATCATCGCGATCCTGGTCGAGCGGACCGGGACCGAGGACCTGCGCTCGATGGGCGGGATGGCGATGCGGGCACCGGTGCTCGCGGCGGTCTTCCTGATCGTCGCCCTGGCCACCCTGGCGATGCCCGGGTCGGCCAATTTCATCGGCGAGTTCTACATCCTGAACGGGCTCTTCCAGTCGAAGATCGTCTTCGCCTTCATCGCAATCTCCGGGGTGGCGATGTCGGCGTACTACGCGCTCCGCCTCTACATCGGGACGATGCACAACCGCCCCCCATCACAACAGAATCACGGGATCGCCTCGCGTGAGATCAGCCTCCGCGACGGCATCGTGCTGGCGCCGCTGGTGCTCTGCATCCTCGGCCTGGCGCTCTACCCGCAGCTGATCCTCCACCGTGCCGACCCGAGCGTGCAGCGGTCGGTCTCGGCGGTGACCGAAGGCGGCGCGCCCTCCTCCCCCTCGTCCTCGGAAAGTGAAGAACTGGCGGTGACCAAGTAATGGCAGGCGAAGGCTTCGTAGCCCCCCACGTCGACTACGCGGCGCTGGCGCCGCTGATCGCGCTGACCGTCGGGCTGATCGTGATCCTGATGAGCGGCGTCTTCGAGACGACGAAGCGCTGGGCACCGGGGCTGGCGGTGCTGACCCTGGGCGCGACCGCCGGGCTTCTGATCTGGCACTGGAACGAACAGATCGACCTCGTCGCGGGGGCGCTGCGGATCGATGACCTGGCGATCTCGATCTCGCTGATCGCGACCGTCACGGCCTTCTTCACGGTCCTGCTGTCGGTGCGCGAGCGGGCCGCCGAGGAAGCCGGGCAGGGCGAGTACTACGCGCTGCTGATCGGCTCGGTGCTGGGGATGGTGCTGCTCGCCGAGGCCGAGAACCTGGTCACCTTCTTCGTCGCCCTGGAGACGCTCTCGATCCCGCTCTACATCCTCTGCGCGACCAACCTGCGGCGCGAGCGCTCGCTCGAGTCGGGGCTGAAGTACCTGATCGTCGGCTCGCTCGGCTCGGCGACGCTGCTCTACGGGATGGCGTTCGTCTACGGTGCCACCGGCTCGACCGACTTCGCCGGGATCGCCCATGGGATCGCCGCCAAGGGGATGCTGCACGACCCGCTGCTGCTGATCGGGATCGCGCTGGCGGCGGTCGGGCTCGCCTTCAAGACCTCGATCGCGCCCTTCCACCAGTGGACGCCGGACGTCTACCAGGGGGCGCCGACGCCGATCACCAGCTTCATGGCGGTGGCGACGAAGGCGGCCGCGTTCGCCGTCTTCGTGCGCTTCTTCGTCGTCGCGCTCGGCCCGGAGACCGGCGACTGGCAGACGGGGCTGGCGATCCTGGCGGCGATCTCGATCGTCGTCGGCAACGTCGGCGCGCTCCGCCAGACCTCGCTGAAGCGCCTGCTCGGGTACTCGGGCGTGGCGCAGGCCGGCTACATGCTGGGCGGGATCGTGGTCGCCTCCGAAAAGGGCATCAGCTCGCTGGTCTTCTACCTCGCCGCCTACCTCTTCATGAACCTCGCCGCCTTCGCGGTGATCGTCGCGCGGGAGCGCGAGACCCCGTACGGCGACGACATCCGCGGCGTCCGCGGCCTCGGCGCCGAGCGCCCGGCCCTCGCCTGGTCGCTGACGATCTCGATGCTCGCCCTCGCCGGCCTCCCGGCCACCGCGGGCTTCATCGGCAAGCTCTACCTGATCGAGGCCCTGGTCGAAGGCAACTACCTCTGGCTCGCGGTCTTCATCGCGGTCGGCACGATGATCTCCCTCGCCTACTACCTGCGGGTGGTGGCGGCGATGTGGATGACCCCGGGCCAGGCCGTCGCGGGCGGTCCCGGTGGCCCCGAACCGACCCCGGTCATCTCCGGCGCCTCCCCCGAAGTCGACCCGGTCGACCCCCGCGCCGGCACCCGCTGGTACCTGGTCGCCCCCGCCGTCCTCGCCGCCGCCATCACCGTCTTCTTCGGCGTCATCCCCCAGCCGCTGGTGGAATTCGCCAGCCACGCCGGCGCTTCGCTGTTCTAACGACGCCCGCCGGGCGCCCGAGCCAGCTGGCGCCGCCGGCCGTTTGGTGAGTTGGCCCCGCTGGGGTGTGGTCAACTCACCAAACGGCGGGGACCCCACGCACGGGAGCGTGACTTCTCCCGCCTTCGTGACTTTTCCCCACCTCACATGAGCCGCGGATGCCGGGCCGACCTCAGCCAGCCCGGGTCGGACCGGCATCCGCGGCTCTCGCAACGCCTCGCGTCCCTCGGCGTCCCTGTGTCCCTTGGCCGTCCCGCTCCCAAACCGACGCTTGTCCTCGTATCGAGGACAAGCGTCGAACGGTGCCCCAAGGGGGCCGCTCGGCATGCCCCGGCAGAGGCCTATCCCTTCCCCATGGCGAGCCGGTCGCCTTGGCCCAGCAAGCCTCCGATTCCCGCCGTCCCTGACAAACGACGCCGCGCCCGGCCAGGCCCGCATAACTCGCCGGCCGCCCCGCCATCCACGCCTCCATGCCATCCGGCCGACCACCGAGCCGCCGGAGCCGGTATATCTGCGGCCCGATGGGCGTCCTGCTGACCGCCGCGCTGATCATCGCCGGCACCGCGGTCGGGGTCGGCGCCGAGCACCGTTACCCGACCGCCGCGGTCGCTCTTGCGCGCCGGTTCCTGAAGTCGATGCTCTACTTCGCGGTCCCGGTCATCATCTTCTTCAACCTGGCGAAGGCGTCGATCAGCCTCGACAACGGGATTGGCCTGGTCCTCGCGCTGGTGATGGTGGCGCTGGTCGGGACGTTCGCCTGGTTCGTCTCGAGCCGGGTGCTGAAGCTCGGCCGAGCGCAGACCGGCGCCGTGATCGTCGCCTCGATCGTCGCCAACACGACCTACCTCGGCTATCCGCTGACCGTCGCCCTGCTGGGTCACGACCACCTCTCGACCGGGGTGCTCTACGACGTCCTGGTCGGTGGCCCGGCGCTGATGCTCGGGGCGTTCGGGGTCGGGGCGGCGTTCGGCGATCAGGCCGGTGAAGGCCTGCGGCAACGGTCGAAGGCCTTTCTGACCCGCAACCCGCCCCTCTATGCCGCGATCCTCGGGCTGCTCGCGCCGCGCTCCCTCGCGCCGACCGGGGTGGTGGACGCCACCCAGGTCCTCGCCGTGGCGATCCTGCCGGTGGGCTTCTTCGCGGTCGGGGCGACGCTCGCCGAGGGTGCGGAACACGGCGAGCTGCCCTTTCCCCCTCCCGTCAACGCGCCGGTGGCGCTTGCTGTCCTCTCCCGGATCGCCCTCGCCCCGGCCGTCCTCATGCTCCTCGCGGCGCCCCTGATCGACCTGCCGTCGGCATACCGACTCATGTCGGCGATGCCGACGGGACTGAACGCCATGATCGTCTCCCATGCATACGGCCTCGACAACCGCACCGTCGCCGAGGCGATCACCTGGTCGACCGCGATCGTGGTCGTCGCCGCATTAATCTCACTCCTGCTTTGACCCTCCAGCACGCCGGCATCGAGGTTTCGCCCGCCGACCTGGAGCGCACCATCGAGTTCTTCGCCCTCCTCGGTTTCGTCCCGGTCCCAGATCCCTTCGACGCCGGCTTCACCTGGCTGGAGTGTGCGGGCACCCAGATCCACCTCATGCACGAGGACACCCCGATCGTTCCCCCCCGCGCCCACGTCGCCGTCGTCTGCCCCCAGATCGACGCCACCCTCGCCCGCCTCCAAGAGCACGGCTTCGAGGTCGAACGCCGTCGCGAACACTGGGGCGAGCCCCGCGCCCTCGCCATCGCCCCGGGCGGCCACCGCGTCGAGCTGATGAAGGCACCGCCCCCACGCGCCGCCTGACTCCTCCGCGCGGTCAGGCGTTGGCCCGCACCCATCCCGATTCGGGAAAGGCAGCCTCGTGACCACCGCGATAACGCCACGGCCGGAGCGTTCATCTGGCACTCTCGAGGTGGACGCCGCCGAGCCACTGGCCGGGCGTGTCGAGGCAGGCGTAGTCGCCACGCGACCGACCGAAGAGCAGGGCGAGGCAGGCGCCCATCACCCGCTGGCCGTATGCGTTGGGATGGAGAGATTCGCGGGTCGAGCCCTGGCCGAACGACAGGCGCCGGAACCACTCCGCGGTCAGCGGCGACGGCCCCTCGGTCCCGACCCGCGCCGCGCGACGGTCACAGATCTGGTGCCCGTCGAAGGCACCGGCCAGGTCCAGATACTCGGCGCCGGTCGCCGTCGCGGCCCCCTCGAGTGCCGACGCCAGATCGGCCGTCGCCCCCTCGGCCGCCCAGTTCGCGTCGGCATCCCAGACCGGGCAGCCCCCCTCGGTGAGCCGCCGCCACC
Organism: Actinomycetota bacterium; assembly: GCA_018268675.1. Taxonomy (GTDB): domain Bacteria; phylum Actinomycetota; class Thermoleophilia; order Solirubrobacterales; family 70-9; genus VAYN01. The sequence continues at coordinate 15,482 of JAFDWB010000091.1, forward strand.
CGTCCTCCGGGTAACGGAACCGGCGCCCCTCCGGGAAGGGTGAGGCGTAACCCAGCGCCACGAGGCGGTAGTCAGAGCGCGAGTAGCCCGCCTCCCCCATCGTCCTGCGCACCGCGCGGAACGCCTCGGTGATGCGCCGCGTCGCCCCGGGCAGCGCCGCCCGGATGTGCGCCTCGGCGTCGCGATGGCAGGTGGTCGGTTCGTCGGCCGGGCTCCGCGCCCAGTCGAGCGCGCATTCGGCGACCAGTTCGCCGAAACCGACGTCGTTCGCACCCACGGTCACCGCCACCATCCGCACGTCGTCCCGCCTCGCCACCGCCGCGAGCTGGTCGGCCTCCGGGGGCTCACCGAAGTGCGCCGTCCCGCCTTCGTCCCCGCGCCAGAGATCGCGCGCCTTCGCCCCCGAGCAGGCCAGGTTCACCTTCTCGTCGACCCCGATCGGCGCGCTCGCGATCGGCGCCACGTCGGAGCGGTGGCAATCGTTCCCGTCGCTCGCCCCGTAGACCCGCGCCGGGTCGTACTCGCAGCCGAGTGCACCGCACCCGTGGGCGGCGCGATCGGTCCCCGAGCGGGTGCCGAACGGCTCCGAGCCGTTCCCGAGCCAGCGGCCGCCCTCGCCCGAGATGAAGCTGTCCCCCATCGCGACGATCGCCGTCGGCCGCGCCGGCGCCGGGGCGGCGAGGAGGAGGAAGACGAGTGGGGCGAGGACGGCGATCCGCATGAAGGCCACCCAAGCGAGCGGGCCGCGGCGAGTCAAGCGACGCGCGTGAATTGATTCAAAGCGGGGGTGAATTGATCCAAAGCAGGCGTGATCTGACACATTCGGTGACCCCGGCAGCCCGTCCCACGGCAGGCGTACGATGGCCCACCCATGCGCTACCCCGCCGAACGATTCACACCCGAGGAGGAGGCCCTCCTCGCGCCCCACTTCACCAATCTCGATCGGCCGGTCTTCGCTCTCGTCAACCTCCCCGAGACCGTCAAGGGCGCGCTTTTTGCCCGCTATTCGCGCTATTCCGGATCGGTCCGCCGCCTCTACCTCGACGAGTTCGCCGCCGACGCGCCCGCCGCCGGCCGCCCCTTCGACGCCGAGGAGGGGGCCCGCGCCGCGCAGCTCTACGAGCGCGTCTTCGTCGGCTACGGAGACGACTCGATCGCCCAGGTCGGCGGCGCTCACGTCGCCTGCGAGTGGGTCTCGAACATCCTCACCAAGGTGCTCCAGCGCGGCCGCCTCGCCGCCTATCTCGAGCAGTCGACCCGCTACATCCCCTACGACAAAGCGCTGCCCGGCGGCGGCTACCGCTTCTACCGCGATGCCGAGCTCGGCCCCGAGTTCGTCGCCGCGATGGACGAGCTCTTCGTCATCTACTCGCGCTCGCTCGGCCGGGTCGAGGAGTGGGCGGCGCACCGCTGGCCACGCGGCGACGACGAGCCGGAGGCGGCCTGGCGGCGCTCGATCCGCGCCAAGGCGCTCGACCTCCTGCGCGGGCTCCTGCCCGCGGCGACGCTCAGCCACGTCGGCATCTACGCCTCCGGGCAGGCATACGAGCAGCTGCTGCTGCGGCTGATGGCCTCGCCGCTCCCCGAGGCGCGCGAGTTCGGCGCGATGATCCTCGCCGAGCTGCAGCAGGTGATGCCGAGCTTCGTCTCCCGGATCGAGCGCCCCGACCGCGGCGGCGAGTGGGTCTCCTACCTGCAGGCGCGCCGGGGCGGGACCGAGCGCTGGGTCGAGCGGCTCGGCCTCGGTCGCCGCGAGGAGGACGACGCGGCGCCCGCGGTCGAGCTCCTCCAGGTCGAGGGCAGCGAAACCGACCTCCTCGCCGCCTCCCTCTACGAGGCGGCAGCCGTCCCCGAGCCGGAGATCCGCGCCCGCGTCGAGGGCCTGGACGAGGACGAGCGGGGCGCGGTCCTGGCCGCGGTGGTCGGCGAGCGCACCAACCGCCGCCACCGCCCCGGACGCGGCTTCGAGGCCCTCCGCTACCGCTTCGAGATCGTCTCCGACTACGGCGCCTTCCGCGACCTCCAGCGCCATCGCCTCCTGACCGTGCAGTGGCAACGGCTCGGGCCCGACCTCGGCGCCGGAGTCCCCGAGGAGGTGCGCGAAGCAGGGGTCGGCGGCGAATTCGAGCGGGCGCTGGAGATCTCCCGCGGCGAGTTCGAGCGGCTCGCCGCCCGCGGGCTCGACGAGCTCGCCCCCTACGCGCTCAGCCTCGCCTTCCGGATCCGCTACGTCCTCGACCTGAACGCGCGCGAGGCGATGCACCTGATCGAGCTGCGCTCCGGCCGCGAGGGGCACCCGACCTACCGCGCCGTCGCCCAGGCGATGCACGAGCAGATCGCCGCGGTCCATCCCGGCGTCGCCGCCGCGATGCGGTTCGTCGACGAGTCGACCGAGCCGCGCCTCGAGCGGATGATGAGCGAGATCCGCACGCACCGCAAACGGGTCGCGGCCGAGGCGCGATCGGGGGACTGAGCGTTCGCCTCAGTTCCGGCGCTTGCGCTTGCGCCGCGTTCCGCCGCCGCCCGGGGTCGAGCCGCCCGGCGATGACGATCCGTTGCCGTTCGGCTTCGGCGCCTTGCCGGGCCCCGGCGCGTCGTCCCCGTCGTCGGGGCCCGGACCGCCGTCCTTCGGTTCGAGCTCTTTCGCCATCCGCTCGCCCGGCGTGGGCCAGGGGATCGCTTCGCCCGCCGCCCACGCCGGCGGGCGTCCGCCGGGCAATTTGCCGACCAGGAGCAGGGCGAAGTAGATGAAGAAGATCAGTGAGAACTGGACGAGGAGGAGCAGGGCGGCGACGCCGAGGGCCATGCCCAACGAGCCCCAGAAGCGCGTGAGCAGGCCGACCCGCATCGCCCATAGGCAGCTGTAGATCAGGGCCACGGCGAGGCCGATGCGCCCCGCCAGCCCGAAGCCGGTTGCCGCATTGCGCAGCGAGGCTTCGCTGAGTGCGTTCTTCGCCTTGCTTTCTTCCTGTTCCTGGGCTTCGCAGTCCTTCAGCGGACTCGTGCCGGAGTTGTACTTTTCGCCAAATTCCTTGGCGCCCTTTTCGCGTTCCTGCGCGCGACATTCTTCGGCGCCCTTTTCCGCGCTCAGCGTCGACTTCGCTTCGCCCTTGTGGAAGGTGTCGGCCGCTTCGTTGGTCGCGATCCCGTTCAGCACCCCGCTGATCGCGAAGAAGATCGGCGCAACCACGATCACCCCGACCAGCTGGCTTTTCATTTTCGCGCCCGCGCGCGAGAGCGCCGCGCGGAAGAGGAAGTACAGCGGCACCGCGAGAAGCAGGAAGCCGATCCCCTCGAGGATCGAAGAAATCGTCACCGAGGACGCGTGTTCGTGTGCCGAGATCAGCAGTTCGGCTTCGCCGGTCCCGTTGACGTTCGCGATCACGATCGCCGAGACGATCAGGATCACGACCGCGGCGAAGGTCAGCAGCCCGGCGGGCAGGCTCCACCGTGACTCCCAGGCCAGGACGTCCTCTTTACGGCGGCTCAACTCGGGGTGCCCTTTCGCACGGGCCCGTACGCTACATCGCATGGATGAATTGACGACGCGCGCACCCACGGTCCCGCTCGAGGCGGGCGCCGGGCCCGACAACCCGCCCTGCCCCGCCTGCGGGGAGCCGCTCTTCGGCTGGCTCGCCGACGAGGAGCAGCTCGGCGCCCCGGTGCGCCGCTGCGAGAGCTGCGGGCTCGGCATCGTCGGCAAGTCGGCCGGAACCGAGGAGGCGCTCGCGGCGCTCGACCGGCTGGGGGACCAGGAGCGGGCGCGGATCGTCGACCGGGCGAGCGTCGCCTGCGCGATCGGCGGCGCCGGCTGGGCGGGGCTCGAGCCCGGCGCCCACTACCTCTTCACGGTCGAGTCGGTGCGGCGCCTCGTCGCCCGCCGCGACCAGGTGGTGCGCCGCCGCCGCTGGGTGCCGGGCCGGAGCCTCGCGATCACCTGGCAGACGCTGCTCAACTCGGTGACCTTCGGGCACAACGTCGCGCTCGCGGCGCTCGGCTCAGCCGCCGCCGCGCCCGCCGGAAAGCGCTGGCAACGGCGCATCGATGCCCTCGCCAGCATCGTCCTGGCGATCCCCGCGGCGCTCGTCGCGGTCCCGGTCGAGCTCTCCGGCGCCCTCTTTCGCCGCGGCGCGGTGGTCGACCTGCGCTACGAACTGCTCTAGGTCTCCGGGACCCTCGGGCGCGCGCTCAGCTCAGGCCTTCGCGGGCCTCGCGGACCAGCGTCACGGCCTCCGGGAAGAGGACGCGGATCGCATCGCGCACCTGCATCGCCTGCTCGTCGGCGGTGCCGGTGAGGTCGAGCCGGTTGATCGAGGCGACGGTCATCTCGACCGCCAGCTTGATCGCGTTGTCGGCCCAGGCGACACGCTGCGAGGACTGCATCTGCTCCGAGAGCTCCTCCATCCGGGCGCGGAACTCGTCGGGGTCGCCGAAGAGGTTGAAAGGGCTTCCCTCCATCGCCCAATCAAAGCAGAACTGACACTCCGCCGACCTTGATTTGGCACATTCTGCGCACCACGCGTGCGCATTCGCCGCCTAGCGTCGGCGGCATGGCGAGAGGGCGGGCGAGGAGACGCGGCGACGAGGGCGGGCAGGCGACGATCGAGAGCGCCGGCCTGGCGGCGCTCCTTGCGCTCATCCTCGTCGCCGTGATCGCGGCGATCGCCGGTGGCGGCGAAGTCGACGCGGGGCGCGAGCTCGCGCGGGCGATCGGCCGCCGGATCGTCTGCGCCCCGCACCTCCCCGACAGCTGCCGGCACGAGCCGCTCGTCCCTGCCTACGGTTGGCCGCTGGCGCGCCTCGCCCGGGCGCTCGCCCCCGTCCCCGCGGCGCTCCCCGGCCCCGACGGCCTGCCCCTGGTCCCGGTCGACTTCCGCCGCTGCCGGCGCGAGAGCTGCGCCGTCGCCGCCGGCACCCACCTGACCGCCTCCGGCCGCCGTACCACCGCCTTCACGCAGCTGTTCGACCGCCGCCGCTCCCGGGGGACGGTCGCGCTCGTCTACTGGGAGTACCGCCCGAGCCTCGGCTGGCGCGCCGTCCGCCGCGTCGCCACCGCGGCCGACGTCGAGGCCGCCGCGGGCACCGAGGTCCTCGCGTCCCAAGACCCCGCCCTGGTCCCGCTCGAGACCCTCCCCGGCCGCAACCACTACGACTTCCCGGCCGCCGAAGCCCCGCCCTGGCGGTGGCACGTCGACCCCCGTTACCCGGGGTGGTCAGATTGAGCGCCCGCGCTCACGCCGAGCTCGGCGTCGCCGCCTCGCTCCCGGCCCCCTCGCCACCGGCGCCGCCTTCGTCTTCCCGGCTCGCCTCGTCCTGCGCCTGTTTGATCAGGCCACGCCAGTCGGTGGTGCGGAAGACGAGCAGGATCGCGGCGAAGCCGAGCACGATCGACCAGGCGCCCATCGCGATCTGCGTGCCGACCGAGAAGGAGAGCACCGCGGCGCGCGAAGGGCCGTTCAGGGTGGCGACGAGGAGGGCCTGCTGGGCGCCCGCGCCCCCCGGCGTGAAGGGGATGATGTTGGCGATCGCCTGCACGCTCATCACCAGCATCACGTTGCCGATCGATCCCTGCAGGCCGAAGGCCTCGAGGAAGAACCAGAAGGCGGCGAAGCGGAAGAGCCAGCCGACCCCTTGCCAGGCGAAGACCTGGCGCATGTAGTCACGCGGCCGGGAGAGGATCACGACGCCCTGCCGGACCCGCGCCCAGAAGCGCCGCACCCGGTGGGCGAGGAGCCAGACGCCGACGACGATCGCGAGGATCAGGACGCCGGCCGCGATCGCCAGCGTCTGCGGGTGGCTGGCCCAGAAGGAGACCTCGAAGGCCGGCAGGTGGGGCAGCTCGGGCAGCGGCGGCAGCAGGCCCTGGCTGAACGCGTAGAGGAGGACGAGGATGCCGACCGAGGTGTCGAAGACGGTCTGCACGAGGAACGACGAGGTGACCGCGGGATAGGAGGAGTCAGGGATCTGCCGTTTGACCAGGAAGACTTTGGTGACGTCGCCCGCGTGCGCCGGGATCACCGCGTTGATCCCCGACCCGACCAGGTAGGCGGCCGCGACCCGCGTGTACCCGACCCGCTTCCCCGGGTACGCCGCCTGGAGGACGTTGCGCCACGCCCAGGAACGCGCCAACTGCATCCCGAGCAGGCAGAGGAGCGCCAATCCGAACGGCGTCCAGTGCACTTCGGAGAGGTGGCGGAAGAATTCCGTCGCCGCGTTGAAGAACTCCTGGAGGCTCGAGGCGAGATCGCCGAGCGGCAGCTGAACGAGTGAAACCGGCATCACAGCTAGACTAGCCACGCTCGTGCCGGACACCGACACGCACACCCTGCCGCCGCAGCTGCCGCCTGACCCCGCCGACGAGGCGATGTGCGCGCGCGCCCGCGAGCGCTACAGCGCCGACCGCAAGAGCAGCTTCCGCCGCCGCCGCAAGGCCCACGCGGCGATGCCGAACCTGATCATCATCGGCGGCCTCAAGTGCGGCACGACGAGCATCCACCACTACCTCGGCCTCCATCCCGAGATCCAGATGTCGAAGCCGAAGGAGCTCAACTTCTTCGTCGCCGAGCTGAACTGGGACCTCGGCCTCGACTGGTACGCGAGCCGCTTCGACGACCGCTTCCCGGTGCGCGGCGAGTCCTCCCCGCACTACACGAACCTGCCCCGCTACGACGGCGTCGCCGAGCGCATCCGCACCCACTGCCCGGACGCCAAGCTGATCTACATGGTGCGCGACCCGATCAAGCGCATCCTCAGCCACTGGGTTCACGCGACCGGCGCCGGCTACGAGACCCGCGAGATGGTCCCGGTCCTCTCCGACCCCGAGACCCAGTACGTCAACCGCTCCCGCTTCTGGATGCAGCTCCAGCCCTACCTGGAGCGCTTCGACCGCGATCAGATCGAGGTGATCACCCAGGAGGAGCTGCAGCGCGACCGCGACGCGACGATGCGCAAGGCGTTCGCCTACGCCGGCGTCGACCCCCACTTCACCTCCGAGCAGTTCGACCGCGAGTGGGAGAAGTCGGCGGCGAAGTCGGGTGACAAATACCAGTTCATGGAGAAGCTGATCAAGCTGCCGGGCTTCCGCTCCTTCGACCGCAACTTCGACCGCCTGCCGGAGCGCCTGCGCTGGGTGGTCGAGAAGGTCGTCCATGACCCCGACAAACCGTCGGCGCCGAAGCCCGAGCTCCCCGCCGACCTCTTCGAGACGCTGCGCGGCCGCTTCGGCGAGGAAGTCGAGGAGCTGCAGAAGTTCGCCGGCCGCGAGTTCGCCGGCTGGAACGACTACTCGGGCTGAGCGGCGCGCGTGCGGCGCCTCCTCCCCGACCCCGGACCGACCTCGGTCCCCGCGCAGCTCGACGCCTACCGGCCCTGGGAAGACGCGCCCGCCGACCGCCCCCACGTCGCGCTGAACTTCGCCGCAACGCTCGACGGGCGCGCCACGATCGATGGGCGCTCCGGCGCGATCGGCGACGACACCGACACCGCGATGCTGGTCGGGCTGCGCGGGCGCTTCGATGCGGTGATGATCGGCGCCGGGACGATGCGGGCGGAGCGCTACGGGCGGATCGTCTCCGACCCGGCCAAACGCGCGGCCCGCGAGGCGCTCGGCCTCCCCGGCGACCCGCTGATGGTGCTCGTCGGCAGCCTCGACCTTCCCTGGGACACGGCGCTCTTCACCGACGGCGGCGGCGAAGTGCTCGTCTTCACGGCCGAGGATGGCGAGCCGCCCGCGACGTCGACCCCGGTCGAGGTGGTCCGCGAACCGACGCTTGTCACCGACAGGGATACGAGCGTCGCCGGCGGCGGGTACGTAGACCTTGCCGCGGCGCTGCGCCATCTCCGCCGCGAGCGCGGCGTCCGCGCCCTGCTCTGCGAGGGCGGCCCGCGCATCCACTCCCAGCTGCAGGGCGCGGGGCTGGCCGACGAGCTCTTCCTGACGATCGCGCCGAAGCTCGTCGGCAGCGGCCCGTCGATCCTCGAGGGAGCCCTCCCGGCGGTCGCCGAGCTCGACCTCGCCTGGCTGCTGGCGGACGACAGCGAGCTCTTCGCCCGCTACCGGCGGCGATGAATTAGATTCGGCGCGACCGGGTCACCGAGCAGGAGGGCAGATGGACTTCGAACCGACCCCCGAGGTCGCCGCGCTGCGCGAGCGCGTCCTCGACTTCATGGACGCCGAGATCTACCCGGCCGAGCGGGAGCTGGGCGAGGCGCTCGACGCGGAGGTCGGCCCCGGCGTGCCCTACCCGGCCAACCTCACCGCGGTCCGCGAGCGGGCCCGCGCCGCCGGCCTCTGGAACCTCTTCATGCCCGACGAGCGCTTCGGCCCGGGCCTCAAGAACTGGGAATACGGCCTGCTCTGCGAGGAGATGGGCCGCAGCCCGATCGCCGCGCCGATGGCCTTCAATTGCTCCGCCCCGGACACCGGCAACATGGAGATCCTCGCCGAGCATGGCTCCGCGGAACAGCGGCGACGCTGGCTCGAGCCGCTGCTCGAGGGGCGGATCCGCTCCTGCTTCTCGATGACCGAGCCCGAGGTCTCCGGCTCCGACCCCACCCTCCTGCGGGGCCGCGCGGTCCTCGACGGCGACGAGTGGGTGATCGACGCGCACAAGTGGTACACGACCGGTGCGGTGGGGGCGGACCTGGCGATCGCGATGGTCGTCACCGACCCCGACGCGCCGCCCTACGCGCGCGCCTCGATGATCTGCGTGCCGACCGACGCGCCCGGGTACGAGCTGGTGCGGCCGATCCCGGTGATGGGCCACGACAAGGGTCCCGGCCACTGCGAGATCCGCTACACCGCCTGCCGGGTGCCGGCGGAGAACCTGCTCGGCGGGCGCGGCGCGGGCTTCGCGATCGCCCAGGACCGCCTCGGGCCGGGCCGCATCCACCACTGTATGCGGGCAATCGGGACCGCCGAGCGCGCCCACGAGATGATGTGCCGCCGCGCCAACGAGCGCCACGCCTTCGGCGGCCCGCTCGCCGACAAGCAGTTCGTCCAGGAGTCGATCGCCACCTCGCGGATGGAAATCGACCAGGCCCGCCTGCTCACCCTCTACGCCGCCTGGAAGATGGACACTGAGGGCAAGCGCGCCGCCCGCCAGTCGATCTCCGCGATCAAGGTCGTCGCCGCGAACATGGTGATGAAGGTGCTCGACCGGGCGATCCAGATCCACGGCAGCCTCGGCATGACCGACGACACGCCGCTCGCCCCGATGTGGCGCTTCAGCCGGATGTTGCGGCTTGCCGACGGCCCCGACGAGGTCCACAAGATGGTCCTCGCCCGCCGCGAGCTGAACCGCTGGGCGAAGCGCGCCGAGGCGGAAGCGGGTGGCGAGCCGCTCGACCCGCGGCACGCCACCCGGATGGTCTGAGAGCGCCGGAGCGGCGCCGGCGCTAACCCAGGCAGACCGCCTGGACGGTCAGGGTGTTGGTCGCCGCGGTGCCGTTGAAGGCACGGACGAACGCGACGGTGCCGAGGTAGAACTGCGCTTCGATCGTGTTTTTGGCGTCCGGGGCGAGCCACGCCTCGCCGATCCCGATCAGCTTTTCGCCGCTCAGGCAGGGGGAGCTGGCCAGGCCGACGCTTTCTTTGCCGATTTCGGTGTTCTGCGAGCGGACGTTGACGTTCAGCTTGCCCGCCGTCACCGCACCTTCGGCGATCTTGCTCGCGGTGACCGAGTTGTCGGCGAGCGCCCCGGTCGTCACCGCGTTCGCCCCCAGCTTCGGCGCGGTCACCGAGCTGTTGGCGATCTTTTCGGCGTTGACCGAGTTCGCCGCCAGTTTTTCGGCGTTCACCGCGGCTTTGGCGATCTTCGTCGTGGTCACCGCGTTGTTGGCGAGCGCCGTGGCAGTCACCGCGTTCGGGGCGAGCTGCTGGGGCCCGACCGCCCCGTTCACGATCTTCGCTTCCGAGACCGAGCCGTTGCGGAGGCGGTCGGTGGTGACCGAGTTCTTCGCCAGCTTCCCGGCCGTCACCGCCTGGCTCGCGATCTTGCCGGTGACCACCGCGTTCTTCTGAATCTGGTTGGTACCGACCGAGTTCTTCCCGAGCTGGCCGGCCGCGAGCGCCGTCGCGCCGCCGATCGCGAAGAACACGGCGACGGTCGACATCACGTTGGCATAGCTGAGTCGCTTGCGGAATCTGTTCACCTGAGGGCTCCTTGAGAGAGAGGACCGCACCGGTCCGGTTGACGAAACACGAGTGATCCGACACTTTCAGCGGACACCGATCGCGTCAACCGGACCGGACAAAAGGCTCGCCCGCGCGAGGTAGCTAGGAATCTAGCTAGCTGCTAGCCTGGGGACCGATGGCGCGAATCGGGATGCACGAGGCGAAGACTCAGCTCTCGAAGCTGGTCGAGCGCGCGGAAGGCGGCGAGGAGATCGTGATCACGCGGCGCGGCGAGCCCGCGGCGCGCCTCGTACCGGCGCGGAATGGCGACGGCTTCGCGGCACTCGCCGGTGCCTGGAAGGGCCAGGTGAGGATCGGCGAGGACTTCGACGAGCTCCCGGACGACCTTGCCGAGTCGCTCGGCATGGAGCCCTGACACTCCTGCCGGACACCCATGCCGTCCTCTGGTGGTTGGCGGGGGAACCGAACCGGATCGGCAAGAAGGCCCGGGCGGCGATCGCCGACGACGCCCCGATCGTGATCAGCGCCGTCGTGATCTGGGAGGTCGCGATCAAGCGCGGGCTCGGCAAGCTCGACGCCCCCGCCGACCTTCTCGTCCAGCTCGAACGCGCGGGCGTCGACCTCCTGCCGATCACCGCCCGCCACGCCGCCCGGGTCGGCACCTTGCCGATGCACCACCGAGACCCCTTCGACCGCCTCCTCGTCGCCCAGGCCGAGATCGATGGCCTGACGCTCGTCAGCGGCGACAGGCTGGTGCGTCGCTACGGGATCGACGTGCTCTGGTAGTGCGCGGGCGCTGTCAAGCGAACATTCGGCTCTACAGGCGGGTTTTCCTAGGCGCGAGACTCGATCGACTCGGCCGTGTCGGCGAGGCGCTCGACCAGGCGGGCAAACTCCTGGACACCGGAGTCGGCGTCGAGCTTGCCGTAGCCGCCGGCGGTGTAGCGGGCGTACACGCCCTCGAGGATGATCGCCAGCTTCCAGTAGCCGAGCGCGGTGTAGAAGTCGAGGTCGGCGAGGTCGCGGCCGGAGGACTCGGCGTAGCGGGCGGCGAGCTCAGCGCGGGTCGGGAAGCCTGGCGCCAGGTTGGCGGGCAGGCCCATCCCGAGGTCCTCCTCGCCACGGTCCGGCCAGTAGGCCATCAGGGTGCCGACGTCGGCCAGCGGGTCGCCGAGGGTGCACAGCTCCCAGTCGACCACCGCGGCCACCTCGCCGGACTCGGTGAGGATCATGTTGTCGAGGCGATAGTCGCCGTGGACGATCGAGGCGCCGAGCTGGGCGGGGATGCGGGCGGCGAGGCGCTCGTGGACGCGGTCGATCGCGGGCAGCTCGCGCGTCTTCGATTTCTCCCACTGGCCGTACCAGCGGCGCAGCTGGCGCGCGACGTAGTCCTCCTTGCGGCCGAGGTCGCCGAGCCCGACCGCGTCGGGGTCGACCGCGTGGATCGCGGCCAGCGTGTCGGCGACCCGCATGCCGATCTCGCGCCGATCGCCCTCGTCGGGAAAGAAGGCCTCCGCCTCGCCGACGCCGCGCAGGACCGGCCCGCGGACGAACTCCATCACGTAGAAGGGCGCCCCGTTCACCGACTCGTCCTCGCAGATCCCCGCCACCGGCGCCACCGGGACCGACGTCCCGCCGAGCGCGGCCACCACCCGATGCTCACGCACCATGTCGTGGGCGGAGCTGAGCGTCTTACCGAGCGGCGGCCGGCGCAACGCCCACTCGCGCCCGTCGGCGTCGACCACCCGGTAGGTGAGGTTCGAGCGGCCGCCCGCGATGCGCTCGTAGGCGAGCGGCGGCTGCGCCGCGGGCACGTGCTCGCCGAACCACACCCCGACGCTCGCCGCGTCGATTCCCTCGACCTCCGCCGCGGCGCCGTCGGCGCGGTCTGTAGCCTCGTTCCCCATCGTCGCGCAAGCATATTCACGCCCGGGCCGACGCCTCAGTCCCTCGCTTGCCAACCGCCTCCGGATCGGCTTCGCGATCGCGTTCGCGGTGCTCACCGCGGTGACCGTGATCGGCGTCGGCCGGCTGATCGTGCAGCGGCAGAACTACGAGAACTCGATCGAACGCTCCTATCAGCGCGAGATCGCGGCCCGGGTGCAGTTGGCCGAAGGGGTCAGGCCGGCGGTGGCGCGGGCGACGATCCGCCGCGAAGAAGCCAACCGCGCCCAGCTGCGCGAATCGATCTCCGGCGACACCCGCGACACCGTGATCCTGGTCGGCGCCGGGCTGATCGCCGGGCTGCTCGGCGCCCTGCTGCTCTTCGTCGGGCTGATCACGGCGATGCGGCGGCCGCTCGAGGCGCTGGTCGCGGCGGCCGGTCGGCTGGCGGGCGGGGATCGCAGCGCCCGGGTCAAGGTCGGCGGCGTCTCCGAGGTGGCGACGCTCGGGACCGCCTTCAACGAGATGGCGGCGGAGCTCGAGCTCGAGGCGTCCGAGCGCGACCGGCTGGACCGGATGAAAGACGAGTTCGTGCTGACCGCGTCACACGAGCTGCGCAGCCCGCTGACCTCGGTGCAGGGCTTCGCCGAGCTGCTGATGATGGACCGCGACTCGCTGACCCCGCGCCAGGTGGAGACGGTCGAGATCATCCTCGACAACTGCCGGCATCTCGTGCGCCTTCTGAACGACCTGCTCGACCTCGCGCGCTCCGACGCCGGGCGCCTCTCGATCCGGCCCCAACCGACCGCTCCGGGGCCACTGGTCGAAGATGTGGTGCGCACCATGCGCGCCCAGACCGCCGCGACCGACCAGACGCTGACGCAGCGAATCGACCCGAATCTCCCCCTGGTCAACGTCGAGCCGGATCGGATTCGCCAAATACTGGTGAATCTGGTTACGAATGCGCATGACTACTCGCCCGAACGGGCGTCTATCCAGGTCAGGGCCCGGGTAGCCGACAATGGAGTGGAGATCAGCGTGATCGACGACGGCCCCGGCATACCCCCTTCCCAGTTGGACCACATCTTCGAGCGATTCGTGCGCGGCGACGCCGGCCTGACCCAGCGGGTCGGGGGCACCGGCCTCGGCCTGGCGATCTCGAAATCGCTGGTCGAGCTGCACGGCGGCACGATCACCGCGACGTCGGAGGCCGGCCGCGGCTCGACCTTCACGGTGACCCTGCCGGTCGCCGGGCCCGAAGCGCTCCAGGCGCCGCCGGTCGGGACCCCGGTGCTGGGCGAAGGCGGCCGGCGATGACCACGGTCCTGGTCGCCGACGATTCCGAGACGATCCTGCTGCTGATGCGCACGCGCCTCGAGCTGGCCGGCTACGTGGTCGAAACCGCGGCCGACGGCCAGGAGGTCACCGAGCTGATCGACCCGGCCTCCACAGAAGGCCCCGACATCCTCCTGCTCGACGCGATGATGCCGCGCAAGTCCGGCATCGACGCGCTCCGCGAGCTGCGCGCCGCGGGCGTCTCGACCCCGTGCCTGATCGTCAGCGCCCACCAGACCCCCGGCGACGCCGACGCCCCCGCCGACCTCGAGATCAGCGGCTACGTGACCAAGCCGATCGACTTCGACCTCCTGCTAGGCGCCGTCGCCGAGCTGACTGCGAAGGAAGCTGCGTAGGCCGGGATTGGGACGCCGGCCGGCGCCGCGGAGCTAGCGCCCGGGACGGTTGGTGAGTTGACCCCTTCGGGGTGTGGTCAACTCACCAACCGTCCAGGCGGTTTCAGGGATGGGACGGCTTCGAGGCCTCAGCGAGACCCGGCGTCAGTTCTTCGCCACCTCGAGGCGGATCTCTTTGCCTTTCAGCTTGGTGCCGTCGAGGAATTCGACCGTGCGCTCGGCCTGGTCGGGGTCGACCTCGACGAAGGAGAAGCGATGGAGGACGCGGACGTCGTGGACGGCCTCGTCGGGGAGGACGGCGCCCTCGCGGAGAGCCCAGCGGAGGTCCTCCTCGTCGATGCCGGAGCGCTCGCCACGGTTGACGAAGAGCTTGGTGGTGGCCGGCTTCTTGCCGCCGTCGCCCGTCCCGTCGCTTTCGCCACCGCTCGCGCCGTCGGCGGCGGGGTCGCCCGCCGGCTCCTCGCCGGCCTCGCGCCGCCGGCGCTCGCCGCGCTCCCGCCGGCGCGGGCGCGGCGCGTGCTCGAGCCGGTCCTCGGGGCTCTCCCACTCGCCGATCGTCGTGTTGACGTCGCGCTCGATGCGGCCGATCTCGTCGCGCTCGGCCGGCGTCACGATGGTGATCGCGCGGCCGGTCCGCCCGACCCGGCCGGTGCGGCCGATCCGGTGGACGTAGATCTCCGAGGAGTTGGGGACGTCGTAGTTGATGACGTGGGTGACGTGCTCGACGTCGAGCCCGCGGGCGGCGATGTCGGTCGCCACGAGCAGCTTCACCCGGTGGTCCTTGAAGGCGATCATCACCCCGTCGCGCGAGCCCTGGCTCATGTCCCCGTGCAGCGCTTTCACGTCGAGGCCTTTGTCCTTCAGCGTCTTCTCCAGCCGCGAGGCGCCGATCTTGGTGCGGGTGAAGATGATCGCCTGCTCCGGTTCTTCGATCTTCAGCAGCTCGACCAGGCGCGCCGCCTTCTCCCGCGCCGGCACCTCGAGGAACGCCTGCTGGATCGCGTCGACGGTGAGTGTCTTCGGCGTGATCCGCACCGTCACCGGGTCGTACATGTACCCCTCGGCGAGCTTCTGGATCGGCGGCGGCATCGTCGCCGAGAAGAGCGCCGTCTGGCGCCCGCTCGGGCACATGCGGAGGATCTTCTCGACGTCTTCGATGAAGCCGAGGTCGAGCATCTCGTCGGCCTCGTCGAGGACCACGAAGCGCGCCGCGGTCAAGACCAGCGAGCGCCGCGACATCAGGTCCATCATCCGCCCCACGGTGGCGACGACCACGTGCGCCCCGGAGCGCAGCTGCGACTGCTGCGAGCGGATCGGCGCGCCGCCGAAGACGGCCACGATCTCGATGTCGAGGTGCTCGGCCATCGAGCGCAGCGCCTGCGTCACCTGGATGCAGAGCTCCCGGGTCGGGGTGAGGACGATCGCCTGCACCTCGTCGTCGGCCGGGTCGAGGTACTGCAGCAGCGGCAGGCCGAAGGCGGCGGTCTTGCCGGTGCCGGTCTGCGCCTGGCCGATCACGTCGTGGCCGGCGAGCAGCTCCGGGATCGCCTCCTCCTGGATCGGCGTCGGGTCCTCGTAGCCGAGCTCGTCGAGCGCCTGCTGGATCGCAGGGGACAGGCCAAGTTCTTTGAAGGTGGTCATCTAAAGGGAGGGGTCGAGGAGCAGCTTGCCGGTGGTGGCGCGCGATTCGAGCGCCTCGTGCGCGCGCGCCGCTTCCGACAGAGGGTAGACGCCACCGATCGTCACGCGCAGTGCGCCTGACCCGAGCGCCCCCAAAAGCTCGCCGATCAGCGGCACCGCGAGGTCGCGCCGCAGCAGCAGGTGGACGAGCCAGAAGCCGATCACCGCCTTCGATCCCTGCAGCAGCGCGCCGGTGTTCACCTCGCGGTGTTCACGCGCGGCGTTGCCGAAGACGACCAACCGCCCGAGCGGCGCCAGCGCCGCCAGCTCGGCGTCGAAGGCGTCACCGCCGGCCATGTGGAGGACCGCGTCGACGCGCTCGCCGGCGTTGGCCTCGAGGATCGCGGCGCGGAGGTCGGCGGCGCGCGAGTCGACCGTCGCGTCGGCGCCGAGCCCTTCGACCGCGGCGCGCTTCTCGGCGCTCGAGGCGAGCCCGATCACGCGCGCCCCCGCCGCCTTGGCGATCTGCACGGCGAGCGTGCCGGTGCCTCCCGCGGCGGCCTCGACCACGATCGTCTCGCCCGCCTCGATCCGCGCCATCCGCTTCACCAGCGCCATCGCGGTCAGACCCTGGAGGAGCGCCCCGGCGGCCTGCTCGTCGTCGACCTCGTCCGGGATCGGGATCAGCGAGGACTCCGGGACGAGGACCTTCTGCGCGTACCCGCCCGTCCCGACCAGGGCGACGACGCGGTGCCCGTCCGCGGTCCGCCCGGCGATCTCGGCGCCCGGCACCAGCGGCAGCCGCTGCTCGGCCAGATAGTCGTTGTGGGTCGCGTGGGTGTCGGCGAAGTTGACCCCGGAGCGGGTCACCTCGACCAGGACCTCGCCGTCCCCCGGGCTCGGGTCGTCCAGCTCGACGTACTCGAAGGCGTCGGCGCCGCCGAACTCCCGCAGCTGGATCGCTTTCATCGTCCCTCCCCTCGCCGTTCCATCGCCGCCCGCAGTCTCGCAGACCCGGCGTCGGTGGAATCCAACTAGTCTGCGGTCGACGTGGCCCTCACCGTCGTCGGATCGATCGCCTTTGACGCCGTCAAGACCCCGTTCGGGGAGCGCGAGCGCATGCTCGGCGGTGCCGCCGTCCACTTCTCCCTCGCGGCCAGCTTCTTCACCGAGGTGCGCCCGGTCGGCCCGGTCGGCGACGACTTCGGCGACGAGCACATCGGGCTGCTGGAGTCGCGCGGCATCCTCACCGAGGACATCGAGCGGGTGGAGGGCGGCCAGAGCTTCTTCTGGCGCGGTCACTACGACTTCGACCTCAACGTCGCCCACACCGACGACACCCAGCTCGGCGTCTTCGGCGAGTTCGAGCCGAAGCTCTCCGACGCGGCCAAGGCCGCCGACACGCTCTTCCTCGCCAACATCCAGCCCGACCTGCAGCGCCAGGTGCGGGCCCAGTGCGGCGCCGGGTTCAGCGGCCTCGACTCGATGAACCTCTGGATCGAGATCGCCAAGGACTCGCTGCTGGCCGCGGTCGGCGAGGTCGACTGCCTGGTCGTCAACGACGCCGAGATCCGCATGCTGACCGGCGAGTCGAACCTCGCCCGGGCGGCGCGCGCGGTGATGGACATGGGCCCGCGGGCGGTCGTCGCCAAGCGCGGCGAGTACGGCGCCGCCCTGTTCACCTCCGAACCGGGCACCGACACGGGCGACGGCGGCACCTTCTTCGCCCTGCCCGGCTTCCCGCTCGAGGACGTGCGCGACCCGACCGGCGCCGGCGACAGCTTCGCGGGCGGCTTCTTCGGCTACCTGGACGGGACCGGCGGCGATCTCGACGAGGCGAATCTGCGCCGGGCGATGGGCTACGGCACCGTGCTGGCCTCCTTCAACGTCGAGGAGTTCGGCACCGAGCGCGTCGCGCGGCTGGGTCGCGAGGAGATCGACGAGCGCTTCGAGGCGCTCCGCCGGATGACCCAGTTCGAGGGCCTCCCGGCCCGGCGCGACTGATCAAAACCGGTAACAGGTCGGCGGCGCCGAACTGGAATACTAGGTACTCCAGACGATGCAGGAAGAGGAGGGTGATGGCCACCGAGCAGCAGACCAGCGACGCCAGTGCCGACAACGGGGCCGCGGCCGGGACGGAGACCCTGACCGTCACCGACAACCGGACCGGCAAGACCTACGAGCTGCCGATCACAGACGGGACGGTGCGCGGCCTCGATCTGCGCCAGATCAAGGTCGACGACGAAGACTTCGGGCTGATGTCCTACGACCCGGCCTTCACCAACACCGCCTCCTGCCGCTCGTCGATCACCTTCATCGACGGTGAGAAGGGCATCCTCGAACACCGCGGCTACTCGATCGCCGAACTGTGCGAGAAGTCGACCTTCCTCGAGGTCGCCTACCTGCTGATCTGGGGTGAGCTGCCGACCAAGGCGCAGCTCGAGCGCTGGGTCTTCGACATCACCCACCACACCTTCGTCCACGAGGACCTGAAGCACCTGTTCGAGGGCTTCCGCTACGACGCCCACCCGATGGGGATGCTGCTGTCGGGCGTCGGCGCGCTCTCCACCTTCTACCCCGACGCGAAGCAGATCAAGGACGAGGAAGAGCGCTACATGGCCGCCGTCCGCCTGATCGCCAAGGTGCCGACCCTCGCCGCCTTCTCCTACCGGCACAACATGGGGCTGCCCTACGTCTACCCGGACAACGACCTCGGCTTCGCCGAGAACTTCCTCTCGATGGTCTTCCGCAAGACCGAAGCCAAACACGTGCCGAAGCCGGAGCTCGCCAAAGCGCTCGACGTCCTCTTCATCCTCCACGCCGACCACGAACAGAACTGCTCGACCAACGCGGTGCGCGGCGTCGGCTCCTCCGACGTCGACCCGTACTCGGCGGTGGCGGCCGGGGTGGCGGCGCTCTACGGGCCGCTGCACGGCGGCGCCAACGAGGCGGTGCTGCGGATGCTGCGGCGGATCGACCGGATCGAGAACATCCCCGACTTCCTCCAGCGGGTCAAGGACCAGGAAGAGAAACTGATGGGCTTCGGCCACCGGGTCTACAAGAACTACGACCCACGGGCGCGGATCATCCAGGAGCACATGCCCGCCGTCTTCGAGGCGACCGAGTACAACCCGCTGGTCGAGATCGCGCGCGAGCTGGAGAAGCAGGCGCTCGCCGACGAGTACTTCACCTCGCGCAAGCTCTACCCGAACGTCGACTTCTACTCGGGGATCATCTACGAGGCGCTGGGGATCCCGACCGACATGTTCACGCTGCTCTTCGCGATCCCACGGACGGCCGGCTGGGTCGCCCAGTGGATGGAGATGCAGGAAGACCCGGACAAGAAAATCGCCCGCCCGCGGCAGATCTACACCGGTGAGCGCGAGCGCTCCTACGTCACCGTCAACGACCGGCAGGGGGCGGAGAAAATCGTCGGCCCGCCCGCCCGCCGGCCCAAACGTCCGCGCCGGGGGGCCTGAGCGCGCCGCGACGGCCCCGCCCCGGTGCTCGCTTCCCGAAGGGTACGAGCGTCGGTGCGTTTGTAGGCTGGGGACGTGGCCCGTCCGAGGTGGAAGTTAACCGTCCGCGCAGGCGCCAAAGTCGACCATGACGGCTTCGACGATCTCGGCGCGGCGGTCGCGACGATGCGCGAGCGAGCGCTCCAGATCCGCGCCGAGGGCCCACCGAAGACCGCCAACTTGCTGCGCACGTTCAAACCGGCGGATCAGGTGACGGCGCGGTTGGAGCTGAGCGGGCGCGGCCTGCTGCACAAGCCGGTCGCCGGGGTCGACGTGCGCGGCGACGGCACCTTCGTCCCCTACCGGGGCGGGCTGCGGCGGGAGGAGCTCGACCCGAGCGGCCACGACACGCCTTTCGACCTGGTACGCGAGACTTTGGAGGGAACCGATCGATGACCGACCACATGAACAGCCCCGGCGTGCCCAAGGGAAGCTACGCCGCCGGCGAGCGGGTGAAGATGCCCGCCGGCGCCGAGCCGCCCTACACCGTCTACATCAACGGGGTCGTCCAGACCGAGGGCGAGGACTTCGACATCGAGGACCGCGAACTGGTGTTCACGCGGCCGATCGTGAAGGAGGAAATGGGCACCAGCCGCTGGCTGGCGATGTACCTCGGACTGTGGGGGACCTACCGCAAGGACGAGAAGGTCGACCTTCAGTTCCAGCGCGGCGGCAAGATCGAAGTGGTGCCCGACCTGCCGGTGACGCCCTACCCGGGCACCGAGGGCAAGGGCAAGAAGAAGGGCGAGGAGTGAACATCGGCTTCCTCATGCTCACCGACTACTCCGAGGCGGTGAACGGGAAGCTCTACCTGACCGGGGGCGGCTGGAACGTCCTCCGCCTGCCCGAGATGCCGCACGAGTGGTCCTTCCACATCGGCCTCGGCATCGACGTCGCCTGGCACGAGACCAACAGCCCGCACGAGCTGGTGGTGACGATCCAGGACCCCGACGGGGTCGAGCTCGGCGACGGCCTGACCGCCAACTTCGAGACCGGCCGGCCGCCCGGCATGCCCCAGGGCCAAGAGCAGCGCCTGGTGATGTCGATCGCCGCCACCGCCACCTTCACCACCGCTGGCCCCCACGCCGCGGTGGTCGAGGTCAACGGCGAGGAGCTGGGCCGGGCCCGCTTCTACCTGATGGAGGGCGTGCCCGAGGGGGGCGAGCTGGGGTAGGTGGGTGGCCGGGGCCCTGGGGTGCTCCGGCGGGACGCGTAAGGGACCCGGCCTTTTCGGAGGCGACCCTGGCAGGCTGTGGCCGCCTCCGAGAAGGCCGGGTCATGGGGGGACGGCGGAAGGCCCTACGCTCCGCTGTTCCTTATGCCGGGATGGTGGGCATGAGGAACAGCGGAGGGCGATGTCGCCGGGTCCGTGAGGAAGACGCCGGGAAGTGCGCGGGTGACGTGAGGGAGACGTCACGGGCTCCACGCTTCCTCCACGGTCACAGAGACGTGACCACGGTCTGACCCC
>JAFDWB010000092.1 GCA_018268675.1 Actinomycetota bacterium
GGCACTATCCGGCTGGCTCGAGTTCTATAACTGGCACAGACCACACGGCTCACTCAGCCACAGGTCGCCCGGAGCCCGCCTCGGCGAGCTGAAGCGGAACAACGTGGTCGGGTCTTACACCTAGGGAGGTGCTCCGCTGAGGACCAGGGAGAGCGAGTGGATGCGTCTCGAGACCGGCGAGGCCGGGGATGCGATGGTCGCGGCGCTGGCCGCGGGCGGCGTCTCGAAGGTCTTCTTCTGCTCCGGCTCCGACATCAGCTTCCTGCAGGAGGCGGTGGCGAAGGCGACCGCGCTCGGCACGCCGACGCCCGCCCTGGTCACGGTCATGCACGAGGCCGTCGCCCTGCACGCAGCCGTCGGGTTCGCGGCGGTCGGCGGTGGGCCGGCGGCGACCGCGGTGCACGTCGAGTCGGGGACCCTGAACTACGGCAGCGCTCTGGTGACCGCGTTCGCCGAGCGCTCCCCGGTGCTGATGATCTCCGGCGCCACCGCGCGGGCCTATCCGGGGACGATGCGGGGCGGTCGGGACAACCCGATCAACTGGTCGCAGGAGCGGTTCGACCAACGCGAGCTGGTCGGCGGCTACGCGAAATGGCGCTTCCGCCTCGAGCTGCAGGACAACCCCGGACTGACGGTCAGCAGGGCCCTGCAGGTGGCGCTGTCGGCGCCGCGGGGCCCCGCGTTTCTCAGCGTTCCGCGAGAGGTCGGGATGGCTCCGCTTGCGGGGGTCGCCTTCCCGACGGTCGACCAGCTCGGCCTGGCGCGGCCGCCGGCCCCGGACCCGGCGGCGATCGACACCCTCGCCGGCTGGCTGCTGGCGGCGGAGCGGCCGCTGATCATCGCCGGCACCAGCGGCCGAGACCCGGCGACGGTCGCCGAGCTGGTGCGCATCGCCGAGGCGATCGGCGCGCCGGTCTCCGACAACGGCTTCACCTACCGGATGAACTTCCCCGCCACGCACCCACTCGCCAACACCGGGCCGCTGCCGTGCGAAGCCGACGTCGTCTTCGCCCTCGATCGCGACCTGCCGTGGGTGCCCGCGGGGCCGCGCGAGCTGGGTGACGACGGCGTCGAGGAAGCGACCGACCTGCCGCTCACCGATCCGCGCCGCGCTCCGTCGGCCGACTGCCGGGTCGCCATCCTCGCGCAGGAACCGGTGGGGACCGAGATGACGATCCTGGAGCTGACCGCCGATCTGCGGATCGCGGCGGATCCCTTGCTCGGCCTCCGGGCCCTCGCCGCGGCGTTGGAGGAACGGCTGGAGGACCCTGCCCGCGAGCGCGCGCGGAAGCGGATCGCGGCAGCCACCGAGCGCCGGCGAGCGCGGTTCGAGCGCTTCGAGCGCGAGGCATCGGCGGCGTCGCGGTCGACCCCGATCGACCCGGCGTTCGTCGGGCACGAGCTCGCGCGCGTCGTCGACCGCGAGGCGATCCTGCTCGACGACGCGCTGACCAACTCGCGAATCGTCACCCGCTACGTGCGGATGGATCGTCCCGGCTCCTACTACTCGCCGTTCGGCACCGGCGGCGGCTGGGGCCCGGGCGCGGCCCTCGGGGCGAAGCTGGCGGCTCCCGACCGGGACGTGATCCTCGCCTCCGGCGACGGCTTCTACGCCTACGGGGTCCCGTCCGCCGCGCTTTGGAGCGCGGTGCGCTATGGCGCCCCCTACCTGGCGGTGGTCTTCGTCAACGCTCGCTACAGCACCGGAGTCGAGCAGCTCCTGCCCTATTACCCCGACGGCTTCAGCCGGGCCGGCGGCTTCGAGGGGGCCAACCTGGAGCCCCCGCCCGATTACGCCGCGGAGGCGCAGGCGGCCGGGGCGGCGGGCTTCTCGGTCACCGCCCCGGAGGAGCTGCGCGACGCCCTCGAGCAAGGCATCGCCGCGACCCGGGAGGGTCGGCCCGCGGTGGTCGCGGTCCGGGTCAGGTAGCGGACGCCGACCGCGCCGGCCCTGGCGTTCCTCCCGTATACCAAGCGTGGCCTCGGGCCCCGATCTCAGGCCGGACGGCCGCACCCGGCCAGGGCCACCCACCCCGATCCACCCGCGGAACCAACCCCTAACCGATCGTCAACCCCGGCACCCGGTTCTCTTCGATCACCTTGGTCGCCTGCTCGCGCGGCAGGTTGTCGGTGACGAAGGGGCGGGCGAGCGCGCGGTCGATCCATGGGTAGTCGGTGGCGAAGAGGACGCGATCCTCCCCGTACAGCTCGATCGCGGAGCGGAGGGAGGACGGGGTGCTGCTCACGCAGTCGACATAGAAGGATCGCCGCAGGTGCTCGCGGATGGTGCCGGGGAGGGTCGGGGCGAAGCCCTCGCGCGTCTCTTCGAGGCGACCGATCACGTAAGGGACGACACCGCCCAGGTGAGGATGGACGACGACCAGCTCCGGGCAACGGTCCAGGGTGCCGCCGAAGACGAGCGCGAGCGCCGCCGCCGCCGTGTCGAACATCCACGCCAGGCCGATCTCGATCGCGGGGAACGGCAGGCGGTCGTGGCAGATCGAGTCGTGCGAGGGGTGGAGGAAGAGCGGGACCCGCAGCTCGGCGATGCGTTCGAAGATCGGGTCGCTCGCCGCGCCGGCGATCGGAGCGCCGTCGACGTTGGAGAGCATGCAGACCCCCTTCAGGCCGAGCTCACCGATCGCGCGGTCGAGTACCTCGACGGCGGCGTCGGGGTCTTGCATCGGCAGCATCGCCAGACCGGCGATGCTGCCGGGGTGGTCGCGCTGCGCGGCGGCGAGGAGCTCGTTGAGCGACTCGCAGATCTCGCGGGCGCGCCGCCGCTCGAGGTGATCGACCTGCCCGAGCATGTTCGGGCTGACGACGCTCGCGTCGATGCTGTGGTCGTCCATGTCCTGGAGGAGAGCGTCGAGACTGAGAAAGTGCCCGGGCACGTTCCAGGGGTGGCCCTCCACGGCTTCGTACCGGTAGGTCCCGTCCTGGTTCGCCGCCGCCCGCGGCAGCGGGCCGGTGCTCGACAGCGAGGCCACCAGCGAGTGGGGATACCAGTGTGCCTGATGGTCGACGATCATCGTCGTCTCTCCTTCGATGAGTAGTTCTGAACGGCACTGCCCGAATATCGAATTGCTCCTTGAATCTATCCTGGCGAGTTGACAACGGCGATTTACTGCCCATTTAAAGACTTGATGAGAGTCCTTGACACCGCCGTCAACCCGCGGGTACGGTAGTCGGGATTCATTGTTCGTATATCGCACATGGCGTGAATTCCGGTCATCACCTGTCTGGAGAGGAGTGGGATGCGAACGAGGAGGTTGCTTGCGGGCGCCGTGGCGCTCCTTGCTGTCGTGATCGCGGGCTGCGGCAGCTCGTCGTCGGAAATCGGCAGCGGCGCGCTGGTCATGGCCAGTTACCAGCCCTACACCGGGCCGGATGCCGCCTACGGCCCTGAAGGCACGGCGTTGTGCTCGTTCGCCGCGTACGAGATCAACTCCGGCGGCGGGGTGATGGGGCACAAGTTCCAGTGCGAAGCCTTCGACAGCACCGGTGACCCAGCCGACGCCTTGCCGGTCGCCAACCGCATGCTCGCCAACACCACGAACCTGATTATGGTGTACGGGCCGACGCAGAGCGCCCAGCGCGCGGTCGAACCGGTACTGAACCAGGAAAAAATCGTCCACTTCCCCGACAGCGGTGACCCGGCATACGACCACCAGACCAGCCCCTACTTCATCAGGAACGGTCCGTCCGACTCGTTGGCCGGAACCGCGATCGCCGCCTACACCGCGAACCATGCGGGCTACAAACACGTGGCGATCGCGTTCACCAACGAAGAAGCAGCCCAGACCGTGGTGCCTGCCCTCAAGGAAACGTTCGCAAAGCTGGGGGGAACCTTCACCTCGGAACAGACGCTGGCACCGGGGCAGACCTCGTATCGCACCGAGATCTCCCACATCCTCGCCTCCCATCCGGAAGCGATCGTCACCGAGATGGATCCGCAGACGGCCGCCACCTTCTTCTCCGAGGAGCTCGAACTGAACGGTGGTGAATTGCTGCCGACGATCACGACCTCGGCCGCGCTCGACAGCAACTGGGTCGGGGGGGTGGCGAAGGCGATCGGCCCCGAACAGTTCATGCAGAAGATCGTCGCCGTCGCGAGCAACACCCCGACCGAAGGGCCCGGGTACGAAGAGTACCTGCAGGCGTTGAAGAAGGCCCCGAACAACATCCCGGAACGGGAAAACTACGCCGCGGATCCCTACGCGCAGCTTGGCTATGACGGTCTGGTCTGCGGCGCCTTGGCGATGCTCGAGGCGAACTCGCTCGAATCTGAAAAGTGGGCTCCGTACGTTCCCAAAGTGATCAACGGCGAAAAGGGCGCCATCGTGGTGCACACCTTCCCGGAAGGCAAGAAAGCCATCGAAGCGGGGAAGACGGTGCGCTGGTCTGGGGCGGCCGGACTCGTGACGCTGAACAAATACAACAACTCATCCACTCCGTTCACGGGCTACAAATGGAACGGGAAGGGGAACGGCGTCGCCTCGCTGGAACCGACCGGGGGAGAAGTCAGCTCGAAGGAACTCGAAGAAGCCGGTGGGGCGTAGGCGATGGAACTCAATCTCGCGCTCGGCTTCGGCCTGGTGACGGCGTCGATCCTCGCCCTCGGCGCCGTCGGCTTCACCCTGCAGTTCGGGATCACGAACATCTTCAACCTGTCGTTCGGACAGGTGATGACGGTGGGGATGTTCGCCGCCTACCTGATCAATGTCCAAGGGGGCCAGAGTCTCTGGGTCGGGGTCCTCGGGGGCGCCTTGGCGGGCGCGGTGGTCTCGGGTTTCCTCAACAAGACGGTGTTCATGCCGTTCCTGCGGCGCGGCGTCTCGCTGGACGGGATCATCATCGTCAGCCTCGCCGTGGGGCTCGTCTTGGAGAACGTGATGCTCGCCTTCGCCGGACCGTCTTTCAAGGCCTACAACCAGCCCCGAACCCACTCGATCCACGTACTTGGGATGATCCTCACGGTGCAGCAGCTGCTGATCATCGGGATCAGCGTGGCCGCGCTCGTGGGTCTCCACCTGTTGCTGCGGCAGACCCGGCTCGGGAAGGCGATGCGGGCGACCGCCGCCAACGCCGGCCTCGCTCGCACCAGCGGGATCGCGACCGATCGCGTGACGATGATCGCCTGGTGCCTGTCCGGGGCGCTGTGTGGGGCGGCCGGCGTCACCTTCGCGCTCAACCTGGCGACGTTTGACACCACGACCGGCTCCAGCTTGCTGTTGGTGGTGATCGCGGCGGCGGTGTTCGGCGGGGTGGGACAGCCCTACGGGGCGATGCTGGGCGCGTTGGTGATCGGTCTCGCCACCGAATTCGCGGCGCTGGTGAGCCCGAACCTGAAGGAGGTGATCGCCTTCGCGATCCTCGTCGTGATGCTGTTGGTCCGTCCCGACGGCTTGATTCCGTCGGCCGCCACCAAAGAAACGATGGGCGCCCGATGACGACCGCCTGGCAGTTCTACTTCATCACGCTGCTCACCTATTCCGGTGTCAACATCATCGCCGCCTGGGCGCTCAACCTTCAGTATGGGCTCGGCGGCATCCTCAACTTCGCCTTCATCATCTTCCAGGCGGTCGGTGCCTACGCCGCCGCAGTGCTGACGCTGGGGCCGGCGGGAGGCATCACCACCTTCCAGACCTACGTCGGCGGGGCCCACCTGCCGTGGCTGCTTGCGTTGGTGGTCGCGACCTTGGCCGGAGGTGTGCTCGCCCTGCTCGTCGGGCTGGTGGCGCTGCGGCCGAAGCGGACCGACTACCAGGGGATGGTGTTGCTGACGGTGGCGATCATCGCGGCCGTCGTGGTCACCGACGAGAAAGGCTGGCTCAACGGCGCCTCGGGGCTGGTGGGTGTGCCGAAGCCGTTCAACGAATCGCTGGGGCTCGGTCTGATCGAATACGGCTGGTTCTACGTCGGCGTGGTCGCCGTCGCCGTGGTGTTGGTCTTCATCGTGATCCACCTGCTGACCAGCTCGCCATGGTGTCGCCAGGTCCGGGCGATGCGCGAAGACCCGGTGGCCGCGGAAGCGCTCGGCTTGAACGTGCCCGCGCGGCGGCTGCAGGTGTTCGTGATCGGCGGCGCGATCGCGGCTTTCAGCGGCGCGCTGCTGGTCGGCTACATCGGGTCCTGGTCGCCGGGGGCCTGGGGGCCGGGAGAGACCTTCCTGCTCTTCGTCTGCATCGTGGTCGGCGGGCTGGGGAACAACTTCGGCGCCGCCGTCGGCTCCGTGCTCGTGCTCACCGTGTTGTTCAACGGCCTCGCCTACCTGCCGATCTTCTCTTACACCACGGCGGCGGAGGCGCTGCAGCTCGTGCTGCTGGGCCTGATCGTGATCGCCTTCCTCTGGTTCAAACCGCGGGGCCTGTTCCCGGAGCGCCGCCGCCGCTTCGCGTTCCCCTCGGCGGGCCCGGATCGCGGCACCGCCGTCGCGGTCGAGGAGGCGCGGTGATCGCCTCGGAGTCCGACCCGGCCGGCGCCGACCGCCGGGTCCAGCCCGCCGCCGGGATCCTCGAGGTCCGCGACCTGCACAAGGACTTCGGCGGCGTCCACGCCCTGGCGGGAGCCTCCTTCTACGTCGAACAGGGGACGATCACCGGCCTGATCGGCCCCAACGGGGCGGGTAAGTCGACGCTGATCAATCTCGTGTCGGGCTTCACCCCGCCGGGCTCCGGCCAGGTGGTCTACGACGGCGAGGACATCACCGGTCACTCTGCGCATCAGATCGCGCGGTTGGGGCTGGTCCGCACCTTTCAGCTCTCCAGCGAGTTCGCCCGGCTCACCGTGATCGAGAACCTCCTCACCGCGGTCCCGGACCAACGCGGTTCGACCGTCCTCGCCGCCTTGCGCGGAAAGCGCTACTGGCGACGGGCCGAGGAAGAATCGGTCGCCCGCGCCCGCGAGTTCTTGGGGCGGTTCGGGCTCACCGATGTCGAAGATCTCTACGGCGCCGAACTCAGCGGCGGCCAGAAACGGCTGCTGGAGATCTCGCGGGCGCTGATGGGGCGGCCGCGGGTATTGCTGCTCGACGAGCCGTTCGCCGGCGTCAACCCGACGCTGGCGCGCGAGGTCGAGGACATCCTGCGCGCGCTGCGCGACGAGGGGATGACCATCGTCCTCGTCGAGCACGAGATGGGCGCGATCGACCGGCTGTGCGACACCGTGGTGGTGATGGCCGCCGGCACCGTCCTCGCCGAGGGCTCGATGGCGGAAATCCGCGAAAATCAGGAGGTGGTCGATGCGTACCTCGCCGGGTGAGTCGCCGCGCCGGGATGGCCACCTCGTCGTCGAGGATCTGAGCGCCGGCTACAAGAAGACCGCGATCATCCGCGGTGTCGATGTCGCGGTGTCGAAAGGCGAAGTCGTGACCGTGATCGGACCCAACGGAGCCGGCAAGAGCACGCTCCTGAAGTCGGTCATGGGCCTGTTGGAGCCGATGGCCGGCAGCATCTCGCTGGGCGGCGAGCCGATCGGCGGGCTGCCGGCGAACAAGGTCGCCGCCAAGGGCGTGGGGTACGTCCCCCAGGTGCGCGACGTCTTCGAGACGCTGTCGGTGAAGGAGAACCTGGAGATGGGCGGGTACCACCTGCGCCGCCCGGAGGTCCAGGAGCGCATCGAGGAGGTGCTCCTCGCCTACCCTCAGCTGAAGGGGATGCTGACCCGCTCGGCGGGCAAGATCAGTGGCGGAGAGCGGAAGATGGTCGCGATCGGCCGTGTGCTGATGACCCGACCGAGCCTCGTCATCCTCGACGAGCCCACCGCCGGCCTGTCGCCCAAACTGGCCCAGCAGATGCTCGAGCAGTACGTCGCCCGCCTCACCGCCCGCGAGGTCGCCGTCCTGTTGGTCGAGCAGCGGGCTCGCGAGGCGCTCGAGATCTCCCAGTACGCCTACGTCCTGGCCTCCGGGGAAGTGAAGCTGGAGAGCGCGGCCGCCTCGATCCTCGACCGCGACGATCTCGGCCAGGTGTTCCTGGGGCGGACCGAAGGAGCTGCCTGAGCCGCAAGGCCGAGAGGCCGTCCGAGGTGGCCCGGGCGCCGGCTTCCTCGTCCCCACGCCCGCCGCGGCGTCGCCGATTCACGTAGGATGCACCGTCTTCGGGCCCCGGATTTCCATGCGTAGATCGACCCTTGCCATCGTCCTCCCGCTCGCCCTCGGCCTGGTGCTGGTCGCGGCCGGCTGCGGCGGCAAGACCTCGAGCTCCTCGACCACCGCCGCGGGCGAAGGCGAAGCCGCGAGCGCCGCCGCCTGCACCCCGGCGAAGATGCAGACGCAGACGCCCGGCGTGCTGACCGTCGCCACCGACAAACCCGCCTACCCGCCGTACTTCGAAGAAGGCGAACCGGCCAACGGGAAGGGCTTCGAGAGCGCCGTCGCCTACGCGATCGGCAAGCAGCTCGGGTACCCGAAATCGAAGATCAAGTGGACGGTCGAGCCCTTCGACTCCTCCTACGCGCCGGGCCCGAAGAGCTTCGACTTCGACGTCAACGAGATCTCGATCACGCCGACCCGCGAAAAGGCGGTCGACTTCTCGGTGCCCTACTACTCGGCCAACCAGGCGGTCGTCGCGCTGGAAGGATCGGCGGCGGCGAAGGCCAGATCGCTGGCCGAACTGAAGGACACCAAGATCGGGGTCCAGATCAACACCACGAGCCTCTCCGCGGTTAACGAAGAAATCGAACCGTCGAACAAACCGGAAGTCTTCAACAGCTCCGGCGACGTGGTGACGGCGCTGAAGAACGGACAGGTCGAAGCGGTGGTGGTCGACCTCCCGACGGCGCTCTACCTGACCGCCGCCCAGGTCGAAAACGCGACCATCGTCGGCCAGTTCGGCAAGGCCGAAGGCGAAGAATGGGGCGCCCTGCTGGCGAAAGGCTCGCCGCTGACCGCCTGTGTCTCCGGGGCGATCGAAGCGCTCGAAGAATCGGGCGAACTGGAAAAGATCACGCAGCGGTGGATGAGCCAGGCCGCGAAAGCGCCGCAGCTTCACTGAGCTGCGCCCGCGGCGGGTGACCGAGACCGCCACCACCGCCCCCGGCGCGCGTCGCCTCGAACGCGAGGCGGCCAAACGACGCCGCGCGCGCCGCAACGCGGGGATCGCCGCCGCCTCCTCGGTGATCGTCATCGGCGGCCTCGCGGCGCTGATCCTCACCAGCCCCGGCTGGCCCACGGTTCGCGAAACGTTCTTCTCCTGGAGCGAATTCCGCAATGCCTTCCCGGAAGTCCTGAACGGCTTCTGGCTCGACATCAAGGTCTTCATGGTGGTCGAGGCGGCGGTGCTCGTGATCGCGCTGGTGATCGCGATGATCCGCGTCAACCGCTCGCCGGGCCTCTTCCCGGTGCGCCTGCTCTCGACCGTCTGGGTGGACGTCTTCCGCGGCGTGCCGACGGTGCTGCTCGTCTACCTGGTCGGCTTCGGCGTCCCGGCGCTCGAACTCGAAGGTCTGCCGACCGACCCGGTGGTGCTCGGCGGGATCGCGCTGACGCTCTCCTACAGCGGCTACGTCTCCGAGGTCTACCGGGCCGGGATCAACTCGGTCCACCGCGGGCAGACCGACGCGGCGCTCTCGGTCGGCCTCACCCAGACGCAGGCGATGCGCCACGTGGTCCTGCCGCAGGCGATCCGCCGCGTCGCCCCGCCGCTGCTGAACGACTTCGTCGCCCTGCAGAAGGACGTCGCGCTGATCTCGATCATCGGCCCGCAAGAGGCCTTCCGCGTCGCCCAGATCTACCAGGGCGAAAACTTCAACTACACGCCGATCATCGCCGCGGCGATGCTCTACCTGGTGATCACGATCCCGCTGGCGCGGATCGTCGACCGCATGGGCGGGGCCGGGGGAGTGCGCTGATGGCGCGCGGCGGGCCGCCGGTGATCGAGGTGCGCGGCGTGACCAAGGCCTTCGGCGAGCGCGAGGTCCTGCACGGAGTCGACTTCGATGTCGCCGAGCACGAGGCGGTCGCGCTGATCGGTGCCTCCGGCTCGGGGAAGTCGACGCTGCTGCGGTGCATCGACCTGCTCGAGGAGATCGACGACGGCGACATCTTCCTCGACGGCGAGGTGATCACCGACCCCTCGGTGCCGCCGGTGGCGGTGCGGCGCAAGCTCGGGGTCGTCTTCCAGGCCTACAACCTCTTCCCCCACATGAGCGTCCTGCAGAACGTGGTGCTGGGACAGATGCGGGCGCAGAAGGTGGGGCGGCGCGAGGCGGAGGAGGAAGGGCGGGCGCTCCTGGCGCGCTTCGGCCTCGCGGGGCGCGAGGACGACCGCCCCGAGGAGCTCTCCGGCGGCCAGCAGCAGCGCGTCGCGATCGCCCGCGCCTTCGCCGGCAAGCCCCGCGCCCTGCTCCTCGACGAGGTGACCAGCGCCCTCGACCCGGAGCTCGTCGGCGAGGTCCTCGAGGCGGTCCGCGACCTCAAGGCGGCGGGCATGACGATGGTGATCGCCACCCATGAGATGGCCTTCGCCCGCGAGGTCGCCGACGAGGTCGCCTTCCTCCACCAAGGCCGCATCGTCGAGTCCGGCCCACCTCGCCAGGTGCTGGAGGAACCCCACGCCGAGGAGACCCGCCGCTTCCTCGCCCGGCTGCTGGAGGCGGGGCGGGCGTAGGGGCGGGGCCAGGCCTACGCCCCTTGCTCAGTTGCGTGCGCCTGGGCGCCCTCAACTCAGCAAACGACGCGGGGGCTGCGGCGGATGTCTCACCGGATATGCACGAGGCGCCGGCCGGCCTCAGGCCTCGCAGTGGGACCGGAGCATCAGCACGGGGACGGCGGCCTTGTGGAGGACCTTCTCGGAGACCGAGCCGAGCAGGGCGCGGTGGACGCGGCTGTGGCCGTGGGATCCCATCACGAGGAGGTCGTACTGGTCCTCGGCGACGACCTTGAGGATGGTGGGGGCGATCTCGCCGTGCTCGAGGCGGGTGGTGACGCCGACGTCGTTCGGGATCTCGGCGAGGGCCTCGCGGATGATCTCGCCGTGGGACTCGTCGGTCTCCTGCGGCGGCGCGACGCCCGGGCCGACCTGGGTCGGCTGGTGGGGGACGACGGTGAGCAGCGTCAGCTTGGCGTTCTGCTCGCGGGCCAGGGTGACGGCGTGGCGCAGCGCGGTTCGCGAGTCGGCCGACCCGTCGAGCGCCACCAGGATGTGGTGGTAGACGCTCACCGCGCCAGTTTGTCACTGCCTGGTGACATTTCCTCACAACCGTACAACGCAAAGTCCCTTGATCCCTGAGGGCGCACTCTAATGCGTTGTTTGCAGGCGATTAGTCAAGAAGCTTGCGTAATTCAGAACCGGTGTTATGCTGCGCGACGAATCGAGCAATCAGGGAACTCGATGTGCAGGTAAGCGGGAAACTAGTCGTTCGGTTCGCATAGCCAGCACCAGTGCCTTAATCGGTTAAAGGACCGGACTTGTAAGCCGGTGATCCGGGTTCGAGCCCCGGCTGGTGCACTTCCGCAAAATCCGGGGTGAAACCGGAGAACGGGGCTATGGCAGGGAACATTTTCGACAGCATCGACGGGGTGGCGGCGGGAGTGTCCGCGGCGGCTCCCTGGGCGGCGCGCTCGCCCTTCCGGCCGGAGGAGGGCCGCGATCTGATGCTGGTGCCCCGGGTCCGCGACTGGCTCGCCGACCCAGCCGCGCGGGAGGCGCTCGAGCGGATCGCCGCCGACCCCGCCGTGGCCGAGGTCCGCGAGCACGGCAAGGGCGTCGACGTCCGCCTCGACGACGAATGGATCGAGGCGCGCGGCGAGCCGCTCGAGTCCGGCCCCGTCGCCCCCGATGCCAACGCAGACCTCGCCGCCGGCGCGCGCTACGCCGTCTACTTCTGGGGCGCCAACACGACCAAGGCCCTCCACGTCGGCCACCTCCGCAACCTCGCGCTCGGCAACGCGATCGCCGCCGCGCTGCGGGTCGGCGGCGCCCGGGTGGAGAACCGCAGCCTGATCTGCGACGTCGGCCGCAGCATGGGGGAGGCGATGGCAGGAGTCGTCGACTCCGGCCGCGCCGACGACGAGCTCGGCGGCGAGAACGGCGAGAAGTCCGATCACTTCGTCGGCCTCTGTTACGCCGACTACGTGAAGGCGGGGCGCGGCGACCTCGGCGACGACGGCGCCGAGGACTCGGTCGCCCGCGAGTCGGCCGTCTACGACGACAAGGCCGACGAGCTGATGATGCGGGTGCTGGCGGGCGACCAGCGGGCGCTGGAACTGTGGTCGAAGACGCGCGCCTGGGTGATCTCCGGGCAACGGAAGACGCTCGCCCGGCTCGGCGTCCCCTTCGACCGGGTGATCTTCGAGTCCGACTTCCTTCCCGAGGTCGCCGAGCTGACCAACCTCGGCCTGCGCGAAGGGACGCTGCGCCGCCGCGAGGACGGGATGGTCATCTACCCGACCGGCCGCGAGGAGCTGGAAGAGATGCCGCTGGTGCGCGCTGACGGCCTCCCGACCCAGCACATGCGCGCGCTCGCCTACTGGGCGGCGGCGCCGGAGCTCGACGACCTCACCTCGCTGCAGGTCTGCGGCACCGAGTGGGTCGCCCACGTCACCTGCCGGCGGCAGCTGCTCGACGCGCTCGCGGTCGCCCGCCCGAACGGCCACCCGAACCCGGTCACCAACGGCGACGGCCGCGGCGGCCCGCCCACCCACGACGTCTTCCACGGCATGGTCGCGCGCTCCAACGAAGCGGTGAGCTCCTCGAAGCAGGGGGCGCTGCTGATCGACGACCTGGTCGAGTGGGCCGACGGCCGGCTCCTCGCCGACCCCGAGCTGGCGGCGGTGCGGGCGGCCCACCCGCAGCCCGACCGGATCGCCGCCCGCGTCGTGCTCGCCTACTTCCTTCTGCAGACGACCTCGAAGCGGGTCGAGTTCGAGCCGGAGTTGCTCTTCGAGGCCGAGCGCAGCCTCGGCTGGGACCTCGTCCGCGCGCAGGCGGCCGGGACCCGGGTGCCGGCCGGGGTCGGCGCGGGGGGCGGTGGCGGCGCGGGTGCCGAGGATCCCGACTACCGCTTCGCCGTCGTCCAGTCGGAGCTCTTCCGCCGCCACCTGCGGAGCGCGATCGCCGACCTCGACCCGGTGCCGCTCGCCCGCTATATCTCCCATTTCTCCCGCTGGTACGCGAGCGGCGGGCCGCAGTCGCCGCGGGTCGGCGCCGTCGCCCGGGCGGTGCTCGACGAGGGCGTCCGCGGGCTCGGTCTGGAGGCGGCGTGATGCGCACGCTCCTGGTCGACAACCACGACTCCTACACCTACAACGTCTTCCACCTGCTGGCGGCGGCCTCGGGGGAGGAGCCGGTGGTGGTCAACAACGACGCGGTCAGCTGGCGGGTGCTCTCGCGGTCGAAGTTCGACGCCTTCGTGCTCTCGCCTGGCCCGGGGCGCCCGGAACGCTGGCACGACTTCGGCGTCTGCCGCGACATCCTCCGCTACAGCGAGGTGCCGGTGCTGGGG
Source organism: Actinomycetota bacterium (assembly GCA_018268675.1). GTDB lineage: Bacteria > Actinomycetota > Thermoleophilia > Solirubrobacterales > 70-9 > VAYN01. The sequence continues at coordinate 13,447 of JAFDWB010000092.1, forward strand.
ATCTGCCTCGGCCACCAGGGGATCGGCAACCTGCTCGAGGGCGGCGTCGCCAGCGCCCCGCAGCCGATGCACGGGCGGCTCAGCCGCGTCCGCCACCGGGGGACCGGGATCTTCGCCGGCGTGCCGCAGGACTTCGCGGTCGTCCGCTACCACTCGCTCGCGATCACCGGCCCGGTCGGCCCCGAAGGCCACGTCGTCGCCTGGGCCGACGACGGCGTCGTGATGGGCGTCGAGCATGTCTCGCGGCCGATGTGGGGGGTCCAGTTCCACCCCGAGTCGATCGCCACCGAGCACGGCGACCGCATCGCGCGCAACTTCTTCGAGCTCGCCGGGCGCGCCGCCGCCGCGAGCCCCTCGACCCACTTCATCCCAAGTCCAGCGCGCCATTCCCAGGACCCCCGCCCGCGACGGGCCGAAAACCCGCCAGATAGTCCGGTTTCCGGCCCGTCGGCGGGGGTGGCGCGCGCCGGGTGGACGGTGCGGTCGCGGACGCTCGAGGGGGCGGCGCCGACGGAGCACCTCTACGAACGACTCTTCGCCGCCGCCGAGACGTCCTTCTGGCTCGATAGCGCCGACGCGCCGACCTGGCTCGCGCAGTGCTCTTATATGGGGACCAGCGCCGGGCCGGGGGAGCGGCACCTCTCCTACGACGTCGACGCCGCGACGACGACGATCCGCACGCCCGGCGGGGAGGAGGTCCGCCACGGCTCGATCTTCGACCTGCTCGAGCGCGAGCTGACCGACCTCCGCGCCGAGGCACCGGACGGCGTCGACCGCGGCCTGATCGGCGGCTACGTCGGCTACCTCGGGTACGAGCTGAAGGCCGACTGCGGCTCGTCGAACGTCCACAGCTCCGACCTCCCCGACGCGGCCCTGGTGCTCGCCAACCGCGTCGTCGCCGTCGACCACGCCCGCGAGCGAACCCACCTCTTCGCCCTGGTCCCCTCCGCCCCGGCCGACGGTGTTGATGGGCCGAAAACCGCTGATATAGAGCGGTTTTCGGCCCGTCAACGGGAGGAACTGGCGGCGGCGGAGGCGTGGCTCGAGGAGGCGACGCGGCTCGCCGCGGCGGCGATCTGCGACCCGCCGCCGGAGCGACCGCTCGACCCGCCTGCCGAACCCGGCGGGCACGTCACCTTCCGCTGCGGCCGCGGGCGCGCGCGGTACCTCGCCGACATCGAACGCTCGCAGGCGGAACTGGCGGCGGGGGAATCCTATGAGGTCTGCCTGACCGACCAGATCTCGACCGACGCGAGCCCCGACCCGTTCGCGCTCTACCGCCGTCTGCGGCGCTCCAACCCGGCGCCGTTCGCCGCCTTCCTGCGCTTCGGCGACACCGCGATCGTCAGCTCCTCGCCGGAGCGCTTCCTCTCGGTCGGCCGCGACGGCGCGGTCCAGGCGCGCCCGATCAAGGGGACGATCTCGCGCGCCGAGGATCCCGCCGAGGACGCCGCCCGCCGCGCGGAGCTCGCCGCCGACGAAAAGACCCGCGCCGAGCACCTGATGATCGTCGACCTGCTGCGCAACGACCTCGGCCGGGTCAGCGAGGTCGACTCGGTCCGCGTCCCCGACCTCATGGTGGTCGAGCCCTACGCGACGGTCCACCAGGTCGTCTCGACCGTGACCGGGCAGCTCGAGGCGGGGCGCTCGCCGGTCGAGTGCGTGCGCAACTGCTTCCCCGGCGGCTCGATGACCGGGGCGCCGAAGGAGCGCACGATGGAGATCATCGACGAGCTCGAGGACGAGGCGCGCGGCGTCTACTCGGGCGCGATCGGCTACTTCGGCACCGACGGGGCGGTCGACCTCTCGATCGTGATCCGGACGATCGTCATCCGCCCCGGCCGCACGACGATCGGGGCGGGCGGCGCGATCGTCATGCAGTCCGACCCGGAGGAGGAGTTCGACGAGATCCTGCTGAAGGCGCGGGCGCCGATGGCGGCGATCGCGCGCACCGTGACCGGGCGCGGCGACGAGGGCGCCTGGAGCGTCGAGCTCGAGCCGCGGGCGGCGATGGCAGGGGTGGCGGCGGGCCGCGGGGATGGCGGCTCGGCGCGCGACGCAGTCAGGGACGACGGGTCGCCCGCGCCGCCGACGAGGAGCGCCGAGGCGGCATGACCGGACCGGTCGTCGACATCCCGGCCGCCGAGCCGGGGGAAGGCGGTTGGGACATCCGTCCCGCACGTACCGATGACGTACCGGCGGTGGCCGCGGCGGTCGCGGCGCTGCTCGCGGAGCTGGGCGGGACGCCGCCGCCGCGCACCGCGATCGAGGCCGAGGCCCGCGCCCACATCGAGGACCCGTCCCTCGGCATCGTCCTCGTCGCCCAGCTTGCCCCCGACCCCGCCGCTCCCGCGGTGAGTTTGCAGAAACCCGCGGATCGCGCGGGGAACTGCGAACTCGTCGGGGTGCTCGCCGCGAGCTGGGCGCGGGCGATCCAGGTCGCCGGGCGCCTGCTCACGATCGAGGTCCTCTGGACGCGGCGCGAGTGGCGCGACCGTGGCGTCGGTGCGGCCCTGGTCGAGGCGCTCGCCGCGGCGGCGGCCGCCGCGGGGGCGGGCCGGGTCGAGGTCGGGCTGCCGCGCGAGAGCTTCCCCGCCCTCCGCCCCACCGAGCGCTTCTACCTCGCCAACGGCTTCGAGCGCCTCGGCCCGCGGATGCGGAGGGCAGTGCCGTGAGCGAGCTGGTGATGGTCGAGCAGCGGACCAACGGTCTCGACACGAGCTCAATCTGGATCCGCGAAGGCGGGGTGCGGTTCGTGGGGCGGGATTCCGACGCGCGGCTCGCGGCGCTGCGGCTCGGGCTGCGACGCCACTTCGGGGTGCGGGCGGTCGACGCGGGGGCCGGGGACGAGGAGGTCGAGCGCGCACTCGCGGCGCTGCACGGTCCCCGCCATCTGGCCGCCCTCGACGCGGTCGGGGAGGAGCCGACCGTGCTGGCGGACCTGGCCCCGCCCGGGCTCGAGCCCGACATCCCGGTCAACGCGGCGCTCGTCGCCGCCGCCCGGGAGGCGGTGCGGACGGCGCTCTCGGCGGCGGGCCGGCTGCTCGACGGCGATCGCTATGCGTACGCGGTGTGCCGGCCGCCCGGCCACCACGCGGGCCCCGACTTCATCGGCGGCTACTGCTACCTGAACAACGCCGCCGCCGCGGTGCAGGCGCTGCGCGAAGGGGGGCTCGCCCCGGTCGGCGTCCTCGACCTCGACCTCCACTACCCGAACGGAACCGCGGAGCTGGTCGAGCGGATGGGGGGCGAGGCGACGCTCCACTCGCTGCACGCCACCCCGGTCACCAACGTCGCCGCCGGCACCGCACTGCCGCGGGCACTGCGGGAACGCGCCCATGCCTTCGCCGCCGCTCCCGACCCGGCCGCCTACCTGGCCGAGGTCGAGGCCTCACTCGCGGAGCTCGCCGCCGACTCCGCCGCGTTGGTCGTCTCGCTCGGCTACGACACGGTCGAGGGCGACCCCCACGGTGGCTGGCACTTCGGCCCCGAGGTCTTCGCCGGCATCGGCCGCCTCCTCGCCGCCACCGAGCTGCCGGTCTGCGTCGTCCAGGAGGGCGGCTACGCGCTCGAGGCGCTGGCGCCGTGCAGCCACGCCTTCGTCGCCGGACTGCTCGGGGAGGACCCGGTTTGACCGCCGCCGGGGAGCGCGCCCTGACCCCGGCCGAGCAGGCGGTCGCCACGGGCCTGGCACCCTTCCGCGCGCGTCTCGACGAGATCGACGCGCAACTCGTCGACCTGCTCGGCGAGCGGTTCCAGATCTGCCGCGAAGTAGCCGTCCACAAGTCGGAAAACGAGATCGAGATGATGCAGCCGGGCCGGGTCGAGATCGTCCGCGCCCGCTATCTCCAGCACGGCGCCGAGGTCGACCTCCCGACCGACTTCACGGCGGCCCTCTTCGACCTGATGATCGACGCCACCTGCCGCGCCGAGGACGAGCTGATGGTCCGCCTCGCCGCGGGTGAGGGGAGAGCGTCTGCATTTACCCCTCCTGCGCGGGGGAAAACGCAGACACAGACGCGGGCGCGCGGGAGTGTGACGTGAGCCTGCCGCCGGGGCCGCGGCTGCCGCGGGCCCTGCAGGCGCTCGGGTGGGCGCGGCGGTCGCTGCCCTGGCTGGAGCGCTGCCGGGCGCGCTACGGCGACGCCTTCACCCTGCGCATCCGGCACTGGGGCGACTGGGTCGTGCTCGCCGACGAGGTCGACGTCAAAGCCGTCTTCACCGCCGGCGACAAGGTCGGGGTCGCGCTCGCCAATCCGCTGCTCGGGCCCGTGCTCGGGCCGCGCTCGGTGATGCTCTCCGAAGAACCCGAGCACATGCGCCGGCGGCGCGTCGTCCTGCCCGCCTTCCACGGCGAGGCGATCGCCAACGACGCCGAGACGATCGGCGAGGTGACGCGCCGCGAGATCGCCGCCTGGCCCGCCGGCGAGCCGTTCGCGCTCTGGCCGCGGATGCAGCGGATCACCCTCGAGGTGGTGATGCGCGCCGTCTTCGGCCCCGGCGCCGACGACCCGCGCCTCGACGACCTGCGCCGGCGCCTCGCCGACCTCACCGATTACCTCAACCGCCCGCGCAGCCTCGCCGCGCTCACCGCCCTCGGCCCGGAGTGGGTGCGCCGCAGCCGCGGCTACCGCCAGGCGATGCGCCCGGTCGAGGACGCGGCACTCGCCGAGGTCCGCCGCCGCCGCTCCGAGCCGATCCCCGCCCGCCCCGACATCGTCTCGATGCTGATCGCCGCCCGCCGCGAGGACGGCTCGCCGCTCGGCGAGGGTGAGCTGCGCGACGAACTCCTCACCCTGCTCACCGACGGCCCGACCTCGACCTCGCTCGCCTGGACCTTCGAGCGCCTCCTCCGCAACCCGGAGACCCTCGCCCGCGCCCGTCGCGCCAGCCTCGCCGCGGGCGCCGACGACGCCTACCTCGACGCCGTCGTCAAGGAGACGCTGCGCATGCGCCCGCCGGTGCCGGTCGTCGTCCGCCGCCTGCGCGAGCCGATGTGGATCGCCGGCCGCGACCTCCCGGCCGGGACCGTCGTCGCCCCCTGCATCCACCTGCTCCACCGTGACCCGTCCCACTACCCCGAGCCGCTCCGCTTCCGCCCCGAGCGCTTCCTCGAGACCCCCGCCGGGACGTACACCTGGATCCCCTTCGGCGGCGGCGTGCGCCGCTGCCTCGCCGCCAGCTACGCCGAACTCGAGATGAAGCGGGTCCTGCGCGAGGTGCTGGCGGCGGTCGACCTTCGACCGGTGGACGGTCGCGACGAGCGGGTCCGCAAAGCTGCGATCTCCTTCAGTCCGGGAGAGAAGGGGTTGGTGATGGTGGGATGAGCGAGGGGATCTCCGATCTCCTGATCGTCGGCGCGGGGGCCAAGGCGGCCGCGATCGCCGCCAAGGTCGACGCCCTGAACCGGCTCGGCCTGGCCGCGCCGACGGTGACGATCGTCGAGAAAACCGAGCCCGCCGCCTCCTGGCTCGGCCTCAACGGGATGACCTCGGGCGAAGAGCCGCTCGCCGTGCCGCCGATCAAGGACGTCGGCTTCCCGTATCGCAGCGCGCGCCAGTTCCCGGCGGTCGGGGACGAGCTCGACGCCGCCCTGCTGCCGCTCAGCTGGCAGCGCCACGCGATCGAACGCGGCGAGTACGCGCCCTGGGTCAACGCGGGCGCGCCGCCGATCCTCCACCAGGACTACGGCACCTACCTCGGCTGGGTGCTGGAGCGCGCCACCCGGGGCGTGAGCCTGCTGCGCGGCCGGGTAGTGGCGGTCGCCCTTGATCCGTCTCGCGAGCACTGGGTGATCGACGTCGAGGGCGGGGAGGACGGCGCGCCGCGGCGGCTCGCCGGGCGGGCGCTGCTGCTCACCGGGCCGGGGGTCCACCGGGCGTTCCCGCACGATCCGGCGGCCGAGCCCCGCGTCCTCCACTGCGACAGCAGGCGCGACGAGTTCGCCCGGCTGCCCGCCGAGCGCGAGGTCGACGTGGCGATCGTCGGCGGCGGCGAGAGCGCGCTCTCGGCGCTCGTCTTCCTGCGCGCGCTCCGCCCCGCGGCGCGGATCACCGTCTACACGCCGGTGCTGCCGCTCTCTCGCGGCGAGAGCTTCCTCGAGAACCGCGTCTTCGCCGACCCCGACGACGTCGGCTGGGAGGCGCTCGACCTCGAGGCCCGCCGGGACTTCGTCAAGCACTGCGACCGGGGGGTCTTCGACGCCGGCGTGATCGCCCGCCTCGCCGGCGAGCAGCGCTGCGAGTTCGAGCTCGGCCGCGCGGTCGGGGTCACCGCGGCGCGGGGCGGGGAGGAGGTGGAGCTCGAGCTCGAGACCCCGGCCGGACCCGCGATCGCCCACCACGAGTACGTCGTCAACTGCACCGGCTTCGACCTGACGGCGCAGCTGCGCGGCCTCTTCGCCGAGCCGGTGCGCGCCGACCTCGAGGCGCGGGTCGGGCCGATCTGGGACCGCCCGCCGGGGACCGAGCTGCGCTTCGACCGCTCGCTGGCGCTCGAGGGGATGGAGCCGCGCCTCCACATCCCCGGCCTCGCGGGCCTCAGCCAGGGCCCGGGCTTCGCCAACCTCGGCAGCCTCGGCCTGCTCGCCAACCGGGTGCTGGCGCCGCTCCTGCCGGCCCTCGCGAAGGCGCGCCGCGGCGCGGCGGCCGGAGCGCTGACGATCCTCGTCGTCGCCCTGCTGGCGGGCTGCGGCGGCGGCTCGTCCTCCTCGTCCCCGTCCGGCGGATCGGGCTCCGGCGAAGGAGGCGGGAGCATCGCCCCCGGCAAGGAAGTCGCCTACCCCGGCATCGACCTCGCCAACACGCGCTTCGCGACCGGCCCGATCAACCGCGCCTCGGCGCCGCAGCTGAAGCTCGCCTGGAAGGTGCCGAGCAAAGCGCGGAGCACCTACGGCGCGTTCGCCGCCTCGCCGGTGATCTCGGGCGGCGTCGTCTACATGCAGGACCTCGAATCGAACGTCGCCGCGGTCGACCTCGAATCGGGCGAAACCCTCTGGGAAACGAAGATGGAAGAACCGGACCAGGGGCCGAACGGCGTCAGCGTCGCCGAAGGCATGGTCTTCGGCGCGACCCCGACCAAGGCCTTCGCGCTCGACGCCGAAACCGGCAAGGAAGTCTGGTCGACCAAGCTGACCACGGTGCGGAACGAATCGATCGACATGTCGCCGGGCGTCCACGGTGGGCTCGTCTATGTCTCGACCGTGCCGACCAACGTCACCAGCGGCTACTACGGCGGCATCGTCGGCACGCTCTGGGCGCTCGACACGAAGACCGGGACGAAAAAGTGGCACTTCGACACGGTGCCGAAGAGCCTCTGGTCCAAGCAGCACCGCTCGATCAACGCGGGCGGCGGCCTCTGGTACGCGCCCTCCTTCGACGAAGAAGGCGGGATCTACATGGGGACCGGCAACCCGGTGCCGTTCCCGGGCGCCGAAGGGCTGCCCTGGGGCAAGAGCCGCCCCGGCCCTGACCTCTACACCGACTCGCTGGTGAAGCTGAACGCGAAGACGGGCAAGCTCGAGTGGTACCACCAGGTGACGCCGCACGACCTCTACGACTGGGACTTCCAGGATCCGCCGATCCTGGCGAGCGCGGGTGGCCGGGAGCTGGCGATCGGGGCGGGAAAGTCGGGCCAGGTGGTCGCGGTCGACGCGAAGACCGGCAAGGTCGTCTGGCAGGTCGCGGTCGGCAAGCACAACGGCCACGACGAAGACGGCCTGCTCGCGATGCGCGGCGAATTCTCCAAGCTGCCGAGGCAGGCGACGGTCTACCCGGGCCTCCTCGGCGGCGTGATCGCCCCGATGGCCGCCTCGAAGACGACGCTCTTCGTGCCGATCGTCAACCACCCGCTGACGGTCGAAAACGGGGAAACGATCAGCGAAGGCAGCGAAATGAGCGGCGAAATGGTTGCCCTCGATCTCGCCACCGGCAAGAAAGTGTGGAGCCAGACCTACGAAGCGCCGGCCTTCGGCGCCCCGGTCGCGGTCAACGACATGGTCTTCTTCGCCACCTTCGACGGCATCCTGCACGGCCTCGACGCGAGCACCGGCGGCGAAGTCTGGAGCGCCACCCTGCCCGCCGGCTCCAACTCCGGCGTGACCGCCTCCGGCGACAGCCTGGTCCTCGCCGCCGGCATCGCGGTCGCCGAAGGCCAGACGCCCTCGTTGGTGGCGTATCGGCTCGGGGGGTGAGGCCTGCTGACGGCCGGCGGCGCGGCCATCCCCCTCATCGCTCGCCTGTTGTGAAGGGGATGGCCGCGCCTTGGCCTGCGCCGGACCGGGCGTCCCGCCACAGAGACGCCACGGGACGGTTCGCGTCCCGTCGACAACTGCGCGTACTTCGTGACCCTTCCCCAGGCCCCCGATGTTGATGGGCCGAAAACCTGACATATAGGCGGGCTTTCGGCCCATCAACCTGGCGGTCGCCTGGCGACGTGTGGGAGGGCGCGGTGAGTTCGCACTTTCCCGCGCTATCCACGGGTTTCTGCGAGCTCACCAGGGGTCCCACGGGAGGCCGGGGCTCTGCCCGATCCGGCGCAGGCCAAGGCGCGCCCGTCGCCCTCATGACCAGCCGAAGCATGAGGGGGACGGGCGCGCCGCGGGGCGGCAGCCGGCACCCGGCGGCGAGAGCCGAAGATGAGGACGCTCTAACGGAAAATTTCTGCCCCTCTAATACTCGTCTCAGGCGGGGCTTATCTGGGCGCGGGAGCCTCCGGGTATGGCACATACTCATCCCTCGTCGCGTCTCCCGCAACCGGGCGGGTCATCTGTGCTTCCCGCGAACGGGGCCGCTCCACCCACGGCCCCGAGCAAGAACTGGGACCATCACGTCCAGCAGGCCGATGAACTCTCGCGGACGCCCGGGTTCCAGGACCTCCGCGACCGCATCGTCGCCAAGGCCGCGCCGGTTCAGGGCGAGCGCGCGATCGACGTCGGCTGCGGCACCGGTCTGCTCGCCCTTGCCCTGGCGCCCACTTGCGCCGACGTCTGGGCGATCGACTACGCGCCCGGGATGATCGAGCACCTGCGCGGGGTGCTGGCCGGCGAGATGATCACCAACGTCTACCCGCTGATCGCCTCCGCCGTCTCCCTGCCCCGGACGGACGCGAGCGTCGACCTCGTCGTCTCCAACTACTGCTTCCATCATCTCGACGAGCGCGGCAAGCGGGCGGCGATCTCCGAGACCTTCCGCGTCCTCCGACCTGGCGGTCGCCTAGTCTTTGGCGACATGATGTTCAGCTGGAACCCGGCGCAGGAGCGCAACCGCGAGGTGATCGGATCGAAGCTACGCTCGATCGCGCGCCGCGGCCCCTCGGGCTGGCTGAGGATCATCCGCAACGCCGGGCGCATGGCGGCCGGCCGCGGCGAGCGCCCCGCGTCGCCCGATTGGTGGAGGATCGCGTTGCTCGAAGCCGGGTTCGACTCGATCGAGATCGAAGTGCTCGCCCACGAGGGGGGCGTCGCCGCGGCGATCAAGCCTGCATGAGCACGGCCGGCGCGCGGCCGCGGCCGCGACGCGCCGTCATCAGGCGCCGTCGGCTCGCCGCACTGGCGGCTCTCGCGACCGCGGCGACCGCGGTCGGCATCGCCGTCGCCAACGGCCAGAGCGCCGGCGGCGGCGAAGGCGGCGGAGCGACCCCGGCGAGCCCGCCGCCGCAGGTGGTCAAGGTCGAACTCGGCGGGAAGACGCTGGAGCGCGCCCATGTCGGCGCCCTGAGCGCGCCCGCAGCCCAGGCCCGCCTGGTCTCCCAGGTCCCCGCCCACCAGACCGTGCACGACGGCAAGGCGACGATCACCTACGCGGTCGACGTCGGCGCCGTCGCGGCCGCGCTTAAGCACGTCGTCCGCGAAGGCGGCGGCACCGTCGTCATCCCCCGGCACGCGGTCGCCTCGACGATCGCCGTGCCGATGATCGGCCAGGTCCTGCGCGACGACTGCGAGGCGACGGCCCTCTCGATGGTCCTCGGCTACGCCGGCACCCCGGTCGACCAGCTGACCCTGCAGCGGCAGGTCGCCCATGCCCAGCCGCTCGACCCCACCACCGGCCCGAACGGGGAAGAGGTCTGGGGCGATCCGAGCCTCGGCTTCGTCGGCAGGGCCGACGGCGGCGGTCCGGCGGGCGGCTTCGGCGTCTACCAGGGCCCGATCCGAGCCCTCGCTCAGCGCCACGGCCTCGCGATGACCGAACTCACCGGGACCTCACCGCGGCGCATCTACGCGGCGCTCCTGGCCGGGCATCCGGTGCTCGCCTGGGTGGCGCTCTCGGAAGGGCCCTACGCGACCTGGACCTCCCCGGCCGGGCGCACGATCAACATCAACTACGGCGAGCACGCCGTCGTCCTCACCGGGTTGAAGGAAGGCGTCGTCGCGGTCAACGACCCGCTCTCGGGCGAACGGATTACTTGGTCGACGAGCCAGTTCGAGCAGATGTGGGCCGGTCTCGGGCACCGAGCCCTAGCCGCCTGAGCCCCGCTTCGAACCAGCCGCCGAGGAGGTCGGAGAGGCGGTCGATGCGGTCGCGCGCCGGCCGCGCGTAGAGCAGCAGGGCGGCGCCGCAGCCGAGCGCCGCGCCGGCCAGCACGTCGCTGGGGAAGTGGACGCCGATCGCCACCCGGCCGATCGAGAGCACCGCGGCGGCGATCAGGGCGACGGTCCCCCAGAGGCGGTTGCGCAACCAGATCGCCATCGCGATCGCGAAGGCGCCGGTCGCGTGGTCGCTGGGGAAGCCGGGGTCGGCGGCGTGGCCGCTGAAGAGGTGGACGCCGTGGGGGTCGTCGACGAACGGCCGCGCCCGGTCGACGATTTCCGAGATCACTTTGCCGACCAGCAGGGCCAGCCCGGCGCTGAGTCCGGCCGCCACCGCCGTCCGCCGCCAGGGCCGCAGGCGCTCGCCGTTGGCGAAGACGAGGATCAGGACCAGGGCGGCGATGAACAGCGCCTCCGAGATGTTGATGTAGAACAGCAGCGGGTCCTCCACCGCGTCGTGCTGGTAGAGGAAGTCGTTGAGGGTGTGGAGGATGCTCCAGTCCATGGTCAAAGAAACGTAAGAGCATTGTTAAAGGCTCAGATGAGAGCCGGATGATAAGCCCCGCCAGGCGGTGGTAGGCTCGCCGGGATGTCACCGGTCGGTGACAAGGTGGCCGCGCCCCGGCGCCCGCACGACGCCGAGGCTTCGCGGCGCGCGCTCCTCGCCGCGGCCCGCGAGGTCTTCGACGAGGTGGGGTACGACCGCGCGACCACCCGCGAGATCGGCGAGCGGGCGGCGGTCGACCCGGCGCTGATCGCCCGCTACTTCGCCTCCAAGGAAGGCCTCTTCCTCGCCGCGATCGCCGCCGGCTCGGCCGAGGACGACGGCATCGACTTCGAGCCGCGGGCGCTGGTCGCCTTCCTGCTCGAGCGCTGGGACGAACGCGGCCACAGCCCGATCAGCCGCGCCCTCGCCAGCCCCACGCTCAGCCCCGGCGCGCGCGAGCAGGTCAGCGCCGTGGTCGGCGACCGTGTCCTCGCCGGCCTCGCCGCCGAGCTGCGCGGGCGCGGCGTCGCCGCCGCCGAGCTGCGGGCGGAGCTCCTCGTCGCGCTTGCCGTCGGCGTCGCCGTGACCCGCAGCAACGGCACCCTGGCGACGCTCGCGGCGGCGCCGCGCGAGCAGGTCCTGGCGACGCTCGGCCCGCTACTCGACGCCCTGGGCGGGTAGGGGGCGAGGATGGCGACAAAGCGCAGCGCCGGCATCCTGCTCTACCGCCGCCGCGAGGACGGCGAGACCGAGTTCCTGCTCGTCCACCCGGGCGGCCCCTACTGGGCGAAGCGCGACGAGGGCGCCTGGTCGATCCCGAAGGGTGGGATCGAGGCCGAAGAGGACGCCCGCGAGGCGGCCCTGCGGGAGCTCGACGAGGAGCTCGGCGCCGCCCGCCCGGACCTCGAGCCGGAGGATCTGATCGAGCTCGGCCAGGTGCGCCAGCGGGCGGGCAAAGTGGTCGACGCCTGGGCCGCGGAGGCCGATTTCGATCCCGCCGCGCTCGACAGCAACACATTCGAGATGGAGTGGCCCCCGCGCAGCGGCCGCGAGGTCGAGTTCCCCGAGATCGACCGCGCCGACTGGTTCGACCTCGAGTCGGCCCGCCGCAAGCTCCTCCCGGCCCAGGGCGAGTTCCTCGACCGCCTGCTCGAGCGCCTCGGCCGCCCCGTCGCCGGCTGAGCTCGACCTCACCGTCGCGGGCTAGACTCGCCGGATGGCCGACGAGAGCACGCCACTCGCGGCGCGGCTGCTGGGTGCCGGAGCGCGTGGCGCCGGGGCCGTCGGCCGCGCCACCGGCCTCGACAAGGCGGTGGAAATGGCCGCCGAGGAGGCGATCGTCACGGCGATCGAAAGCGAGGCGGTCGAGCGGGCGCTGGTGCGGGTGCTGGAAGGGAAGATCGTCGACGAGGCGGTGCAGGGGGCGCTGGCCAGCGACGCGGTGAAGAAAGCGCTGCTCGAGACGCTCGACTCCGAGCTCTTCGAGGACGTCTGGCGCCAGCTGCTCGCCTCGCAGGAGATCCAGCAGATGATCGAGCGGATCGCCGAGGCGCCCGAGGTGCGCACCGCGATCGCCTCCCAGGGTGTCGGCCTGCTCGGCGACATCGGCCGCCAGTTCGCCAAACTCGCCCGCGACCTCGACGACGTGGTCGAGCGGGTCCTCCGCCGCATCTTTCGCCGCCGTCTCCGGCCGCTGCCGACCAACCGCGCGGGCGCCGTCAGCCGCGCCGCCGCCTTCGTCATCGACGCCGTCTTCATCAACCTCTTCTTCACCGTCGCCGCCGGGGCGCTGACCCTGCTCGTGACCTTCTTCGGCGGCCACGCCGACAGCGTGCCGCGCGGGGTGTTGGCGGTCGGCTCGCTGATCTGGCTGGCGGTGGTCGGCACCTACCTGGTCGGCTTCTGGGCGCTGACCGGCCAGACGCCCGGCATGCGCTTCCTCGGCATCCGCCTGGACGAGCGGCGGCTGCCGCTGCGCCGCGCGATCCGCCGCCTGGTCGGCCTCGGGCTCTCCTTCGTCACCTTCGGGATCGGTTTCCTCGGCATCGTCTTCGGCGAATCGCGCCGCGGCTGGGACGACCGCATGGGCCTGACCGAAGTCATTTACGACGAGCGGCGCCCCGCCCCGGCGCCGTGGTCGACGTTGACCGCGCCCGCGCCGGCACCGCCGCTGCCGGCGGACGCCGCGGGGCCGGTCAGCGACCCGGCAGGGCCCGCTGCACCAGCAGCGTGAGGCTGCCGGTGGCGATCAGCAACGCGACGTTGACGGCGAGGACGAGGACCGCGCCGCCCGCTTCTTCGATCCCGCCCGCGCCGAGCGCGACGCCGAGGTAGGCGGAGGCGGGGATCGTAGTCACCGAGATCGCAACGCCGACCGCCGCCGCGGCGCCGCTCTCGAACGAGAGCATCGCCGCGATCCCCGCCGCGGCCGCGACCAGCACGGTCGAGTAGTCGAGGTGGGCAAGGGTCTGCAGGCCCGAGTCCTCGACCTTGAAGCCGGCGGGGAGGTAGCCGGTCCAGCGCAGCAGCGCCGAGAGCACCATCGCGGTGACGACGACCGAGACCATGCCGATCGTGAGCGTGGCGAACGCCCGCGCCGCCAGCCGCCGGCGCCCCGCGACCAGCCCGACGCAGGTGGCGCAGATCGGCAGCAGGTCGGGGCTCACCGCCATCGCGCCGACGACCAGGATGCCGCTGGAGACGATCACGCCGAGGGCCGCGATCACCGCGGCGACGTTGATCAGGGCCAGGTAGCGGGCGAGCGGCCGCGAGTTGGCGCGCGCCTGCCCCATCACCTCGATCCAGGCGAAGCCCTCGATCCCGCCGCCGCCGCGCAGGTGGCGGGGCTGCGGCGCCACCACCTCGACCCGGGTGAGGAGGTAATCGTCGACCGCGATCCCCATCGCCTCGATCGCCGCGACCAGCTCGTCGGCGGCCGCCGGCTCGATGTCGGCGACGAACACCGTCTGCCCTTCGCGCGCCGCTTCGTCGGGCTGCCGCACCACCCGTCGCACGCCGCGCAGCTCGCGCAGGAGCCCCCCGAAGGCGGGCTCGCGACGCGCGTCGATCGATGCGTGGAGGCGCAGCACGCGCCCATTCTGAGTGCGCGCCCGGCGTCAGCCGCGCCGCCGTGTCAGTCGACCAGCTTCAGCACCTTGAATGTTTTCGCGCCCCGCGGGGTCTCGACCTCGACCGTCGCGCCGACCGCGGCGTCCATCAGCGCCTGGCCGATCGGCGACTCGGCCGAGAGCTTGCCGGCGGCGAGGTCCGCCTCGGTCGAGCCGACCAGGGTCCAGACGTTGGCCTCGTCCTTTGCCTGGTCGAGGACTTCGGCGGTGCGGCCGAAGGCGAAGGCGTCGCCGTCCTCGCTCGCCTCCACGACCACCGCGTTGCGGAGGCGCTCCTGGAGGCGCTTGATCCGCGTCTCCATCATCGCCTGGTCGTCTTTTGCCGTGTGGTAGTCGGCGTTCTCCTTGAGGTCGCCGAGCGCCCGGGCGACGCGGATGCGCTCCGCCATCTCGAGGCGGCGCGGCCCTTCCAGCTCGGCCAGCTCGGCTTTCAGTTCTTCGATGCCGGCGGCGGTGATCGGCTCGCCGCCCGCGCTCTGGTTCGCAGGAGTCATCTGGGGAGGGTGTCAAAAACGGGTGGTCGGCGGCCGGCTGCCCGGCAAGTCCCTGAGCGCTCAGCCGCTGCTCTTGCCGAGCAGTTCCGGGGCGAGCGTCTTCACCTTGGCGCCGTTCGCCTTCGCCAGCTGTCCGATCCCGAAGAGTTCCTCGTCCGTGCGCAGCAGCGAGTACGGGTCGTACGGGGCGGCGTCGGTGGAGCCCTTGGTGACGAACTTGGAGAGCAGCAGGGCGCCGGTCTTCAGCGGGTTGGCGGGCGGCGCCGGCGCGGGCTGGCCTGCCGCCGGCGGCGCGGGCGGGTTGACGCCGCCGAAGGTGACGATCAGCAGGCCGTCCTTTTTGTAGGCGGGGGAGGCGAGGATCTCCGGCACCACCTGGGCGAGCCAGGCGTCGGCCGCCGCGGGGCCGTTCGGGGCGCCTTCCGGGCACTGACCGGCGACTCCCGCCGAGCAGAGGTTGGGGGAGATGTAGGAGAAGCTCGGCGTCTTCGCTTCGCTCTTCAGGTCTTTTTGGAGTTCGGTGATCGGCACGTCGTTGGTGGAGCAGGCGCCGAGGTCGAGCAGCGAGTGGAAGTGGGTGAACGGGTTCAGCCGCGTCGAGTAGCCGCCCGTCGCTGGCTTTTCTTCTTCTTCGGCCCCGGGGAAGACGCAGTTGGCGGGCGCCCCGGTCGTCGGGTTCGCCATCCCTTCCATGTAGGCGCGCCAACTGAAGCCGCCGACTTCGAGCTGGTCGCCGAAGGTGAAGACTTCGACCGGGTAGACGCAACCTTCGCCGGAGATGACCCCGCCTTTGTTCAGCGAGGAGGTCGGCGGGAAGCTGGTGAAGACCGGGCACTCGGCGGCGGTCGCCTTGTTCGGCGGCTGGCCACTCACCGTCGCCACCCCGTTCGGCAGCAGCGCCTGGCTCAGCACCGAGTAGTTCGACAGCAGGAGGCCTTTGGGACGCAGGGTGCCGTTCAGATAGGGCATCTGCGACGCGGTGCCGGAGCCGAACGCGGCCTGGTAGCCGCTGCTGACCAGGGAGATGAGGAAGACGTGCTTGATCCGCCCGGCTTCCGGTTTGCTCGGCGGCGCTTCTTGTTCGGCTTCTTTCGTCGGTTCTTCTTCCGCTGCCGGTTCCGGTGAGGGTTCCGGTGCGGTTTCTTCGGGGACGGCGACGGGTTCGGGCGCCGGCGCCGGGGCGCTCGGTTCCGGCGCCGGGGTCGACTTGTGCGCGACCGGCGCGGGCGAGGATTCCGCCGGTTCCGGCGTCGGTTCGGGCGCCGCTTCGAGCGGGGTGGGGGTCGATGCCGCGGTGCGCTCGGCGGCGAGGCTGCGGCCGAGGATCGAGGCCAGCGGGCTTGCTTCGGGCTGGTTGGTCGCCGCCGCGGCGACGATGCCCGAGGTCGCCACCAGCGAGGAGGCGACGAGGAGCCCGAAGCGTTTGCCGGTGAGCGACGCCCCCGCGGCGATCGCGGCGCGGATCCGCGTCCGGACCCAGCCGGTCACGAGCCGGCCTCGGTCGGCACGAGCGGCGTGCCGCACTGCGCGCAGAACCGCACCGCGTGCCCGTAGGGAGCGCCACAACCCGGGCACAACCCGGCGGCGTCCGCCCGCTCGAGTTCGAGCACCCGCTCGACCGCCAGGAGTTCCGCATCCACGCGCTGCAACTCGGCCGCCTTCCGCGTCAACACATCGAGCCGCACGTGATCCCGGATCGCCATCTCATAGAACGCCCCGCCCAAATCTGCCTGCATCACCGTGAACTTCTCCAACAGCCGGTCCCGCTGCCCGATCAGCTCCGCACTGTCCTCCTCCCGCACCTCCGCCTCTTCGGCAGCCTCCGCAGCCGTCAGCTTGATCTTCTTCGGCCGCGCCGGAGCGTCCCCGTTGCTCGGCGGCGGCACCGGGAAGCGCGGCGGCCCGACCGGCGGCCCCACCGGCAGCCTCTGCGTGGCGTCAGCCTGCGAGAAACCGGACCCTTCACCCGACGAACCCTGCACCGCCTCCAGGGCCCCCTGGGGAAGACCCGCCGGAACCTCCCCGCTGTTGTTCCCCCGGGTCTTCCCCAGGGGGCCCGGCAAGCGATCCGAAAGCCGACTCACGGTTCCACCCCCGGCGGCAGTTCTTCCTTCGACCCACTACCACCGCCACCCCCACCGACGACCACCACATCCGGCAGATTCTGCTGCGCCTTGATGTAGTTTTCGCCCGTCTGTTCGGGGCTTTCTTCGATCAGTTTGGTGTTGGCTTCTTCGGTCGCCTTGCTCGCCTTGTACCCCGTGACCTGGTGGACGGTGCCGTTCTTGGTCGTGTTCAGCACCTTGCCGCCGCCCTTTTCGGCCGCCTTCGCGGCTTCCTTGCCGCTCTTGCTTTTGCCGCCCTTGGCGTTCTTGCCGCCCTTCGCGGCCTTTTCGCCGCTCTTGCCCGCGGTCTGCGCCGGTGCCGTCCCCGTTCCCGCGGGCGCCGCCGCGAGCTGCTGCTTTTCCGCCTGGTGCAGCGCCTTCAGCAACGCCTCTTCGTTGGAGTTGCCGGACCCGCTGCGCCCGACCACGACCCCGAGCGCGACCGCGATCGGCAGCAGCGCGAAGAACCCGACCGCAGCGGCGCGGCTGCCGCCCCCGGGCTTTTTCGCCTGGCCTTTGGTCAGCGGCCGGCGCGATTTTTTGCTCATCGCGGCGAAGTAGCGCGAGGCCGGGTTCGACCCGTTGCCGCGCCGCGCCGCGCATTCGACGCAGTAGCGCTGCTGGGGGTCCATCGGCGCCCCGCACTCTTCGCACGGCTCGAGCCCCTGCGCCCGCATCTGGCCCGCTTCCGTCACTTTCCCCCCTGACCCTTGTGCTTGTGCGCGGCCTTGTGCCGCCTCTGTGCCTTCCGTTCGGCGCGCGCCTTGAGGATGTGCGCCGCCTTCGCCTGCTGGGCGGCGGCCTTTTCCTGGGTCGTCGAGCAGCCCGCGGCGCCCCCGCCGAGCAGGCAGAGGCAGGCGGCGAGCGCCAGCGGCCGGGCGATGGCGGGGCTAGCCGAACGCACCGCTGACGTACTCCCGCGTCCGCGCCTGGGCGGGCGTGTTGAAGAGCCGGGTCGCGCTGTTGTACTCGACCAGGTCGCCCAGGTACATGAAGGCGACGTGGTCGGCGATCCGGTAGGCCTGCTGCAGGTTGTGGGTGACGATCACCACGGCGACGTCGTCGCGCAGCTTCACGATCAGGTCCTCGATCACCGCGGTCGACTGCGGGTCGAGCGCCGAGCACGGCTCGTCGAGCAGCAGCACCTCGGGCTCCGCGGCGAGCGCCCGCGCGATGCAGAGCCGCTGCTGCTGGCCGCCCGACAGCTTCAGGGCCGGGTGGTCGAGGTTGTCCTTGACCTCCTCGAAGAGCCCCGCCCGCTGCAGCGCCGAGTGCACCTGCGGCGCCAGCACCTTCTTTTTCGTCCGCCGCGAGCCCTGCTCGCGCAGCACGTAGGCGATGTTGTCGAAGACGCTCATCGGGAACGGGTTCGGCTGCTGGAACACCATCGTCACGCGGCGCCGCAGCAGGGTCGGCTCGATCAGTCGGATGTCGACGTCGTCGAGGCGGATCGAGCCGGTCAGCTTCGCCGCCGCGGTCAGCTCGGTGAGCCGGTTCAGCGAGCGCAGGAGCGTCGTCTTGCCGCACCCCGAGGGCCCGATCAGCGCCAGCACCTCGCCCTGGCGGATCGGCAGCGACACGCGTTTCACCGCCTCTTTGGCGCCGTAGTGGACCGAGACGTCGTCCACCTCCATGCGCCGGATCGAGAACTGCGGCGCCGCGATCGAGCGCCGCGCGGCGACGAAACTGGTCGCGGTCGCCGGCGCCTCGGCGGCGGGGGTCGGGTCCTGCGGGTCGAGCCGCCGGATCGGCGGCGGGGCGGTCAGTGGCTCCACGTTCCTGCCTTTCGGGCGCGGCGGTGGACCAGGTCGGCGGCCGCGTTCAGGCCGAGGACCATCAGCAGCAGGACGAAAGCCGCCGCGTAGGCTTTCTGCGGCTGGTTGAGGTTCCCGGTCGGGGAGGCCTCGTAGACGAAGTTGGTGAGCGTGGTCCCGGCCCCGCGCAGGTAGTCGAGCGGGAACGGCGCCCCTTCGACCGGGGCGAAGTTCTGCGTCGCGCCGAGCAGCACGACGATGATCGCGGTGTCGCCGATGATCCGGCCGAGGCCGAGGATCATCCCGGTCGCCACCTGCGGGCGGGCGGTGGGGAGGAGGATGCGCCGCGTCGTCGCCGCCTTCGTCTTGCCGACCGCGAAGGAGGCCTCGCGCACGTGGCGGGGGATCGATTCGAGGCCCTGGCGGGTCGAGGCGACGATCAGCGGCAGCGCCACCAGGGCGAGCATCGCCGCGGCGGCGAAGAAGGAGCGGCCGAAGACGACCCCTTCGTTGCTGCGGCTGAGGAAGCCGAGCGCGGTGCTGGAGAAGATCACGGTGCCGAACAGGGCGAGGACGATCGAGGGGATGCCGGCGATCGCCTCGATCGTCAGCTCGGTGACCCGCGCCAGCGGTGCCGGGCGCCCGTACTCGACCAGCCAGACCGCGATCGCGACGCCCGCCGGCAGTGCCAGCGCGATCCCCATCGTGCCGACGATCAGGGTGCCGAAGAGGGCGTCGGAGAAGCCGCCGGATTCGGTTTCCGAGAAGCCGCTCGCCGCCGGGGTGGTCAGCTCGGAGAGCTTCAGGAACTTCACGCCTTGGAGGAAGAGGTAGACGACGATGCCGACGGCGATCGCGCAGAAGAGCAGGCCGAGCGCCCAGCAGAAGGCGAGCCCGAGCCGGTCGAGGAGGCTCCAGGTGGCGCTGCCCTCGACCGCGCGGGTGGGCGCCTTGCGCTCCGGCGGCGGTGCCTGCGGCGGCGGTGGGGTGGCGAGCGAGGACTCCATCACGCGGCCCCGTACTTGCGCATCGCCCGGCGCGCCATCCACCCGGCGAACGAGCAGAAGGCGGCGGAGAAGAGGAGGACCGCGGCGATCGCGAAGAGCGTCGCGTTGGCGGGCGGCGAGCTCAGCTGGTCGACGTTCTTGACGATCGTCGGCGCCAGCGGGCGCGAGGGCTCGTAGACGAAGATCAGGCCGTCGGCGGGGTTCGGCGCCCAGCCGGTCGAGCCGGAGATCATCGCCAGCATCACCGACTCGCCGATCGCCCGGGCGACCGCCAGCACGGTCCCGGCGATGATCGCGGGCCGGGCGGCGCGGACGGCGATCTTCCAGGTCGTGCGCCAACGGTTGACGCCGAGCGCCAGCGATCCCTCGACCCAGCCCGGTTTCACCGACCGCAGGCCGTCGCTGAAGATCGAGACCATCAGCGGCGCGATCATGATCGTCAGCACGATCACCGCCGCCATCAGGCTGTAGCCGGTCAGCGAGATCACGCCCGCGACCGAGGCCTTCTCGCCTTGGGTGATCAGGTGGTTGCCGATGAACGGGACCAGGATCAGCACCCCGAGCAGGCCATAGATGACCGACGGGACGCTGGCCAGGAACCGCACCACCGGCTGCAGGATGTTGGCCATCCAGGTGGGGGCGAACTCGACGATGAAGACGGAGATGAAGAGCGCCGTGACGAGGCCGCAGATGACCGCGCCGCCGGTGATCAGGATCGTCGACCAGATCAGCGGCCAGGCGTGGAAGGTCCAGACGTAGTTGAGCCCGTTCTGGCCCGAGAGGGAGATTTCCTGGAGCTGGTTGTCGACGTCGCCGCCAGGGCCGAACCAGGCGAGGCCGTTATGGGCGAACGAGGGCCACGCCCGCACGAAGACGACCGCGATCATCGCCAGCAGCAGGCCGACGACGAAGACGACCAGCGCGCCGAGCATCCGCTCGACGCGCTGGTCCGACCACTTCGGGCCGTACTCGGGTTGGAGCTCCTCTTCCAACTCCGGTCCTTACTTCTTGGCCTTCTTGTTGAATGCGGCGACGCCGCCGGCCTTGTTGATGATTTCGCCGGCTTCCGGGCTGGTGCGGGCCCAGTCGGCGAATTTCTGCACCGCGGGGCTCGGGTTCGCCGTCGGCAGGACCAGGAAGATGTACCGCGACAGCGGGTACTTCAGCGGTTCCACGCTGATGTTCTTCGGTTCGCAGGCGACGCCGTTGACCTTCACCGGCTTGATGCCCTTTTTCTGCCAGGCGAGCCCGGCATAGCCGATCGCGTTCGGGTCCTGCTTGACCGCGTTGACGACGAGGCCGTCGGCGGTCAGCGCGTTGACGTTCGAGGCCGGGAGTTCGTTGTTCAGCACCGACTGGAGGAAGAAGGTGTAGGTGCCTCCGTTGGTGTCGCGGCCGACCGGGTCGATCGTGGTGTTGAGGCCGGAGCCGGGAACCTGGCTCCAGTTGGTGATCAGGCCCCGGTAGATGTCGTGGAGCGATTCGATGCTGATGTTGCTCAGCTTGTTCTTCGGGTTGACGTCCATGCAGAGGCCGTCGAGGTAGAGCTTGATGTAGGTGGTGCCGGCGTCGCTGGGGAGCGGCGTGCGGGCCTGTCCGGCGAACTGGCTGGTGCCGTTCTGGACGTCTTTGATGCCGGCGTTGCCGCCGTCCGCCGTGTAGACGAAGTGGATCTTGTGATTGACGTTCTTCGTGTACGCGGCGAAGAGGGCCTGCAGCACGGGCTGCGCGGCCACGGAGCCGGACCCGATCAGGGTCTGCGCGCCGGCCGACGCCGGCACGGCAAGGCCGAGGACGGCCACCGCCGTCGCGGCGAGGGTCTTGATTCTCATTCGGGTGATTCCTCTCTGCCGGGTTGGGAGCACTTTCTTGACCAACTTGGTCGCCTTACGCTATCACTTTGGATAGTTTATTGACGTAGATTGTCAAGAAAGGCCGCCCGGCAGGCCGACGAAAGTGAGGAATCAAGTTGTCCAAGAAGAGGCTCTCAACCCCGCGGGCGGCGACCGTCATCGTGCTGGCGGCCGTGGTGGCCGTCTCGGTGACGGCGGTGCCGTCGATCGCGGCGTCGTTCCTGACGCCGAAAGCGGCGTCGCAGAAATATGTCACCAAGCAGAAGGCCTCGAAGACCTACCTGACCAAGTCTGGGGCTTCGAACTACCTGACCAAGACGGCCGCGGCCAATCTCTACGTGGCGAAAAAAGGCGCGGCCTTGCCGCCGGTCGCCGCGATCGCCGCGAGCAACACGCTGTTCTCGCTCAACTCGGCGACCTCGGGGTACATCCCGACCGCGTTCGTCTCGTTTGCGACCAAGGCCACCGCTAGCACCGCGGTGATCACCTTCTCCGGGCAGGCCAGCTGCACCAACCCGGTGAAAGCGCCGACCCCCGATCAGGCCTGCCCGATCACGATCCTGGTCGACGGCCAGCCCGCGGCCAAAAAGGTGAACTTCGTGCCGGCGACGGCCGAAGGCACCTCGAGCAAGCCGGCCGCCGCGATCGCCAACACGATCGTCCAGACGACCGTGCTCGGCAAAGGCGGCCACACGATCCAGATCGAATACGCCGGTGCCTCGGGGCTGAATTTCCAGCTCAAATCCTGGAACCTTGCCGTCCAGGCCTACCCGCAGGCCGAAGAAGTGGAAGAAACGACGACGGCCCCGAGCGGGTCGGGCTCGGGCAAGGGCTCGGGCTCGGGCAAGAGCTCCGGCTCGGGTTCGGGCGGCAGCGGCAAGTAGGCCCGCCGACGCCTCACGGCGCGGCCATCCCCCTCGCTTCGGCTCTTATGAGGGGGATGGCCGCGCCTTGGCGTGCGCCAGGCCGATGAGTTCGCAGTTCGCCGCGCATAGCGCGGGTTTCTGCGAACTCACCGGAAAAGGCGGCGGTCAGCGGCCGGGGCGGGGGAGGTTCTCGCCGAGGACGAGGCGGGCGCGGTGGAAGATCGCGTCGTCGGCGTTGGACTGGGAGTCGTCGCGGTTGGCGGAGCGAGTGGTCCGGTTCGGGCCCGTGCCGGCCGGGGCTTCGTCACGGATCAACCCGGCGATCCGCCCTCGATTGGTGAAGGTGGTGCGTGAGACCTTCTTGGCCATCTTTCTGCGCTCCTTTCTCTAGTTTCTTGAGCGACTAAATCAAGATAGCAGGGCGCCGGGAAAGCCGCGAACGGTCTTTCCTATCGCCTCGCACCGGTCGCCACGCCGCGAGGCGCGTTCGCACTTAGCCACAACTATCGGGGACAACTGCGAACGCGCTCCGGCGGGATGGCGGCGGATCGGCGACAATCCGTCACACAGCGGCGAGATGGGCGGGGCGCCACCCGGCAAAGCGCGCCCCGCCCGTCGCCTCTTCAAGCGGCTGCGGAGACCTCCGCGTCGCCACCGTCCGTGGGTCCAGGGGGAGTCGAGGCCCCCTGGGGGTCGGGCGGTGCCGAACCGTTGAAGCTTTTTGCGTGAACCGGGCGCAGGTAGGCGATCTCGCCCTCCTCGAGCTCCAGGCGCTGCAGCTCGCCGCGGGTGAGCTGCGCCCACACCTCGGTGCCGTCGCCGAGCACGAACTCGACCCGGATCTCGAACCCGAGCGCGACGATCCGCTGGACCATCGCCTCCTCGGTCGAGTCGTCACGGTCGCGGACGACCTCGATGTCATGCGGCCGCACGAAGTTGTCGCCGAGCCGGTTGACCTCGCCGACGAAGCTCATCACGAACTCGTTGGCGGGTTTGTCATAGAGGTCGTCGGCGCTCCCCGACTGCTCCACCCGCCCCTTGTTCATCACCACCAGCTGGCCGGCGACGTCCATCGCCTCCTCCTGGTCGTGGGTGACGAAGATCGTCGTCACGTTCATCTCCTCGTGGAGCCGGCGCAGCCAGGTGCGCAGGTCTTTGCGGACCTTCGCGTCGAGCGCCCCGAACGGCTCGTCCAGTAGCAGGACCTGCGGCTCGACCGCCAGCGCCCGCGCCAGCGCCATCCGCTGCCGCTGCCCGCCGGAGAGCTGCGACGGGTAGCGGTCGGCGAGCCCGTGCAGCTGCACCAGGTTCAGCAGCTCGTGCACCCGCGCCCGCACCTGCTCCTTCTTCCACTTGCGGATCTTCAGGCCGAAGCCGACGTTCTCGAACACGGTCATGTGC
Source organism: Actinomycetota bacterium (assembly GCA_018268675.1). Classification (GTDB taxonomy): domain Bacteria; phylum Actinomycetota; class Thermoleophilia; order Solirubrobacterales; family 70-9; genus VAYN01. Next base: position 37,067 of record JAFDWB010000092.1, read on the forward strand.
TTGAAGGCGGCGTAGTGCTGGAAGACGAAGCCGACTTCGCGCTTCTGGGTCGGCTTCTTCGAGACGTCCTCGCCGTCGATCAGAACCCGGCCCGAGTCGAGCGTCTCGAGCCCGGCGATCGCCCGCAGGAGCGTCGACTTGCCGCTGCCGCTCGGCCCCAGCAGGGCGGTCAGCGACCCGTCCGGGACCTCGATCGATACGTCGTCCAGCGCCTGAAAGTCACCGAAGCTCTTGTTGGCTCCCTCGACTGAGATTCCCATCAGGCGGCCTCCTTTCGTTTGAGCAGGTTCATCGCCATCAGCACCGCCAGGGCCAGCAGCGCCAGCAGGACGGCGGCGCCGAAGGCACCGGGGAGGTTGAAGTTCTGGTAGTTCTTCTCGACGAAGAGCGGCAGCGTCTGGGTTTCCCCGGAGATGTTTCCGGAGACCACCGAGACGGCGCCAAACTCGCCCAGCACGCGGGCGGTGCAGAGGACGACACCGTAGGCGACGCCCCAGCGGATCGCCGGCAGGGTCACCCGCCAGAAGGTCTGCCAGGGCCCGGCGCCGAGCGTCTCCGCGGCCTGCTCCTGTTCGGTGCCGATCTCCTGCAGCACCGGCACCGTCTCCCGGACCACGAACGGGACCGAGACGAAGATGCAGGCGAGGACGATGCCGGGGGTCGAGAAGAGGACCTTGATCCCGGCTTCGGCGAGGCCCGGTTCGAGCCACCCGTGTTTGCCGTAGAGGAGGAAGAGGGAGAGGCCGATCACCACCGGGCTGATCGCGAACGGGAGGTTGAGCGCCGCGTCGATCAGCCAGTTGCCCTTCCACTTGTGGCGGACCAGGAGCAGCGAGCAGATGATCCCGAAGACGGTGTTGATCGGCACCGCGATCGCCACCGTGATCAGGGTCAGCTTCAGCGCGTGCAGGCCGTCGGAGGAGGTGATCGCTTCGAACGGCGGCGCCAGCCCTTCTTCGAAGGTTTTGTAGAAGAGCAGGATCAGCGGCGCGACCAGGAGCACGGCGATGTAGCCGAGCCCGAGCACGCGCAGGCCCCAGCCGCCGGTCGTCGACCCGCCGGCGTGGTTACCCACCGAGCTACTCACGCTCTTCGTCCTCCGCGGCGACGACGAGGCCGCCGGCCCCGGCGCCCTGGGCGCGTTCGTGGCGGGTGCCCCAGCGCTGGATCAGGGTGATCAGGAAGAGGCAGACCAGCGCCATCGCCAGCAGCACGATCGAGATCGCCGCGGCGCCCGATTCGTTCCCCGATTCGATCTGCTGGCCGATCAGGATCGAGGCCACCGTCGTGTTCTTCGTGCCGCCCGCGAAGAGCAGCACCGAGCCGTACTCGCCGAGCGCCCGGGCGAACGCCAGGGCGACGCCGGCGGCGAGGCCGGGGAGGAGGTTGGGGAAGATGATGCGACGGAAGACGGTGAGCCCGCCCGCGCCGAGCGAGGCCGCCGCCTCCTCCATGTCGCGGTCCATCTCCATCAGCAGCGGCTGCACCGCGCGGACCACGAACGGAAGCGTGACGAAGCAGAGGGCGACGACGATCGCCGTGCGGGAGAGTGCGATGTCGATCCCGACCGGCGAGTTCTTGCCCCAGAGCTCGATCAGGATCAGGCTGGCGACGATCGTCGGCAGCGCGAAGGGCAGGTCGATGATCGCGTTGACGAACGACTTGCCGGGGAAATCGTCACGGACGAGGAGCCAGGCGACGATCGTGCCGAACACCGCGTTGATCGCCACCACGATCAGCGAGCAGACCAGGATCAGCGCCAGCGCCGACTTCGCCTGCGGCGTCGTGACCTGGCTCCAGAAGTGGGCCAGCCCCTGGCTGAGCGATTCGTCGAGCAGCGCCGCCAGCGGCAGCAGCACGATCACGCTCAGCCAGAGGACGACCAGCCCACGGCCGAGGCCCGCGCCGACCCGGGGCAGGCGCAGGGGCCTGCTCCGGGTCGCGGCGGGGTGCTGTGCGGCGTGGGCCTCCATCGCTCAGTTGGAGCTCGTCGAGACGCCCAGTTCTTCCTCGATCTTGGCGACCGAGCCCTTTTCTTCGTCGAAGAACTGTTCCTTGACTTTCGCCCAACCGCCGAACTTGCTGATCTTGAACAGCCCTTTTTCGGGGGCGGGGAACTGCTGTGCGTTCACCAGCTTCGGGTTGACCGGCCGGTAGCCGTTTTCCGCCCACAGTTCCTGGCCTTCGTTCGACCAGAGGAACTTGAGGAAGTCTTCGGCCTGCGGCTCGGGCGCTTCTTTGGTGACCGCGATCGGCGTTTCGATCTGGATCGTGTACGGGGGGATGACGTATTCGACTTCTTCGCCTTCCTTTTCCGCCTTGATCGCTTCGTTCTCGTAGGTGAGGAGGACGTTGCCCTGGCCTTCTTTGAAGGCGTTGAAGGCGTCGCGGCCGCTGCTCGGCTGGGCCTTCGTCTTTTCGAGCACCGACTTCACCGCCGCCAGCGCTTCGGTTTCGTTGGCGCCTTCTTCGATCGCCGAGCCGTAGACGGCCATGATGTTCCAGCGGGCCGAGCCGGAGCTGAACGGGTTCGGCGTGATCACTTCGGCTTCCTTGTTTTCCTCGAGGTCCTTGAAGGACTTGATCCCGAGTGGGTTGCCTTTCTGGACCAGGATCACGACCAGCGAGTCGGTGGCGATCCCGCCGTAGGGCTGTTTCGTCCAGTTCTTGGAGACGATTTCGCCTTCTTCGACCAGCCGTTCCATGTCGCTGCCGGTGGAGAAGTGGACGACCGAGGCGGGCTGGCCGGCGGCCACCGCGCGGCTCTGGTCGCCGGAGGCGCCGAACGAGTTGCTGAAGCTGACCCCCTTGCCCTGCGAGGTTTTGGCGAAGGCCGGCTCGAGGGTTTCGGAGTAGACGGTTTCCGGGGTCGAGTAACCGACCACGCTGAGCTTGGCGCCTCCCGAGGAGCCTCCGCTCGATTCTTCGCTGCCGGCGCTGGTGCTGCTGGAGCCGCCGCCGCAGGCGGTGACGATCAGAGCGACCAGCAAGGTGAGAGCGGCCATCAGGCCGGCCGTCACGCTGCGCCGCCGGGTGGTGCGAGCGTTCCGCATCTATGTTCCTTCCTTTTTCGACTAACTAACTAATAAATGGAAGGGAAGGACCGTAGCACAAAGTCGAGCGACAAAGTAGGGAATTGTGATCGGCCGCCAGCTTTTCCCTTTCACCCCCGGGTGCGTTCGCACTTATCTTCGGATAGCGGCGGGAACTGCGAACTCGTCGGGCGGCGGGGGCGACGCGTCGATCCCGCGCGCCTTCGCGGCGAGGGCGACCAGCTCGGCGTGCTCGCGGTCGCGGAGGAGCTCGACCTGGCGCGGCGGCCCGCTGTCCTCGACCCAGGTGACGGTCCCGGGCCAGTAGGAGTTCGGCGGCGTGCCGGGGTTGTGGAGCGGGGTGGAGAAGACCCAGTTGCCGGTGTTGTGGAGCTCGCCGCCGCCCGCGAGGCGCCAGGGCGCTTCGCCGGGGCGCGGACCGCCGCGGTGGCTGTGGCCGGTGATCACATGGCCGCCGTCGACGCCGAGCCGGCGCGCCATCTCGCTCGCTCCGGCTACGCCGCTGCGGAAGATCGAGGCGCCGGTGATGTCGGTCTCGAAGTCGGCGCGGAGCAGGCGGTTGACGCCCGCGACGGCGAGCGGGAAGGCGGCCCGCGCGGCGCGCGCCTTGATCCGGCGGGCGCGGTTGCGGTCGGGGCGGTCGGCGGCGAGCATCTCCCAGGCGGCTTCGGACGGACCGAGCTCGTTCGGGCGCAATCGCCGCCGTCTCGCCTGGGCGGCACCGTAGGCGAGCCCGTAGATGGGGCGGACCAGGCGCTCGTAGTCGGCGGGCGTGGCGGGGTCGGGGAGCGGGCCGGAGAGCCGGCGCGCGGCGGCGACGGCGACGCACTCGACCCGCGGCAGGCGCAGGTGGGCGTCCATGTAGTGGCCGTGCGTCGCGTAGACGTCGTCGCGCAGCCAGATTCCCGGGTAGGCGATCCGCAGGCGGGCGGGGGCGAGGGCGGCGGCGAGCGTCGCGGTCGGCCCGGCGGTCGGGTCGGCGGTCGCGTCCAGGGGCAGCGGCGTGTCCTCGATCGAGAGGCGGTCGAGGAGCGGCTCGGCGAGGTGGCTGTCGTGGTTGCCGGGGACGAGGACGACGTCGATCTCCCCGACCGCGGCGCCGAGCTCGGCGAAGAAGGGGAGTGCGTGGGTGAGGGCGGCGCCGAGCGGGCGCTCGCGCAGCTCGACCGCGTCGCCGAGCAGCACCACGCGGTCGGCGCCGCGCAGCTCGGCGAAGAGGACGGCGCGGATCTCGGCGTCGCGCAGCACGTCGCCGCCGGTCGCGGTACCGAGGTGGAGGTCGGAGACGATCGCCGTCTTCACCCCGTCCTTTTAGCGGACGGAGCCTCTGGCCGGCCGGCCAGTCGTCGCTAGACTCCCTTGGATGTACTCCATGTACTCCTTTGGTGAGGAACTCATGGCTCCGGCCAACGGCATCGAGCTCTGCTATCAGGAGATGGGCGAGCCCGACGGCGAGCCGCTGGTCCTCGTGATGGGTCTGGCGACGCAGATGATCGCCTGGCACGAAGGGCTCTGCCGCCTCCTCGCCGAGCGCGGCTACAGGGTCATCCGCTTCGACAACCGCGATATCGGCCGCTCGACCAAGCTCGACTCGGCGGGGGTGCCGAGCAGGCTCGACCTGCTGCTCGGGCGCCGCGCCACGGCGCCCTACCTGCTGCGCGACATGGCCAAGGACGTGGTCGGCCTGCTCGACTTCCTCGAGATCGGCGCCGCCCACGTCGTCGGCGCCTCGATGGGCGGGATGATCGTCCAGCAGCTGGCGATCGACCACCCGCAGCGGCTCCGCTCGATGGTCTCGATCATGTCGAACACCGGCAGCCGCCGTAGCGGCCAGCCGAGCCTCAAGACCTACGGCCTCCTGCTCGGCAACCCGCCCCACGGCCGCGACCAGGTGATCGCCCGCGCGGTGCGCACCTTCAAGATCATCGGCTCGCCCGATTTCCCCTTCGAAGAAGATGTGATCCGCGAAACGGCGGCCCGCTCCTATGACCGCGGCCATTCCGCTGCCGGCGTGATGCGCCAGCTCCACGCCATCGTCGCCTCCGGCGACCGCACCGAGGCCCTCCGTCGCGTCCAGGTCCCGACCGCCGTCATCCACGGCACCCGCGACCCTCTCGTCAAACCCACGGGTGGTCGCGCCACCGCCCGCGCGATCCCCGGCGCCCGCCTGATGATGATCGACGGCATGGGCCACGACCTCCCCCGCGACCTCTGGCCGACCTTCGCCGAAGCGATCGCCGCCAATGCCGCCCGTGCCGACCGCCTTCCCGACTACGCCGCCGCGGACCCCGCCGAGCGGCAGTCCCACGGCGGCCCGGAAGCCGCCGCCGAACCCGCCTAGAGCCCCCGACCGGGGGCCACCTATGCGGCTGAAAGGAGTCGAACCTTCACGGGCGCTAGCCCACACGGACCTGAACCGTGCGCGTCTACCAGTTCCGCCACAGCCGCGAGTCCCGCCAATCTACCGGTCCGAGCCCCAAAACCCCTCCGTGACCCACGCCACGTTCCTCCCGATCCCTGCCCGCTAACATGCTCCTCCCTCGCCGCTATCGTCTAGGGGACTAGGACGCCGGATTCTCAGTCCGGAAACCGGGGTTCGAATCCCCGTAGCGGTACTCCAGATGTAGAGCGAAACGACCGCCCGCGAGGCGGTCTTTTTCGTTCTCGGGTCAAGGCTCAGGTCAAGGAAACGCAGTCGCGATGCAGTCGGGTCAAGACTGCGGGCCCAATGAATCCTTTCCCCTCGATGAAGGCGAGGCGCCTCCTCGCGGTGCTGGAAAGGCAGCCGTTGGGCTATGAGGTGGTGCGCCAATCCGGCTCTCATCGGCGGATGCAGTCGCCGGACCACCCGCCGCTTATCTTCGCCTTCCACAACGGCGCCACGATCCCCGCCGGCCTGGTCCGCAAGATCCTCTCATCAAGGACGTTGGACTTGATGAGGGGGGAGCCCCGGAAGCTACTCTGACGTGGAGGATCAAATGGAAACTGTGCGCGTTATCTATCACCACGAAACCGATGGCTGGTGGGCCGAGTCGCCTGATGTCGAGGGTTGGTCGGCCGCTGGTAACAGCTACCAAGAGGTTGCCAAACTGGCCGAGGAGGGCATTCGCTTTGCCCTTGAGCGCGACGACGTCGCCTTGGAGAACGTCGTCCCCGTAGGCGACTCCGTCGCCGCCTAGTCTCACGACGCTCAATGGTGGAGCTGGCGCCGCCGGGACTCAAGGAACCGGTCATCGGAGCGTGCAGTGGGGGAAGCGGCCGGATCCTCGCTCGGGGAGCGGATCTGGAACTGACCTCCCTGAGGGTGACAGGCCGAGGGTTGTCCTGGTCCAACGGCGGAACTCTCGAATCGGCCGGTCTTTGATTGCGTCTGCCGGCCGCGTCTCGCCGAGCCGGCAGGTCAGGCAATTCGCAGGCCCCTCGAACCCGGTCATGGGCGATCAGTCCGTCGAAGCTGTGCGCGAGGTGCCGAGTAGAGGCTGCCTTCAGGTGTCGAAGATCTCGTTGACGTGTCCGGCGGCGACACCGTGGACGCCGTCGATCTCGCCGAGGTCGGCGGCGAGGGCGGCGACGGAGCCGCCGCCGTGCACCTCGAGGGAGACGGTGACCTCTCGCTCGAGGCGGTCCCCACGCTCGACGCGGACGTCGGCGACCTTGAAGTCGAGCGGGGTGCAGGCCTGGAGGATCCTCCTCAGGATGCCGCGGCCGCCCTCGTGGACGACCCGCACCGCCGACGGGGCGTAGGGAGGCCGGCAGACGACGGGCGAGCGGCGCGAGAATGTAGACGGTGACGAAGTAGGCGAGCGTGGCGGCGATCGCCAGGGCCGGTAGCGAGGCGCCGGGGCGGCGCCGGCCGTGGCGGTCAGGCCGCGTACGGAGTCACGGCGGACGAGGATCAGGCCGGCGCCGATGAATCCGATCCCGGAGACGATCCGGGCGGCCACCCGCGACGGATCGAGCACCACTTCCTGGGGCATCAAGACGTCGATGCCGATCACGATCGTGTTCGGGGAGACGGAGCCCGCCGCCTCCCCGGCCAACGATGACGGCCGACGGCAGGGCGAATCTGCGAACTGCCCGTGCCACTCGCGATCGGTACCCGCCTCCTCGGCGCAAAACTGTCGTCAGGGGGAGCGATGAGCGGGTACCCCTGTCAGTCCTCGATGGTGGAAGAGGGGAAGCGATGCGACAGCTGGTCGGGTGCCGGCGCTGCGGGCACGTGGAGATGGCGACGGCGAAAGCCGAGGTCGGCGAGACGGTCGGCGCCTGCCCGCGCTGCGGTGGGCCGCTGCGGGCGGTCGGGCTGCTCGGCGCCCGGCTCCTCGCCCAGGTGCGGCGCTACCCCTCCGACGCGATCGAGCCGGGTGGGGCCAGGAACGACCGACGGACCCACGAGAGGTAGGGCCGCACGGTCGAAGCCTTTCCAGCCCGCTTCAGGCTCGTTCTACCTCACGTCACGCACCGCCTCAAGGTGCGCTTCGTACATTTCGAGGTTCATCGCGGCGGCGGCGACGGCGGTCGGGTCGGAGCCCTGCGCGATCTCCGCCTCCGCTGCCTTGATCGCTTCCAGATGCCCTTCGATCTCGCCTTCGGTATAGGCCTTGTCGAAGGCCGCGCCTTTGGCTTCCCCGAGTCTCTGCAGCGCGCTTTTCATCGCCGGGGCCGGGTCGGTCGGCACCGTGGCGCCGATTTCCTTCGCCACGGTACGGTCTTCGGCGAAGGCGACGGCGTGTTCGCGGGCGAGCATCGCGCCGAGCTGGGCCACCTGCGGGTTGCCCGCCTGCTTGGCGGCGAGCTCGCCGGATTTGATCTCGAAGAGGTCGATCCGCAGCGCTTGCTGGATCCAGTCCTGGTCGATCTCGGTCGGCTGCGCCCCCGGATAGGGCTCGGCGCCGGCGGCGGCCGGGATCGAGAGGCCCGCTATGGCTGCGAGGGCCATGACGAGCATGATCGCCTTCTTCATGGTTCCTCCTTTGCTCGTGGGCGAACCCAACGGGTACCCGCTGCCGCCGATCCGATTCACGCTTCGGCGGCGCCTCATCGGGTACCCATCTGGCGAGCACGAAAGGAGGCTCCGATGCCACCACGCGGTGTAAAAAAAGGCAGCAAACGCGACCGACAGTACGAGGAGATCGTCGAAAGCGAGAAGAAGGAGGGGCGCTCGACCAAACGCGCCAAAGAGATCGCGGCGCGCACGGTGAACAAGGAAAGAGCCCGCGCGGGCGAATCGCGGACGCGGTCCAGCGGCTCGACCAGCGGTCGCTCGGCATCGAGTCGTGGCGGCAGACAGTCCGGCAAAGGACCCGCCGGGCGGACCAAGCAGCAGCTCTACAACGACGCCAGACGACTCGGGATCGAAGGGCGGTCGAGCATGGACAAGGAAGAACTCCAGCACGCTGTCGCCGGCGCGAGCTGAGTCCTCGGGTCCCCGGATTGGGCTTCGTCGAGGACCTGCCGCAGGCGAAGATCGCCGAGCGGATCGGTTGCTCGCCGATGCATGTCTCGTGGCTGCTGCGCGCGACCCTCGAGCGATTGGCCACCGAACAGGAGGATGAAGCCGACGGCGCCGACGAGGAAGACGGCGATCGCGATCAGCGGCAATACGAAGAAGGCGACCGCCACGGCAAACAGAAGGATGAAGGCCGCGCCCGCGAGGCGAGCGGTCTCCTGGGCGCGCCGGAAAGAACCGGGCGAGGTCCGGATCGCCCGCCCGGTCGGCGTCTTCGAGCCTCGGCACGTTGCCCAGGCGCTGCTCAAGCGGGGTACCCACGAAGATGCGGTCGAACCCGTCGCGGCAAGCTCGACGAGGGCGGTCTCAGTAGGTCGGGGGTCGCGGATCCCCCGGATCGCGGTATTCGCGCACCCGGGCCGAGCGCGAGCTCATCCGCTGTTGGACGAACCCGAGGATCAGCCCGGCGATCCCCGCGACCATCAGGATCACGCCGACCACATGCAGGTTCACGTGGTCGACTTGGAGGTTGGTCGCGAACTTGAGGATGGCCCCGACCACGATCAGCATTATCGACGCGCCGATGGTCACGGCCATGGGTATCCGCCAGGGGGCGTTCGAAACCTCGATCGTCGGCGCGGCGGTGCCACACTCACGCAGAAGATGGAAACCGAACAAGGCGAGCCGCGGTCGCTGCCGGCGATCACCGACATCTCACGCGAGATCGTCCAGATTCACGCGACGTACTATGGGCGCGGCCCGACCAGGGCGAAGACGGTCTGGCGCGAGGACATCGTCGTCTGCGTCCTCGAGGACATCTTCACCAAGCCCGAGCAGGTCCTCGTCGATGCCGGTCGGTTCGGGCAGGTGCGGGCGAACCGCCAGCTCTTCCAGGACACGGTCGAGCCGCTCCTGCGCCAGGTGGTCGAGCGGGCGACCGGGGCGACCGTGCGCTCCTGCCTCAGTCAGGTGGGCGCCGACGGCTCGGCGACCGAGGTGTTCGTGCTCGACCGCCCGCCCCCTCCGCCCGCGGTTCTCTAGCCCCTCTTGGCGGCAAGCCGCTCGGCGCGCTGCTTGATGCCGCGCAACATCTTCTGCTCCATCACCAACGAGCCGGGCTCCATCGGCAGCATGCCGACGCGGGAGCGGAGCGTCGGCAGGCGGAACCGGTTGCGGCTGATCAGCCTCGTCTTGGCGTCCCGCTCGTCGAGCACGAAGCTCCAGACCCAGCTGCCGTCCTCCGAGCGCCAGCAGAGCGCCCGCTCGGGCTCGACCCGCTCCAGGCGCATGCGGTTCGGCCCGAGCCCGATCGTGTCGCCGACCTGGGGGTGTTGGAACTCGGGGAGGACGTGGTCGACGCTGTGCATGTCGAGGTGGAGCAGGTTCTCGATCCAGTCGTAGGTATACGCGCCCCCGCGCGGCGAGGGACCCATCTGGGCCAGCCACGGCCAGACATCGGCGGCGGGGGCGTCGATCTCGATCGCCCGGGTCGAGACGCCGTCGGCGGCCTCGAGCAGCTCGTCCCCCGGGAGTCGCGACGCCGCCTCGCCTTCGGTGGCTCCCCAGGTGAGGATGCGGCGGCGCAACACCGTCGGGTAGAGCAGCCCGGCGAGGCCCACCAGGGCCAAGACGGTGAGACGCGACTTCATCGGGCGAGTCTAAGGACCTATCTCGGTCCTGAGTCCGCATCCTTCGGCGGCCGTGGTGGAGGCTCTTCGCTAGTAGGCGGTCCAGACCTTCCAGGCGCCGTGGCGGAACTTGATCACGTAGGCGTGGAGGTTGCAGGCGGAGCAGGTCTGGCCGAGCGGGTGGACGACGACGTAGATCGAGTCGCGGAGGACCGCGGCGCCGCAGGATCGCCTCACCGGTCCGGCGTAGGTCGACCCCGGGCCGCGCGTGACTTCGAGGACCCGACCCGGGGACCCGAGCGCGGCCTTGGCGGTCGGGATCGCGCCGCGCGGGTTGACGGGACGTTCGAGGGCCGAGACAGAGGGGCAGGTGGTGGCGGCCGACGCCGGGCGCCCGAGCGGGAAGGAGAGGAAGAAGGCGACGAGGGCGAAGGCGACCCCGATCGCGGTGAGGCAGCCCCTGGTCGCCCGGGCGGTCACGGCGTCGTCCTCAGGTCTCGGGCGGCGTCGAGACCATCACCGAGGTCGCCTTCACCATCGCCACGGCCGGCATCCCCGGCGCCAGGCCGAGCTCCTCGACCGAGTCGCGGGTGATCGCCGCGGTGACCAGGTGCGGCCCGGCCTCGATCTCCACCAGCGCCATCACGCCGTCGACCTCGACCGAGCGGATCACGCCGGGGAAGCGGTTGCGGGCCGAGGTCGAGTCGTCGGTGCCGTGACGGCGGGGGCGCTTGGAGAGGCGCGTCACCTCGGCCTGGGGGACGCGCCTGCGGTTGGCGGAGTCGCGGGTCGTGCGGATCTTCCCGGCGCGCGCCCAGCGCCGCACGGTGTCGACGCTGACGTCGAGGGCCCGCGCCGCTTCGCCGAGGGTCAGGTCCGCTGCGGCCATGCGCGCAGCCTACTCCGGCGGCGCCCCCCGGTGGGCGGGAAAGTGGACCCCGCCGGTGGCCCGGACCCGCACCGCCGTGCCGACCTCTGGCCCCGGCAGGGCTGCGAGACAGGCAAGCGTGCCGGCGTCGAGCTCGAGCTCCAGCCGCACCCCTTCCTCGACCAGGATCCGGCGCCCCACCCGCGCGGCGAGCGGCCCGGCCGGGTCGAGCGCCACCTGTCCGGGACGCAGCATGAGCGTCCCGTCGGGCCCGGCGAGCTCCCCCTCGAAGCCGAGGAAGCGGGCGACCTCCCGGCTCGGCGGGCGCTCCAGCACCTCGGCCGGCGGCCCGGTGGCGGCGACCCGGCCGTCGAGCAGGACGAGGACCCGGTCGGCCAGCGCCCAGGCCTCGGCGCGGTCGTGGAGGACGATGCAGGTGGCGCGGCGCGGATCGCGGAGGACGTCGGCGACGGCGTAAAGGAGCTCCGAGCGCACGCTCGGGTCGAGCCCGGCGAAGGGCTCGTCGAGGAGCATCACGTCGGGTTCGACCGCGAGCACCCGGGCGAGGTGGACGCGGCGCGCCTCGCCACCGGAGAGGGCGGTGGCGCGGCGCCCGGCGAGCGACCCGGCGCCCAGCGCGGTCAGCGCCCGCTCCGCCCTGCCGCGCCGCGCCGCCCGCGGCACCCCCCACCAGGCGAGGGCGAGCTCGACGTTGGCGCGCACCGAGCGCCGCGCCAGCGCCGCCGCCTGGCCCGCCGAGGCGAGCCGCCCGCGGCACTCGAGCTCCCCCGCGGCGGGCGCCAGGAGCCCGGCGAGGGCGGCGAGCAGGGTCGACTTGCCCGCCCCGTTGGGACCGAGGACGGCGGTCACCTCGCCGCGGCGGAGGTCGAGGTCGACGTCGCGCAGGACCTCGGTCCGGCCGCGCCGCACGGAGAGGCCGCGGGCACGGAGCACCGGCTCGGCATCGGGCGGGGCGCTCACGAGGCTCGCCACCCGGGCAGCGGGAACCCGCCGCCGCGCTCGCGTCCCTCGCCCGCGTACTGGAAGACGGTGAGGGCGCCGCCGCAGATCGCCACCAGGCCGAGGAGCAGCACACCGAAGGCGATCGCGGTGCCGTATTCGCCCGCCGAGACCTCGGCCAGGACCGCGGTCGCGAGCGTCTGGGTGCGGCCGTGGATGTTGCCGCCGACCAGGACCACGGCGCCGACCTCCGAGAGGGCCGAGCCGAAGGCGGCGATCGTCGCCCCGATCACCCCGACCCGCGCCTCGCGCAGCGCCAGCGCCGCCAGCTGGGGCCGCGAGGCGCCGAGCGCCCGCGCCTGGTCGAAGAGCGGCCGCGGCACCGCGGCGACCGCGGTCGCGGTGAAGGCGCCGACGATCGGGAAGGCGAGGAGGGCCTGGGCGAGGATCACCCCGTTCACGGTGTAGATCAGTTCGAGTCCGCCGAGCGGCGCGCCGCGGAAGAGGAAGAGGGCGACGATCAGCCCGACCACGACCGGCGGCAGGCCGAGGCCGGCGTTAAGCAGGCCGAGCGCGACCCGCCTGCCGCGGAAGCGCCCCAGCCCGCAGGCGAGCCCCAGCGGCAGGCCGACGAGGAGGGCGAGGAAGGTGGCGCCGATCGCGATGTGGAGGGTGACGCCGAGGACGCCGTAGACGTCCCCGTTGCCTTCGAAGAGCAGTTCGAAGGCCTGCTTTACCCCGTCCCAGATGAAGGTCATCGCCGCGGCGTCACTTCCGCGGCGGCCGCACGATCACCACCCGGCCGTCGGCGAGCCGGTAGGCCTGGCCGATCTGGCGGCCGGTGCCGATCGCCTTTTGGTTGGTGAGGTGGACGGTCTTCACCTGGTCGCCCTTCTTCACGATCACCGTTTCCTTGCCCCCGCTGTGCTTGGTGACGGTGATGTTTTCGGAGGTGAGGAGGGAGGAGAGTTTGAGCGAGGCGAGCGCCGCCAGCAGGAAGGCGACGGCGAGGACGATGCCGAGGTCGAAGAGGTTGACGAGGCCGTCGAGCGGGTCTCCGGCGCGGTCGCCGCGGCGGCGGGCGTGGGGGGTGACGAAGGTGCGGCGGGGGCGGGGGGCGGTCACTCGCGCGGTCCCAGGAGCCGGCCGGCGACGAACTGCAGGTCGGAGAGGTCCTGGCCGTAGAGGCGGTCGCGGACCAGGGAGATGACGAAGGCGACGGCGCCGATCAGGAGACCGAGCACGGTGACGCTGAAGGCGACGCGGAGGTTTTCGGAGAGCTGCTTGACGTCGCCTTCGGCGAGCCCGGCGAGGGCGGGGGAGAGCGGGATCAGCGTGCCCATCAGCCCGAGCGCCGGCCCGAGGCGGACGAGGGCGCGGGTGCGCTCGAGCTTGCGCATCGAGTCGAAGTCGAAGTCGGCGAGCGCCTTCGCGCCCTCCTCCTCGCGGTCGGGGCGTTCCCACTGCCCGACCAGGCGCCCGATCGTCGCGCGCATCTCCGGCCCGGAGGCGATCCGGTCCAGCGACAGCGCGGCGGCGGCGTGGTCGCGTCTGGTGCGGAGCACCGCGAGGGCTTCCTCGGTCGCCGCCTGGAGGCCGGTGTAGCTGCGGCCGCGGCGGCGGGATAGCTCGATCGCGAAGCGGCCGAATTCGACCAGCACGATCGCCAGGCAGAGGAGCGCCGCGACCAGCACCGGCACCCGCAGGGCTTCGGCGACGTGGAAGATGACGTCCTCGATGTTGGCGGCCGGGATCATGGCTGGTGGGTTCAGTCGGCGGGTCTGCTGCGGCGCCACTCGAAGAGGGCGCCCGCGCTCAGCAGGGCGAGGACGATAAGCGCTCCGAGGGGGGCGGCGCCGCTGCCGCCGTTGCTCACGGCGCCGGGGGACGAGGAGCTGGCGCCCGGTTCGCTTGCGGTGGCGGCTGCCAGTTCCGCGGGGGACAGGCGGTCGCCTACCAGGGTGCCTTCGACCAGTTCGCCCTGGGGGTGGGGCCCTTTGGATCGGTTTGCGTGTGAGGAGCCATCCGGGGGAGGCTCGGCGGAACAACAGCGCGGAGGTTCCGGCGAGCCTCCCGCGGATGGCGCCGCCGCCGGCTGGGCCACGGGTTCGGCTGGGGAGGGTTCAGGCGCAGGCGGGCTGGCCGTGGGCGATGAGGGTTCGGGCGTGCGGCGGGGGGTTTTGGTGCTGGACGGGCGCTTGTTGTGGGGGGCTTCGTGGGGTTTGGCGGGGGACGTCGGGGGCTTGGGCGGCTTCTGGTGTTCTTTTGGCTTCGGGGTCGGGATGGGAGATGCGGAGGGTTCCTGGGTGGTGGGAGGGGTGCCGACGACGATCGGGATGGTGGCTTCGCCGCCTGATTCGTCGGTGCCGGTGACGGTCACGCGGACGGTGAAGGTGCCGCTGCCGGTGAAGGTGTGGCTGGTGGCCGCGCCGGCGGCACCGGTGCCGTCGCCGAAGTTCCAGGCATAGGCGAAGGACTCGCCGGGGAGGCCGCCGGCGGCGGTGGCGGTGAGCTGCACCGGGGTGCCGGACCGGGTCGAGGGCGGGGAGGCGCTCGCGTGGACTTCGAGGATGTCGCCGCGGTGGACGCCGAGCGCGAGTGCTTCGCCGGAGACGGTGGCGATGTTGTCGGTCGCGTTCACGTCGTTCGGGTTCGCCGCGATCAGGGGGCGGAAGAAGCGGGTGCTGGTCGCGTCGATCGAGACCAGGGCGGGCTTGCCGCCTTCGAAGGCCGGTGAGGGTTCGGCGAGGTCGGCCATCGGGAGGTAGGCGGCGCTGCCGTCGGGGCGCGGCACGGTCAGGTAGCCGGCGCCGGCGAGCGGGACGCCGGAGGCTTCGAGCGCCGCCAGCACCGGCATGCCGCGGCGCGGCGTCGGGGTGCCTGCTTCGCCCGCGGTCGCCCGCAGCAGGTAGATGGTCGATTCGGCGGGCGTGGCCGCCCGGATCGCCGCTTCGGTGACGAAGCCCTGTGCGCCGCCGGGCCCGCTGACCAGCACCCCGGGTCCGGCCGCCGCCCACGCGGGCGCGGCGGCCGGCCCCAGCAGCGCCAGGATCAGCGCACCGAGACCGAGACCGTGCGCGAGGTCGCGGGCGAGACGACGCCGGGATCGCGATAGCGGACGCGGAGCTTCCATCTGCCTGGCTTCAACTTGACGGTGACCTTGTAGGCGACGCCTTCACGCGCGCGGAGCTTCTTCAGCCCCTGCCACTTGGCGTGCCTGCCCGACTTGCGGCCCTGGATCACGAGGGTCGTGGCACCGGCGGGGGTTGCCGCGGGCCCGAAGGTGCCGCGCAGCGTCACCGTCCTCTTCTTCTTCGCCGGCTTCTTCAGCGAGATCCGCGAGCGGACCCCGATCGACCCGACGGCCGCGAACGTCTGGGTGAGGCTGCCGGAGGCGATCAGCGGGGTGACCGCGAGGTTCGGCCAGGCCGCGCCGGTGTTCGGCATTTCGACCCGCAGCAGCCCTTCGCGGTTCGCCACGCCCTGCAGCGAGTAGCTGCCGTCGGCGGCGGTGGTGGCGGAGGCGATCGTCGTGTAGGTCGCCGCTTGTCCGGCCGGCGGGTAGGGCGCCTGCTGCAGGTTCACCGGCACGCCGGCGATCGCGGGCGCCCCGGGAAGCAGGCCGGTGGCCCCGCCGGTGACGGTGAAGGCCGTGCCCGCGGCGAGGGCGCCGGAGACCGAGGAGGCCGTCATCTTCGGGTGGGCGTCGGCGAAGAAGGCCGGCGCGCTCGCGTTCGGGAAGCTGGCGAGGCGAGCCTGGAACCCTTCCGAGGTGAGGTAGGTCATCAGCGCCTTGGCGCCTTCGACGTTGATGTTGATGCCCGGCTCCTTGGCCGGGTTGATCGCGTAGACGGTGAACGGGTTGGTGAGCAGGTTGCGGCCGCCCGGCGCGCTCGCTTCGTTGTCCTGGGAGACGATCTCGAGCGACGTGACAGAGCCTTTGCTGACCAGGCGGTTGAAGGTGCCGCGATCGGTCATCTCGTAGCAGCCGCCGCCGCCGAAGGGGCACTGCTGCGTCAGCAGCACCGTTTCGGCCTGGCCAACGCCGGCGCGGTGGTACCAGGGGGCGTCTTCTTTGGTGCCTGCCGGGCCCGGCTCACCGAGTTGGTTCAGTTCGATCTTGGTCAGTTTCCAGATCGCCTTCTCCTGCGTGTTGGTGCCGGAGTTGTCGCCGCGGGAGACGAAGTTGGCCTTGCCTTCTTCGCCGGCCTTGGCGATCAGTTCAAAGGCGAGGACGGCGTTGTGGGGGGCTTTCGCGAGCACCCCGGCAGGGTCGTTCAGCGGCCCCGGGATCACGTAGTCGGAGTAGAAGATCGCCCGCCCGCGCGGTTCCAGCGAATAGCCTTCTTCGACGAAGGTCTTCTCCTGACTGGGGGCGTGGACGACGAGCGCATCGCCCTGCCCGGCCTTCGCGTTGGCGATCGCCTGGCCGGTCCCGACCGCGATGTACTTCATTTCGTACTGCGGGAAAGCTTCGTGGAAGCCCGGTTCGATCACTTCTTCGAGCAGGCCCGCGTCGCGGATGTCGGTGGTGCCCTGGACGATCACGGTCGAGCCGAGCGCCGCCGGCGCCGCCGACAACGCCACCAAGATGGCGACGACGAGCGCCACACCGCCCCTCGCAACCGAACCTTTCCTCGCCTTCCTTCGCATTCCGTCAACTTTCCATTTCCGTGGGTTTCGCCTATGCATCCTCCCGTCCCCTACCCGCGCCCATCCTATACATGGCCTGGCATTTGCCTATGAAGCGCCCGGGCGCGGCGACTCTTCCGGTCGCCGCCCTCCGGCCTGGGCAGGGATACGGGGCCCCGGCCTTCCGGTGTTCCTCACTTGCACATACGCCAAGTAAGGAACACCGCAGGGGCCACCGGGGAGGCGACCGCGCGGACGCGGCGTGCGCCCTGGGCCGGGCGGCAGCCGGCCGGGCCCGCGCCCCGACCATCTACGCTCGACGGACCATGAACACTCCCGGGTCCGTCGTCTCGATCGTCCTTGCCGCGGGTGCAGGCGAGCGGTTCGGGGGGACCAAGCAGCTCGCCGAGCTGGGCGGGAGGCCGCTGCTGCGGTACGCGCTCGACGCCTCCCTGGCCGGACCCGCCACGGCGACGGTCCTCGTGCTCGGCGCGCAGGCCGAGGAGATCGAGGGCGCGCTCGACCTCGAAGGGGTCGCCGTGACCCACTGCGCCGAGTGGTCGCTGGGGAGCGGCGCGTCGCTTCGCTGCGGCCTCGCGGCAGCGATGGAGGCCGACGCCGAGGTTGTCCTCGTCACCCTCGGTGACGAGCCGTTCGTCCCCGCCGGCGCGGCGTCCCGGCTGCTGGCGGCGCGGCGCCCCGGGGTGGACGCGCTGCGGGCCGCCTACGACGGCCGCCCCGGGCACCCGGTCCTGATCGAGCGGGCCCTCTTCGGGCCGCTGGTCGAGGCGCTGCCCGGGACCAAGCCTGGTGTGCTTCTGAAACGCGCCGGCGTCATCGCGGTCGACTGCACCGACCTCGGCAGCCCCCTGGACGTCGACACCCCGGCGCAGCTCGAGGCGCTCCGGGACGACCTCCGCGCCGCCGACCCCCGCCGGGCGCCGCGCTGAGCAGGTGGCAGCGTTCTCGGACGGCGGCGCAGGCGGGCCCCCGGGCCTCACCGAGCCGCTGCCGAACGAGCTGTCGGCGCGCCGCTTCCGGCGCAGCGCGCTGATCGCGCTCCTCGCGGCCGCCGCGGTCGCGGCGGTGATCCTCCTGCTGCCGGGGCTGGAATCGGTGCGGACCAGCTTCGCCGGCGCCGAGCCGGCCTGGATCGCGCTGGCGGCCTTCGCCGAGATCCTCTCCTGTCTCTCCTATGTGGTCGTCTTCCGCGCCGTCTTCTGCCGGCAGATGAGCCGACGCACCGCGGCCGAACTGGGGCTGGCCGAGGAGGCGGCCAACTCGCTGCTCTCGGTCGGCGGTGCGGGCGGCCTGGCGCTCGGCGCCTGGGTGCTGCGGCGGCGCGGCGTGCCGGCGGACCAGATCGGGCGCCTGACGATCGCCTTCTTCCTCATCACCAGCGTCGCCAACATCGGGTTCCTGGTGCTTTGCGGGCTCGCGATCGCGTCGGGCCTGGCGTCCGGCCCGCGCGACTCGCTGCTCCTGGGTGGGGTGCCGGCGCTGGTCGGGATCGGCGCGATCCTGCTCACGCTCGGGATCGGCTCCTTCGCCGGCCGGGTCGGCGCGGACACCAGACACTCCCGCCTCAAGGTCGCGCTGGCGGCGGTCGAGGGCGGCGTCGACGCGGCGAAGGGGGAGCTTCGCTCGCCGCCCGCCCTGATCGGGTCGGCCGGCTACATGCTCTTCGACATCGCCGTCCTGGCGATCTGCTTCCGCGCGTTCGGCCTGCCGCTGCCGCCGCTGGTCGCCCTGATGCTCGCCTACATCATCGGCCAGCTCGGCGGCCTCGTGCCCCTGCCCGGCGGCGCCGGCGGCCTCGACCTCGGCCTGATCGGCGCCCTTGCCCTCTACGGCTCGACCCCCGCCGACGCGACCGTCGCCGTCCTCGCCTACCGCGCGATCTACCTGGTCGTCCCGGCCGCCCTCGGCCTGCCCGCCCTCGGCTCCCTCCGCCGGCGCCTCGCCCGGCCGGAAAGCGAGATGCTCTTCTGCACGCCGGGGGAGCTGGAGTCGCTGCGGCGCTCCGGTTAGGCGCTGGCGCAACGGAATCTGTTGCGCTAATCTCCATGTATGCCGGTGGCGACCGCGACCAAGATCACCGCCCTCAGCGAGGACCTCGGCTCGCAGCGCCGGGTCGCGGAGCTGCTCGGGGTCAGCCCGGCGCAGGTGACGCGCTGGCGCAAGGGCGGCGGCATCGACGTGCTGAACGCGGAGCGGGTCGACCTGCTCGAGCTGGTGCTGTCGGGCCTCCTGCGGCTGTACCCGCCGGAGGCGGCGGAGCGGTGGCTGCTGGGGACGAACCCGCGGCTCGGCGACCGGCGGCCGATCGACCTCGTCCGGGCCGGGCGCAGCCAGGAGCTGCTGGGCGCGATCGCGGACGAGCGCGCCGGCGGCTATGCGTGAGGCTCTGGCGCGTCCTCCCGCTCGATCGGCGCGCCGCGCCGGCGGGGCCCGGGGGACCGCTGTGGTTCCCGCGCGAGCTGCAGGGCCACGGGCGCCACGACAACCCTGATCTCTACGGCTGTCTCTACGTCTCCGAGGACGCGGCCGCCGCGGTCGCCGAGCCGCTCTCCGCCTTTCGCGGGACCGGGCGCCTGACGGCCTCGATGCTGACGCGCCTGGGCAGGCCGCTGGCGCTCGCCGAGCTCGAGGTGCCCGACGCGGCGCCCGCCGTCGACCTCGACGACCCCGATCTCCTTGCGGCGGAGCGCCTGCGCCCCTCGCGCGTCGCGACCCGCGCCCGCGCCATTACGCAGCGGCTCGCCGCCGAGCTCCACGACGCCCACCCCGACGCGGTCGGCCTGCGCTGGTGGTCGACCGTGGAGGCGAGTTGGCTCAACTGGACGCTCTTCGACCGCGCCGGCCCCGTGCTGGCGGTGGTCAGGGTGGAGGAGATGCGGCTGGACGACCCCGCCGTCCGCGATGCGGCGGCGCTCCTCGGCCTGACTCCATGAACAGTCGTCCATAGAAATCTCCTGATTACTCGACACTTATGGGCGCGCGTGTTAGCGTGGCTCGAACCGCCGGGCACAAGGGACCGGCGTCGACTCTTCGGGAGGAAGAGCCCATGAAGTGGACTCGCATCTCTGCCGTGATCTGCGTGGCCGCCTTCTGCCTCGCGTTCGCCGCGCAAGCGTTGGCGACGAAGTACGTGGCGCTCGGCGATTCGTACTCGTCGGGAACCGGGACGCGGACGTTCTACGAACCGTCCTGTCAGCGGTCGGTGTACACGTACCCGTACCTGTTGCACGAAGCGCACCCGGGCTGGACGTTCGTCGACGCCGCCTGCGCGGGGGCGACCACCTCGAGCCTGCTGAGCTCACAGGTGTCGAGCGTCACCGCGGAAACCAACTGGGTTACGTACACGATCGGCGGCAACGACGCCGGCTTCTCACATGTGATCACCGAATGTGCACTGCCGTCATGGCTTTCGAACTGCAATGGTGCGATCAACGAAGCGCAGACCTTCATCAAGAACACGCTGCCCGGCAGGCTCGACGAAGTGAACAACGCGATCAAGTCGCGGGCGCCCGAAGCCGAGGTGATCGTGCTCGACTACCCGCGCCTGTTCAACGGTGAAAACTGCAACGCCTTCACCTTCTTCACCGCGAGCGAGGAGGCGCGGCTGAACGAAACCGCCGACCTGTTGAAGAGCGTGATCAGCGCCGCGGCGGCCCGGGCCGGATCGCACTTCGTCTTCCGCGACGTGATCCCGGCGTTCATCGGTCACGCCGTCTGCGACGGAGGCAGCGGCTCGTCGACCGAGTGGATCAACGGCCTCTCCAACCCGACCAGCGAAAGCTACCACCCGAAGGTCGCCGGTCACGCGAACGGTTACTACCCGGCGGTACACGGTGTGACCGGCTAGCAGCGTCCTTTCATTCGACGTGGTACCGGCCATTCGCATCGACGCTGACGCCGATGCAGTGGCCGGTTTTTTCGACCGACCGGCGGAGCAGCTGGCGCATCGTCACTTCGGTGTCTTCGGGGCCGAAGGTCGCGTTCGGGTGGATCGAGGTGATCTTCGCCAGGTTCGCGTAACCCGCCACCCCTGCCTGGTGGCTCTTCTTGCTCGGGTTCTTGCAGGCGTTCGCCATCGCTTCCACGTCTTTGACGATGTGGATCGCCGCCGGCGTCCCGGCCAACGATTCGAGCGTGTTTTCTTCCCCGCCACAGCCGGCCGCAGCGAGGGCCAGCGAGATGATCGCGGCGAGGGGGAGAAGGAGACGCACCGTATCCAGGCTACTGCCGAGCGGCCTGACTGAATATCCTTCGCCGCCCCCCAGGCCCGCGTCCCCCGCCCCGAAAGCCCTACTTGAACGAGCCAATCCAGCAGAACCAGCTCCTCGCCTTCGTCGAGATCCCGAAGGGGAGCCGCAACAAGTACGAGTACGACGAGGGCCTCGACCGGGTGGTCTTCGACCGCTTCCTGTCCGGCTCGACCGTGTACCCGACCGATTACGGCTTCCTGCCCGGCCATCTGGGCGAGGACGGCGACCCGCTCGACTGTCTGGTGGTCGGCTCGGAGCCCACTTTCCCCGGCTGCGTGACGCCGGTGAAGCCGGTCGCGCTGTTCAAGATGCGCGACGAGAAGGGCGCCGACGACAAGGTCATCTGCGTGCCGACCCGCGACCCGCGCTGGTCCCACATCGAGAGCCTCGACGACGTTCCCGAGCAGCTCCAGGAAGAAATCGAGCACTTCTTCAACGTCTACAAGAATCTCGAACACAAGCCGGTCGAGACCGACGGCTGGCACCCCCTGAGCGACGCCGAACGGACGATCGAGGAGGCCCGCCGGCGCCAGCTCGAGGCGAACCCCGAGTCCTAGAGCGGCGGGCGCTCCCGTCGCCATAATTTGCGGCTGTGATCGACGCCGCCGCCGTGATCGAGACCGAGCGCCTGCGCCTCGAGCGCTGGGACGAGCGCCACACCGAGCTGCTCGTGCGGCTCGCCTCGATGCCCGCGGTGATGCGCTTCATCGGCACCGGCGACCCCTGGCCGCCGCTCCTCGCCGAGGACGTCGCCCGCGCCGAGCGTCGCCACTGGGAGGACCACGGCTTCGGCTGGCGCGCCGCGATCGATCGCGCCGACGGCCGCGGCATCGGCCTCGTCTCGTTGAACTACGCGGGGGAGGGGACGGCCGGCCTCGACCCCGAGGAGCGCGAGATCGGCTGGTGGCTCGAGCCGGAGGCCTGGGGCAGAGGGCTCGGCTCCGAGGGCGCCGCGGCGCTCCGCGACGAGGCGTTCGAGGAGCTCGAGATGCCCAGCATCATCGCCCGCATCCAGCCGCCGAACTCGGCCTCGATCGGCGTCGCGCGGGCGCTCGGGATGGAGTTCGATTTCGAGACCACGGGGCGGAGTGGCGAGCGGCTGGTGGTTTACCGGCTCGATCGTTCTTGAGGCGGGCGATTGACGGAAGGGTTCCGGGGTTGGTCGGGCGGCCATCGGGTGTCCCTCCGCCTGAAGCCGTCGCGCAGCTGGGGCGGGGTGTGAGGGTTCGGGCCGTCGTCCGGGAGCTTCATTCGGAGGGACACCCGATGGCCTTCGCCGGCGCTCCGTATCACGACTGACATGAAGCCGGGTCGTAGGGGTCACGCCGCGGGTGGGGGGATTGCTGCGGGGGCGGTCGTGCTTCGGCGTGGTCGCCCGGCCGGGCTCACAACCCTTCCCGGACCCCACCCATCGCCGTGAACACTTCTCTCGACCCGCCCTCCGGGTTCTCCTCGTCGGCGATCACGTGGGACACGGCGTTGACCAGCGCCAGGTGGGTGAAGGCCTGGGGGAAGTTGCCGAGGTGGCGGCCGGAGGCGGCGTCCATCTCCTCGGCGTAGAGGTCGAGCGAGCCGGCCATCGTCAGGAGGCGCTCGCAGAGCTGCCGGGCGCGGTCGCGCTCGCCGATCTCCGAGAGCGCCGAGACCAGCCAGAACGAGCAGATCAGGAAGGTGCCCTCCTTGCCGGAGAGGCCGTCGTCGGTCTCTTCGACCTTGTAGCGGAGCACGAGGCCGTCCTCGGTCAGGTCGCGGGCGATCGCCTCGACCGTCGCCACGATCCGCGGGTCGTCGGCGGGCAGGAAGCGGTAGAGCGGCATCAGCAGCACCGAGGCGTCGAGCGCGTCGGTGTCGTAGTGCTGGCGGAACACCCCGTCGCGGCAGCCCCGCTCGCAGATCTCGGCCTTGAAGGCGTCGGCCTTCGCGCTCCACTCAGCGGCGAGGTCCTCGCGCCCCGCCTCGCGCGCCAGCCGCGCGCCGCGGTCGGCCGCCACCCACATGCTCACCTTCGAGGAGACGTAGTGCTGCGGCTCCCCGCGCGACTCCCAGATCCCCTGGTCGGGCTCGGGGAACGATTCGATCGCTTTCTCCACCTGGTGGGCGATCAGTTCGCGGTCGGCCTGCGTCCCGGTCCCCTTCAGCGCTTTTTCGTGCAGGTAGACGGAGTCGAGGAGGGCGCCCCAGACGTCGTTCTGGTGCTGGTCGAAGGCGCCGTTGCCGATCCGCACCGGCCGCGCGCCGCCGTACCCGCAGAGGTGGTCGAGCGTCGACTCGGTCAGGTCCCGCTCGTGCCCGATCCCATACATGATCTGCAATTCGGGATGGTCCCGGCACACCTCCAGGATGAAGCGCATGAAATCGCGCGCCTCCTGGTCGAAGCCGAGCGTGTGCAGCGCCCAGAGGCTGAAGGTCGAGTCGCGGATCCAGGTGTAGCGGTAGTCCCAGTTGCGGGCCCCGCCCGGCGTCTCCGGCAGCGAGGTCGTCGAGGCGGCGACGATCGCCCCGGTCGGCGAGTAGGTAAGGCCCTTCAGCACCAGCGCGGAGCGCTGCAGGTGGATGCGCCACGGGTGGTCGGGGAATTCGCCGTGCCGCAGCCAGAGCCGCCAGAATTCCTCCGTCATCTTGATCCGCTCGTGCGCCTCGGCGGCGTCGGAGGGCCCGCTCAGCCCCGCCTGGCCCCAGCTCAGCGCGCAGTAGGCCCGCTCGCCCTCCTTCAGGTGGATCCGGCCGCGGACCGCGCCGCCGTCGGCCTCCAGCTCCAGGTCGGTGCGCAGCTCCAGCTCCGGCCCGCCCGCGCCGCGCGCCACCATTTCGCCCGGCGTTTCGCTCCCGGCGCTCCAGGTCGCCGCCCCGCGCCCGTAGTCGAAGCGCGGCAGGCACTCCAGCTCCACGTCGACTTCGCCGTCGATGCAACTGACCGTGCGCAGCAGCGAGTGGTCGGACTCGTGGGAGACGATCGGCGCGCCGCCGGTCGGCGTCCAGGAGGCGATCGAGAGCGCGTCGGTGACGACCAGCCAGCCGGTGTCCGTCACCCAGGTCGTCTCGATCACCAGCGTCCCCGGCTTGTAGCGGCGGCTGATCGGGACGACGACCCCCGGCGGGCGCAGCGTGAACCGGCCGGCGCCGCGGTCGAGCACCGAGGCGAAGACGCTCGGTGAGTCGAAGCGGGGGAGGCAGAGCCACTCGATCGCCCCGTCGAAGGAGACCAGCGCCGAGGTGTGGCAGTCCGAGAGGAAGCCGTAGCCGCCGATCGGCGGGAAGCTGTCGGAGGCGGGGCGGGCGCTCGGCACGGCGGCAAGCTAGCACCGCGTCTAGGCTGAGGCGATGAGGCTCTCCACGTTGGGCAGGGCGCGCGCCTGGCTCGTCACCGGGGCTCCGGGCCGCGGGTTCGCCTTCGCCCTCGACTTCGCCGCGGCGCTGCGGGCGATGAGGCGCTCCCGCTAGGGTCAGCCGACGATGCAGACGACCCTCAAGGAGCTTCCCGATTCGCGCGTCGAGGTCCAGGCGGAGGTCCCGCCCGAAGACGTCCAGCGCGCCGCCAACCGCACCGCCCGCGCGATGGCGCGGGAACTGCGCCTGCCCGGCTTCCGCAAGGGCAAGGCGCCGCCGGCGCTGGTGATCCAGCGGATGGGCTTCGGGGCCGTCATCGCCGAAGCGATCCGGGACGCGCTCCCCGAGTGGTACGAACAGGCGCTGCTCGACGCCGCGATCACGCCGATCGGCGACCCCGACATCGACATCGTCTCCAGCCCCGAGGCGGAGGGCGAGCCGCTCACCTTCAAGTTCGAGGTCGGGGTGCGGCCGATGGCCGAGCTCGGCGAGTACAAGGGCCTCGAGGTCGGCCGCGAGGACAAAGAGGTCGACGAGGAGGTGATCGACACCGAGGTGGACCGGATCCGCGAGGGGTTCGCGCGGCTCGAGCCGGTCGAGCGCGCCTCCGCCGAGGGCGACGCGGTGCTGATCGACTTCGAGGGCTTCGTCGACGGCCAGGCGTTCCAGGGTGGCAAGGCCGACGATTACCTGCTGACGCTCGGCTCGGGCCAGCTGATCGACAACTTCGAGGACCAGCTCGTCGGCGCCAAGCCGGGCGACGAGGTCGACGTCGAGGTCACCTTCCCCGACGAATACCAGGAAGAGAAACTGGCGGGCGAAGACGCGGTCTTCAAGGTCACGGTCAAGGAGGTGCGGGAGAAAATCCTCCCCGAGCTCGACGACGACTTCGCCTCCGACGCCTCCGAGTTCGACACCCTGGAGGAGCTCCGCGCCGACATCCGCGAGAAAGTCGCGGGCGCGCTGAACAGCCGCGCCGAGGAAGACTTCCGCATCGCCGCGGTCGACGCCGCGGTCGACAACGCGACGGTGGTGGTCCCCGACGAGATCGTCACCGCGCGGGCGACCGAACGGTGGGAGCGGATGGAACGCCAGCTCGCCGGCCAGGGGATGGACCCCAACATGTTCCTGCAGATGCAGGGTAAGACGCGCGACGAGCTGATCGAGGAATCGAAGCCCGATGCCGAGCGGGAGCTGAAGCGCGAGGCCGTGGTGACGGCGATCGCCGCCGCCGAGGGGCTCGAGGCCTCCGAGGAGGAGATGGTGGAGGCGCTCGAGCACTCCGCCGAACACGAACGCACGACGCCGGAGAAGCTCTTGGCGCGGCTGCGCGAGAACGGGCGCGACGCGATGATCCGCGAAGACCTGCTGGCGCGCAAGGCGATCGAGCTGGTCGCCGACTCGGCCAAGCCGATCCCGCTCGCCGAGGCCGAAGAGCGCAAGGGCAAGGCCGAGGCGGCGGAGAAGCTGCTGGCCCCGGAGGGCGAGGAGAAACCCGCAGGCAAACTCTGGACGCCCGGCGGCGAGTGATCAGTAGAGTGCCCGCACGATGAGTCCCCTGATCCCGATGGTGGTCGAGCAGACCTCGCGCGGCGAGCGCGCCTTCGACATCTACTCGCGGCTGCTCGGCGAGCGGATCGTCTTCCTCGGCACGCCGGTCACCGACGACATCGCCAACCTGATCGTCGCCCAGCTGCTGCACCTCGAGTCGGAGGACCCCGACAAGGACGTCAGCCTCTACATCAACTCGCCCGGCGGGTCGGTGTACGCGGGGCTGGCGATCTACGACACGATGCAGTTCATCAAGCCCGACGTGCAGACCATCTGCGTCGGCGTCGCGATGAGCATGGGCGCGCTGCTTCTCTGCGGCGGCGCGGCGGGCAAGCGGATGGCGCTCCCCAACTCGAAGATCCTGATCCACCAGGTCTCCGCCGGCTTCCAGGGCCAGGCGACCGATATCGAGATCCACGCCAAAGAGATCATCGACGTCCGCCGCCGCCTCGACGAGATCATCGCCAAACACACGGGCCAGGACTTCGAGAAAGTCACCAAAGACACCGAGCGCGACTACTTCATGAGCGCGGACGAGGCGAAGGAGTACAACATCGTCGACCGCGTCATCGCGCACCACTGAGCCACCCTCCGGTTAGGCTGCCGGGCGTGGCCGACCGCTACGAAGTAGACGACGAAGGCAACGCGGTCGCCGAAACCGCGGCCCCGGCCGACGATCCGCTGCGGCGCCAGGTCGAGGCGACGCTCCGCTTCGTCGCCCTGAGCACGGCCGTCGGCCTCGTCGTCATCGCGATCCTCGCCCTCGCGATCCCGAGCATCCGCGGTGTGATGATCCTGGTCGGCCTCGTCTACCTGATCACCTCCGTGACCGCCTACATCTTCCTGCGCCGCAACTTCAACGCCCGCCTGCAGCACGCCGGGCGCTCGCCCGAGGACGCCTAGTCGGTCGATTCGGGGGCGGGGCCTGCTGTCGCCCGCCGGCGCGCCCGTCCCACCCTCACTACGGCTGGCTATGAGGGCGGGACGGGCGCGCCTCGTGCGTATCCGGTGACGGAGAGGGCACAGGCCCCGCAGAGCGCCACGGTGAGCTCGCAGAAACCCGCGGTATGCGCGGAGAACTGCGAACTCACCGGGGCACTCCGACGCTCCCCTGGCGTCGCCATGTTGATGGGCCGAAAACCCGCCCATATGTCAGGTTTTCGGCCCATCAACATCCGAGGCCCGGGAAGGCGCACGGGGTGCGCGCAGTTGTCGGCGGGACGCGCACCGTCCCTTCGCAACTCTGTGGCGGGACGCCCGGGGCCCGCGCCGCCGAGGCGTCAGCCGGCCCGCCCCTCGGCATCAATCCCACTAAACGTCCAGCTCGTACTCGAGCCAGGTCGATTTCTCGTGCGTCATCGAGTCGTAGAGGCGCTGGGCGGTGTGGTTGTCGGGGGCGGTCGCCCACTCGAGCCAGGCGGCGCCGCGGCGGCGGGCGACGGCGGCGCTCGCTTCGATCAGGGCGCGGCCGACGCCGCGGCCGCGCGCGTCGGGCACGACGAAGAGGTCGTTCATCAGCACGGTCTCGACCGCGCGGGTCGAGGAGAAGTGCCAGTAGAGGCAGGCGTAGCCGAGGATCGCGCCGCCCTCCGCGCGCGCCGCGAGCATCTCACCGTCCTCGCTCGGGGCGACGAAGCGGCGGAAGAAGGCGCGGTTGCGGTCCGCGTCGATCTCCTCGACCTCGTAGAAGGTCTGGTAGGCGGCGATCAGGGGGAGGAGGGCCTCGAGCTCCTCCTCACGCAGCGCGCTCACCTCGACTCCGTCGGCCATTGCCGCAACCTACCGCCATGCAAGGCCGCAGTCACGCGCAGGGACGGCGGCGGCGGCGCCGTAAACCACCCCCTGTAACCGACAGCAGGGCCTGTTTAATCTTGGGGACCCCGCCGAAGGCTCCGAACGTTCGTCCCGTCAGGAGGGGATTCAACTGGCACGTCCAACCGACTCCAACGAGCAGCTCCTCTGCAGCTTCTGCGGCAAGTCGCAGCGCCAGGTCAAAAAGCTGATCGCCGGCCCCGGCGTCTACATCTGCGACGAGTGCATCGACCTCTGCAACGAGATCATTGACGAGGAGCTCACCGCGCCGCCGACCTTCGAGCTGGAGAACCTGCCGAAACCGCGCGAGATCTACGACGTGCTGCAGGAGTACGTGGTCGGCCAGGACGCCGCCAAGCGGGCCCTTTCGGTCGCCGTCTACAACCACTACAAGCGGGTGCAGATCGGCCAGTCCGACGAGAACGAGGTCGAGCTCGGGAAGTCGAACATCATGATGCTGGGGCCGACCGGCTGCGGCAAGACGCTGCTCGCCCAGACTCTGGCGCGGATCCTCAACGTGCCGTTCGCGATCGCCGACGCGACCGCGCTGACCGAGGCCGGCTACGTCGGCGAGGACGTCGAGAACATCCTCCTGAAGCTGATCCAGGCCGCCGACTTCGACGTCAAGAAGGCCGAGACGGGGATCATCTACATCGACGAGATCGACAAGATCGCGCGCAAAGCCGACAACCCGTCGATCACCCGTGACGTCTCCGGCGAAGGCGTGCAGCAGGCGCTGCTGAAGATCCTCGAGGGGACGACCGCCTCGGTGCCGCCGCAGGGCGGGCGCAAGCACCCCCACCAGGAATTCCTGACGATCGACACCACCAACATCCTCTTCATCTGCGGCGGCTCCTTCGCCGAACTCGACAAGATCATCGAGCGCCGCGTCGGCGACCGCGGCGTCGGCTTCGGCGCGGCGATCTCCTCGCGGGTCGAGCGCGACACCGGCGAGTGGTTCGAGAAGGTGCTCCCCGAGGACCTGATCGATTATGGCCTGATCCCCGAGTTCATCGGCCGGCTGCCGGTGATCACCGCGATCCACCAGCTGACCCGCGACGACCTGACCACGATCCTCACCGAGCCCAAGCACGCGCTCACCCGCCAGTTCCAGCGCTTCTTCGAGTTCGACGACATCGAGCTGGTCTTCTCCGACGACAGCCTCGAGGCGATCGCCGACCGGGCGATCGAGCGCGAGACCGGTGCCCGCGGCCTTCGCTCGATCCTCGAGGAGACCCTGCTCGACGTCCAGTTCGAGCTCCCCTCGCGGCGCGACGTGACCAAGTGCGTGGTGACGAAGGAGACGATCCTCCAGGGCCGCCGCCCGACCCTCGTCACCGAGGCGGCCCAGCAGGACATCGGGCCGGCCGAGGAGCGGCGCCTGGGCGAGGAAACCGCCTAGCGGCGGCGACGACCCTCCCGCCGCCGACACCTCCATAAACTCGCCGCATGGACGCGGCGAAGCGCACGCAGCTCGAGCAGACGACCCGGTACGAGCCGGGGGAGTTCGAGGCGCGCGTCTTCGCCGAATGGATGGAGGGCGGGTATTTCCACCCCGAGGCGACCGGGACCCCTGCCGAGAACTTCTCGGTGGCGATCCCGCCGCCCAACGTCACCGGCGCCCTCCACATGGGGCACGCGCTGAACGGGTCGATGCAGGACGCGCTGGTGCGGATGAACCGCATGCGCGGCCGCAACACGCTCTGGATCCTCGGCACCGACCACGCCGGCATCGCCACCCAGGCGGTGGTCGAGAAAGAGCTCCGGGCCGCGGGCGAGAGCCGCCAGGAGCTCGGCCGCGAGGCCTTCGTCGAGCGCGTCTGGGCCTGGAAAGAGGAGTACGGCTCGCGGATCGTCGAGCAGTACAAGCGCCTCGGCGCCTCCTGCGACTACGAGCGCGAGCGCTTCACCCTCGACGACGGCTACGTCCGCGCCGTCCACAAGGTCTTCAAGCAGCTCTACGACAAGGGCTACATCTACCGCGACAACTACATGGTCAACTGGGACCCGGGGACGCGCTCGGCGATCTCCGACCTCGAGGTGGAGAACCGCGAGGTGACCGACTCGCTCTTCTCGATCGATTACCCGGTCGAGGGCTCCGACCGCGTGCTCACCGTCGCCACCGTGCGCCCGGAGACGATGCTCGCCGACACCGCCGTCGCCGTGAACCCCGAGGACGGGCGCTACGCGGACCTGGTCGGCTCCTTCTGCGTGCTCCCCCTGGTCGGCCGCCGGCTGCCGATCATCGCCGACGCCTACGTCGACCCCGAGTTCGGCACCGGGGCGCTGAAGATCACCCCCGGCCACGATGTGAACGACTTCGAGATCGGCCGCCGGCACGGGCTCGAGGAGATCGTCGTGATCGGCCCCGACGGCCGCCTGAACGAGGGGGCGGGGGACTTCGAGGGGATGACCGTGGCCGAGGCCCAGCGCGCCGTCGCCGCGCGCCTCCGCGCCGAGGGCCTGCTGCGCGACGAGCAGCCCTACACCCACGCCGTCCCCTTCAGCCACCGCTCCGGCGAGCGGATCGAGCCGCTCATCTCCCTGCAGTGGTTCTGCCGCATGGACGAGCTCGCGGCGCCGGCGATCAAGGTGGTCGAGGACGACGAGGTCCGCATCGCCCCCGCCCAGTGGAAGCGCGTCTACCTCGACTGGATGAAGGAGATCAGGCCCTGGTGCGTCTCCCGCCAGCTCTGGTGGGGGCACCGGATCCCGGTCTGGTACTGCGGCGAGTGCGAGGAGACGATCGTGGCCGAGGTCGCGCCGGAGCGCTGTCCCGCCTGCGACGGCACCGCGTTGGTCCAGGAGGAGGACGTCCTCGACACCTGGTTCAGCTCCGCGCTCTGGCCCTTCGCCACGCTTGGCTGGCCCGACGACACGCCCGAGCTGCGCGCCTTCTACCCGACCAGCTTCCTCACCACGGCGCGCGAGATCCTCTTCCTCTGGGTCGCCCGGATGGTGATGATGGGGATCGAGTTCCCCGGCGACGTCCCCTTCCGTGACGTCTACGTCCACTCGGTGATCCAGGCCCGCGACGGGCGACGGATGTCGAAGAGCCTCGGGACCGGGATCGACCCGCTGGAGGAGATCGACGAGCGCGGCGCCGACGCGCTCCGCTTCGGCCTCCTGGCGATGTCCTCGACCCAGGACGTGCGGTACTCCGACGCCAAGGTGGAGCAGGGCTCCGACCTCGCCAACAAGCTCTGGAACGCCTCCCGCCTGATCCTCCTGAACGCCGCCGCGGTCGAGCCCGCGCCGCGCCCCGCCCGGGCCGAGGACCGCTGGCTGCTCTCGCGCCTCGAGCGCACGATCGCCTCGGTGACCGCGAAGCTCGAATCCTTCGACTTCGCCCACGCCGTCCAGGAGTGCTACGGCTTCGTCTACGGCGACCTCTGCGACTGGTACCTGGAGATCGTCAAGCCGCGCCTCTACGAGGGCGAGGTGGACGTCTCGGCGACGCTCCTCTACGCGCTCGAGCGCGTCCTCGCCCTGCTCCACCCGACGATGCCGTTCGTCACCGAGGAGATCTGGTCCTTCCACCCGGCCCGCGACGGCCACCTCGCCGTGCACGCCTTCCCGGTCGCCGACCCGGCGCTCTTCGACGAGGGCGCCGAGGCTGACGTCGCCGAGGAGATCGCCCTCACCCGCAGCCTGCGCACCTGGCGCGACCTCGTCGGCGCACCCGCGAAAGCGGTGCTGCCGGCCGTGATCGACGGGATGGCGCCCTCGGAGTTCGTCGGCCGCCTCTCGCGCTTCGCCTTCGACGGGGTCGGCGCCGAGC
Source organism: Actinomycetota bacterium (assembly GCA_018268675.1). Lineage (GTDB taxonomy): Bacteria > Actinomycetota > Thermoleophilia > Solirubrobacterales > 70-9 > VAYN01. The sequence goes on from JAFDWB010000092.1 coordinate 68,399, forward strand.
CGGTCGCCTCGGTCGGCCCGGTGCGCGTGCTCGCCTCCGCCGAGCTCGACGCCGCGGCCGTCGCCGGGCGCCTCGGCAAGCGCCGCCAGGAGCTCACCGCCGAGATCGCCCGCGCCGAGCGCAAACTCTCCAACCAGGGCTTCGTCGCCAAGGCCCCCGGCGCCGTGGTCGAGGAAGAGCGCGGCAAGCTCGAGCGCTACCGCCGGGAACTGGGGGAATTGGGCTGACCTCGGGCTCCCGGCCCGACGCCGGCGGACGCGAAGGGGGGCTGCCGTCGCCGGACGCCTATCTGGACTCGCTGGAGCCGGTCGGCTGGCGCCTCGGGCTCGACCGGATGTGGAAGCTGACGACGGCGCTCGGCCTGCCGCAGCGCCGCTTCGCCTCGGTCCACGTGGTCGGCACCAACGGCAAGTCCTCGGTCACGCGGATGGTCGCGGCGCTGCTCGAAGCGCACGGCGTCAGCTCCGGCGCCTGCCTCTCCCCGCACACGACCCGCTGGACCGAGCGCACCCTGATCCGCGGTGAGGAGATCGCGCCGCAGGCCTGGGCGGACGCGGTGGCCCAGGTCGCCGCGGCGGCGGAAGGGGTGAACCGGACGCTGGAGGAGGGCGAGGCGGTGACCGAGTTCGAGGCGGCGACCGCGGCGACGTTCGTCGCCCTCGCCCGCGCCCGGGTGAAGGCGGCGGCGATCGAGGCGGGCCTCGGCGGCAGGCTCGACGCCACCAACACGATCCCCTCGCTGGTGACCGTGCTCACCTCGATCGGCCTCGACCACACCGAGTGGCTGGGGGAGACCGAGACCGCGATCGCGGCCGAGAAGCTCGCCGTCCTGCGCGAGGGCTCGACCCTGGTGCTGGGACGGGTGTCGGCGCCGGTCCGGGCGCTCGCCGAGCGGATCGCGGGCGAACGGAGCGCGACGCTCGTGGTCGCCCCCGAGGACCCCGGGCCGGAGATCGAGCCGGCCGCCACCGGCCCCTTCCAGCGGCGCAACTTCGCTCTCGCCACGGCCGCCGCCGAGGCCTTCCTCGGCGGCGTCGAGCGGGAGCGGGTCGCCGCCGTCGCCGCCGGCATCCACATCCCCGGTCGGCTCGAGCGGATCGGCGACCGGCCGCCGACCTACGTCGATGCCGCCCACAACCCCGACGGTGCGGCGGCGCTCGCCGAGGCGCTCCCCGGGATCGCCGGCGGGCGGCCGGTCGTCGCCTGCCTCGGGATCCTCGCCGACAAGGACGCGCCGGCGATGATCGCGGCGCTCGCCCCGAGCCTGCGGAGCGCCGTCTGCACCGAGATCCCGCCCGCGGCGCTGCTCGGTCACGGCCGCGCCGACGCGCGCTCGCGCCCCGCCGGGGAGCTCGCCGACCTCTGCCGGTCACACGGCCTCGACGCGCGCGCCGAGCCCGATCTCGGCGCCGCCCTGCGCCGCGCCGGCGAGCTCGCACGCGCCTTCGAGGGCGTCCTCGTCGTCACCGGATCGCACTACCTGATCGGTCCGGCGCGCGCTTCCCAGGGGAATCTAACCTGACTGTGCGAGGATTCCTGCATGGACCGCAGCGCGGGCTCGGAACTGCTTTCGATGATGGCCCTGGTCGCCGCCGTGGTGGCGATCGTGATTCTCGTCTTCTTCGGCGTCGGGTACCTGTTCGGGAGGCTTTTCCTCTAGGCAAGTCGGCCCGAGCGAGGGCCCGAACAGGATCGGGCGCCAGTACGGCGAATACACTGCGCGATCCCCATCCCCGGAAGGGGCACTTCCCATGGCACTAGCGATCTTCGGCATCACCAACTCTGGCCTCAACCTGGCCGCGACCCTCGTTCTGCTCCTGCTGATCGTGATCTGGCTGGCGCTGATCGTCTACACGTTCCTGGACGCGCGCCGTCGGATCTCCGATCCGTTCCTGGTCGCCTGCGCCACGATCGCCTCGTTCTTCCCCTACATCGGCACGATCGTCTACACGATCGTGCGGCCGCCGGAGTACCTCGAGGATGCCCACGAGCGCGAACTCGAGATCAAGGCCGCGGAGCTGCGGGTGCGCCAGCTGACCGAGCAGAGCTGCCCGAACTGCGAGTACCCGGTGGAGAAGAACTTCCTGCGCTGCCCCAACTGCCAGCGCCGGCTGAAGGATCCCTGTCCGACCTGCGGCGAACCGGTGGACCCGCGCTGGAGCCTCTGCCCGTACTGCGAGACGGCGCTCGCCGGCGAACGCTCCCAGCAGCCGCGCCGCCGCCGCCCGCCGGAGGACCAGCGCGAACGCGAACGCGACCGCGAGCTCGCCGAAACCGAGCCGCAGCGCCGACCGCGGAGCGCCGACAAAGCGGAGAAACAACGGCGGTCCGGCGCGAGCGCCGCCGCCGACTCCGAAGGCGAAGGCTCCGGCTCGGCACGACCGAAATCTTCGGGCGCCCGCAAAGGCAATGCCCGCAGTGCCTCGGGAGAGGCGCCGACCAGCGAACAAAAACAAAGGAGCCCACGCCGTGAGCCGGACCCTGATCCTCGTCAAGCCTGACGCGTTCGAGCGCGCCCTGACCGGCGAGGTGATCGCCCGCTTCGAGCGCAAGGGCCTGCGGATCGCCGCCCTGAAGATGCTCACCGCGACCGAGGACATCGCCAACGAGCACTACGCCGAGCACACCGAGAAGCCCTTCTTCGGCGAGCTGGTCAGCTTCATCACCGGCGGCCCCCTGGTGGCGCTGGTCCTCGAGGGCGTCGAAGCGGTGCCCGCCGCGCGCCAGCTGATCGGCGCGACGAACCCGGTCGAGGCGGCCCCCGGCTCGATCCGCGGCGACTTCGCGCTCGAGGTGACCTTCAACATGGTCCACGGCTCCGACTCCGACGAGTCGGCCGAGCGCGAGATCGCCATCTGGTTCCCCGAGTTGTCCTAGCGTCCGGCTCTCCCCAGCGGCGCGAGATCCTCGCCAAGCTGGGGATCGAGTTCGACGTCGTCGTCCCCGGGGTCGAGGAGCTCGAGGCCGGGGACCCCGAGCTGCTGGTGGTCGAGAACGCGCGGCGCAAGGCCCGCGCGGTGGCGCCCCCGGCGGCCGGCCTGGTGATCGCCTGCGACACTGACGTGGTCCTCGACGGGGAGGTGCTCGGGAAGCCGGCGAATCCCGCCGAGGCGCGCGCGTACCTCGACCGCATGTCGGGCCGCGGCCACACCGTGATGAGCGGCCTCGTCGTGGTCGAGGACGGGGAGGAGCGCAGCGGCCTCGAGCGCTCCGAGGTCGTCTTCAAGGCTCTCGGTGACGCGGCCAAGCAGCGTTATGTCGACTTCGGCGAGTGGCGCGGCCGCTCCGGCGGCTACGCGATCCAGACCCTCGGCTCGACCCTGGTCGAGCGCCTCGAGGGCAGCGTCTCGAACGTGGTCGGCCTCCCGGTGGGCCTCCTTGCCGAGCTGGCGCCGGTGTTGTTCGAGCGGGCCGGCGCCTCGGACGGTTGGTGAGTTGACCCCTTCGGGGTGTGGTCAACTCACCAACCGTCCAGGTGGGTCACGCACGGAAGCGTGACTTTTCCCGCCTTCCGTCACACCTCCCCCGTCACAAGAGCCGCGGATGCCGGGCCGACCTCAGCCAGCCCGGGTCGGACCGGCATCCGCGGCTCTCGCACGGCCCTCAGCCCGCCACCCTTCTCGGCCGGCCGCGTCCCTCGCACTGCCGCCTGAGCCCTGCTTCTTAGCGCCCTATTAGCGCGCGCTCAACGGAAATTAATCCTGCAAGCGGCCGATTTTCTGCGCCGCCGGGGTCGACGCCGGTTCGATTTCCCGCGTTTGGAATCATGAATCGTTCTGGCCTCGCGACGGACTGAAAATTGAGCTGGTTCAGCCGCATCTTCCGGCTTGGCGGCCGGGACATGGCGGTCGATCTCGGCACGGCGAACACGCTTGTCTATGTGCGCGGGCGGGGGATCGTGCTGTCGGAGCCCTCGGTGGTCGCGATCGACACGAAAACCGGCCAGGTGCACGCGGTCGGGGTCGAAGCGAAGCGGATGATCGGGCGCACGCCGGGCAACATCACCGCGATCCGGCCGCTGAAGGACGGCGTGATCGCCGATTTCGAGGTCACCGAACAGATGTTGCGGCACTTCATCCAGTCCGTTCACTCGAATCGCTTCGCGCACCCGCGGGTCGTCGTCTGCGTCCCGTCCGGCGTCACCGGGGTCGAGAAGCGCGCGGTCGAGGAGGCGTGCCTCTCGGCGGGCGCCCGCCAGGCCTACCTGATCGAGGAGCCGATGGCGGCGGCGATCGGCGCCGGCCTGCCGGTCGCCGAGCCGACCGGGTCGATGATCGTCGACATCGGCGGCGGCACCACCGAGGTCGCGGTGATCAGCCTCGGTGGGATCGTCGTCTCGCAGTCGATCCGGGTCGGCGGCGACGAGCTCGACGAAGCGATCGTCGCCCACTGCAAAAACAACTACAAACTGGCGATCGGCGCGCAGACCGCCGAGGAGGTCAAGCTCGAGGCCGGCTCGGCCGCCCCGCTGCCCACCGAGGTGCGCACCGAGATCCGCGGCCGCGACCTCGTCAGCGGGCTGCCGAAGACGATCGAGCTCGGCTCCGAGGAGGTCCGCCAGGCCCTCGAAGAGCCGGTCGGCCACATCGTCGCCGCGGTCAAGGAGACCCTCGACCAGACGCCGCCCGAGCTGGCGGGCGACATCATGGACCGCGGCATCACCTTGGCGGGGGGCGGCGCCCTCCTGCAAGGCCTCGAGCAGCGCCTCCACGACGAGTGCCAGATGCCCTGCCAGCTGGCAGAGTCGCCGCTCACCTGCGTGGCCGTCGGCTCGGGCATCTCGCTGGAGGAGTTCGAGACGATCCACCGCAGCGGCAGGAACGGCACCGGGGCGCGCCAGCGTGTCTGACGCCCCCGCCCTCATCCCTGTCTCAACCCGAACAGCCATCCTGGACCTTCCACGTGTATCGCAAGCAAGTACGCCGCCGTAGGGCGATCCTCGCCCTCCTGATCGTCGGCAGCTTCGCGCTGCTGACGCTCACCTACGGCCAGGGGTCGAACAGCCTCCAGCGCGGTGTCACCGCGGTGTTCGCCCCGGTGTCCTCGGTCCTCGACCGGGCGCTCAAGCCCGCCCGCGACCTGATCAACTGGATCGACGAAACCTTCGACGCCCGCGGCAACAACCGCCGCCTGGAAGAAGAACTGCAGGCCGCCCGCAAGCAGGCGGTCGGGGCGAAAGCGGCGCTGGCCGAAAACGCGGAATTCCGCAAGCTCCTCAAATTCGACAAGTCGGGGGCGATCCCGGAAGGGACCGAACCGGTGACCGGGCGCGTGATCGGGCTCTCGCCGACGGTCTGGTTCAGCGACGTGATGATCGACGTCGGCTCGGGCGAAGGCGTGGCGGTCGGCAACCCGGTGGTGAACGGCGACGGCCTGATCGGCATGGTGACCGCGGTCACCGGCTCGACCTCCCAGGTGACGCTGATCTCCGACCACTCGAGCCACGTCACCGTGCGCGTCGTCCCGGCGGGCGTCCAGGGCGTGGTCACGCCGACGGTGGGCGAACCGGACCGCCTCTCGCTCGAATTCCTCAATTCGACGAAGAAGATCCACAAGGGCGAATCGGTGGTGACCGCGGGCTGGCACAGCGAAGGGTTCGAATCGCGCTTCCCGCCCAACATCCCGGTCGGCGAAGTGGTCCAGGCATCGATCCTCGAACAGGTGGCCCAGGAACGCTCGGTGGTTCGCCCCTACGCCGACCTGCGCAACCTCGACACGGTCCAGGTGCTCACGGGTGGAGGCCACTAGTGATCCTGACCCCGAAAATCGTCGTCCGCCTGCTGCTCGTCGGCCTCTTCGGCGTGCTGTTGCAGCTGACCTTCTTCTCCCAGGTCGCGCTGTTCCACGTCAGCCCCGACATCCTGCCCTCGCTGGTCGTCTGCTTCGGCCTGCTGGGCGGGACGATGACCGGCGCCGTCTCCGGCTTCGCGATCGGCTTCCTGCTCGATTGCCTGCTGATCCAGCCGCTCGGCGGTGCCTCGCTGGTGCTGATCGCGGTCGGCTACGCGGCCGGCACCTTCCGCGAGCGCTTCGAGATCCACAGTCGCCTGGTCGCGCCGCTGATGTGCGCGGTCCTCACCCTGGCCGCCGAGCTCGGCTTCGGCGCGGTCGAGGCGATGTTCGGGATCCACGCCTCGGTCAGCGTGCTGGTCGTCCGCGACATGCTGATCAAGAGCGTCTTCGCCTTCTTCCTCGGCTGGGCGATCTACGTCGGCATGCGGCGCCTGGTCCGTCCCGCCCTGGTCGATGAGGCGACGGTGCGGCGCACCAGACGACCGACGGTCCTGGGAGCGTAGGAGCGTGTACCAGCGACCCGAGGACAGGGCGCGGCCGAACCGGATGGCGCTGCGGATCGCCGTCGTCGGCGGCGTCGCCGCGGCGCTCTTCGCGGTGCTCTTCTTCCGCCTTTGGGACCTGCAGGTCCTCGAAGGCGCCGAAAACCTCGCCCAGGCCACGAACAACCGCACCCGGGAACTGAAAATCCTCGCGCCGCGGGGCAAAATCCTCGCCCGCAACGGCGAAGTGCTGGTCGACAACCGCACCAGCCTGGCGCTGCAGGTCGACCCCTCGAAGCTGCCCAAGCAGACGGCGGCGAGGATGGCCGAGCTGAAGGAAATCGGCGAACTCGTCCACATGAGCTTGAAACAGGTCGAAAACAAGCTCGAAGAAGAAGTGAAAGTCGTCGCTTCGGGAGCGCCGCTCACCGTCCGTCGCGAAGTCGGCTACAACCTCATCTACTACATCGAGGAACGCCCGGGGAAGTTCCCGGGAGTGACCGTGGAACGCGTCTTCGTCCGCAACTATCCGAACGAAACCGAGGCCGCCCACCTGCTCGGGCACACCGGCCAGGTGGACCAGGAAGAACTGGAAAAAGGTCCCTACAAGGGCCTCGAACCGGGCGAAGTGGTCGGCAAGGAAGGGGTCGAGTACACCTACGACAAGTACCTGCGCGGCACCCCGGGCATCTCCCGGTACCAGGTGAACGCGCTCGGCGAGCCGACCCCCGGCGGGCAGCTCGCCCAGACCCCGCCGAAGCCGGGGGACAGCCTGAAACTGACGATCAACCCGGCGATGCAGAAAGCCGGCGAAGCGGCGCTGGCCGAACGCGGGCTGCCGGGCGCCTTCGTCTCGATGAACATCCACAACGGGCAGATCCTCGCCTTCGGCTCCTACCCGACCTACAACCCGACGGTGTGGACGAAGCCGCTCTCGCCGAAGGCCTACGAACAGCTGTCCTCGGAAGCGAACGGCACGCCGCTGTTCGACCGGGTGATCTCGAGCCTCTATCCGACCGGCTCGACCTACAAGCTCCTGACCGCGCTGGCGGGGCTCGAAAACAACTACGTCACCGGCAGCACGGTGGTCCAGGACAACGGCTACATCGAACTCGGCAACCAGAAATTCGAAAACTCCGAAGGCGCGGTCAACGGCCCGATCAGCCTTCTGCACGCGTTCGAAGTGTCCTCGGACGTCTACTTCTACAAGCTCGGCGCGCGGATGTGGAACAACAACGACCTGCAGAACTGGTCCCACAAGATGGGGATCGGCGACCCGACCGGGATCGACATCCCGGGCCAGGAACTCGGCCTTGTGCCGAGCAAGAAATGGCGCGACGAACTCTTCGAAAACGAAGAAACCGAACGGCCCTGGTCGCAGGGCGACGACGTCCAGCTGGCGACCGGGCAGGGCGACCTGCAGACCGACCCCATGCAGATGGCGATCGCCTATGCCGCGCTCGGCAACGGCGGCACCATCGTCACCCCGCACCTCGGCATGGAAATCCTCGACCCGGCGGGGCGGGCGTTGAAGGAAATCGACCCCGGGCCGCGCCGCCACGTGGCGATCAAACCGGAAACGCGGCAGCTGATCATGGAAGGACTGCATCTCGCCGCGCAGGGGCCGAGCGGCACCGGACACCCGGTGTTCGGTGAATTCCCGATCCCGATCGCGGGCAAGACCGGGACCGCGGAACGCCCCCCGAACGGGACCCAGTCCTGGTTCATCTCGTTGGCGCCGTACCCGAACCCCAATATCGTCACCGCGGTGACGATCGAGCACGGCGGCTTCGGCGTCGAAAGCGCGGCGCCCGCGAACAAGCAGATCCTGGAAGCGTATTTCAGCCACCAGCTCGAACAGGAAAAGAAGAAGGAAGCACGGGCCGAAGGGCGTGAAGCGGGCGGGGAAGCCGAAGCCGGCGGCGAAGAAACCTACGAAGAAGTCCCGGCCGAAGCGGGCGCGGGAGCGGGTGGTCACCCGTGATGTACGCGACGCGGGCGCGGCAGGCGCGGCCCGAGCTCTTCGACGAACGGCCGACGATCGGCGAACGCCTCGGGCTCGCCCAGATGGACTGGGTGCTCACCCTGTCCGCGATCGGGCTGATCGCGTTCAGCGTCTTCACCCTCGGCCAGGCGACGCTGCAGGACGTTCCCGGCGACCCGCATTACTACCTGAACCGCCAGGCGATCTACGGGATTGTCGGGATCATCGGCATGGTGATCGTCAGCCGGATCGACTACTCGCGCTTCCGCGAGCTGCGGGTCGGCATCTACACCTTCGTCTGCGTCTCGATCGCGCTGGTCTTCTTCGTCGGCGCCGCCGCGCTCGGCTCGCGCCGCTCGTTCGAACTGCCGCTCTTCTCCTTCCAGCCCTCCGAGCTGGCGAAGCTCCTGCTCGTTTTGGCCCTCGCGGGCTTCGTCATCGACGGCTCGCGGCGCAGCTCGCCGATCCGCCGAACCCTCCGTTATCTGGCTCTGGGACTGTTCCCGGCGGGGATGGTCTTCCTCCAGCCGGACCTCGGCACCGCCCTCGTGCTGGGCGTCGGGACCCTCGCCGTGATGTACTTCGGGGGAGTCCCATGGACCCACTTCGCAGTAATAGGCGGCACGATTGCCGCCCTCATAGCTTTAGTCCTCGTCGTGGCGCCTGCCCTCGGCCACCCCGTGCTTCAGGAATACCAGGAACAGAGGCTCACCTCGTTCCTGCATCCGAGCTCGGATCCCGCGGGCGCGGGCTACCAGCAGGACCAATCCATGGTTGCGATCGGCGCCGGTCAGCAGACCGGGCGCGGCAACCAAGCCACCCAGACGCGGCTCGACTTCGTGCCGGAGCGCTCGACCGACTTCATCTTCGCGGTGATCGGGGAGCGCTACGGGTTCGTGGGCGCCGCGTTCGTCCTATCCCTTTACGCCCTTCTCATCTGGCGGGCGCTGCGGATCGTGACGCTCTCGAAGAACTCCTACGGGATCTTGGTCGCCGGCGGGTTAGCCGTCGAGCTCTTGTTCCAGGTGTTCGTCAATGTCGGGATGTGCCTCGGCATCATGCCCATCACGGGCATCCCTTTGCCGATGATGAGTTACGGAGGGTCCTCCGTGCTCGCTACCTTCCTGGCGATTGGAGTCCTCCAGAGCATCCACATCCAGGCGCGTCTCAGCCGGCAGGGAAGGTTCGCGTGGTGACGCCTCTGTAGAGGGCCCGCGCATGCGTACCTAACCGAATGAGCTGAACAAATGAAGAAAACGATTCTGGTGTCCGCCGAGCGAGGCGAGACGCGCGTTGCCGTACTCGAGGCGAAGGCGAAAGGCTCGAAGCCGAACGTCGCCGAGCTCTACATGGAGCGCCGCGGCCGCCGCTCGATCGTCGGCAACATCTACAAGGGCAAGGTCGACAACGTCCTGCCCGGCATGGAGGCCGCCTTCGTCGACATCGGCCTCGAGCGCAACGGCTTCCTGCACGTCGACGAGATCGTCCTGCCGGACGGTCAGCAGGCGCCGCGGCGCGGCCGCGGGTCCGGCAAAGGCGCGCGGATCAACGAGCTGATCAAGCCGGGCCAGGAGATCCTGGTCCAGGTCGTCAAGGACCCGCTGAAGACGAAGGGCGCGCGGCTCTCGATGAACGTCTCGATCGCCGGGCGCTACCTGGTGTTCGCGCCGCAGGGCTCGGGCGTCGGGGTGAGCCGCCGGCTTTCCGACAAAGAACGGGACCGGCTGCGCAAGATGGTCGACCGGACCTACAAAGGGCCGGGCGGGCTGATCGTGCGGACCGCCGCCCACGGGGCCAAAAAATCCGACTTCGTGCGGGAGATCTCCTACCTGCAGAAGCTGAACGAGGTGCTCGAGCGCCGGGCGGCGGAAACCAAGGCGCCGTCGATGGTCTTCCAGGAGGCCGACCTCTCGGTCCGCGTCCTCCGCGACGTCTTCCTGAACGAGTTCGAAAAGGCGATCATCGACTCCGAGAAGCAGTTCGAGCGGGTCACCAGCTTCTTCCAGCGCACCGCGCCGGAGCTGGTCGGCGGGGTCGAGCTCTACAAGGGCCAGAAGCAGTCGCTGTTCGAAAAATATGGGATCGACCGGGAGATCGAGTCGACCCTGAACCGGCGGGTCGACCTGCCGAGCGGCGGTTATCTGGTGATCGACTATGCCGAGGCGCTGACCGTGATCGACGTGAACTCGGGAAGCTTCACCGGGCGCGGCAAAGGCGGCCTCGAGGAGACGATCACGAAGGTCAACACCGAGGCCGCCGAGGAGGCGGTGCGCCAGCTGCGGCTGCGCGACATCGGCGGGATCATCGTCATCGACTTCATCGACATGGCGCGCGCCTCGAACCGGGACAAAGTCCTGAAGACGATGCGCAAAGCGCTCGACGCCGACAAGTCGAAGAGCTACGTGGTCGAGGTCTCGCCGCTCGGGCTGGTCGAGATGACGCGCCAGAACGTCACCGACGGGGTGCGCGAGATCCTCACCGAGCTGTGCCCGACCTGTCACGGTGAGGGGGTCGTGCTCTCGGCCGAGACGGTCGCCCTGGAGGGCTTGCGGAAGATGCGCGAAATCGCGGCGGAAAAATCCGCGGAAGCGTTCCTCATCCGCGTGAATCCCAAGGTCGCCGCGGCGCTCACCGACGCCGACAGCGGCCTGGCCGAGCTCGAGGAGGAGACCGGCAAGCGCTTCCACTTCGAGGGCGGCGACGCGAACGCGATCGACACCTTCGAAGTGGTCGAGTCGGGGTCACGGGCGGCGATCGAGGAGCGGGCGCTGCCGTTCAAGGTAGGCGAGGAGGTGCTGGTCAAGATCGACGAGCCTCACATGTACAACGCCGACGATGCGGTCGCCCGGATCGACTCCTACATCGTCAGCGTGACCGGCGGCGGGCCCTATGTGGGGGAGCGCCGGATGGTGCGGATCGAGGAGGTGGAGCGGGCGGCGGCGATCGCCTCGCTGCTGGGTGGCGAGTCCCCGAACGGGCACGCAAACGGCGCTTCCAACGGCGACGGGCTAGACTCCGACGCTCCCGCGCGCAAACGCAGTCGCGGCCGCCGAGGCGGTCGGGGGCGTTCGCGCGCCAATCAAGGCAGCACGGACGAGCAGTCGGAATAGGAACGAGACAGCATGTACGCGGTGGTCGAAAGCGGTGGCAAGCAGTACAAGGTCGAAGAGGGCACCTCGCTGCTCGTCGATCGGCTGGACGCCAAGGACGGCGACAAAGTCTCGCTGCGCCCGGTGCTCTTCCGTGACGGTGACGTGATCGTCGGGAAAGGCCTCGAGAAAGTCAAAGTCGAGGCCAAGGTCGCGGAACACCTCCGTGGCCCGAAGGTCAAAGTCTTCAAATACAAGGCGAAGAAGGGATACCGGCGCCGCGCCGGCCACCGTTCCGAGCTGACCAGGCTCGAGGTGACCAGCCTCAAAGGTGGAGCCAAAAAAGCCCCCGCCGCCAAAGCCGAGAAAGAGGAGTCCTGAGGATGGCCCATAAGAAAGGCCTCGGCTCCAGCCGCAACGGCCGCGAATCCAACCCGAACATGCTCGGCGTCAAGGTCTTCGCCGGCCAGCAGGTCCACGGCGGCGAGATCATCGTCCGCCAGCGGGGGACTCGCTTCTGGCCGGGTGAGGGCGTCGGCATCGGCCGGGATCACACGATCTTTGCGACGCGCGAAGGCAAGGTCTCCTTTCACTCGGCGCGTAAGGGTCGGACCATCAGCGTTCTGGCTGACGACTGAGGTTTGTGAGGGGGAGGAGTCGGGGGACCCCCTCTCTCACGAACTGCAGGGAGGTTCGTTCGGGGGTCCCCCGACTCCTCCCGCGCGCCTCTGTCGTTCTACTTTTAGGTGATGGACGACACGGCGAAAATCTGGGTCGAAGGTGGGGCGGGGGGTGATGGCTGCGTCAGCTTTCGGCGGGAAGCTCATGTGCCGAAGGGCGGGCCCGATGGTGGAGACGGGGGGCACGGCGGGGACGTCGTGCTCGTCTGCGATCCGTCGCGGCGTGATCTCGGGGCACTGCGGGGGAGCAAGCACTTCCGCGCGCAGCGGGGGCGCCACGGCGAAGGGGCCAACCGGCACGGGGCGCGGGGCGAGAGCCGCGAGATCCCGGTGCCGCCGGGGACGCAGGCGGTGACGGTCGAGGGGGCGGCGGTCGACCTGGTCGAGTCCGGGCAGCGGGCTGTGGTCGCGCGCGGCGGGCGCGGCGGCCACGGCAACCGGCGCTTCACGACCTCGACCCGGCAGGCGCCGCGCTTCGCCGAGAAAGGGACGAAGGGCGAAGCGGACTGGATCGAGCTACGGCTGAAGCTGCTCGCCGACGTCGGCCTGGTCGGCATGCCGAATGCCGGCAAGAGTTCCCTGCTCGGGCGGCTGACGCGGGCGACGCCGAAGGTCGCCGACTACCCGTTCACGACGCTGGCGCCGGTGTTGGGGACGATCGAGGGGGAGGACCGCCAGGCGGTGCTCGCCGACATCCCCGGCCTGATCGAGGGGGCGGCGGCCGGGGCGGGCCTCGGCCACGAGTTCCTCGCCCACGTCGAGCGCTGCTCGATGCTCGTCCACCTGGTCGAGCCGGCGCCCCTGGAGGGGGACCCGGTCGGCAACTACGAGTTGGTGCGGGGGGAGCTCGAGGCCTACGGGGCGGGGCTGGAGCGCCTGCCCGAGCTGGTCGTCCTCTCCAAGCGCGACCTGCTCGAGCCGCGCGCGGTCGACGCGGCGGTGGAGGAGTGGACGGAGCGCCTCGGCGACTCGGTGCTCGGTGTGACGGCGGTGTCGGCGGCGACCGGCGAGGGCCTCGACGAGCTGCGGCGCCGGATCCTCGCCGAGCTGGCGACGGTCCAGCCCCTCGCGGCCGCCCCGACCGGCGCCCCGGCCGCCGAGTTCGAGTCCGAGCACCGCGTCTACCGCCCGGCCGGCGAGGGCGGCTACTGGGTCGAGCGCGAGGACGACGGCGGCTTCCGGATCGGGGGTCGCGGCGTCGAGCTCCTCTTCGAGCGCCACGACACCAACAACGAGGAAGCGCTCGCCTACCTGGAGCAGCGCCTCACCGAGATCGGCGTGATCGCCGCCCTGACGAAGGCGGGCTTCGAGCCGGGGGATGACGTGCGGGTCGGCGAGGACGAGTTCGAGTTGCATCTTTAGGTCTTGGGGGGACGAGTCGGGAGACCCCCTCACTCACGAACAGCGTGGAGGTTCGTTCGGGGGTCTCCCGACTCGTCCCGCGAAGCCGGTTCCTCTTTCGCTCTTAGACTTGCCGGCCATGACGCTGGTTGTGAAGCTTGGATCGTCGGTGGTTGCCGCCGACGACGGCTCCTTGCGCGCGGACGTGCTCGACTCGGTGTGCGAGCAGGTGAGCGCGCTCGAGCGGGCCGGGGAGCGGGTCGTGCTCGTCACCTCCGGGGCGATCGCGCGAGGGATGCGGCTGCTCGAGCTCGGCGAGCGCCCGCGCGGGATGGACGCGCTGCAGGCCTGCTCGGCGATCGGCCAGGGTGACCTCTTCCGCGCGTATGAGTCACGGCTGGCGGCGGGGGGGACGCGCGCCGCGCAGGTGCTGCTGACGCTCTCCGACGTCTCCGAACGCAGTCACTACCTGAACGTGCGGCACACGCTCGACCGGCTGCTCGACTGGAACGTGGTGCCGGTGATCAACGAGAACGACACGACCGCCACCGACGAAGTGACCTTCGGCGACAACGACTTCCTCGCCGCGCTGGTCGCCGCGCTGCTGAAGGCGCGGCTGCTGGTGCTGCTGACGAACACCGACGGCGTGTTCACCGCCGACCCCCGCTCCGACCCGGGCGCCGCGCTCGTGCCACAGATCGAGGACACCCAGGCGCTGGAGGCGATCCAGATCGGTGAGTCCTCGCGGCTCGGGCGGGGTGGGATGGAGAGCAAGATCACCTCGGCGCGGATCGCCAGCGAGTCGGGCGTGCCGGTGGTCATCTGCAACGGCACCAGGGGCGGCGAGCTGGCCGCGGCGGCGGCGGGCGCGGAGGTGGGGACGCGGTTCACGGCGCGGGTCGAGGGGCGTCTCAGCCCCTACAAGCTGTGGCTCAAATACGCCAAGCAGCCGAGCGGCGAGGTCGTGATCGACCCCGGGGCGGCGGCGCGTCTGCGCGAGAGCGGTTCGAGCCTGCTGGCGGTCGGCGTGGTCCTCGCGCGGGGCGGCTTCCAGGCGGGCGACGCCGTCTGGGTGGTCGAGCGCGACAGCGGTGTGCCCCTCGGCAAGGGCATCTCCGAGTACTCCGCCGGCGACGTCGCCGGCACGGCAGGCCATCGCAGCGCCTACCTGCGCGAGCACTTCCCCGAGGTGCCCGAGGAGGTCATCCACCGGGACCGCTTCGTGCTGCTTTGAGGCAGATTCTTAGGCCAAGTACCCTGTCCGGATGGCCGTAGCGACCAGGACCATCCCCGCGAGCTGCCTCGCGGCGAAGCGCGCGGCGCGGGCGCTGGCGAGCGCGCCGACCGCCGCCAAGGATGCGGCGCTGGCGGCGGCCGCCGGGTTGCTCGACGAGCGGGCCGAGGCGGTGCTCGAGGCGAATGCGGCCGACCTCGCCGACGAGCGGGCCGCGCGGCTCACCGACGCGCTGCGCGACCGGCTCACGCTGACGCCGGAGCGGGTGGCGGCGATGGCCGACGGCGTGCGCGCCGTCGCCGCGCTCGCGGACCCCGTCGGCGAGGAACTCGACCGGAGGACGCTCGCCAGCGGTATCGACCTGCGCAAGATCCGCGTGCCGCTCGGCGTGGTCGGGGTGATCTACGAGGCGCGCCCGAACGTGACGATCGATTGCGCGGCGCTGACGATCAAGAGCGGCAACGCGATCGTCCTGCGCGGCTCCAGCTACGCGCAGCGCTCCAACGCCGCGCTCGCGGCGATCGTCCGCGAGGCGCTGGCCGCCGCCGCGCTGCCGGAGGATTCGGTGCTGCTGCTCGATTCCGGCGACCGCGACGGGTTGGCCGAACTGGCGACCCAGGAGGGGGTCGTCGACCTGCTGATCCCGCGCGGTGGCGAGGGGCTGAAGGAGGCGATCAAGGCGGTCGCGACGGTGCCGGTGATGTACGCGGCGGCGGGCAACTGCCACGTCTACGTGCATGCCGACGCGGACCTGGAGATGGCGACGCGGATCGCGGTCAACGCGAAGGTGCAGCGGCCCGGTGTCTGCAACGCGGCCGAGACGCTGCTCCTCGACGGGGCGATCGCGGCGAGCCACGGGCCGACCATCCTCGCCGCGCTGGCGGGCGAAGGGGTGGAGCTGGTCGGCGACGCGCGCGCCCGCGCCGTCGCCGGGGAGTCGGTCGCGATCGGCGTGGCGACCGAGGACGATTGGGACACCGAGTACCTGGCGCTGAAGATGGCGGTCGCGGTGGTCGACTCGGTCGAGGACGCGATCGACCACGTCAACGAGCACGGGACCGGACACTCGGAGGCGATCGTCACGGATTCTGCGCAGGCGGCCGACGCCTTCGTCGCGGGAGTCGACGCCGCCGCGGTTTATGTCAACGCTTCGACGCGGTTCACTGACGGCTTCGAGTACGGGATGGGTGCCGAGATCGGCAACTCGACCCAGAAGCTCCACGCGCGCGGCCCGATCGGGATGCGCGAGCTGACCACGACGAAGTACGTCGGCCGCGGCAGCGGCCAGGTGCGTGGCTGACGCGCCGGGCGCAGGCATCGGGGTGCTCGGGTCGGCTTTCAACCCGCCGCACCTCGGTCACCTGGCGCTCGCCCAGGAGGCGCTCTGGCAGCTGGGCCTGGCCGAGGTCATCCTCGTGCCCACCGGCGTCGCGCCGCACAAGCGGATCGTCGACGACCCGGGGAAGGAGCTGCGGGTGACGATGACGCGGCTCGCCGCCGCCGACGACCCGCGCTTCTCGGTCTCGGCGCTGGAGGTCGAACGCGACGGGCCGTCCTATACGTATGAGACCTTGGAGCTACTTGCTGAGGAAAGAGGCGAAAGTGACCTCGTTTTCGTGATGGGGGCCGATGCCGCCGTCGGCCTCGAGAGCTGGCGTGAGCCCGAGCGGGTGGTCGGGCTGGCGCGCCTGGCGGTGGCGAGGCGGTCGGGCATCTCCGACGCCGAGGTGGCGGCGGTGATGCGCAGCCTCGGCGCCGAGGGGCGGGCGACGATGCTCGAGATGCCCCAATTCGGTGTCTCTTCCTCCGCAGTTCGCGAGCGCGCCGCCGCCGGCCGGCCGCTCCGGTACCTGGTGCCCGAGCCGGTAGCCCGATTCATCGAGGAGAAGGGGATCTACGCTTGAATCCGGTCCAGTCAGAGAACCTGGCTCGGCGGCTCGCCGAGCTCGCCGATTCGAAAAAAGCCGAGGACATCGTCGTGCTCGACATGCGCGGCCTGGTCGCCTACACCGACTTCCTGGCGATCTGCACGGCCCGCAACGAGCGCCAGGCACGCGCGATCGTCGACGAGGTGCGTGTGCGCGTGAAGCACGAATCCGGCCTCCTGCCCGGCGGCGTCGACGGCGGCGGCGAAGCCGGCTGGACGATCCTCGACTACCTCGACGTCGTCCTCCACGTCTTCACCCCCGAAGCCCGCGACCGCTACCAGCTCGAGGACCTCTGGCACGAGGCCCCGCGCCTCGAACTGGACCTCGACGCCCCGGAGGCCCCCTCGGCCGCCGCCGGGGCGTAGGCGTCGAAGCGGGGCGGCACTCACCGGCGTCCCTGGCACCCGCCAGGTTGATGGGCCGAAAACCCGCCCATATGTCAGGTTTTCGGCCCATCAACCTCGGGTCCTGGGGAAGGGTCACGGAATCCGCGCAGTACTCTCGACGGGACCCGCACCGTCCATTGCCATCTCTGTGACGGCAGCGCGCCGCCGGGCGTCAGCCGGCCCACCTCCGATCCCTTCCGGCCCGTCTTCCGCAGCCCCAACCGAAGTTACGTCCGAGGCCCGCTCTACGGTCGCGCCCATGACCAGCTTCAAAAGGGGCCTATTCGGCTATCGCCGCCCAGAGGTGGATGCGGCGATCGCGGCTCGCGACAGGAAGATCACCGGTCTCGAGGAACAGGTCGGGACGCTCGGCGAGTCGAACTCGACGCTCGAATCGCAGGGCCTGATCCAGGCGCGGGCGATCGCCGCCTACGAGGCCGACCTGTCGGCGCTGTCGGGGATGGTGATCGAGCGTGAGCGGCTGATCCGCGACCTGACCGGTCGCCTCGAGGAGGCGAACGCCTGCCACGACCGCAGCATCGCCTCGCTCGACGCGGTCTCGGCCCGCCTGGAGGACCTGCAGGCGCAGGCCCGCGGCCAGGCGACCAGGATCCGGATGAAAGCGCTGCGCGAGGCGGTCGAGGTGGGCAAGCGCGCGGAGGCACTGCGCGAGGCCGAGGCGGTCGATGCCGACCTTGCCCGCGGCGAGGCCGCCGTGCAGGGTGCCCGCCCGCCCGCCGACATCGCCGCCGAAGCCGCCGCGGTCGAGGAGGCGGCCGCGTCCGCGCTCCCGCAGCCGAGCCCTGACGGCTCGAGCAACGGCCACGTCGCCGCGCCCGACACCCCCTGGGAGCCCGGCCTGTACGAGGGCCGGGTCCGCCTCGAGATCGGCCCGCTCGGGGACTTCGCCCAGCTGGTCGGCTTCGAGGACACGGTGGGCAAGATCGGCGCCACCGAGATCTCGGTCGAACGGTTCTCCGAGGGGCGCGCGACCTTCTCGATGCGGCTCGACCAGCCGGTCGACCTCCTGCGCGAGCTCGAGTCGCTCTCCAGCCTCGACTTCAAGGTCCGCCACACCGCGCCCGACAACCTGATCCTCGACGTCGACGAGGACGGGCCCGAGCGCCACGCCGCCTAGCCGCGGTCACCCGGTAAACTTCCGCCTTCCCGGGGCTGTAGCTCAGCTGGCAGAGCGCTTCGCTGGCAGCGAAGAGGTCAGGGGTTCGATTCCCCTCAGCTCCATCTGACTCAACCCCGGCGCCCGCGGTGCCGATGCATCTCCGATGCGCGCCCGCACCGCCGCCGACGAACACGTCCTCTCCCACGGGATGGAGGACACCCGGGCGGCGCTCGCCACCTGGCGGGCGGGGAACTGGCGGGTGCTGCGAGGCTGGTTCGCGCTCGGGCTCGGCATCGCGCTGGTGTTGCTCGCCGCGGTCTGGGTCACGTCCGGGCTCCTGCCCGCCGACATCACCCCGTGGAAATTGCCGGGTGTGACGGAACCGTCGCATCTCTCCGACCTGCTGCCGATCCTCTACCGCAACTCGCTCGTCCTCGCCCTCCACGCGAGCGCCTGCGTGGCGGGCTTCATCGCGGGCTCCTCGATGCCGCTCGCCGCCGAACAGCGCACCGGCTTCTCGCGCTGGGTCCACGTCAAGGCCGGCGAGCTGGCGATCCTCTTCGTCGCCGCGGTGACGATCTTCTCGCTCTCGACCCAGGCGCTCTACCTCGGCTTCCAGGGGTCGACGCTCGCCTACCAGCTCCACATCAGCCGGCTCGAACTGATCCTCAGCGTCCTCCCGCACGCGCTGATCGAGCTGACCGCCCTCTTCCTGCCGCTCGCCGCCTGGCTGATCGCGAGCCGGCGCGGCGAGTGGAACCAGCTGCTCGCGGCGACCGCGGTGACGGTTGCGATCGCGATCCCGATGCTGATCTGCGCGGCGACGATCGAGGTCTACGTCTGGCCTCACATCCTGCGCTCGCTCAGTGACCACCACTACACGCTTCAAGGCCAATTCACGCACTGAACGCCGCCCGCCGCCCGGCCCTCATAAGATCGGCGGCCGATGAGCGGTTACGAGCCGAAGACGATCGAGCCCAAGTGGCAGGCGGTGTGGGCCGCGGAGGGTACCTGGGAGGTGCCGAACCCCGGGCAGCCCGGCTTTGACCCCGAGAAGCCGAAGGCCTACGTCTGCGAGATGCTCCCCTACCCGTCGGGCGAGCCCCACGTCGGTCACCTCAAGTGCTACGCGGTCGGCGACGCGATCGCCCACTTCCGCCGCCGCCAGGGCTTCCAGGTGGTCCACCCGATGGGCTACGACGCGTTCGGCCTGCCCGCCGAGAACAACGCGATCAAAACCGGCGAGCCGCCGCGCGTCGCCACCGAGCGCTCGATCGAGTCGTTCCGGCGCCAGTTCCAGGAGTGGGGGGTCTCGATCGACTGGGCCCGCGAGATCGCCACCCACCAGCCCGATTACTACCGCTGGACGCAGTGGATCTTCCTGCAGCTCTTCGAGCGCGGGCTCGCCTACCGCACCGAGGCGCCGGTCCAGTGGTGCCCGGTGGACGCGACCGTGCTCGCGAACGAGCAGGTCGTCGACGGCCGCTGCGAGCGCTGCGGCACCGAGGTGATCCAGAAAAGCCTGGAGCAGTGGTTCTTCAAGATCACCGACTACGCCGACCGGCTGCTCGCCGACTTCGACCTGCTCGAGTCCTGGCCCGAGCACGTGATCACGATGCAGCGCAACTGGATCGGCCGCTCCGAGGGCGCCGAGGTCGTCTTCCGCTGCGACGAAGTCGACCTCGACTTCCCCGTCTTCACCACCCGCCCCGACACGCTGTTCGGGGCGACGTTCTTCGTCCTCGCGCCGGAGCACCCGCAGCTGGAGAAGCTGGTCGCGGGCACGCCCGCCGAGGCGGCGGTGCGGGAGTACAAGGACCGCGTCGGCCGCGAGTCGGCCGAGGAACGGGGGGCCGAGGACCGGGAGAAGACCGGCGTGCCGCTCGGCCGCACCGTCGTCAACCCGGTGAACGGCGAGGAGATTCCGATGTTCGTTGCCGATTACGTGCTCATGGAGTACGGAACAGGCGCGATCATGGCGGTGCCCGGGCACGATACGCGCGACTACGACTTCGCCCAGGCGTTCGGTCTGCCGGTCAGGCGGGTGATCGAGGGGACCGATCCCGACGCGCCCGGTGACGCGGCAGGCCTCCCGTACACCGGCGACGGCCCGATGGTCGCCTCCGGGCGCTTCGACGGCCAGGGGAACCGCGACGCCTACGCGGCGATGGTCGAGTGGCTGGCCGAGGAGGGCCGCGGCAGGACGGCGGTCAACTACCGCCTGCGCGACTGGCTGCTCTCCCGGCAGCGGTACTGGGGCGCGCCGATCCCGATCGTCTACTGCGACGACTGCGGGATGGTGCCGGTGCCCGAGGATCAGCTGCCGGTGACGCTCCCGGAGATCGAGGACTACGCGCCGCACGGCCAGAGCCCGCTCGCCGCGGCGACCGACTGGGTGAGCACCGAGTGCCCGCGGTGCGGCGGGCCGGCGCGGCGCGAGACCGACACGATGGACACCTTCGTCGACTCCTCCTGGTACTACATCCGCTACCTCGACCCGCGCAACGAGGAGGCGGCCTGGGACCGCGAGGCGGCCGCACACTGGCTGCCGGTCGACCAGTACATCGGCGGCGTCGAGCACGCGATCCTGCACCTGATGTATGCGCGGTTCCTGGTCAAGGCGCTCGCCGACCTCGGCCACCTGGAGGTGCAGGAGCCGTTCGCGAGCCTCTTCGCGCAGGGGATGATCACCCGCGACGGGGCGAAGATGTCGAAGTCCCGTGGCAATACCGTGAGCCCGGCCGAGTACGTCGAGCGCTACGGCGCCGACACCGCCCGCACCTACGTCTGCTTCATGGGCCCGCCGGAGCGTGGCGGGGACTGGACCGACGAGGGCGTCGAGGGGGTCAACCGCTTCCTCTCGCGACTGTGGCGCCTCTGCGAGGAGGTCGCGGAGCGGACCGCGGCGGGCGCCGATCCGGCGGCGACCGAGGGCGAGGCGCGGGCGCTGGTCGCCAAGGCGCACTGGTCGATCGACAAGGCGACCAAGGACTTCGAGCGCGGCTTCCAGTTCAACACCGTGATCGCCGCGGTGATGGAGCTGGTCAACGACGCCTACCGGCTGAAGGACGGTCTCTACGGCGATCGGGGCGGGGACGCGGCGCTGCGCTTCGCCACCGCGACCGCGGCGTCGCTGATCTTCCCCTTCGCCCCGCATCTCGGCAGCGAGGTGTACGAGCGGATCGAGGGCGGGCGGGTCTGGGAGCAGCCCTGGCCGGTCGCCGAGGAGACGATGCTGGCCAGCGACACGGTGACGCTGGTGGTCCAGGTGAACGGCAAGTTGCGCGACCGGATCGAGACGCCGGCGGAGGCTTCCAAGGAAGAGCTCCTCACTCTCGCCAAGGCGAGCGAAAAGGTCGCGCGACACCTCGACGGCAAGGATCTGGTCAAGGAGATCGTCGTTCCGGGCAAGCTCGTCAACCTGGTCGTCAGGTAACGGTCGTCCGAGCCGGCGCACCCGAGCGCCAGGTTTTGGTAGAAACGGCCCGTGCTCGTCAGGCGCCTCACGGAATCTCCGGTCGAGGAGTGGCATCGCCTCCGCACCCACGTCCTGATGGACGCGGGCGAACTCGGCGCGCGAAACCTCTCCGTGACCTGGCTCGTGCTGCCCGCGGGCTCCGAGCAGCGCCTCCGCTCCCAGGGGGAAGCCGAGCAGGTCTACGTCGTGGTCCGCGGCGAGGGGACGATGTCGGTGGCCGGGGACACGCAGGCGGTCACCGAGGGCGATCTGATCCTGGTGCCGCCCGCGACCGAGCATTCGGTGCGCAACGACGCCGGCGAGGACTTCGCCTGCCTCTCGATCCAGTCGCCGCCGGTGGCCGCGCAGGAGCTCTACAGCGACCAGCTCGCCGAGGTGGCGGGCTACGACGACGAGGACGAGTACTAGCGTCGGGAGGCGGCGTGCGGGAGCGGTGACGCTCCCGTAACCGAGAATTTCGTTTCGGCGCGCCACACGTGCGCTTTTTCTCGCCAGCGTGGCGGGCATGCCGGAGCTGAGCCGAACCCAGGTGGCGGTCTACGGCGCGATCGCGGTCGCGTTGCTCTTCGTCGGCGCGCGGGCGGTGCGCGGCGAGGGCGGGGGAGGGGGAGGGGGCAGCTCCGGCTACACGAGCAGCTACGGGGGCTCCTCCTCGGAATCGGGGGAAGCCGGCGCCGAAGGTGAAGCAGGAGCGTTCTCGGTGAGCGGCTCCGGGAGCGACCTGGTCGTCGACGTCACCGGCGCGGTGCGGCGGCCGGGGGTGTACCGGATGCCGGCCGGGAGCCGGGTGGACGACGCGGTGAGGCGGGCCGGGGGCGCGTCGGGGAAGGCGGCGCTCGACTCGATCAACCTCGCGGCGCGGCTCGCGGACGGCCAGCAGGTCGTCGTGCCCGAGGAAGCGCCGGGCGGGGGCGGAGGGGCGGTCGCCGCCGGCGCGGGCGGAGCGGGCGCCGAAGACGATGGGCCGATCAGCCTCGCCACGGCGACCGAAGCCGATCTGGACACGATCGACGGGATCGGGCCGGTGACGGCCGCCGGAATCATCGCGTTCCGCGAAGAACACGGCGGGCTCGCGTCGGTGGACCAGCTCGACCAGATCTCCGGCATCGGCCCGGCGACGATGGAAGCGCTGCGCGCGCGGCTCCAGCCGTGAGGGACCACGATGCGCTCGTCCCGTCCCTCGCTGCCGGTCCTGTTCGGGATCGTCGGCCTGGTCGCGCTGGCGCTCGTCCGGGCCGGGGAGATCCGCGAGCGCGCCCTGGCCGGGCTCGGGGAGGGGATGCCCGCGCGGGAGGCGGCGCTCGCCCGCGGGTTCGTGCTCGGCGAAGACGACGATCTCGACCCGGCGACCAAGGAAGACTTCATCCGCGCCGGGTTGAGCCACCTGACCGCGGTGAGCGGCGAGAACGTGACCTTGCTGGCCCTGCTGGCGATGCCTGTCCTGGCCGTCTTCGGCGTCCCGCTGCGCGAGCGGCTGGTCTGGGTGATCGGCCTGATCGCTCTCTACGTCCCGCTGGCCGGGTCCGGTCCCTCGATCCAGCGGGCCGGGCTCATGGGCGCCGCGGGGCTGCTGGCGACGCTCGGCGGCCGTCGCGCGTCCCGCCTCTACGCACTCGGCCTCGCGCTGGTCGTCACCCTGGCGATCGACCCTGGCGTGGCGGGGGACGTCGGCTGGCAGCTGAGCTTCGCCGCCGTCCTCGGCATCCTCCTGCTCGCCGCGCCGATCCGCGGGTGGCTCCTCGCCCGCCTCGGTCCGGGGCGATGGAGGCGCACGCTCGCCGAGGGGATCGCCGTCACCGTCGCCGCGACCCTGGCCACGGCTCCGCTGATCGCCTTCGTCTTCGAAGAAGTCTCGCTGACGAGCCTCGTCGCCAACGTCCTCGCCCTGCCCGCGGTGGCGCCGGCGATGTGGCTCGGCATGGTGTCGGCGGCGCTGTCCCAGGTCCCTGGCGTTCCCCTGACGCCGCTGGACGGCCTCGACGCCCTTCTGCTCGCCTACATCGCCCAGGTCGCCGCCTGGTGCGGCCGCCCGTCCTGGGCCGTCCTCCACGTCCACATCGGCCTCGTCGCGATGCTCGTGACCTATGCCGCGATGGCCGCCGCCATCCTTGGCCTCGCCGCCCTGGGCCGTGCCCGCCGCCTCGCCGTCGCCCGCTCGAGGCCTCCACGTCCCGCGGTCGACCTAACCCGCGCCATTGGAGGGAAAGGCCGACCGCGGTCGAGGGGGCGGGGGGTCGCGGCGGGCGCGGCGGTGCTGCTCGCCGCCGCCGTTATCGCCTTCAGACCGCACGGCTCCGACGTTCAGCCGGGGCCGCCGCCCGGGCTTCGGGTAGAGGTCCTCGACGTCGGTCAGGGCGACGCGATCCTGCTGCGGCCGCGGGGGGCGCCGGCGGTCCTCGTCGACGGCGGGCCTCCCGGCGACGGGCTCGCCGCCAAGCTCCGCGCCGAGGGCGTCGAGCGGCTCGGCGCCGCGATCGTGACCCACGACCAGGCAGACCACGCGGCCGGGGTCGCGGAAGCGCTCGGGCGCCTGCCGATCTCCCGGCTCGTCTACGGGCGCCTCGACCGCCGGTTGCTCGCCGACGCGCGGGCCGTCGGCGCCCGCCCCGAGCAGGCCGCCGCCGGCACCACCCTGCGCTCCGGCTCGCTCCGCCTCGAAGTCCTCTGGCCGCCGTCTACCCTCCTCGCCGAAGGGCCGACCGGCACCGACCCGAACGCGCTCGCGCTCGTCATCCGCGCCCACTGGCACGACTTCACGATGCTGCTCACGGCCGACGCCGAGGCCGAGGCGACGCCGCTCGACCCGGGGCCGATCGACGTGCTGAAGGTCGCCCACCACGGCTCCGACGATGCCGGGCTCGGCTCCCTCCTCGACCGCATCGGGCCGCGGCTCGCGGTGATCTCGGTCGGGGCGGGCAACCCGTACGGCCACCCGACTCCCGGCACGCTTGCGACCCTCGCGGCGCACGGGGTCCCGACCCTGCGCACCGACGAGGACGGCACGATCGCGATCGACGTGCGCCGCCGGTCCTTCTCCGTCGACTAGTACGGTGTCCGGCGGACCGATGCCCGACGAGATGCGCCCGCTCTACCTGATCTCCGGCACCGACGGGGCGAAAATCGACGCGACGCGGCAGCGGCTGCGGGCGCGGGCCGAACGGGAGGGGGGCGACGGGTCGCTGGTGGTCTTCGAGGCCGCCGAGGGCCGTGGGGCACCTGACCACGAGGCGCTGCTCGCGGCGATCCCGGCGATGTCGTTGATGGGCACGCGCCGTTACCTGCTCGCCGACGGGGTCGAGAAATGGCGCGACAAACAGCAGGCCGCGATCGCCGAGGCGATCGCCGGGGCGCTGCCTCCGGACCTTACCCTCGTCCTGATCGCCCGCGCCAAGGCGCCGCCCAAGCTGCTGAAAGCGGTCAAGGCCGCCAAGGGCGAGCTCCACGACTTCGAAGCGCCGAAGGCGCGCGACATGCCGCGCGCGCTGGTCGCCGACGCCGGCCGCCTCGGCTTCCGGCTTGATCCCGCCGCCGCCCGCCTGCTGGTGGAACGTATGGGTCCCGAGCCGCTGCGGCTCCGCAACGAGCTCGAGCGCCTCTCCCTCTGGGCCGGGGAGGGCGGCCAGGTCACCGCCGCCGATCTCGAGGAGATGATCGCCGACACCTCCGAGGCCGCGGTCTGGACCCTCTCCGACGCCGTCGTCTCGGGCGACGCCCGCACCGCGCTCCGGGTCGGCGAGCAGCTGATCGAACAGGGCGAGAACGTCACCGGTCTGATCTACGGCCTCGCCTCCCGCCTCCGCGCCGCCTGCGCCGCCGCCGCGATGCTGGAGGAGGGCATGCCGCCCCGCGAGGTCGAGTCCCAGCTCAAGATGCACCCCTATGCCGCCAAGCAGCTGGTCGCCCGCCTCGGCAACGCCGACCTCGCCGACCTTCGTCTCGCGACGGAGACCCTCGCCCAACTGGAGCGCTGGTGCCGTGGCGACGCCGACTACGGCGACGAGCTCGCGCTCACCCTGGCCCTACGCGAGATGACCGCGGCCGAGTAGGCGAGCGAAAACCAAGCAGCGCAAGGAGCTGCAAGGGAGCGTGCTCTGCACGTGACCGAGCCGCGACGCCGCGATGCGCCGGTTTGCAGCCGCCTACTCGGCCGCGGCGGCGATGCGGGCCGCTTTGGCCTTCTTACGCGCGCCGGTGTTCTTGTGCAGGGCGCCCTTCTGGACGGCCTTGTCGATCCGCGAGGTCAGCTCGCGCTGCTCCTTCGCGATCGCCTCGGCGTCGCCCGACTCGACCGCCGTCTCGAGGCGCCGGAAGTACGTCTTCACGGTGCTGGTGAGCAGTCGATTCTCGGTGCGCTCGCGCTCGCTGCGAAGTATCCGCTTTTTCTGTGAGGCTATGTTGGCCATGTCGATGTGCCCGGCCAAGCTTTCTCGGCTGCGGGCGGCCGCCGACTATAGCGACTGAGAACAAAGCTTGGAGAGTTCCGAGGCACCCGACACCCCTGTCCATGGCCTGGAGGCCATCAACGCCGACGTCGCCATCGGTGAGGCCGAGGCGTTCTATCCGAGCGAGGAATTCGCCCTGCCGACCCCGCGTGTCGGCCAGGGCGGCCGGATCGCGCGCTCGACCGCGTTCTTCTCCGCCGCCACGGCGCTCTCCCGCGTCGCCGGCCTCGCCCGCGAAGTCGTCGCCGCCGGTTACTACGGCGTCTACGGCCCGGTGTCGGCCTTCACGATCGCCTTCCAGGTCCCCAACCTGGTTCGCGCGCTCTTCGCCGACGCGGCCCTGCAACCGGCCTTCGTCCCGGTCTTCACCGACCTGATCGGCCGCCGCCAGTTCAAAGAGGCCTTCCGTCTCGCCTCGACCCTGCTGCTGCTGATCACGATGGTGCTCGGCGCGCTCACCGCGATCTTCGTCCTCGCCGCGCCGGTGATCATCCCGCTCTTCGCCCCCGGCTTCGAAGGTCACCTCCTCGACCTGACGATCTCGCTGTCGCGCATCCTCTTCCCGATCCTGATCCTGCTCGGGGTCAGCGGCATCGTCGTCGGCATCCTCAACAGCTACGACCGCTTCGGCGCCTTCGCGATCTCGCCGTTCTTCTGGAACCTGACGATCATCCTCGTGCTCGTCGTCCTCGAGCCGCTCTTCCCGCAGAAGGACAAGATCTACGCCTACGCGATCGGCATCCTGATCGGCACCGCGGTGCAGCTGGCGATCCCCGCCTGGGATCTCCGCAACACGCCGTTCCACTTCACCTGGAGCCTCGACTGGCGCCACCCGGGCGTGCGCCGCGTGCTGCTGCTGATGCTGCCGGTGACGATCAGCCTCGGCCTGATCAACTTCAACCAGCTGATCAACAGCTTCTTCGGCAGCCTCGTCTCCGAAGAAGCGCCGGCGGCGATCGACAAAGCCTTCCGCATCTACCAGCTGCCGCAGGGAATCTTCTCGGTGGCGATCGCGACGGTGCTCTTCCCGACCCTCGCCCGCTTCGCCAACAAAGGCGAAATGGTCAACCTGCGGGCGACGCTGGCGAACGGGATGCGCCAGATCCTCTTCGTCCTGGTGCCGGCGGCGGTGGTGATCCTGGCGCTCTCCGACCCGATAATCCGGCTCGTCTACCAGCGCGGGGAATTCAATCCGGCCGACACCCAGCTGGTCGGCACCGCCCTCTTCTGGTTCGCCTTCTCGCTGCCGACCAACGGCATCTACCTGCTGCAGACGCGGACCTTCTTCAGTCTCCAGAAGCCGTGGCAGGCGACCGCGCTGGCGGTGATCGACCTGGTCGTCTCGGGGCTCTCCGCGTGGGCGCTCTACAAGCCGTTCGGGGTGGGCGGGATCGTCGCCGGGACCGGGATCGGGACGAGCGCCGCGGTGGTCGCCCAGGCGGTCATCCTGCGGCAGAAGTTCGGCGGCCTGGAGCTGGGGCGCCTGCTCTCGACCACGATCCGCATCTCGATCGCCTCGGCGGCGCTGGCCGGGGTGAGCTGGCTGATCTGGGACGTCCTCAACGGCGCGCTCGGGGAGGGGACGGTCGCCCAGATCGTCTCGCTGGGGACGGGCCTCGCGCTCGGCACGCTCGCCTATCTCGGCGCCGCCTGGACGCTGCGGATCGCCGAGCTCGAGCAGATCCTCCGACTGTTGCGGCGGCGGGGGGCCTAGGTGCTCGGGGCCGGTCGATACCTGGTGGGTGTGGTCGAGTTGCTGGCGCTGGTCGGCTTCGCCTGGCTGGGCGCGGCGCGCGTGCGACGGCGGCTGCTGGCGGAGCTCGCCGGGGCGCCGGGCGTCCTGGCGACGGCCGTCCTGGCGATCGCCCTCCTGATCTGGGTGGCGGAGCTCCTCGGCACGGTGTCGCTCTTCAGGCCGATCCCCTACCTGCTGGTGATGGCGGTGCTCGGCGTCGTCCTGTACCTGAAGGTCGCGCCCGCGGATGGCGACCGTCGTTTCTCGGCGCCCCGAGCCGAACGCCCGGCCCTCTGGCCCACGGTGGTCGCGCTGGTGATCGCCGGGATCGCGATCGGCCACTTCGCCGGCGGCGTGAAGCTCCGCCTCGGCACCGGCATGACCGGCTTCGACTCGACCTGGTACCACGGCCCCTTCGCCGCCGGCTTCTTCCAGTCCGGCAACACGATCGACCTGCACTTCATCGCGCCGCAGTTCCTCGCCTGGTTCTACCCGGCGAACAGCGAAGTCGTCGCCGCGATCGGGATGCTCGCCTTCCACCGGGACCTGCTCTCGCCGCTGCTGAACCTCGGCTGGCTGCTGGGATGCCTGCTCGCCTGCTGGTGCATCGGGCGCCCGTTCCGGGTCGCGCCGTGGTCGTTGGCGCTCGGCGCGATCGCCCTCAGCGTCCCGGCGCTGGCCGACCAGGCCGGGGAGGCGCGCAACGACATCGTCGGGATCTTCTTCCTCCTCGCCGCAATCGCGATCGGGCTGAACGCGGCGGCCGCGAGGGGGGGCACCGAGGAAGGGGCCGAGCGGCAGTGGCTCTCGACCGGCGCGTTGCTCCTCGTCGGCCTGGCGGTCGGCTTGGCGGCGGGGACGAAGCTCAACTTCCTGCTCCCCGCCGCTGTGCTCGTGCTCGGGCTGACGGCGCTGGCGCCGCGCGGCAGACGGTGGCGGACGCTCCTGTGCAGCGGCGGGATGGCGCTGGCGGGGGGCGGCTACTGGTACCTGCGGAACCTGGTCCAGGCCGGGAACCCGCTGCCCTGGGTCCACCACCTGGGCCCGATCAGCCTGCCCGCCCCCGAACAGGCGCTCGGCGGCCGCGAAGCCCACAGCGTCTTCAGCTACCTGACGAACGGCTCGGTGTGGTCGGGATGGTTCCTGCCCGGCCTCCACGGCGGCCTCTGGATCATCTGGCCTCTCCTCGGCGCCGCGGCGCTCGCGGGCCTGGTCCTCGCCGTGGTCACGCTCCGCGGTCGACGGGCCGAAAACCCGTCAGATGGTCCGGTTTTCGGCCCGTCGACGTCCGTCGCCGGCGTGCTGGCGGTCGCGGGCCTGGTCGGGATCGCGGCGGCGGTGGCGTGGCTCGTGTCGCCGACCTCGGCCTCTGGGCCCGCGGGCATGCCGCGGGGGTTCGAATCCGGGCTCCGCTACCTCACTCCGGCGCTGATCCTGGGCCTGGCGCTGCTGCCGACCGTGCCGCCCGTCCGCGCCTTCGCCGCCCGCCTCGCGTCCCTCGGCCCGCGCCTTGGCGACCGCCCCGTCGCGCCCGACGCCCCCGGCGACTGTCTGCATCCGGGGACGCATAGCGACCCCAAACGCGGACGCAACGTCGAGGAAGAGCGACTCCCGCGTCGATGGGTGGCCACGATCGTCGCCGCGGCGATCGTGCTCGGCGTGATCGTCGGCTACCCGGTCGAGCGCCACTACCTCCAGAACCGCTACCGCAACCCGAGCTTCACGACGCCCGGGCTCGACGCCGCCTTCGCCTGGGCGCGCGACATCTCCGGCGCCCGCATCGGCACGACCAGCACCCGCCAGTACCCGCTCTTCGGCACCGACCTCTCCAACCACGTCGCCTACCTGGGAATCGAACGCCCCAACGGGGGCTTCGAGGCGGCCCCCAGCTGCCGCGAATTCCGCCGCCTGGTCAACCATGGCCACTACGACTATGTGGTCGCCACCCGCGACCGGATCGAACCCGGCAAGCCCGCCTTCCCTCCGCAAGCCGCCTGGACGGCCGGCCCTGACGCCGAAGTGGTGCTGAGGAAAAAGCCCACCGTCGTCTTCCGCATCACCGGCCCCCTCGACCCGAAGACCTGCCCGTAGTTTGCGGGAACGCGCCCGGTGTCTCCCGCCGGACGGGGGCGAATTTCCATCGCCCCGACCCTTGAGGGACTGAGACCGGCCTGGCGGCCCGCACCTGCTAGCCGCGGTCGGCCAGCCTGCGGCGTGCGGCGGGCCGACCGCGCCTCGGCCCGGGCCGCGCCGGGGAGCGCCCGGCCTTCCGGTGACGGCCCCGGTGAGTTCGCAGTTAGCCACACATAGCGTGGATAAGTGCGAACGCGCCGGGGAGGCGCGGGGATGGGCGCGCCGTCGAGGCGCAAGCCGGCCCGGCCATCGAGCCCCGCAAGCTGCCCGGCGGCGCCCACCTTCATACTCGTGGCTCGCGCATGGACAAGATTCGCAACTTCTCGATCATCGCCCACATCGACCACGGCAAGTCGACGCTCGCCGACCGCATCCTGGAGCTCACCGGGGCCGTGGACCCGAAAAAAATGCAGGCGCAGCTGTTGGACTCGATGGACCTCGAGCGCGAGCGGGGGATCACGATCAAGGCGCAGGCCGTGCGGGTCGAGTACCAGGCGCAGGACGGGGAGACCTACCACCTGCACCTGATCGACACGCCGGGGCACGTCGACTTCTCGTACGAGGTCTCGCGCAGCCTCGCCGCCTGTGAGGGCGCGCTGCTGGTGGTCGACGCCGCGCAGGGGGTCGAGGCGCAGACCGTCGCCAACACCTACCTGGCGATCGAGAACGGGCTCGAGCTGATCCCGGTGATCAACAAGGTCGACCTGCCCGGCGCGGAGCCGGAGCGGGTTGCCCAGGAGGTCGCCGACCTGCTCGGCACCGACCCCGAGGACGCGCTCTGGATCTCCGCCAAGACCGGCAAGGGCGTGCCGGAGGTGCTGGAGGCGATCGTCGCCCGCATCCCGCCGCCGGAGGGCAAGGTCGACGCGCCCGCCCGTGCGCTCATCTTCGACTCCGAGTTCGACCAGTACCGCGGCGTGATCGCCTACGTGCGGATGGTCGACGGCCACTTCCGCAAAGCCGAGCGAATCCTCGCGATGCAGACGCAGAACCGTGCCGAGATCGACGACCTCGGCTTCTTCCGCCCGGCGATGACGGCGGTGGGGGAGATGGAGGCGGGCGACGTCGGCTACCTCATCACCGGCATCAAGGACGTGACGAAACTGCGCGTCGGCGACACGCTGACCGGTGAGGCGAGCCCCGCGAGCGAGGCGCTCGAGGGCTACCGCGAAGTCCGCCCGATGGTGTTCTGCGGCCTCTTCCCGATCGACACCGACCGCTTCGAAGACCTCCGCGAGGCGCTCGAGAAGCTGTCGCTGAACGACGCCGCGCTCTCCTGGGAGCCGGAGACCTCCGAGGCGCTCGGCTTCGGCTTCCGGGTCGGCTTCCTCGGCCTCCTCCACATGGAGATCGTGCGCGAGCGACTGGAGCGCGAGTACGGCCTCGACCTGTTGGCGACGACGCCCAACGTGCGCTACGTCGTCCACCTCACCGACGGCACCGAACGCGAGGTCCACAGCCCCACCGACCTCCCCGACCCGGCCCGCATCGAGACGATCGAAGAGCCTTACATCCGCGCCACGATCATCTGCCCGAAAGAGCAGGTGGGCGCGGTGATGGAGCTCTGTCAGCAGCGCCGCGGCACCCATGTCGACATGAACTACCTGAGCCCGCAGCGGGTGCAGATCCGCTACGATATGCCGCTCGGCGAGATCGTCCTCGACTTCTTCGACCTGCTGAAGAGCAGCACCCGCGGCTACGCCTCGCTCGACTACGAACCGATCGGCAACCGGCCCTCCGACCTGGTCAAGGTCGACATCCTGCTCGCCGGCGACAAGGTCGACGCGCTCTCGATCATCGTCCACCGCGAATTCGCCTACGACCAGGGGAAGAAGCTGGTCGGACGGCTGCGCAAGACGATCCCGCGCCAGCTCTTCGACGTGCCGGTGCAGGCGGCGATCGGCTCCAACATCCTCGCCCGCGAGACGGTCAAGGCGCTGCGCAAGGACGTCACGGCGAAGCTCTACGGCGGCGACGTCACCCGCAAGAACAAGCTGCTGAAGAAGCAGAAAGCGGGGAAGAAACGGATGAAGGCCGTGGGACGCGTGGAAGTGCCGCAGGAGGCATTCCTCGCGGTGCTGGAGATCGACTGATCTGGCCGGCCGGCCAGGACGATGCCTGACCGAGGCGCGACCCGGTAGGTTGCCCGCCATGGCGATCAAGACCGATGCGGTCGGTAAGTCGTGGCCGTCGACGACCTACCAGGTGGGCCGCGAGAAGATCAAGGAGTACGCGACGGTGATGGGGATCGGGAACCCGGTCCACCACGACGTCGACGCCGCCCGCGAGGCGGGGTTCCGCGACGTCGTCGCGCCGCCGATGTTTGCGGTCGTCTACGCGATGCCCTCGCTCGGCCCGGCGATGTTCGACCCCGAGGTCGGGATCGACTTCGCCCGCCTGGTGCACGGGGCGCAGACCTTCGAGTGGAGCGAGCCCGCCTGCTCCGGGGACGAGATCACGACCACCGCGACGTGCATCTCGATCGAGGAGAAACTCGGCAACGGGTTCTACGTCTTCGACACCACTTCCGTGAACGGGGACGGCGCCGAGGTGGTCCGCGGCACCTGGACCAACATCGTCAGGGGGGCGTGAGATGGCCGACGTGAAAGCCGGGGACGCGGTGCCGGAGCTGCGCATCACCCCCGACAAGTACCTGCCCTACCGCTACGCCGGCGCCTCCGGGGACTTCAACCCGATCCACCTCGACGCCGACTTCGCCAGATCGGTCGGCCTGCCGAGCAACATCCTGCACGGCCTCTACTCGATGGGCCTGGTCGCCAAAACCGCGGCCCAGGAGCTGGCGGGCGGGGATCCGCGAGCGCTCAAAAAGCTCTCGGTCCAGTTCCGAGGCATGGGCCTCCCCGAGCAGGAGATCGTCGTCACGGGTGAGGTCAAAGAGGTCGAGGGGGATCGCGTCAGGGTGGCCCTGGAGGCCGTCCAGGGCGACGCGCGCATCATCCGCAACGGTCAGGCCGAACTCCAGCTGTAGCGGGGGCGGGCCGGGGTGGCCCCTTCGCTCACGAACTGCGGGAGGTTCGCTCAGGGGCCACCCCGGCCCGCCTTGAAGGGCTCGGGGGCCGCGCCTCCTAAGCTGTAAGGGTGCTCACCGAGCGCCAGGAACTGATTCTGCGGCTTGTGGTCGACGCGTACCTTGCGTCGGCGCGGCCGGTGCCTTCGAAAGACGTCGCCTCGATGCCGGGGGTCGAGTGGGGGCCCTCCACGGTGCGGGCGGAGCTGGCGCTGCTGGAGGCGGAGGGGTATCTGACGCATCCTCATACCTCGGCGGGAAGGGTCCCGACGGACTCGGGGTATCGGCGTTATGTCGACCTGCTGCTCGAATCGGGGGCGCCGTCCGGGGAGACGGGCGTGGAGCTCGAACTCTCGCGGCTGCGGCGCGAGGTCGACGAGGCGATGCGGGAGACGACGGCGGCGCTCGCACAGGTCACCGACCTGGTGGCGATGGCGACCGCGCCGCGGCTCGGGGCGACGACGACGATCCACCGGGTCGAGGTCCTGCGGCTGCAGCCGAACCGGGTCGTGGTGATCGTGATCGCCTCGAGCGGCGACGTCTACCGGCGCGTCTTCGAGTTCGAGCGCGTGGTCGACACCGGGCTCGTCGAGTGGGCGTCGAGCTACCTGAACGAGCAGCTGAGCGGGCTCGGGATCGGCGCGCGGATGATCCCCACGCGGCTCGCCGAGCCGACCCTCGACACGCTCGAGGCGGGCTTCGTCGCGACACTCGCGCCCGCCTTCACCGACCTCGAACCCGAGGGTGCCGCCGACCTCTACATGGACGGCGCCGCGCGGCTCCTCTCCGAAGCCCACATCGACGACCTGCCCCGCGCCGACGAGCTGATGCGGGCGCTGGAGCGTCGCGCCGACGTGCTGCAGATGCTCCGCTCCTCGCTCGCCGAGCGCTCCGTCTTCCTCTGGATCGGCGACGAGAACCCGCAGCCGACCCTCCGCTCCGTCAGCGTCGTCGGCGCCAACTACGGCCTCGGCCACCGCAACCTCGGCGCGGTCGGCGTGGTCGGCCCGCGGCGGATGGACTACGCGACCGCGATCGCCTCGGTCCGCGTCGCCGCCCGCGAGCTCTCGCGATACTTCGAGACCGTCTACGACAACTAGTCAGCCCCAGCACACCCAACAGAATCACTACACATGGCACGCGATTACTACGAAGTCCTGGGCGTCTCCCGCGACGCTTCCGACACCGAAATCAAGAAGGCCTTCCGCGGTCTCGCCCGCGAACTGCACCCCGACGTGACCGGGCACGACCCCGAGGCCGAAGCCCGCTTCAAAGAGGCGGCCGAGGCCTACGAGGTCCTCTCCGACGGCGAGCGGCGCCGCACCTACGACCAGTACGGAGCCGAGGGGTTGCGCTCCGGCGGCTTCGACCCGGGCGCCGGCTTCGGTTCCTTCGACGACAT
This sequence comes from Actinomycetota bacterium, assembly GCA_018268675.1. Classification (GTDB taxonomy): domain Bacteria; phylum Actinomycetota; class Thermoleophilia; order Solirubrobacterales; family 70-9; genus VAYN01. Next base: position 102,654 of record JAFDWB010000092.1, read on the forward strand.
CTTCCAGTCGCTGTTCGGACAGGCCTTCGGCGGCGGGTTCGGCGGCGCGAGCGGTCCGGCGCCCGGCGGCGACATCCTGGTCGAGACCGAGCTCAACCTCGACGAGGTCGCCACCGGGGTCGAGCGCGAGCTCGTCTACGACGCGGTCGTCGTCTGCTCGCACTGCCGCGGCAACGGCGCCGAGCCGGGGACGCCGATCGAGACCTGCGACCGCTGCGGCGGCGCCGGCCAGCTGCGCCAGGTGACGCGGACGCCGTTCGGGCAGATGGTCCGCGCCGTCACCTGTGATGTCTGCAACGGCTCCGGCAAGGTGCCCGAGACCCCCTGCGAGGTCTGCGACGGGACCGGGCGGGACCGCGGCAAGGTGACGAAGACGATCGAGGTCCCGGCGGGGATCGAGGACGGACAGCGGCTTCGGGTCGGCGGCGCCGGTCATGCCGGGGAACCAGGGGCGCCGGCGGGCGACCTCTACGTGCAGGTCGCGGTGGCCGCGGACGGGCGCTTCGAGCGCCAGGGCACCGACCTGGTGAGCGCCGTCCGCATCCCGGCGACCGAGGCGATGCTGGGGACGACGGTGACCGTGCCGACGCTCGATGGCGAGCGCGAGATCGAGCTCGACGCGGGCGTCCAGCCGGGCCACGAGGAGACGCTGCGCGGGGCGGGGCTGCCGCGCCTCGGCGGGCGGCGCCGCGGCGACCAGCGGATCGTGGTCGAGGTCGTCGTCCCGACCAACCTCTCCGACGAGCAGCGCGAGATCGCCGAGCGGCTCGACGGGACGCTCGAGCCCGACAACCTCGCGCCGCAACACGGCGAGGGCTTCTTCGGGCGCTTCCGCAAGGCGTTCTCCTAGCGCCCGTGATCCGCCTGGCAGTGCGTTGCGCGCCCGACCAGGCCGACCTCGTGTTGGCCGAGCTGACCGTGTTGGCGCCGAACGGGGTGGAGGAGGAGCGTGGCCCCGGGTACGTCGAGTACGCGATCTACGGCGGCGAGGGGGAGCTGCCGGAGCTGGGGGAGATCGACGCGGTGGTCGGCGGCCGGCCGATCGAGGTTTCCTCGACCGAGGTTCCCGACGACTGGGCCGACCGCTGGCGCGACTTCCACAAGCCGCTGCTGGTCGGCGGACGCCTCTGGCTGCGCCCGTCCTGGGAGCCCGCGCGCGACGGCGCGATCGACCTCGTCGTCGACCCCGGCCAGGCGTTCGGCACCGGTGCCCATCCGACCACCCGCCTGTGCCTCGAGTACCTCCTCGAGCTGGCCGACGCCGGGGAGGCGCGGGGAGCGCTGACGGACCTCGGCACCGGCTCCGGCGTCCTCGCGATCGCGGCGGCGAAGCTCGGCTGGGACCCGGTCACGGGTTACGACCACGAGCCCGCCGCGATCGGGGCGGCAGCCTCCAACGCCCAGGTCAACGGCGTCGAGCTGACCCTCCACCGAACGAACCTGCGCGAATCCCTCCCCGAGCTCGCCCCGACCTGCGTCGCCAACCTGACCTCGCCGATCCTCAAGGCGGTCGGGGGCCGGCTGCAAGGAATCTCGGGGGAGACTCGGCGGAACAACAGCGGGGAGGTTCCGGCGAGTCTCCCCCGAGATTCCTCTCCAAGGCTCCCTCGGGTTCTTCTGCTGTCCGGGATCCTGCCCGCCGAGGTGGATGAGGTCGCGGCGGCGTTCGCTCCCTCCGGATTCCGCGAGCAGGACCGCCGCACGCTGGGCGACTGGGCCGCGCTCTTCCTCCGATGCCCCCGATAAGGTGGCTCTCATGCCAGTCGCCATGATCGGGGACAGCGGCTACAAGATCGCGTTGTTCTTCCACATCTTCGCGGTCGTCGCCCTAGGCCCCACCTTCGCTTACGGGATCCTCTTCTCGGTCCTGCCCAAATACCCGCGCTCCGCGCCCGCGCTGCTCGAGGGCATGCGGCGGATCGACCGCTACATGGTCAATACCGCGATGGTGGTGCTGCTGATCGCAGGGATCATCCTGCTCGCCACCAGCGGCAGCGTCTGGAGTGGCAGCGACTTCTTCGTCGTGTGGGGCTTCATCGCGATCATCGGCCTGTTCGGCCTGCAGCACGGCTTCTTCGCGCCGCAGATGCGCAAGCTCCAAGGGATCGCCGAGCGCGACCTCGCCGCCGGCGACACGGTCGGCGCCGAGCTCGACGCGACCAGCCGCTTGATCGCCCGCGTGGGCGGCGCGACCGGCCTTCTGATCGTGGTGACGATCTTCATCATGGTCTACAAGCCCTTCATGTGATCGACGCCTCGCTGCCGGTGGCGATGTTCGACTCCGGCGTCGGTGGTCTCACGGTCCTCCACGAGTGCCTGGTGGCGCTGCCGCAGGAGGACTACGTCTACCTCGGCGACACGGCGTGGTTTCCATACGGGACGCGAGATCCGGAACGCCTTCGTGACCGCATCGCCCTGATCACCGAGGACCTGCTGGAGCGCGGGGTGAAGCTGGTGGTGATCGCCTGCAACACGGCGACGGCGATCGGCGAGGACGTGGTCCGCGAGGTGGCGGCGGGCTACGGCGTCCAGGTCGTGCCGGTGGTGCAGCCGCAGGCCGAGATCGCCGCCGCGATCACGGAGAACCGCAGGATCGGGGTGCTGGCGACGACCAACACGGTCGAGAGCGGCGCCTACCGGCGGGCGCTGGAAGCCCAGGGGCGCGCGCTCGAGGTGATCGAGGTGGCCGCCCCGCGCCTCGCCCCGTTCATCCAGGACGGCTCGCTCTTCGACGAGGAGACGATGGAGATGGCGCGCGGCTACTGCGCCCCCCTGCGCGAGGCCGGGATCGACACCCTGATCCTCGGCTGCACCCACTACCCGCTGGTGGCGCCGATGCTGCAGCGGATCCTCGGCCGCAACGTGCGGTTGGTGAGCGGCGGGCACGCGGTCGCCGCCGCTGTCCAGCGCACGCTCACCCGCGCCGGCCTCGCCCGGACCGGGGACGAGGAGGGCGCCTATGAGTTCTTCTGCACCGGCCCGATCGCGGACTTCCGCGAGGTCGCCACCCGCTTCCTCCAGATGCCCCTGGGCGAAGTGCGCCAGATCGAGTTCGCGGACCGTGGGAGGCCGAGCGTCTGCCGAGCCGACGGCGCCGTCTAATCTCTTTGCCATGAGCGTTCTGGAGCAGGTGCAAGGCGACGTGCGGACGGCGATGAAAGCGCGCGAACGGGAGAAGGCCGCGGCGCTGCGGCTGGTCGTCGACGCGCTGCAGCAGGACGCGAAGCTCGGCAAAGGCGACGAGGTCGCGGTGCTGCAGCGGGAACGGAAGAAGCGGGTCGAGGCGGCCGAGGCCTTCGAGGGCGCCGGGCGCGCCGAGCAGGCCGCCGCCGAGAGATTCGAGGCGGAGCTGATCGAGGGCTACCTGCCCGCGCAGCTCTCCGACGAGGAGCTGGAGGGACTCGTGGCCGAGGCGGTCGCTGAGACCGGCGCGACCGAACAGAAGCAGATGGGCCAGGTGATGTCCGCGGTGATGCCGAAGGTCGCGGGCCGCGCCGACGGCAAGCGGGTGAGCGCCGCGGTGCGCCAGAGGCTGGGTAGCTAGGGCACCGACTTGGCCCGCCGTCAGCTGACCCTCGACAACGACGTCGCCGCCGAGCTCGCGGGCTCCGAGGACTCGGTGCTGCGCGGGCTGCGCGACCGGCTGCCGGTCGAGATCCACCTGCGCGGCAACGTGCTGACGCTGGACGGCGATCCCGACGACCTGCAGGAGGCCGCCAACCTGGTCGACGAGATGGTCGAGCTGATCGAGCAGGGCCACGAGGTGGTGCCGGGAACGGTTGAAGCGGTGGCGGGCGCGCTCGACGCCGAAGAGAGCCCGGCGGCGATCCTCGACGACGTCGTCTGGCGCCACCGCAACACCAAAGTCGCGCCGAAAACGCTGAACCAGAAGCGCTACGTCGACTCGATCCGCCGCAACACGATCACCTTCGGGATCGGCCCGGCGGGCACCGGCAAGACCTTCCTCGCGGTCGCGATGGCGGCGGCGGCGCTGACCGAACGCAAGGTCCAGCGCATCATCCTCACCCGCCCCGCGGTCGAGGCGGGCGAGCGCCTCGGCTTCCTCCCGGGCGACATCCAGGCGAAGGTCGATCCCTACCTGCGCCCCCTCTTCGACGCCCTCTACGACATGATCGACCCCGACCGCGTCAACGGCTACTTCGAGCGCGACGTGATCGAGGTGGCGCCGCTGGCGTTCATGCGGGGTCGGACGCTTAATGATTCCTTCGTGATCCTCGACGAGGCCCAGAACACCACGCCCGAGCAGATGAAGATGTTCCTCACGCGGCTCGGCTTCAACTCGCGGATGGTGGTGACCGGGGACGTGACGCAGATCGACCTGCCGAGCGAACAGCGCTCGGGGCTCGTGGCGGTGCGGGACATCCTCGGCGAGGTGAAGGACATCTCGTTCATCGAGTTCGGCGGCGAAGACGTGGTTCGCCACAAGCTGGTCCAGCGGATCGTCGCCGCCTACGACCGACACGGTGCCCGCGGATCTGTCTGACGTCCCCGCGGAGCTACGCGGGCCGGTCGCGGCGGCGCTGGACGCGGCGGGGGTCGAGGACGGCCACCTGGCGGTCGAGATCGTCGACGCGGGGCGGATCCAGGCGCTGAACCGCGAGCACCGGGGGGTGGACGCGCCGACCGACGTGCTCTCGTTCCCGATCGACGGGGTGGGGCCGGCGGCGGGCCCGCGGGAGCTCGGCGACGTCGCCATCTGCCCCGAGCTCTGCGTCGACATGACCCTGACCGAGACCGTCGTCCACGGCGTCCTCCACCTCTGCGGGCACGACCACGAGACCGACGACGGTGAGATGCTCGCCCTCCAGGCGCGGGTCCTGGCCTCGCTGCGATGAGCACCCGCTCCGGCTTCATCGGTCTGGCCGGGCGGCCTAATGTCGGCAAGTCGACGCTGGTCAACGCTCTCGTCGGCCGCCACGTCGCGATCGTCTCGACGCGCCCGCAGACGACCCGCCGGGCGATCCGCGGCGTCGTCACCGACCTCGAGGCCGAACGGCAGCTGGTCCTGGTCGACCTCCCCGGCGTGCAGCGCCCCCGCGACGCGCTGACGAAACGCATGCAGGCGCGGGTCGAGCGGGAGCTGGCCGAGTCCGATGTCGCCCTCCTGGTCATCAACGGCGAGGAGGGGGTCGGTCCCGGCGACCGCTTCATCGCCGGCCTGCTGAAAGCGGCGCGCGTCGACATCCCGGTGATCTGCGCGGTCAACAAGTGCGACCGGCTCGCCCGCGGGGGCACGGTCAAGGCGCTCACCGACGCCGCCGAGCTCCCCGGCGTCGACGAGGTCTTCCCGATCAGCGCCCGCGCCGGCGAGGGGCTCGGCGAGCTCCTCCACCGCCTCGGCGAGCTGGTCCCGGAGGGCCCCTACATGTACCCGCCCGAGGACTCCTCCGACCAGTCCTCGGAGCTGCTCCTGGCCGAGCTGATCCGCGAGCAGGTGTTGAACCGGACCCGGCAGGAGATCCCGCACTCGGTCGAGGTCGCGGTGCAGGAGGTCACCCCTCGCGACGACGGCCTGATCACCGTCAATGCCGAGATCTGGGCCGAGACCGAGTCCCAGAAGGGCATCCTGATCGGCCGCGGCGGCGCCAAGATCGCCGAGATCGGCACCGCGGCGCGGCGTTCCTTGGAAGCGGAGCTCGGCGCGCAGGTCCACCTTGATCTCCAGGTCCGCGTGCGGCGGAATTGGCGGCGCGACGAGGACATGCTGGATCGGCTGGGGATCGAGTAGCGCTGGAGGGACGGGTGGGGTCCGAAGACTTTGCGGCCGTCCGAGGTGCCCCGGGCGCCTCATGGGGTCCTGGCAAGCTGTGACCCCCATGAGGCGCCCGGGTCGGAGGGGTGCGTGGGGGAGAGGGACGATGCGAAGTCGGACTTCCGTGACGATCTCGTGCGGAAAGGAGGCCACCGACGGCGGGGACGGGGCGCCTGTGGAGCGTTAGTGGCGCATAGAGAGAGTTTCTCTCCACAGCAAAGTCCTGACCGATGGGAAGGCATGGAGAAGACGGGAGGAACCGTGACGTTCCCGACGTCTTCGTCACAAGGTCCCACTTCGGTGACGGACCCTCCACGCCTTTCATACCCGTCCCTCTCGCCACGGCCACAGCCGGCCCAGGCCGTGGCGAGAGGGACGCGTCCCTTTGCCTCTCGGGCGTCCAGTCGGCCCACGCCCCGTTCCTCCCCCAGTGCGTTCGCACTTTCCCGCGCTATCCGCGGGTTTCTGCGAACTCACCGGGGGGCGGGCCGGGCCTCTACGATGGGCCTCATGTTGGACGGGATCTCCTTCGACGAGCGCGGCCTGGTGCCGTGCGTGGTGCAGGACGAGGCGACCGGCGAGGTGCTGATGCTCGCCTACGCCAACGCGAAAGCGCTGGAATTGACGCAGGAGACGGGGGAGATGCACTTCTTCAGTCGCTCGCGCCGGGAGATCTGGCGCAAAGGGGAAACCTCGGGGGCGACGATGGCGGTGCGGCAGTTGCGCTACGACTGCGACGGCGACGCCGTGCTCGCGCTCGTCGCGCCCGCCGGGCCCGCCTGTCACACCGGGGAGCGCACCTGCTTCTACCGCGAGGTCGGCGGCTCGGCGTCGCCGGAGCGCGATGCGCCGCCCGCGGACGGCGAGCCGCGCCGCGCCCTCCACGAGGCGCTCCCGGCCCTGGAGCGGACGCTCGCGAGCCGCGCCGCCGAGCGCCCCGCGGGGAGCTACACCGTGCAGCTGCTCGACGACCCGACCCTGATCGGCGAAAAGGTCGAGGAGGAGGCCGAGGAGGTCGTCCGCGCCGCCCGCGAAGAGACCGACGAGCGGGTCGCCGAAGAGGCCGCCGACGTCATCTACCACCTCGCCGTGCTGCTGGCCTCGCGCGGCGTCCCGCAGGCGGCGGTGCTGGAGGAGCTGAATGCCCGTAGCCGCTGACTCCGAGCTGCGCCTCACGCCGACCCTGGAGGAGGCGCGCGCGCTCGCCCGCGAGGGCAACGTCGTCCCGGTCCGCGCCCGCTTCGTCGAGGACACCGAGACGCCGGTCTCCGCCTTCCTCAAACTGCGTGCCGGGGAGCCGGAGGGGGCGCCGTGCTTCCTGCTCGAGTCCGCCGAGCAGGGCCAGGTCGGCCGCTACTCCTTCGTCGGCCTGCGCCCCCGCGCGGTGCTGCGCTGGGCGGACGGCGAGCTCGCCGAGTGGAGCGGCCGCGCGGCGACCCTCGGCGGCGCGCCGACCAAGGTCGAGCCCGAGGCCGACCCCTACGGCGCCGTCGCCGCCCGCTTCGCCGCCTACAGCCCGGCGCCGGTCGCCGATCTGCCGCCCTTCACAGGCGGCGCCGTCGGCTTCTTCGGCTACGACCTGGTGCGCACGGTCGAGCCGCTCGGCGCGCCGAACCCGGACGAGCTCGGCCTCCCCGACATGGCGCTGATGGTGACCGACGCGATGCTCGTCTTCGACCACCTGCGCCACGAGCTGACGATCCTCGCCTGCGTCCACACCGACGGCGCCGAGGACTTCGAGGCCGAATACGCCCGCGCCGCGGCGACGATCGCCGAGATGCGCGAGCGCCTCCGCGGCGCCGTCCCCCAGCCCGCCGCGCCGAGCGTGGTCGACCCGCCCGAGTTCACCTCCAACTTCGAGCGCGAGGACTTCGAAGCCGCGGTCTCCCGGATCATCGAGTACGTGCGCGCCGGCGACGCCTTCCAGGTCGTCCCCAGCCAGCGCTTCAGCGCCCCCGCCCCGGTCGAGGCCTTCTCCCTCTACCGCGGCCTGCGCGCCGTCAACCCCTCCCCGTACATGTACTTCCTCGAGTTCGGCGACTTCCAAATCGCCGGCGCCTCGCCCGAGCCGCTGGTCAAAGTCCACGACGGGATCGTCGAGACGCGCCCGATCGCCGGCACTTCGCCGCGCGGCGGGTCCGCCGAGGAGGACCGCCGCCTCGCCGAGCGCCTGATCAACGACCCGAAGGAGCGCGCCGAGCACGTGATGCTGGTCGACCTCGGCCGCAACGACCTGGGCCGGGTCTGCGAGTACGGCAGCGTCAGCGTCGACGAGCTGATGGTGATCGAGACCTACTCGCACGTCCTCCACATCGTCTCCCAGGTGTCAGGGAAGCTGCGCGAGGGGGTGACCGCGATGGACGTGCTCCGCTCGGCGCTCCCGGCCGGCACGCTCTCCGGCGCGCCCAAGGTCCGCGCGATGCAGATCATCGACGAGCTCGAGCCGGTCAAGCGCTGCTCCTACGGCGGCGCGATCGGCTACCTCTCCTGGAACGGCGACCTCGATACCGCGATCCACATCCGCACCGTCGTGGTCAAGGACGGCCGCCTCCACGTCCAGGCCGGCGGCGGCACCGTGGTCGACGCGAAGCCGAACTACGAGTGGAACGAGTCGGTGAACAAGGCGCGCGCCGTCTTCCGCGCGGTCGAGGTCGCCTGCGCCCAGCCAGACTGGGCCTGAGAAGCTAGGCCCGGTACCGCACCTCCGAAGGCACCCATGCGCGTCCTCGTCATCGACAACTACGACTCCTTCACCTACAACCTGGTCCAGTACCTGGGCGAGCTCGGCGCCGAGCTCGAGGTGGTGCGCAACGACAAGGCCGCGGTCGCCGAGCTGCTCGAGCGCGGCGCCGACCGCCTGGTCGTCTCGCCCGGCCCCTGCACGCCCGCCGAGGCCGGCATCTCCACCGCCGCGATCCGCGCCTTCGCCGAGGCCGGGACGCCGACGCTCGGCGTCTGCCTCGGCCACCAGGCGATGGTCGAGGCTTTCGGCGGCCGGGTCGTCCAGGCCGAGCCGGTCCACGGCAAGGACGCCGAGGTCGAGCACGACGGCCGCACGATCTTCGCCGGGCTGCCGACACCGATGGTCGCCGGTCGCTATCACTCGCTGGTCGCCGACCCCGACCTGCCGGAGGAGCTCGAGCTGACCGCCCACCTCGGCGACGTCGTGATGGGCGCCCGCCACCGCGAGCTGCCCGCCGAGGGCGTCCAGTTCCACCCCGAGTCGGTGCTCACGCCGCACGGCAAGCACCTGCTCGCCAACTTTCTCGGAAAGGGAGAAGCCAGTGCCTAACGATGTGGTGTCGCGCGCGATCGACGCGGTCTGCGCCGGGGAGAACCTGACCGCCGACCACGCCGCTGCCGTGCTCGCCGAGATCATGGAAGGGCGGACCGAGCCGATCCAGACCGGCGCCTTCCTGATCGCCCTGCGGGCGAAGGGGGAGACGGTGTCGGAGCTGGTCGGGCTGGCGCGGACGATGCGCTCGCTCGCCGCCTCGGTGCACTCCGACCGCCCCGACCTGGTCGACACGGCCGGCACCGGCGGCGGGCCGACGACCTTCAACGTCTCCACCACCGCGGCGCTGGTCGCCGCCGGGGCGGGCTGCGCGATCGCCAAGCACGGCAACCGCTCGGCGACCTCGAAGTCGGGTTCGGCCGACGTGCTGGAGGCGCTCGGCGTCCGCGTCGACCTCGGCCCCGAGGCGGTCGCCCGCTGCATCGACGAGGTCGGCTTCGGCTTCATGTTCGCGCCCCGCCACCACGAGGCGACCGCGCACGTGCGGCCCGCCCGCGAGGGGCTCGGCGTGCGCACGGTCTTCAACTTCCTCGGCCCGCTGACCAACCCGGCGGGCGCCACCCGGCAGCTGGTCGGGGTCGCCGACCGCCACTACCAGGAGACGATCGCCGAGGCGCTGATCGGCCTCGGGGTCGAGCGGGCGTTGGTGGTGAGCGCCGAGGACGGGGTCGACGAGCTCGCCCTCTCGGCGCCGACCCGGGTGATCGAGGTCTTCGACGGCCGCACCGCCGAGTGGTTCGTCGAGCCCGGCCAGTACGGGCTGGCGCCGCTCGAGCTGGCGCAGATCGCCGGCGGGACGCCGGCTGAGAACGCCGCCGTGACCCGCGCCGTGCTGGCCGGCGAGGCCGGACCGGCCCGCGACATCGTCCTGCTGAACGCGGCCGCCGCGATCTATGTCGGCGGGCTCGCCGCCGATCTCGAGGACGGGGTCGGCAAGGCCGCCGCGGCGATCGACTCGGGGGCGGCCGCCGGCGTCCTCGACCGGCTGATCGCCGCAACCGCCGCCGCGGCCGGCTGATCGGCCCTGAGGGCCGATCATCTAGTCTCTCCTCGTTCCGTGGGAATTATCGAGCAGCTGATCGAGGGCGCCCGGGAGGGGGTGGACGCGCGCAGGCGCGAGGTGCCGCAGGCCGCGCTGGAGGCGCAGCTCTCCGCCCGCGGCGAGGACCGTCCCTTCCAGGAGGCGCTGACCCGCCCCGGGCTCTCGCTGATCGCCGAGTTCAAGCGCCGCTCGCCGAGCGTCGGCGACATCGCCCCCGACGCCGACATCGCCGCCCAGGTCGCCGCTTACGAGCGCGGCGGCGCGGCCGCCCTCTCGGTGCTGACCGACACCGCCCACTTCGGCGGCTCGCTCGAGGACCTGCGCGCCGCCCGCGCCGCCGCCACGCTGCCGATCATCCGCAAGGACTTCATCGTCGACCCCTACCAGCTCTACGAGGCGGCGGTGAACGGGGCCGACGCGGTGCTGCTGATCGTCCGCGCGCTCGACGACCCCGAGCTGCGGGCGCTGTACGAGGAGGCACGGGCGCTCGACCTCGACTGCCTGGTCGAGGTCCACGACGCCGAGGAGCTGGGGCGGGCGCTCGAGGTCGAGGCCGAGGTGATCGGGATCAACAACCGCGACCTCGACGAGCAGCGGGTCGACATCCAGAGGACCTTCGAGCTGATGCCCGACGTGCCGGCGGGCAAGACCGTGGTCGCCGAGAGCGGCATCTCCGGGCGCGAGGAGCTGGCCGAGCTGGAGCGGGTCGGCGTCGACGCGGTGCTGATCGGCGGCGCCCTGATGACGGCCGCCGACCCGGAGCGCAAGACGCGCGAGCTGACCGGCGCCGACGAGACCCGCGAACACCTCTACTAGGCGGGAGCGCCTCCCAGACGACTCCCAGGCGGTTGCCGGCCGCCGGGGCTACCTTCTTTAAGAAACTTTTGGACTTGCTTTAAGGCCGCGTCAAAGGACCAAGGGAACCTGTGCATATGGACTACCAACCGCAACCACCGCAGAACGACCAGGGCCAGAAGCCGGCCGAGAAGACGGGATTCCTCCGATCGCCGTTCGGCTCGGCGCTGCTCGGGGGAGCGGTCGTCGCCGTCGTCGGCGCGGTCCTCCTGCTGACCGGCGCGGTGAAGTCGAGCGGCGGTGGCACGACCACGGTGGTGCAGACGGGCGCGGCGCCGGTCGTCTCCAAGTCCTCCGCAGGGAGCGGCAACACCGTCGACCAGATCTACAAGGCCGACGGCAACGGCGTCGCCTTCATCGAATCGACGCTGAAGCCGCAGCAGACCGAAAGCCTCAACCCGTTCATCGAACCGGAATCGCAGAGCGGTGGCACCGCGACCGGCTCCGGCATCGTGCTCGACAACCAGGGTCACATCCTCACCAACAACCACGTGATCGAAGGGGCGAGCAAGATCGAGGTCAAACTCGGCGCCTCCGAGAAGCAGTACACCGCCGAAGTGGTCGGCACCGATCCCGCCTCCGACCTGGCGCTGCTGAAGGTCGAAGCGCCGACCAGCGAACTGACGCCGCTGAAGCTCGGCGACTCCGCGAAGATGGAAGTCGGCGATCCGGTGGTTGCGATCGGCAACCCGTTCGGGCTCGACCGGACTGTGACCAGCGGCATCGTTTCGGCGCTGCAGCGCCAGATCCAGGCGCCCGACGGCTTCTCGATCAACAACGTGATCCAGACCGACGCGGCGATCAACCCGGGCAACTCGGGCGGGCCGCTGATCAACGCCGCCGGCGAAGTGATCGGCATCAACTCGCAGATCGAGACCGGCGGCAACGGCTCCAACGGCAACGTCGGCATCGGCTTCGCGATCCCGATCAACACCGCCAAGTCGGTGATCCACGAACTCGAAACGAAGGGCACCGTGGAACACGCCTACCTCGGCATCGAGGGCGGCACGATCACCCCGCAGCTGGCCCAGGCGTTCAACCTGCCGGTCAAGGAAGGCGTGCTGATCCAGTCGGTCGAAAAGGGCGGGCCGTCCGACAAGGCGGGGCTCCAGGGCGGCACCACGCCGGTGACGATCGAAGGCGCCGAACTCAAGGTCGGCGGCGACATCATCATCGAAGCCGACGGCAAGAAGATCAACAACATGGAACAGATCGTCGAACTTGTCAACGGGAAGAAACCGGGCGAAGAAGTGACGCTGAAGTTCCTCCACGAAGGCAAGGAAAAGACTGCGACCGTGACGCTGGGCACCAGGCCCGCGAAGGTCGAAGAAGCCTCGCCGAAAGGCTGAGGGAAGCACACTGCCGCCCGGGGGGAGTCCGGCCCCCCGGGCGGTCTGATCTTGTCGATGACCGGGTCCCGTAATCTGGGCGGATGCGCGTCAAGTTCTGCGGGATCACCGACCTGGACGACGCCGCCGAGGCGGTGCGGCTGGGGGCGTGGGCGATCGGGCTGATCCACTGGGAGCCCTCGCCGCGGGACGTCGATCGCGCGGTGGCGGCGGAGATCGCCGCCGCCTTCCGGCGCAAGGCGGAGATCGTCGGGGTGTTCGTCAACCCGACGCTTGATGAGGTCGCGCGGGCGGTCGAGGACGAGCAGCTCTCGATGGTGCAGCTGAACGGCGAGGAGGGCGCCTCGTTCTGCGCCGAGGTCGCGCGGCGAACCGGCGTCAAGGTGATCAAGGCGATCCACGTCGGCTCGGCCGCCGACATCCACGCCGCCGAGGCCTACCGCAGCGTCGACTTCCACCTCTTCGACCGGCGCGCCAGGAACCTGCCGGGTGGGACCGGGGAGACCTTCGACTGGGAGCTGCTGCGCGACCACCGCTCCGAGGTCCCGGCGATCCTGGCCGGCGGCCTGCGGCCCGAGAACGTCGCCGCGGCGGTGGAGATCGTCCGTCCCTACGCGGTCGACGTCGCCAGCGGCGTCGAGGCCGCTCCGGGCCGCAAGGACCACGCCAAGATGGCCGCCTTCTACGAGGCGGCGAACTCGGTCGGCGCCGCGACCCGATGAGCCCGGTCGAGCAGCGCTTCGGCCCCTACGGGGGCCGCTACGTGCCGGAGACGCTGATCGCGGCGCTCGACGAGCTGACCGCGGCCTGGGAAGAGGCGCGCGACGATCCCTCCTTCAACGCGCGCCAGGACGCCCTGCGGCGCGACTTCGTCGGCCGGCCGACGCCGCTCTACCTGGCCGAGCGGCTGTCCGAGCGGGTCGGCTCGCGGGTTTACCTGAAGCGCGAGGACCTCGCCCACACCGGCGCCCACAAGATCAACAACGCCCTCGGGCAGACGCTGCTGGCGCAGCGGATGGGCAAGCGGCGGATCATCGCCGAGACCGGGGCGGGCCAGCACGGCGTCGCCACGGCGACCGCCTGCGCCCTGCTCGGGCTCGAGTGCGTCGTCTACATGGGGACCGAGGACATCCGCCGCCAGGCGCCGAACGTCGAGCGGATGCGCCTCCTGGGCGCTGAGGTGGCGCCGGTCGAGGCGGGCGCGCGGACGCTCAAGGAGGCCGTCTCGGCGGCGATCCGCGACTGGGTGGCGAACGTCGACACGACCCACTACGTGATCGGCTCCGCGGTCGGGCCGGCGCCCTACCCGGCGCTGGTGCGCGACCTGCAGCGGGTGATCGGCGAGGAGGCGCGCGCGCAGGCCCTGGCCGCGGAGGGCGCGCTGCCGCGGCGGGTGATCGCCTGCGTCGGCGGCGGCTCCAACGCGATCGGCATCTTCGCCCCCTTCGTCGAGGACGCCGAGGTGGCGCTGGTCGGGGTGGAGGCGGGCGGCGACGGGATCGCGAGCGGCCGTCACGGGGCCTCGCTCGGAGCGGGGCAGACCGGGGTCCTGCACGGCTCGCTCTCGGCGGTGCTCAGCGACGAGGACGGGCAGATCCTCGAGGCGCACTCGGTCTCGGCGGGGCTCGACTATCCCGGGACGGGGCCCGAGCACGCCTGGCTGCGGGACACCGGGCGCGCGAGCTACGTCGCGGTGGACGACGACGGCGCGCTGGGGGCGCTGCGGGAGCTGGCGCGGCTGGAGGGGATCATCCCGGCGCTCGAGTCCTCGCACGCGGTCGCGTGGCTGCTGGAGAACCCGCTGCAGGGAGACGGATTCGACCTGCTCTGCCTTTCCGGCCGCGGCGACAAGGACCTTGCCGAGTACACGCGCAGGACGAGCGCGGCGTGATCGCCGGCGAGGAGAGGATCCGCGCCGCGTTCGCCGCGGCCGAGGCCGAAGGTCGCGCCGCCCTGATGCCCTACATGATGGCCGGGTTCCCGGATCGGGAGGCCGGGCTGGCGGTGGCGGCGGCCTACGTCGACGCGGGGGCCGACCTGATCGAGCTCGGGGTGCCGTTCAGCGATCCGCTCGCCGACGGTCCGGCGATCCACGCGGCCGACACCAAGGCCCTCGCGGGGGGCGCGACGCTGCGGACCGCGCTGGAGGTCTGCGAGGCGGTCGCCGACCGGGTGCCGGTGGTGCTGATGGTCTACGTGAACATGGTGCTCGCGCACGGGGGCGGGGCGGAGTTCGCGAAGCTGGCGCGGGCGGCCGGCGCCGCGGGGGCGATCGTGCCGGACCTGCCGCTCGGGGAGGACGAGGGGATCCGCGACGCCTTCCACGAGGCCGGGCTGGCGATGGTGCCGCTCGTCGCCCCGACCACGCCGCCCGACCGACGCGCCCGGATCGGCGCGGTCGCCAAGGGCTTCGTCTACCTCGTCTCCACCGTCGGCACGACCGGCGAGCGGGGGGAGCTGGCGCCGGAGCTCGCCGAGCTGGTCGCCGCCACCAAGGCCGACGCGGGGGAGACGCCGGTCGCGGTCGGCTTCGGGATCGGCACCCCGGCACAGGTCGGCGAGGTCGGGAAGGTCGCCGACGGGGTGATCATCGGCAGCCGCCTGGTTCGCGCCGCGGACGAAGGCGGCAGCCCGGCGGGGGCCGCCGACGCGGTCGCCGAGTTCCTCGCCGAGGCACGCGTCGCCCTCGACGGATAGGATGCGCGCCGTATGTTCATGGCCGTCTGGACCTTCCTCGCGCTCGCCGTCACGCTGATCATCTATGCCTGGCTCGGCCAGGGCGGCGGCGTCTCCGGCCTGATCTTCTTCGGCATCATGCTGCTCGCCGTGATCATCAAGATGATGCTCGGCACCCCGTCGAAACCCGACGGCGAACGCCCCCGCGCCTGAGCCCACCCTGCCGCGCGCCTCGAGGGCCGGCTGACGCCTCCCGGCGCGGCTTGGCCGGCGCCGGGCCGAGCGCCGTCGTCACAGAGATGCCAAGGGATGTTGATGGGCGCGAGTTCGCAGTTGGCCACAACAGTTGTGGCCAACTGCGAACTCGATCGCGGGCGCACCCGTCCCCGCCGGTGCGTTCGCACTCATCCACGCTATGTGTGGGTAACTCCGAACTCATCCCGGGATTCCACGGGAGGCTGGCGGCTCTCCGAGCTGGCGCAGGCCGAGGCGCGGCCATCGCCCTCATAGCCGGCCGAACATGAGGGGGATGGCCGCGCCGCGGGGCGACAGCAGGCCTACGCCCGGATCGCGACGACCTGCAGGTACTCGGGTTCGAGCACCAGGGCCCCGTCGCGGTTCCCGACCCGTTCGAGGTAGGCGCGCATGTCGGCCTCCAGGGCCGGGGCTCCCTCGGGGCCGACTTTGTCGAAGGCGGCGCGGATCGGGCCGAAGTAGGAGCGGAAGAATTCGAGGTAGTGGTCGGCGGAGCGGAAAGCCTGGCGGCTGACGCGGCGCTCGACCCGGAGGTCGGTGATGCCGTCGCCGAACAGCTCGCGGAGGCGCGCCTCGCTGCCCCAGAGGACCGGTGGGACGGTGCCGGGCGGCGGGCCGCCGACGTGGCGGGCCAGCAGGGCGAAGAACTCCCCGAGGCTGCCGTCCGGGGTCCAATTCGCCATCCCGATCCGCCCGCCCGGTTTCGTCACTCGGAGGAGCTCGGCCGCGGTGCGCTCCTGGTCGGGGGCGAACATCGCGCCGAAGATCGACATCGCGACGTCGAAGCTCCCGTCCTCGAACGGCAGCTCCTGGGCGTCGGCCTCGACGAAATCGACCGCGAGGCGCTCGGCCGCGGCGCGTTCCCGCCCCCGCTCGAGCAGCGCCGGGACGAAGTCGCAGCCGACGGCGCCCACCCAGGAGCGCCGCGCCGCCGCGATCGCCCCGTTGCCGCTGCCGCAGGCGACGTCGAGGACGCGTTCGTCGGGCAGGATCGCGAGCGCTTCGGCGAGGCTCTCGGCGACGTTGACGATCATCGAGGCGACCATCGAGAAATCGCCGTCGGACCAGGTCCGCTGCTGGGCGGCGGTGATCGCGGCGAGGTCAGGGTTGGTCGTCATCCCCGTCTAACCTAGACCGCGATGCGGATCGGTGTGTTAACCGGCGGTGGGGACTGTCCCGGGCTGAACGCGGTCATCCGCGCCGTCGTCCGCAAGGGGTCGGGCGCCTTCGGCCACGAGTTCGTCGGCTACCGGGACGGGTGGCGCGGGCCGCTCGAGGACGACCGCAGGCCGCTCGGCGTGCCGGAGGTGCGCGGAATCCTGCCCCGCGGCGGGACGATCCTCGGCTCCTCGCGCACCAACCCGTTCACGCACGAGGACGGGCCGGACCGGATCGCCGCCAACCTGGAGGCGGCCGGGGTGGACGGGCTGATCGCGATCGGCGGCGAGGACACACTCGGCGCCGCCTCGCGGCTCCACACCGAGCACGGCCTGAACGTCGTCGGGGTGCCGAAGACGATCGACAACGACCTCTCGGCGACCGATTACACGTTCGGCTTCGACACCGCGGTCAACATCGCGATGGAGGCGATCGACCGGCTCCACACGACCGCCGACAGCCACCACCGGGTGCTGATCGCCGAGGTCATGGGCCGCCACGCGGGCTGGATCGCCGTGCACGCGGGCCTTGCCGGCGGCGCCAACGTGATCCTGATCCCGGAGCGCCAGTTCGACGTCGAGGCGGTCTGCGACCTCGTGGGCCGCCGCTTCGCCAGCCACTTCGCGCCGATCATCGTGGTCGCCGAGGGGGCGCAGCCGATCGGCGGGATGCCGAGCGCCGACGAGGTGAAGACCGACGCCTTCGGCCACGTGCGCCTCGGCGGGGTCGGCCACTGGCTCGAGGGCGAGATCGAGCGGCGGACCGGCAAAGAGACCCGCGCCACGGTCCTCGGCCACGTCCAGCGAGGCGGCACGCCGACCGCCTTCGACCGGGTGCTGGCGACCCGCTTCGGGCTGCATGCGATCGACGCGGTGGACGAACGACGGTGGGGGACGATGGCGGCGTTGCGGGGGACGGAGATCAGGCTGGTGGAGCTGACCGAGGCGACGGCGGAGTTGAAGACGGTGCCGGAGGCTCTCTATGCGGAGGCTGAGGTGTTCTTTGGGTGACGGGTCTCGAAGGGCCAAGGGTTCGGGGGTTTGTGGGGAGAGCCCGTGGGGATGACCCGGCCGAACCACAGCGGGGAGGTTCCGGCGGGTCATCCCCACGGGCTCCGACGTCGGGCGCGGGGGACGTTGTCCCGGGGCGGGGTCGGGCTGCTCGGGGCGCTGGTCGTCGGGGTCGTTGTTGTCGGCTGTGGAAGTGGCGATGCTGCGGGGGCGACCGTGAGCGTCTACGTTGCGGCGCCGCTCTGTGCGGAGGCGAAGGCTGAGCTCGCGTCGCACGGGGTGAGCGCGGGGAGCTTCAAGGTCGCGGTGCGCTGTCTCGCTCCGAGCGAACATGGCGGGAGGCTCGACCTCGCCGCCAACGGCTCGAACTCCCGCCGCGCCACGAGCGACACCACCACCGTCGCCACCCTCGAACCCCCGGGCCCCGCCACGAAGTTCAGCCGCCCGATCCTCGAATCCGCCGGCATCCCCCTGGTCACCTCCGAATCAGCCACCGGCGGCATGAAGCGCATCATCGAAGCCATCGAAAGCGCCGGCAGCTCCAACATCCGCGAATCCGTGCAGTCCACCCTCGAACCCTCGTAAGCCCAGGGGAGCGACCCCGGGGGTGACCCGCCGGAACCTCCCCGCTGTTGTTCCGCCGGGTCACCCCCGGGGTCGCTCCCCGAGATCAACGGCGTCCCTTCCAACGGCGTCCCTTTCCGCCCGCCACCTACCCGACGAGATCCCGCAACGCCCCGTCGATCTCCCTGAACCTGAACTGATACCCGAGCTCCTCGGTCCGCTTCGGCACCACCCGCTGGCCCCCTTGCGCCACCCGCCCGAACTCGCGCCCGAATTTGAGCTCGATCGCCACCCCCGGGATCGGCAGTACCGCGGGGCGCCCGAGCACCCGCCCCAGCGCCTTCGACCATTCCTTGTTCGTGACCGGGTTCGGCGCGGTGGCGTTCACCACGCCGCTCACCGCATCGGTGTCGAGCGCCCAGGTCAGGATCCCGAGCTCGTCGGCGAGGTGGACCCACGGAACCCACTGGCGCCCGCCCGCGAGCGGCCCGCCGAGGCCGAGCCTGAAGGGGAGGAGGAGCTCGCCGAGCATGCCGCCGCCTGCCTGCATCACCTGCCCGGTGCGGGTGATCGCCAGGCGCACGCCCGCCGCCTCGACCCCTTGTGCCGCCCGCTCCCACTCGATGCAGACCTCGGAGTCGAAGCCGGTGCCGGGTGCGCTCGACTCGTCGAGCACCTCGTCGCCACGGTCGCCGTAGTAGCCGACCGCGGACTGGCTGATCAGCACGCCCGGCTTCTCCGCCAGGCCCGCGATCGCGCCGACCAGGTTGTGCGTCCCGAGCCCCCGCGAGTCGACGATCTTCCGCTTCGCGGCGGCGCTCCAGCGCTGGTTGATCCGCTCGCCGACCAGGTTGACGACCCCGTCGACGCCCTCGAAGGCCGCCGCGGCCGGGCGTTCGAGGGTCGGCTCCCAGGCGTGCCAGGTGACCCGCGGCTGCGCCGCGCGCGCCTTCTCGGGGCTGCGGGAGAGGCCGACGACCTCGTCGCCGCGCCGGAGAAGGTCCTCGCACAGCGCGCTGCCGATCCGACCGGCGGCGCCCGTGACGAGGACCCGCATCAGGTCGCCTCGACGGCGGCGAAGGTCCCTGTTTCCTCGTTCAGTCGCGCGACCCCGGCGCGCTTGGCCTCTTCGATCACCGCTTCGGCGACCTTCGGCGCGACCTCGCGGTTGAAGACGCTGGGGATGATGTAGTCCTCGGCCAGGTCGTCCTCGGCGACGGCCGCCGCGATCCCCTCCGCCGCGGCGAGCTTCATCTCCTCGGTGATCTGCGGCGCGCCGGCGTCGAGGGCGCCGCGGAAGATGCCGGGGAAGGCGAGCACGTTGTTGATCTGGTTCGGGTAGTCGGAGCGCCCGGTGGCCATGATCCGCACGTACGGGGCGGCGTCCTCGGGCATCACCTCGGGGGTCGGGTTGGCCATCGCGAAGACGATCGCGTCGTCGTTCATCTTCGCCAGCGAGTCGGCCTGGATGATGCCGGGGCCGGAGAGGCCGACGAAGAGGTCCATGCCCTCGATCACGTCGTCGGGCTGCCCGTGGATGTGCTCGGGGTTGGAGTTCTCCGCGTACCAGCGCTTGGTCGAGTTCATCGCGCCGGAGGCGTAGTCCTCGCGCTCGGTCGAGAGGGCGCCCTGGCGGTCGGCGCCGATGACGTGGGTGATGCCCGCCGCGAGCATCATTTTCGTCACCGCGACGCCCGCCGCGCCGAGGCCGACGACGAGGACGCGGAGCTCCTCGATCGGCTTGTCGACGATCTTCAGCGCGTTGAAGAGCGCCGCCATCGTCACCACGGCGGTGCCGTGCTGGTCGTCGTGGAAGACCGGGATGTCGAGCTTCGCCTTCAGCCGGTCCTCGATCTCGAAGCAGCGCGGGGCGGAGATGTCCTCCAGGTTGACGCCACCGAAGGTCGGCGCCATCAGTTCGACCGCGCGGACGATCTCGTCGGCGTCCTGGGTGTCGAGGCAGACCGGGAACGCGTCGACCCCCGCGAACTCTTTGAAGAGCATGCACTTGCCCTCCATCACCGGCATCGCCGCCTCGGGCCCGATGTTGCCGAGCCCGAGCACCGCAGAGCCGTCGGAGACCACGGCCACGGTGTTCTTCTTGATCGTGTACTCGAAGGCTTTGCTGCGGTCGGCGTGGATGTCCATGCAGACGCGGGCGACCCCGGGCGTGTAGGCCATCGACAGGTCGTCGCGCGTTTTCACCGGGTACTTGTTGTGCATGTCGATCTTGCCGCCGCGGTGCATCTGCATCGTCCGGTCGACGTAATCGATCACCCGCGCGCCCCGCGTCGACCCGATCGCCCGCAGGATCCGCTCCCAGTGCTCCTGGTCTGACGCGTCGATCGTGAACTCCCGCACCCGTTTGCCCTCCGGCCCCGCGCCCGGCACCAGATCCACGCCCTGCAACTGTCCCCCCGCCTCGGCGATCGCCGCCGTCAGCTTCCCGAGCGGCTCCTGCCGCGCGTCGAGCTCGACCCGGATGGTGACACTGTACTGGGCGCTGACCGGCATGCCGGAATCGAATCAGATTCCCGGGGCGAACAGATGACGCGCTCGCGCGCCGGCGTTTGCCGTAGGGTCCGCCGAGTGCTCAGACGTCCGTTGATCGCCGCGCTGCTGCTTCTCCTGGGCGCGTTCGCACCCGCTGCGCTCGCAGACGAACCGTTGCCGAAAGGGGCGGAGGGAACGTTCGAACTGCAAGGGACGAACGGCTACCAAGTGTTCGGCCTGATCGGTTCGACGGGGACGTCCGGCATGTTGTCCCTCTTCGTCGAGAAGCGAGGCGCCGCCGCCATCTACACCGTCCGCGGCGAAGTGACCAGAGAACACGTGCGCTTCAACCTCGGCGCGCTCGGAGACGTCGACGTCATCGTCCAGCCGACCGGGCGGATGGAAACCGTCGGCTCGAAATGCGGCAAACCGACCAGGATCGAAGGCGAGGAATATACCGGCACCATCGCGTTCCACGGCGAGGAAGGCTTCACCGATGTGGAAGCAACGCGCACGCCGCTGCGACTCGAACCGATTCTCGACCTCGTGTGCGGAGGCATGGGGGGGTCCGAAGTGTCGGGGGGCGGCCTCCCCGGTGTGGTGTTGAGGATCGCGAGCAACGACGGGCCCGGGCTGCGCCTCAACCAGAACCACCGCGGGGCGCCTGTCTTCTACGAGGCACGGATGACGGAACGGGAGGGCGCGATGCGTGTGGACCGGACCGTTTCCGGCCACCTCGGCGGCGGCGCCCTCAGCTACGACCCGACGCTCTCGTCGGCGCGCTTCTCCGCGGGCGCCCCGTTCTCGGGCAACGCGACCTACGCCGGCCGCCGCCTCGCGCGCGAAGCTCGCCCCGGTCAAGGGAGCTGGCTGGGCACCCTCGCGGTCGACTTTCCGGGACGCGCCGGTGTTCCCTTGGCAGGCCCCGACTTCTCGGCGTCGATAGTCCACGCAAGACGCACCGAATTCCACGGCTGACGGGCGTCGACGGGGGAAAGGCTCGGGGGCGTGGAGCCTTCCTCTCTCTATGCGAGAGGAAGGCTCCACAGCCGAGGCTGGGATCGCGGCGATCGCGGCGCGGCAGCAGGGTCTTGTCACGATCGGACAGCTCGCGGCGCTCGGGATTGACAAGAGCGGGGTGACCCGTCGGGTGCAGATGGGGCGGTCGCACCGCTTGCACCGGGGCGTGTACGCGGTAGGGCATCGGAATCTCTCGTGGCGGGGGCGGTGGCTGGCGGCGGTGCTCGCCGTGGGGGACGGGGCGGTGCTGTCGCACGCGAGTCCCGCGGCGCTGTGGCAGTTTCTGCGGCCGATGCCGGGGCCGACGCATGTCACCGTCGGTGCGGCTGTTCATCGAAGGCCACGGTCGGGAGTACAAATCCATCGCTCGCGCACGCTTGTGCCGCGGGATGTCACTCGCCGCCATGGGATCGTGGTGACGACTCCGGCGAGGACGATCGAGGACATGCGCGGCGGGGTCGAGCCGTATCTATTTCGCCGCGCGCTGCGGCAGGCGGAGCTCGCCGGGTATCGGGTGCCGCACCTCGGGCGCGTGAAACGGACGCGGTCGGACCTCGAGCTGCGCTTCCTCGCCCTATGCAAGCGGCACGGGCTGCCGCGGCCGCTTGTCAACCAGCGTGTCCACGGGCGGCTCGTCGACTTTTACTGGCCCGAGCAGCGGCTCGCGGTCGAGACCGACAGCTGGGACTACCACCGCGGCTCGGTCGCGTTCGAGGACGACCACGGCCGCGACCTCGAGCTGCGCGCCCACGGGATCGCGACGCGGCGGTACACCGGCGAGCAGCTAGAAGCCGCTCCGCAGGCGGTCGTCGCCGACCTGCGACAGGCGCTCGGCCTCGCCTCGTAGAGTTGCGCCGATGGCCGACGCCCCTGAGCTCTTTCTGATCGACGGCAACAGCCTCGCCTACCGCGCGTTCTTCGCCCTCCCCGAGTCGATCGGGACCAGCGACGGGCGCCCCACGAACGCGATCTTCGGGCTCGCCTCGATGCTGGTGAAAATCATCGACGAGCACCACCCGCAGGGGGTGATCGTCGCCTGGGACGCCGGCTGGAGCGGGCGCGAGAAGACCTACGACCTGTACAAGGCGCAGCGCAAACCACGCCCCGACCTGCTGCGCGAGCAGTGGCCGCACCTGATGCCGCTGGTCGAGGCCTTCGGCTACACCAACGTCAAGGTCGAAGGCTTCGAGGCCGACGACGTGATCGCCTCGCTCGCCAAGGCCGCCCGCGAGCAGGGGATCGAGGTGATGGTCGTGACCGGCGACCGCGACGCCTACCAGCTGGTCGGCGACGGCGTCCGCGTGATGAGTACCTCGCGCGGCATCACCGAGACGAAGATCTACGACGCCGCCGCGGTCGAGGAGCGCTATGGGGTGCCGCCGGAGCTGATCACCGACCTGATGGGCCTCCGCGGCGACACCTCCGACAACATCCCCGGCGTCCCCGGGATCGGCGAGAAAACCGCCACCCAACTGCTGCAGAAATTTGGCTCGCTCGACGGCGTGCTGGCGAGCGTCGACGAGATCTCCGGGGCCAAACGCAAGGAAAACCTCACCAACCACGCCGAGGACGCGCGGATGTCGAAAGCGCTGGCGACGCTCCAGTTCGACATCGAGACCGGGGTGGACCTGGCGGCGGCGCTGGCGGGCGAGCCCGACCGCGGCGCGCTCCGTGACTTCATGCGCGAGTTCGAGCTCCGCGCCGTGCTCGAGCGGCTCGAAGAAGCGCTGCCGGAGGGCGACGCCGTCCCCGGCCGCAAGGTCGAGACCGAGCTCGCGGTCGAGACCGTGGAGGCGACCCCCGCCGACCTCGGCGACGCGCCCCGCATCGCGCTCGCCCTCGACGGCGAGCAGTGGGCCGCGGCCGAAGGCGAGCGCATCCTCACCGGCCGCAGCTCCCGGGACGAGCTCGCCGTCGCCCTCGCCGACAAGCCGCTGGCCGGCCACGACCTGAAGTCGCTCGGCGGCGGCCGCCACGGTCTGCTCGCCGCCGCTGCCCGCGAGGGCGTCGAGCTGGCCCTCGAGCACGACACGATGCTCGCCGCCTATCTGATCGAGCCGCAGCGCCGCACCTACGACCTGGTCGAGCTCGCCGCCGACGCCGGGATCGGCATCGCCGCCGGCGCCGCCCCCGACGCGGGCAAGGAGGCCGACGGCCAGCTCTCGCTCGGCGAGGAGGTCGAGGCGGGGCTCGACCCGGCCGAGGAGGCGCGCCTCGTCGCCGCCCTCGCCGAGGACCAGCTGCCCCGCATCCAGGCGCTCGGCCTGGAGACGCTGATGCGCGAGGTCGAGCTCCCCCTGATCGCCGTCCTCGCGGCGATGGAACGCGAGGGGCTGAAGCTCGACGCCGAGCGCCTCGGCGAGGTCGGCCACGGCTTCGGCGAGCGGATCGACCAGCTCGAAGCCGAGATCTTCGAGCTCGCCGACGAGGAGTTCACGATCGGCTCCCCGCAGCAGGTCGGCCGCATCCTCTTCGAGAAGCTCGAGCTGACGAAAAAGCGCCGCGGCAAGACCGGCTACTCGACCGACGCCCGCGTCCTCGCCCAGATCCGCGACGAGCACCCGATCGTCGAGAAGATCGAGTCCTGGCGCGAGCTGACCAAGTTGAAGAACACCTACCTCGACTCGCTCCCCGACCTGATCGACCCCGAGACCGGCCGCGTCCACACCACCTTCAACCAGGCGGCGACGACCACCGGCCGCCTCTCCAGCACCAATCCGAACCTGCAGAACATCCCGATCCGCACCGAGATCGGGCGCCCGGTCCGGGCCTGCTTCGTCGCCGAGGAGGGCGCCCGCCTGCTCTCCGCCGACTACAGCCAGGTGGAGCTCCGCGTGCTCGCCCACGTCGCCGACGAGCAGGTGCTGAAGGACGTCTTCCACGCCGGCGAGGACGTCCACGCGGCGACCGCCGCCGAGGTCTTCGAGATCCCGCCCGACGAGGTCGACGTCGGGCAGCGTTCGAAAGCCAAGATGGTCAACTTCGGGATCGTCTACGGGCTGACCGGCTTCGGCCTCGCCGACCGCCTCAACATCCCCCGCAAGGAGGGCGAGGAATTCGTCGCCCGCTACCTCGAACGCTTCCCCGCCGTGCGCCGCTTTCGCGAGGAGGTGGTCGAGCGCGCCCAGGAGGACGGCTTCGTGACGACCTTGATGGGGCGCCGCCGGCCGATCCCCGAGCTGCGCTCCGGCAACCCGAACACGCGCCGCCTCGGCGAGCGCCTGGCCGTCAACACGGTGATCCAGGGGACCGCCGCCGACATCATCAAGGTGGCGATGGTGCGCTGCTGGGCGCGCCTGCGCGAGGAGCGGATGGCGACCCGCCTCGTCCTCCAGATCCACGACGAGCTCCTCTTCGAGGGGCCGCCGGAGGAGATGGACGCGGCGCTCGAGCTGGTGCGCCGGGAGATGACGCTCGCCTACGACCTCGACCCGGCGCTCGAGGTCGACGCCGGCGTCGGCACCGACTGGCTGAACGCCAAGTAGTCGCCGCCGTCGGCGAACTCGGGCGGCGCGATGTTCAGGTAGTGGCCGAAGGACCAGTCGACGAAGCGGCGTACGCCGAAGAGGCGGATCAGCGGGCCGAGCAGGCGCGGCGGCACCCGCGGCACGATCTTCTGCGTCCGCAGCATCCACCTGAACTTCCACTCGTGCGAGTCGCTGAACTCGGCGTAATGCCGGGCGGCCTCCTCGCGGCTCTGGCGTCCCTCGACCACGCCGCGCAGCTCGCGCCCCAGCGCGATCCCGAAGTAGAGCGCGGTGCGGATCCCCTCCGCGGTCAGCGGCAGGCAGTGGCCGGCCGAGTCGCCGGCGAAGAAGACGCCCCGCCCGGTCGCCGCGCGCAGCTTGTGGGGGATCCAGTTGCCCTGGTAGCGGACGCGGTCGCGGTCGAGGTCCTCCGCCAGCAGCTCGGTCGTCTCGCGCACGTGGAAGCGGGGGTCGAAGGAGCCGACGCCGATCCGCGTCTCCTCGCCCGCCGGGAAGGACCAACCGTACCCGGCCGGCACATAACGGCGGTCGATCCAGATCTCGAGGTCGGCGGCGCCGCCTTCCGGGTGCACCTCGAGCCCGCGCGAGAGCGGCGCTTCCGGCGGCTGGTAGCCCGCCGGCCCGGCCAGCACCCGCCGCCAGCCGAGCGCGTCGACCACGAGCGGGGCGGTGACCACGCCGCGGTCGGTCTCGACCGCGATCGCGTCGGCGCCGTTCGCGGCCCCGCCGACCAGCCCCTCGACCTTGGCGGTCTCGAAGCGGGCGTCGCAGCCGTCCCACAGCAGCGCGCAGAGCGTCCGGTAGTCGAAGGTGGAGAAGGTCCAGGGCAGCCGGTAGCGCGAGTCCCCGTGCGGGGTGTGGATGACCAGCGTGTCGAAGCGCTGGCGCTCCGCCTCCAGCAGCCCGAGTCGCTCCAGCCACGCGGTCGGGATCCCGCAGGCCGACGTCTGGCGCTCGCCGATCTCGTAGCGGTCGACGATCAGCACGTCGGCCCCCGATCCGGCCAGCTCCCGGGCCACCGCCAGGCCGGCGAAGCTCGCCCCGCAGATCAGCACGTCGTGGGCCCCCGCGAGAGAGGTCCGTTCGTCGCCGCGTTTGGTCGCTCGGGTAGGCATCGCCAGGCAGCGTATCGGCGACGCGCGCCCGCCGGCTCATCTATGCCATCATGCTCAACCCGTGGCCGCGACCGAGACCATGACCCCTGCGCCCAGCGCGACCCCCGTCGAGGGGAGCGGCGGCCTGCTGCTCAACATCGACGGCCGGATCGTCCCCAACTACGCGGCGACGATGGTGTCGTTCGACGAGGGCGACGTCGTCAACGGCAAGGTCGTCCGCATCGACAAAGACGAGGTCCTGGTCGACATCGGCTACAAGGCCGAGGGCGTCATCCCCAGCAACGAGCTCTCGATCCGCAAGTCGGTCAACCCGGCCGAAGAGGTCGAGCTCGGCGAGGAGGTCGACGCCCTGGTCCTCACCAAGGAGGACTCCGAGGGCCGCCTGATCCTCTCCAAGAAGCGCGCCCGCTTCGAGAAAGCCTGGCGCCGCATCGAGGTCGCCGCCGACTCCGGCGAACCGGTCGAAGGCAGCGTGATCGAGGTGGTCAAGGGCGGCCTGATCCTCGACCTCGGGGTGCGCGGCTTCCTGCCCGCCTCGCTGGTCGACATCCGCCGCGTCCACAACCTCGACGAGTTCATGGGCCAGACGCTCGAGTGCAAGGTGATCGAGCTGAACCGCTCGCGCAACAACGTCGTCCTCTCGCGCCGCGCGGTGCTGGAGGAGGAGCGCAAAGAGGTCCGCGAGCAGATCCTCGGCCGGCTCGAGCCGGGCCAGGTCGTGGAAGGGAAGATCTCCAACATCGTCGATTTCGGCGCCTTCGTCGACCTCGACGGGATCGACGGCCTGATCCACATCTCCGAGCTTTCCTGGAGCCACGTCAACCACCCGAGCGAAGTGGTGGCGATCGGCGACACGGTGCGGATCAAAGTCCTCGACATCGACCGCGACCGCCAGCGCATCAGCCTCGGCCTGAAGCAGACCCAGGAGGACCCGTGGCAGCGGGTGATCTCGACCCACCGGCCCGGCGACGTGCTCGAGGGCACGGTGACCAAGGTCGTCGCCTTCGGCGCCTTCGTCGAAATCCTCCCCGGGGTCGAGGGCCTGGTCCACATCTCCGAGCTTGCCGACCACCACGTCGAGAACCCCTCCGAAGTGGTCGAGCCGGGGTCCAAGCTGAACGTCAAGATCCTCGAGATCGACGAAGACCGGCGCCGCCTTTCGCTCTCGATCAAGCGGGTCGAGGGGCAGAACATGCCGATGCAGGACCTCAGCGCGCAGATCGCCGCCGCGAACGCGGCGTATGACGAAAGCGCGGCAGCCGCGGGTCCTGTCGCGGATGAGGACTCCTCGTCCTCGCAAGCAGCGGGCGAAGAGCCCTCATCCGCGCCACCCGCGGACGGGGCGCCGGAGGTTGACGCCGAGGCGCCGGAGGCTCTTGCGGAGGATGCCGCGGTCGAGCCTCCTGAGGCTCCGGCCGCCGACAGCGACAGCGAGTCCGCGCAGGACTGAGCGGCGGGGCCGGGTGGCGCCGCTGACGATCGGGTTGACCGGCGGCATCGCCGCGGGCAAGTCCGAGGCGCTGGCCGCCTTCGGCCGGCTCGGGGCGGCGACCCTCTCCAGCGATGCGGTCGTCCACGAGCTGCTCGAAAGCGAGCCGCTGCGGCGCGAGCTGACCGCGCGGTGGGGCCCCGAGGTGGCGCCGGTGGGCGCCCCGACCGACCGTGCCCGGATCGGCGGCATCGTGTTCGCCGACCCCGACGAGCTGACCTGGCTCGAGTCCCAGATCCACCCGGCGGTCGGCGCCGCCACCGCCGCCTGGCTGGCGGCGCTCCCCGACGACGTCGAGTTCGCCGTGGTCGAGGTGCCGCTCCTCTTCGAGGGGGGCCGCGACGGGGTCTTCGACACGACCGTCTCGGTGGTCGCCGCCGAGGAGGTCCGCCGCGAGCGGGCCGCCGCCCGCGGCCACGCCCTGGTCGACGCCCGCGAGGCGCGCCAGCTGACCCAGGAGGAGAAGGCCGAGCGGGCCGACCACGTGGTCGCCAACGACGGCTCGGTCGCCGACCTCGAGGCGTCCCTGTCCGCGCTCCTCGCGAAGCTGCGCGAATGAGCGCCAGGGCACGCCCCCGACAGCGCAGCCGCTGGCCGCTCTGGGTCGGGATCGCCGCCGTGGTCGGCCTCTTCGTCGGCATCGTCGTCGCGAGCGGCGCCTTCGACAAGGCGATCAAGGAACTCAGCCTGCCGCTCGAACACGAGAACATCATCCGCCGGCAGGCGCGCGAAAAGGGGGTCGACGCGGCGCTGATCGCGGCGGTGATCGACACCGAGTCGAAGTTCACCAACGCCGAATCGAGCGCCGGGGCGCGCGGCCTGATGCAGATCACGCCGGCGGCCGCCAAGTTCATCGAGAAGCAGAGCGGCGGCACGACCTTCAAGCTCTCCGACCTCTCCAACCCGGAAATCAACATCCGCTACGGCACCTTCCTGCTCAAGGAACTGCTCGAACGCTACGAAGGCGACGAGGCCGCCGCGCTGGCCGCCTACAACGCGGGCCCCGGGAACGCCGACAAGTGGGGTGGGGCGGGGCTCTCGGTCGAAGAAATCCCCTTCCCGGAAACGCGCGCCTACGTCGAAACCGTGCTCGAACGGCAGAAGCAGTACCGGGAAAAGTACGCTTCCGAGTTGGGGTATGGCGGGGGATAAGCCCAATCCGCGGGTCTGGGCGCTGGCGCTGGCGGTCGGCGTCGTGCTGGCCGACTCCTCGATCGTCGTCCTCGCCCTCCCGGACATCTACCGGGAACTGAACACCTCGGTCTTCGGCGTCACCTGGGTCCTCGTCTCCTTCAACCTGGTGATGGCGCTGGCCGCGGTGCCCGCAGCGATGGTGGCGCGGCGGGTCGGGCCGGGGCGGGCGGCGGCGGTCGGCCTCGCGATCTTCGCCGGGGCGGGGCTCGCCTGCGGCGTCTCCGAACACCTCTCGACCCTGGTCATCGCCCGGTCCGTGCAGGCGCTCGGCGGCGCCCTGGCGGTGACCGCGGCGCTCGAGCTGCTGCCCGCGACGGTCGGCTCGGAGCGCCGCGCGACCGCCGTCTGGGCGACCGCTGGGGCGACCGGCGCGGCCCTCGGCCCGGCGCTCGGCGGCATCCTCACCCAGCTCGTCTCCTGGCAGTCGATCTTCCTGCTCCAGGTGCCGATCGCGCTCGCCGCGGCCGTCCCGATCCTCACCGTCGCCCGCGCCGAGATGTCGACCCAGGTGATCGGGCCGGAGCTGCGCCGCACCGGCAGGCCGCACCTGTGGGCGAACGTGGCGCT
This sequence comes from Actinomycetota bacterium, assembly GCA_018268675.1. Taxonomy (GTDB): domain Bacteria; phylum Actinomycetota; class Thermoleophilia; order Solirubrobacterales; family 70-9; genus VAYN01. Next base: position 131,997 of record JAFDWB010000092.1, read on the forward strand.
GGCGATGGTCTCCGCCTCGATCGCCGCGGCGCTCTTCCTCCTCGTCCTGCTGCTGATCGAAGGCTGGCGGCTCAGCCCGATCGGCGCCGCGCTCGTCGTCTCGGTGATGCCGCTGGCGGCGGTGCTCGGCTCGCGCCTCTCCGGCTGGGTCGAGGACACCCGGGCGCGCGCCGCGGCCGGGGCCCTCCTCCTCGCCGGCGGCCTCGGCGGTCTCGCCCTGCTGCCGAAGGCGACCGTCTGGCTCACCGTGCCGCCGCAGATCCTGATCGGGATCGGGCTCTCGCTGGTCCTCTCGGCGCTGACCGAGACGGCGCTGTCGGGCCGCGCCCCGCAGGCGATCCACGGCGGCTGGACGATCTCCGCCCGCCACGCCGGCGTCGTCATCGGCCTGCTGGCGCTGACCCCGGTCTTCACCCACGACATCGCGGTCCAGCAGAAGGATGCGATCAACGCCGGGACCGCGGTGATCCTCGACTCGCCGATCCGCCCGGTGACCAAGATCGCCCTGGCGACGAAGATCGGCGAACACCTGAGATCGGAGAGCGGCAAGGTGCCGAACCTCGGCGACGTCTTCGAACCGCTCCCCGAAGGCGAAGCCGAGCGCGCCGAAGTCGTCCAGCTGCGCGAAGAACTCCAGAACCAGCTGAACCGCGGCGCCACCCACGCCTTCAGCCCCTCGTTCGGGATCGCGGCCCTGATCGCGGCGCTGGCCTTGGTGCCGATCGGCCTCGCGCGGAGGATCGACCTGTGACCCGCGCCCGCGGTCTGGTGCTCGGCGCGCTCGCCGTCTCGCTGGCGCTGATCGGCGTCTACCTCGCCGCGGGCGGCGCCTCCTACACGCCCGAGAAGACCCTCAACCCCTGCGAACCGCGCCCCTACCAGCCGACCAGCGGCGGCCTCGAAGGTCTGGCCGAGGAATTCTCGCTCTCGGCCCTCGACGGCGCCGCCTGCAAGCTCGGCGTCAGCCGCGAGCGCCTCGCCCGCGCCCTCGCCAGCAAGGAAAACCGCGAACGGTTCGCCAAGCACTTCCACATCGGCGACGAAAAGCTCGCCGAAGCGATCCGCGCCGGGTTGGTACGGGCGATCGACGACGCCGAAGAACACGGGAAGCTGAGCTCCTTCGTCGCCGGGCCGCTGCGGACCGCGGTCGAGCACATCCCGCTCGAACAGGCGATCGAACTGATCCAGGACGCGAAAAAGGTGTTCAGCGGCGCGGAAGGCCTGCTCGGACCGCTCGGGGGGCTGGTCGAACAGTTCCTCCCCTGACGCGGTTCCTCCCCGACTCAAGAATCGGGTAGGAGGGTCGATAGAGGACCAAATGTCCGAGATCCAGCTGCAGGTCCCCGTCGTCGTCGGCACCCGACCCGAGGCGATCAAGCTCGTCTCGCTGATCCTGGCGCTCCGGGCGAGCGAGCACCACAACCCGATCGTCGTCTCCACGGGCCAGCACAACCGCCTGGTCGAGTACATCTTCGAGCTCGCCGACATCAAGCCCGACGTGACGCTCTGGGCGGGCTCGCGGCGCGCCGCGCTGAACGAGCGGGTCGCCTCGGTGATGCAGCGCTTCGAAGACTTCTGCGTCGAGCGCTTCGACATAGACCCGGACGTGATCCCGAGCCGCGAGGACGTGCTCTCGGGCCGCCACCCGGCGATGGTGCTGGTCCACGGCGACACCAGCTCGGCGATGGCGGCGGCCCTCGCCTCCTTCCATATGCGGATCCCGGTCATGCACGTCGAGGCCGGGCTGCGCACCGGCGGCAGCAACCTGGTCCCGTTCCCGGAGGAGCTGAACCGGCAGGTGATCTCGACGATCGCGGCGATGCACTTCGCGCCGACGGCGGAGAACCTCGGCAACCTGGTGCGCGAGAACATCCCGGTCGAGCAGGTCTTCGTCACCGGCAACACCGGCATCGACGCGCTGCGCTGGTCCTCGGAAATGGACGTGCGCTTCGCCAACCTCGATCTTCAGGCGCTGCACGACTCCGACCGCCGCGTCGTCGTCATCACCGCCCACCGGCGCGAGAACTGGGGCGACGGGCTGCGGGGAATCGCCGAGGGGGTCGCGCGGCTCGCCGACCGCCACCCGGAGATCGGCTTCGTGCTGCCGGTCCACCCGAACCCGCGGGTACGCGAGGTGCTGACCGAGCGGCTGCAGGGTCTCGACAACGTGCTGCTCACCGAGCCGCTCGGCTACGCGACCTTCGCCCGCCTGCTGGCGCGCGCCCACATCGTGATCACCGATTCCGGCGGGATCCAGGAAGAGGCGCCCTCGCTGGGCAAGCCGGTGCTGGTGACGCGGGAGACGACCGAGCGCACCGAGGGGCTCGCCGCGGGCACGCTGCGGCTGGTCGGCACCAACCCGCAGGTGATCTTCGACGAGGCGAACCGGCTGCTGGAAAGCGAGGCGGCCTACCGGGAGATGTCGGAGGCGGAGAACCCCTACGGCGACGGCCACGCCGCCGAGCGGATCGTCGCCGCACTCGAGCACCTGCTGCTCGGCACCCACCCGCCGACCCAGTTCGGCACCGGCTACAGCCGCGCCGCGGTGGCGATCGCCTCCGGCCTGCGCTCGGGGCGCGACATCGGGGTCGAGGGCCTGCGCGAGGCGATCGACGAGGCGGCGCTCACCGGCGCGGGCCCGGCGGTCGGCGACCTCGAGCTGGAGGAGGAGCTGGCGGCGCAGCAGGAGGGCATCGTGGTCAGGGCGCGGCTCGCGGGGGAGTGACGTCGTGCCCGGCGCCGCCCTGATCTCGCCCGCGTCGGTGCGCTGGCCCTTCGAAGGTCTGGCGCTCCCCTGGGTCGTCCTCTTCACCGCCTGCCTGGTGGTCGTCGCCGGGATGTTCCTCTGGACGGTGCTGCTGTTCGTCCGCGGCCACCGCGCGTTCCTGCACCCGCCGCAGCCGCCCGCCGCGGGCGCCGACGCCTTCACCTGGGTCTTCCTGGTCCCGGCGATGAACGAGGAGGTGGTGATCGCCGACTCGGTCGAGCGCCTGGTCGCGCTGCCGGTGGCGCGCAAGCGGATCGTCGTCGTCGACGACGCCTCCGAGGACCGCACGCCGGCGATCCTCGCCGCGATCAAGGACCCCGATCTCTTCGTCCTGCGGCGCGAGAAGCCCGACGCCCAGACCGGCAAGGCGGCGGGGCTGAACTACGCCTACCGGTCCCTGCGCGACATCGCCGACCGGGAGCGGACGATCGTCGTCATCGTCGACGCCGACGGGCGCCTTGCCGCCGACGCGCCGCTCTACGCCTCCGGGCACTTCGCCGATCCCGCCGTGGGCGGGGTGCAGGCGCTGGTGCGGATGTACAACCGCCGCAAGCCCTTGGTCTGGCTCCAGGACGTCGAGTTCGGCGTCTACGGGCACCTTTTCCAGGCGGGGCGGAACGCCTGGGGGACGGCGGGGATGGGCGGCAACGGGCAGTTCAACCGGCTGAGCGCGCTCGACGCGGTCGCGGGCGCGGAGGGGCCGTGGCGCGACCGGCTGACCGAGGACCAGGACCTCGGCCTGCGCCTGATCGCGGCCGGCTGGGAGGGGCGGCAGGACCTGCGCGCGGTGGTCGAGCAGCAGGGGCTCTCGAAGCTGCGGCCGCTGTTCCGGCAGCGCACCCGCTGGTCGCAGGGGAACCTGCAGGCGATCGGCCTCTGGCACGAGGTGATGCGGGCGGGATCGCTCGGCCTCGGGCCGCGGATCGAGCAGATGGCCTACCTCTTCATGCCCTTCTGGCAGGGCCTGATCGGGCTCGGCCTGCTCGGCGCGGTCGTCCTGGCGATCACCGGGGCGGCGCCGTTCTGGGGCGGCGGCCCGACCTGGCAGCTGCTCCTCTTCTACGTCCTCGCCTTCGGTGGCACCTCGCTCGGGGTGATCGCCTCGCGGGCCGAGCAGGGCCCGTTCGGCTGGCTGGTCGGCTTCCTGATCGGCCAGGTGTACACGCTCTACAGCTGGTTCCTGTGGCCGGTGCTGATCCGCTCGACCGCGCGCCAGCTGCGCGGGCGCGGGAGCTGGGCGAAGACGGCGCGCGAGCCGATCGGCGACGGGGGGACCGAGGACGCTCAGTCGGCGGTCGCGCGCCAGACCCAGAGCATCGCCAGGGGTTGAAGCGGCAGCCGGGCCCAGAGCGCCCAGCGCGGGATCCTCGCGCCGGGGCCGGGGACCTTCTCCGGGCTGACCGCCATCCAGACGTTCGCCGGGAAGATCGCGACCAGCAGCGCCAGCAGCCACCAGCGCCCGGCGCGGCGGGTGGCGGGGTGGAGGACGGCGAGCGCGCCCGCGATCTCCGCCACGCCCGAGATCGCCACCGACTCCCGCGGCGGGAACGGCGGCGGCACGATCGCTTCGTAAGGCCGCGGCCGGGCGAAGTGCATCGCCCCGGCGAGGGAGAAGAACGCGGCGAGCCCAGTGCGGGAGGCATCCATCCGCGCGCAGTCTCCCACGCCCCTGCGATGAGTTCGCAGTTCGCCGCGCTATCCGCGGGTTTCTGCGAACTCACTGCGGCGGGGCCGCGCCACCCGGGTCGCTATCTTGATTTCGTGCCCGATTTCAAGCTGAACCCTGTCTATACGCCCACGGCGGACCAACCGAAGGCGATCGCGGGCCTCGCCGAGGGCCTCGACGCGGGCGAGCGCTTCCAGACGCTGCTCGGCGCCACGGGGACGGGGAAGACCTTCACGATGGCTGGGGTGATCGCCGCGGTGCAGCGGCCGGCGCTGGTGATCGCGCACAACAAGACGCTCGCCGCGCAGCTCTGCAACGAGTTCCGCGAGTTCTTCCCCGAGAACGAGGTCAACTACTTCGTCTCCTACTACGACTACTACCAGCCCGAGGCCTACGTCCCGGCGCAGGACCTCTACATCGAGAAGGACAGCTCGATCAACGACGAGATCGACCGCCTGCGCCACGCCGCGACCGCGTCGCTGTTCGCCCGCCGCGACGTGATCATCGTCGCCTCGGTCTCCTGCATCTACGGGATCGGCTCGCCGCAGGTCTACAACGAAAAAATGCAGCTGTTCCAGGTCGGCAAGGTGATCGACCGCGACGAGGTGCTGCGCAAGCTGGTCAAGATGCAGTACCAGCGCAACGACTCGGTGCTCGGCCGCGGCGCCTTCCGGGTGCGCGGCGAGGTGCTCGAGATCATGCCGTCCTACGCCGAGACGGCCTACCGGATCGCGCTCTTCGGCGACGAGATCGAGGGGGTCCAGCACTTCGACCCGCTGACCGGCGAGGTGATCGACGAGATCGACCACGTCTCGGTCTGGCCGGCGTCGCACTACGTGACCAGGGACGAGACGCTCGAGCGCGCGGTCGAGGAGATCCGCGCGGAACTGGAATCGCGGACCGCCGAACTCGAGAACGAAGGCAAACAGCTGGAGGCGCACCGGCTGCGCCAGCGGACCTCCTACGACATCGAGATGCTGAAAGAGCTCGGCTTCACCTCGGGGATCGAGAACTACTCGCGGATCCTCGACGGCCGCCCCGCCGGGTCGCCGCCGCACACGCTGATCGATTATTTCCCGGACGATTTCGTCGTCTTCGTCGACGAGAGTCACCAGACCGTGCCGCAGATCGGCGGCATGTACGAGGGTGACCGCTCGCGCAAGCAGACCCTGGTCGACTACGGCTTCCGACTGCCCTCGGCGATCGACAACCGGCCGTTGAAGTTCGACGAGTTCCTCGAGCGGGTGAAGCAGCTGGTGATGGTCTCGGCGACGCCGGGGCCGTTCGAGAAAGCGGAATCGTCACGGATCGTGGAGCAGATCGTGCGGCCGACCGGGATCGTCGACCCGGCGATCGAGCTGCGCGCGACCCGCAACCAGATCGACGACCTGATGAACGAGGCGCGCAAGGTCGCAGAGATTGGCGAGCGGGTCCTGGTCACGACGCTGACCAAGAAGATGGCGGAGGACCTGACCGCCTACCTGCTCGAGTACGGGGTGAAGGTGCGTTACCTGCACTCCGAGATCGACACCCTGGAACGGATCCAGATCGTCCGCGACCTGCGCCTGGGCGAGTACGACGTGCTGGTCGGGGTGAACCTGCTGCGCGAGGGGCTCGACCTGCCGGAGGTGTCGCTGGTGGCGATCCTCGACGCCGACAAGGAGGGCTTCCTGCGCGGCGAGACGAGCCTGGTGCAGACGATCGGGCGGGCGGCGCGGAACGTCAACGGCCGGGTGCTGATGTACGCCGACAAGGAGACCGACGCGATGCGCGCGGCGATGCGCGAGACCGACCGCCGGCGGGCGATCCAGATCGCCTACAACGAGGAGCACGGGATCACGCCGACGACGGTGCGCAAGGGGATCTCGGAGATGTCGGAGCTGCTGGCGATGGAAGACCGGGCGCCGGCGCGGCGGCGGCGCAAGGCGGCGGAGCGCTTCGACAGCCCAGAGGAGCTGGAGCGGACGATCGTCGCGCTGGAGGAGGAGATGCTGGCGGCGGCGGACGACCTGCGCTTCGAGGAGGCGGGGCGGATCCGCGACGAGCTGCGCGAGCTGCGCCGCGACCTCGAAGGGATGACGGCGGGCGCCTGACCCCGCCCCGGCCGACCTCGGCCGCTCCCTAGAATTTCCGCATGCCTCTTGACACGACCGAAACCGATTTCGAGCGCGATGTCGTCGAGCGCTCCAAGCAAGTCCCCGTAGTCGTCGACTTCTGGGCCGAGTGGTGCGGGCCCTGTCGGCAACTGGGCCCGGCGCTGGAGGCGGCCGAGAGCAAGCGCGGGGGTGACGTGGTCCTCGCCAAGGTCGACGTCGACTCCAACCAGGCGCTGGCCGCCCGCTTCGGCGTCCAGGGCATCCCCGCGGTGAAGGCGTTCCGCGACGGCAAGATCGTCGACGAATTCGTCGGCGCCGTGCCGCCGGCCAAAGTCGAAGCCTTCTTCGACGGCCTGGCGCCCTCGCGGGCCGACCAGCTGCTGGCGGCGGGCGACGAGCTCTCCCTGCGCGAGGCCTCCGAACTGGAGCCGCGCCGCGCCGACATCGCGCTCGCGCTCGCCCGGGCCCGCCTCGCCCGCGGCGCCGAAGCCGAGGCCCTCGAGGCGATCCAGGGCTTCCCCGACGACTTCGCCGCCGCCGGCATCGCCGCCCGGGTGCGTCTCGTCGCGGCCGGCGTCGCCCCGCAGGCCTGGAGCGCCCTCGACGGCGGCAACCGCACCGCGGCTCTCGACACCCTCCTCGAGTCCCTGTCCCAGAACGGCGACGCCGCGGGCGAGATGGACCCCACCGAGCGCCGCGACCTGATCCGCAAGGCGATCATCGGCGTCCTCGCCGACCTCGACCCCGCCGACCCGACCGCCCGCGAGTACCGCCGCAAGCTCTCCGCCGCCCTCTAGCCCCCCGCCCCCCGGGTGAGTTCGCACTTAGCCACAATAGTTGTGGCTAAGTGCGAACTCACTAGGCGGCCTTGGGGGAACGGCGCCGGTCGAGGTGCCTTGCGATGCGATTCGCGACCTCCCTCGGTTCGTGTTTCAGACGGGTGCCGGTGATGCGGATCGTCTCGATGCCCGCCATCGCGAGGCTCTCCTGGCGCTTGCGGTCCTCCTCGAACGAGCGCCGCGACCGGTGGTGCTCCCAACTGTCGAGTTCGACCGCGAAGCGCTCCCGCTCCCAATAGAAGTCGAGCTCGAAGCCTTCGATGAAGTTGTTGACGGCCGGTCGTCGGACGCCGGCGTCGGCGAGGGCGACGAGCAGCCGTTTCTCACCGCCGGACCGGGTGAGGTCGGTCTCCCGGTAGATCGTCAGCGCTTTCTGGAGGCGTGACCGTCCGCGATGGCCTCGGACCTCGTCGGTGATCCGGTCGATCTCGGCGGGGTCCAGTAGATCCATCCGATCCGCTCGGTCGATCGCGAGTTCGAGCCGGTACTGCTTGGCGGTCGAGGCGTAGTCCAAGAGCGTTCTGGGCACCGAGGTCACCGGAAGCCCCTCGGTTCTCGTGAAGTCCTCGGCCCGCAGGGCCGGGTAGTGGTGGAGCCCGATCGCATTCTGGGAATGTCCGCGCCACCGCACGCTGACATTGACCGGGATCGCGAGCTTGCTCTCGAATCCCCAGAGCCAGACGGCGGACTGGTAGCTCAGAAGCGCTCCGTCGCCCCGGAACAGCACCGCCGCCATGCAGAGCCCGTGCCGGCTCAGCCCGCCATGGCCGACGGCGAACACGTTGCGGTGCCAGGCCTGCAGCCGTCCGGTCGCGAGCGCGTGGTCGACCATGCGATCCGTATATCCGAGCCTGTCCAGCTGGTCGCGGGTCACGATTCCGTACTGACTGGCGGCCAGGCGCGCCAGCCTCTGATGAGTTCGCACTTGTCTACGCATGTTGTGGCTAAGTGCGAACGCGGCCCGAGTTGTCCCCCCTTGACGGCCCGTCCAGCGCGGAAAACGCCGGAAAGCGCGGGAACTTGACGCCCTTCGGGCCGGTGCGGGCGATCGAGGGTCGGGCGAAGGGAGGGGGAACGTCTGTTCGCTTGGGTAGACTCGTTATCGGTGCCTGCCTCAGAGAAGATCGTCATCTCCGGCGCCCGCGAGCACAACCTCAAGGACATCTCCGTCGAGCTGCCTCGCGACGCGCTGATCGTGATCACCGGGCTGTCCGGCTCGGGGAAGTCGAGCCTTGCCTTCGACACGATCTACGCCGAGGGTCAGCGGCGTTATGTCGAGTCGCTCTCCTCGTATGCGCGGCAGTTCCTGGGGTTGATGGAGAAGCCCGACGTCGACTCGATCGAGGGGCTCTCGCCGGCGATCTCGATCGACCAGAAGACGACCTCGCGCAACCCGCGGTCGACGGTCGGCACGGTGACCGAGATCTACGACTACCTGCGGCTGTTGTGGGCCCGGATCGGGCACCCGTTCTGCCCCGAGTGCGGCGAGGAGATCACCGGCCAGACCCAGGAGCAGATCGTCGACCGGCTGATGACGATCGAGGACGGGCGCAAATTCATGGTGATGGCGCCGGTGGTCCGCGGGCGCAAAGGCGAGTACGGGAAATTGCTCGAGCAGATGCGGCTCGAGGGGTACTCGCGGGCCGAGATCGACGGCGAGCTGAGGCGTCTCGACGAGGAGATCGTCCTCGACAAGAAGTTCAAACATGACATCTCGATCGTGGTCGACCGGCTGGTGATGAAACCGGAGCTGCGGCGCCGCCTCTCGGAGTCGGTCGAGGCCGCGGCGGGCCTCGCCGCCGGGCTGATCGAAGTCGAATTCGTCGACTCCGACGAGCCTGACCTGATCTTCTCCGAGCAGTTCGCCTGCCTCAATTGCGGCACCTCGATCCCGGAGCTCGAGCCGCGGATCTTCTCCTTCAACTCGCCCCACGGCGCCTGCGATCGGTGCCACGGGCTCGGCTTCCAGAAGGTGATCGACCCCGAGCTCGTCGTCCCCGACCCGACCTTGTCGCTCGCCGAGGGCGCCCTGCAGCCGTGGAACCGCGGCGTCACCGCCTACTGGCGCCGCCTGATCGCCTCGGTCGCCGAGGCCTACGACATCGACGTCGACAAGCCCTGGTCGCAGCTGAAGAAGGCGGAGAAAGAGATCTTCCTCTACGGCACCGGCGACGAGCGCCACCAGGTCAGCTACACCAACCGCTTCGGCCGCCGCCGCTCCTACAAGGTGCGCTTCGAGGGAATCGTCAACAACCTGCAACGTCGCTACGAAGAGACCGACTCGGAGACCAACCGGGAGCGGATCGAGGGCTACATGGCCGAGCAACCGTGCCCGGTCTGCCACGGCGCGCGCCTGCGCCCGGAGACCCTCGCGGTGAAGGTCGGCGGCCTCAGCATCGCCGAGTACTGCGATCTCTCCGCCCGGCGCGCCCGGGAGTGGATCGGGGACCTGGAGCTGACCGAGACCGAGCGGTCGATCGCGCGCCTGATCGTGCGCGAGATCACCGAGCGGCTGACCTTCCTCGACAACGTCGGCATCGGCTACCTGTCGATGGCCCGCTCGGCCCGCACGCTGTCCGGTGGCGAGGCGCAGCGGATCCGGCTTGCGACCCAGATCGGTTCCAGTCTCGTGGGAGTGATGTACGTACTCGACGAGCCTTCGATCGGCCTCCACCAGCGCGACAACGAGAAGCTGATCGCGACCCTCGACCGGCTGCGGGACCTCGGCAACACGGTGATCGTGGTCGAGCACGACGAGGGCACGATGATGGCCGCCGACCACCTCGTCGACCTCGGCCCGGGCGCCGGCGAGCACGGCGGCCACGTGATCGCGGCGGGGACGCCGAAGCAGGTCGCCCGCGACCCCGCCTCGCTCACCGGCCAGTACCTCTCGGGCAAGAAAAAGATCGATGTCCCGGCGGAGCGCCGCCGACCCAATGGGGCGCTCGCGGTCCGCGGCGCCCGCGAACACAATCTCAAGGACGTCGACGTGACGATCCCGCTCGGCGTCTTCTGCTGCGTCACCGGCGTCTCCGGCTCGGGCAAGTCGACCCTGGTCAACGAGACGCTCTACCCCTCGGTCGCCAACCGCCTGCACCAGGCGAAACTGCGACCCGGCGCCCACGACGGCATCGACGGCCTCTCGCAGATCGACAAGATCATCAACATCGACCAGTCGCCGATCGGCCGCACGCCGCGCTCCAACCCGGCCACCTACACCGGCGTCTTCGACCACATCCGCCAGCTCTTCACCCAGACCCAGGAGGCGCGGGCGCGCGGCTACAAGCCGGGACGCTTCAGCTTCAACGTCAAGGGCGGCCGCTGCGAGGTCTGCAAAGGCGACGGCCAGATCAAGATCGAGATGCACTTCCTGCCCGACGTCTACGTGCCCTGCGAGCAGTGTCACGGCAAGCGGTACAACCGCGAGACGCTCGAGGTCCGCTTCAAAGGCAAGAACATCGCCGACGTGCTCGACATGTCGGTCGACGAGGCGGTCGGTTTCTTCGAGAACGTGCCGAAGATCGCCCGCCGGCTGCGCACCCTGCGCGACGTCGGCCTCGACTACATCCGCCTCGGCCAGCCCGCGACGACGCTCTCCGGCGGTGAGGCGCAGCGGATCAAGTTGGCGACCGAGCTCTCCAAGGTGGCGACCGGCGAAACCCTCTACATCCTCGACGAGCCGACCACCGGCCTCCATTTCGCCGACGTCCAGCGACTACTCGATGTGCTCGGAAGACTGGTCGACGCGGGCAACACGGTGGTGGTGATCGAGCACAACCTCGACGTGATCAAGACCGCCGACTGGCTGATCGACCTCGGCCCCGAGGGGGGCGAAGCGGGCGGGGAGATCGTCGCCGTCGGCACGCCGGAGGAGATCGCCGCGGTAGACGGCTCCTACACCGGTCGGTTCCTCGCCGGCCTGGTCCAGCCGGACAGGTCCGGCAACGGCAGCAAGCTTCCGGTCGCCGCGTAATACGCGCGGCAGAGCCTGGAAACTCCCGCTTCCGGCCCGGCGACGGGTCGTGGGCAGCGGCTCGAGCGTCGCCGGGGCGCCGCCTCGAGGACTGGCGCACCGGTCAAATATCTCGCTGTGAACTTATGGTGCCATGGCAACCAAAATGCTTCAGCGGGCATCCTGGGAGTCCGCCGGAGCCACCTTCGTCCCTCCCCGCCCGAGCCCACAACACCTGACGGCACACCCGCGCCCGGTGGTGAGGGGATCCCGACAGGGGGCGAACGGCTTGTACCCTGAGCTTCAAATCCCCTGGCGACAGCTTCAAGCCGCCCCGCGCGAAGGGTTGAGAGAGCCCCCTGTCGGGATCCCCTCCCGGCAAGCCCCTGAGCCCGCGGAGAGCCCGCTATGTCGAGACCTACTCGGTCTCGGTCGCGACTTCCGGTTTCGGCGAGCCGTCGGGGTGCGACTCGTGGGGCTCGACGGCGAGGTTCGGCAGGACCTTGGCGAGCCACTCGGGCATCCACCAGGCTTTTTTGCCGAACAGCTGCATGATCGCCGGGACGAGGACCGAGCGGATGATCAGCGCGTCGACCAGGACCGCCGAGGCGAGCCCGAGGCCGAACAGTTTCGTGATCCGTTCTTCGGTGAGCATGAACGAGGCGAAGACGGTGATCATGATCGCCGCCGCCGCCGTGATCACGCGCCCGGTCAGGGCGAGGCCACGGGTCACCGCTTCCGGGGCGTCCTTGCGGCGCTCCCACTCCTCGTGGATGCGCGACATCAGGAACACCTCGTAGTCCATCGAGAGCCCGAAGACGATCGAGAACAGGAATATCGGGAAGAAGGCGATGATCGGCCCGGTCTGGTCGACGCCGATGATGCTCGCCCCCCAGCCGTTCTGGAACACGGCGACGACGATGCCGAAGGCCGCGCCGATGCTCAGCAGGTTCATCAGGATCGCCTTCAGCGGCACCAGCACCGAGCGGAAGACCGCCATCAGCAGGATCGCCGAGAGCAGGATCACCACGCCGATGAAGAGCGGCAGCTTTTCGGAGATCGCGGTGCCGAAGTCCTCGAAGATCGCGGTGATGCCGCCGACGTGGATGGTCGCGCCGGTCTTCGCCGCGATCGGCGGAATCACTTCGCCGCGGATGTGGTTCAGCAGGTCGGTGGTTTCCGAGCTCTGCGGCGAGGTGGTCGGGTAGACCTGGCAGAGGCCGACGGTTTTCGCCGGGTTGTAGGTCACGTTGGTGACCGAGGCCACGCCCGGTTCCTTCGCCAGCGTCGAGCAGAGCTGTTCGATGCCTGCGCCCTGGCCCTTTTCGGGCAGCGAGGCGACCATCACGAACGGCCCGTTGAAGCCGGGGCCGAAGCCTTCGGCGAGCAGGTCGTAGGCTTCCCGCGTGGTCTGGCCCTTCGGGTTGGTGCCCGCATCGTTGGAGCCCAGGCGCAGCGACAGGGTAGGGACGCAGAGGAGGAGCAGCAGGGCGCCGGAGGCGATCGCCGCGGTCCACGGGCGCTTCTGGATGAAGCGGCTCCAGGCGTACCACTTGGTGTCTTCGCGCATCGTGTTGCGCCCGCCCGCGAGCCCCGGGATCTTCCACTTGTTCACCCGGTGGCCGACCCAGGCCAGCATCGCCGGCAGCAGGGTCAGCGCCGCGATCATCGTGAAGAGCACCGCCAGCGCGGCGGCGACGGCGACGCCGTAGAGGAAGGTGATGTTCAGCAGGAACATCCCCATCAGGGAGATGATCACCGTCGTCCCGGCGAAGAGCACGGCGCGCCCGGCGGTGTCGACGGCGTTGATCGCCGCCGCCTGCGGGGCGAGCCCTTCGTCGAGGTTGTTGCGGAAGCGGGTGAGGATGAAGAGCGCGTAGTCGATCCCGACCCCGAGCCCGATCATCGCCGCCAATACCGGGGCGAAGTTCGCCGTCTTCAGGACGTAGGTCGAGAGCGTGACCAGGCTCAGCCCGACCCCGAGCGCGAACAGCGCGGTCAGGATCGGCAGCCCCATCGCCACCACCGAGCCGAAGGCCAGCAGCAGGATGATGATCGCGGCCAGGAGGCCGATCGCGAACGAGGAGTCACCGCTTTCTTCTTTGGCTTCTTCGACCGGCTGGCCGCCCATCTGCACTTCGAGGCCGTTGCCGCTCAGGCCCTGGGCGGTCTTGATGATTTCCCGGGTGTCGTTTTTGTTGAGCTTGTTGCCGGCGACTTCGTACTGGATCGTCGCGTAGGCGATCTTGCCGTCTTTGGAGATCGCCGCGGCGCCGCCGGAGCTGCCGTAGGGGCTCACGACTTCGCTCACCTTCGGCTTTTCTTCGACCTCTTTGAAGAGGCTTTCCATCTTCTGCTGGACCCGCGGCGATTTGACGCCTTCTTCGGCTTTCCAGACGATCGTCGCGGTGCTGCCCGACTGCTTCGGGAAGTCGTTTTCGAGCAGTTCGTAGGCCGCGGTCGAGTCCGAGGCCGGCAGTTTGAATTCTTCGGAGAAGTTGGAGCCCGCGTTCCCCGCGATCATGCCGATCACGATCAGGGCGGCGATCCAGCCGAAGATCACCGTCTTGCGGTGGCCGGTGGTCCAGGTGGCGAAGCGGCGCATCTGTCTCCTTCCGTGACTGGTGCTCGTGGGGGCGCCCGAGGCTGTGGACGAGACTAGGGCGGCCCGCGGAGCCTTTCATCGGCCCCAGGGGGGAAATCCGGATAAACCCTCCTCCACCCGAGGGTGGAGAGGGTGAAAGTACCGATAAACGCGGCGGCCGTCGCCCCCGATGGCTACTTTTTAGGTTCTCCCATGCCCGATCCTTCGATTGCCCGCTTCAGGCGGGTCGTCAGCTCCGCCCTGGCCTCGCTCGAGTCCCGGCGCCAGGAGGTGAACGACCTGAACGTCTTCCCGGTCGCCGACGGCGACACCGGCGACAACATGGCGATGACCATGCGCGCGGTGCTGGAGGAGCTCGACCGCGTCGACGGCCAGGGGCTCGACGAGATCGGCCGGACCGCCCTGGTCCAGACGCTGGCGCGGGCGGCGCTGATGGGGGCGCGCGGCAACTCCGGCGTGATCCTCTCCCAGATCGTCCGCGGCGCCGCCGAGGAGCTCGCCTCGCGCCCCGGCGAGCTGGTCGACCCGCTGCTGGTCGCCGCCGCCTTCGCCTCCGCCGCCGACGCCGCCTACGACTCGGTCCGCGAGCCCGCCGAGGGGACGATGCTGACCGTCTTCCGCGAGATGGCCCACTCGCTGACCCGCCAGCTCGCCCACCTCTCGGCCGACAAGCAGCGGCTCGGCGCCGACGTCTCCGAAGAGCAGCAGGACGCGGTCCTGGCCGAGGTGCTGGAGCGGGCGATCGCCGACGGCGAGCGGGCGGTGGCGCGGACGCCCGAGCAGCTCGCGGTGCTGCGCGAATCGGGCGTGGTCGACGCGGGCGGTCACGGCCTGGTGCTGATCCTCGCCGGGGTGGTGGCCGGGCTGCGCGGCGACGGCGCACCGCTCCCCGAGGTCGCCCACCACGAGCCGCCGAAGCTGACCCGGCCCCATCACGAGGACAGCCGCTACCGCTACTGCACGAACTTCATCGTCGCCGGGGTCGGGCTCGACGACCGGGCGGTGTTGCCGCGCCTGGAGGCGCTGGGGGACTCGGTGCTGGTGGTCGGCGACGAAGCGACCCTCAAGGTCCACGTCCACACCGACACGCCGGAGGTGGCGATGGCGCTCTTCGAGGGCGCGGGCGAGGTGACCAACGTCGACGTCGCCGACATGCGCCAGCAGGTCGCCGAACGCGACGCGCGCCTCGGCGCCGGGCGGACCGGGGCGCTGGCGGTGGCCGCCGGGGCGGGGATGGAGCGCCTCTTCGCCGGACTCGGCGCCGACGTCGTCCCCGGCGGCGAGACGCTCAACCCCTCGACCGCCGAGTTGCTCGCCGGGATCCACGGCGCCGAGGCCGAGGAAGTGCTGGTGCTGCCGAGCTCCTCGAACGTGATCATGGCGGCGGAGCGCGCCTGCGAGCTCTCGGAGAAGCCCGCCCGGGTGGTGCCCGCGACATCGCAGCAGGCGAGCCTGCTGGCGCTGGTCGAGCTCGACCCCGGCGCGACGCTCGACCAGAACGCCGAGCGGCTGACGGCGGCGCTCGCCGACGTCGCCACCGGGGGCGTCGCGCCGGCGGCGCGCGACGACGCCCAGGGGCGCTTCAAGCGCGGCGACGCGGTCGGGTTCTCGGGCGGCGAGATCGTCGCCTGGGGCGGCGCCGGGTCGACCCTCTCGGAGACGATCTCGATCCTCGCCGCGGGCGCCGAGATCGTCACCGTGATCGGCGGCGAGGACGCCCCGATCCCGCTCGACCAGGTCGACGCGCACGTGCCCGAGGGGGTCGAGCTGGAGAAGCACGAGGGGGGCCAGCCGAGCTGGTGGTGGCTGCTCGCGGCGCAGTAGCGGTGCGCGGCTTCGCCGGGGCGGGGGAGTCGACGCGGGCCGCGCTCCTGGCCGCCCCGGTCCACTGGGCCCGCCCGAGCGTCCTCGAGACCGGCCTCGAGGCTCTCGACGGGGTCGGGCCGAAGCTCGCCGACGCCGCCCGCCGGGCCGGCATCCAGACGGTCGGCGACGTCCTCTTCCGCTTCCCCCACAGCCACCGGGATCGCCAGATCCGCCCCCTGGAGACGCTCGAGTCGGGCGAAACCGGAACGGTCCTGGTGACGGTGATGGGCAATCCTCCACGCCCCTTCCTCCGTGGGAAACTCACCATGGTCGGGGTCAAGGTCGGCGACGAGACGGGGACCGTGAGGGCCACGTGGTTCAACCAGCCGTGGATCAGCGGCAAGCTCGAACAGGGGTCCCAGATCGTCATCACCGGCAAGCGGAGCCCGAAAGGCCTCGCGGTCCAGGAGTGGGAGCTGGTCGCGCGGGCGAGCGAGGACAGGGCGGGGCCGGCCGAGGAGCGGTCGGGAAGCTTCGTCCCCGTCCATCCCGCCACCGAGGACCTGCCGCCGAAGAAGATCCGCGAGTGGGCCGAGCAGGCGGTCCGGTGGGCGCCGAACGCGATCGAGGGGCTGCCCGCGGCGCTCCAGGCGCGGCGGCGCCTGACCTCGGTCGGCAGCGCGATCCGCGCGGCGCACTTCCCGACTTCCCCGGAGGAGCTCGAAGCGGCTCGGCGGCGGCTCGGCTTCGAAGAGCTGTTCCTCCACCAGGCGCTGCTGGCGACCCGCAAGACGAGCCACCGCCGCGCGCGCCCCGCGCCCCGCTTCGGCAGGCCGGGCGCGGCCGTGGACCGCTGGCTCGCGTCGCTGCCCTTCGCCCCCACCGACGACCAGCGCGCCGCCTTCGCCGACATCGACAAGGACCTCGACTCGGGGGAGCCGATGCAGCGTCTGCTGATGGGGGAGGTCGGGTCGGGGAAGACGGTGGTCGCGGTCTACGCGATGCTGCGGGCGCTCGAAGCGGGCTTCCAGGCGGCGCTGATGGCGCCGACCGAGACGCTCGCCGAGCAACACGCGATCACGCTCGGGCGCCTGCTCGCCGCCGAGGCGGTGCCCTTCGCCCTGCTGACCGGCGCGACGCCGGCCGCGATTCGCCGCCAGGCCCTGAACCAGCTGGCGAGCGGCGAGCTGGGGCTGATCCTCGGGACGCACGCGCTGATCGAGCCGACCGTGCGCTTCGCCCGCCTCGGCCTCTGTGTGGTGGACGAGCAGCACCGCTTCGGGGTCGAGCAGCGGCGCGCGCTCGACTCCAAGGGGGTCGCGGGGATGTCTCCGCACGTCCTCCACATGACCGCGACGCCGATCCCGCGCACGCTGTCCCTGACCGCCTACGGGGATCTCGACACGACCGCCCTGCACGAGCTCCCGGCGGGCCGCAAGCCGGTGCTGACGCGGGTGGTGGGGGAGGACGACCGCGAGGTCGCCTACGACTTCCTGCGCGCGCGCCTGCGCGAGGGGCGCCAGGCGTTCGTCGTCTGCCCGCTGGTCGAGGTCTCCGAGAAGACGCCGGGCAAGGCGGCCGGGGAGGAGGCCGAGCGGCTGCGGCGCGGGCCGCTGCGGGACTTCCGGGTCGGGCTGCTGCACGGGCAGATGCCCTCGGCCGAGAAGGGGGAGGCGATGGGCGCCTTCGCCGCCGGGGAGACCGACGTGCTGGTCGCGACGACGGTGATCGAGGTCGGCATCGACGTGCCGAACGCGACCGTGATGCTGATCGAGGGGGCCGAGCGCTTCGGCGTCTCCCAGCTCCACCAGCTGCGCGGGCGGGTCGGGCGCGGCGAGCACCCCTCGCAGTGCCTGCTGTTCGCGGGCGAGGCGGGGGAGATGGCGCGGCGCCGCCTGCGCGCGGTGGAGGAGACCCGCGACGGGTTCGAGCTCGCCGAGGTCGACCTCGAACTGCGCGGCGAGGGGGAGATTCTCGGGACGCGCCAGAGTGGCCTGCCGCGCTTCGCCGTCGCCTCCCTGCCCGAGGACGGCCGCGCCTTGGTCGAAGCCCGCGAGGAGGTCCTCGCCCTGCTGCGCCGGCACGGCTCGCTGGCGGACCCGAGCCTCGGTCCCCTGCTCGAGGCCGCCCGCCGCCGCTTCGGCGCCGGCGCCGCCGACCCGATCCCGCTGTGAGAATCCGACGCTTGTCCTCGATACGAAGACAAGCGTCGGGGCGGGCGCGCCGCCTGCGGGGGTTTGCGTGCGCGTCATAGCGGGGGAGCTCAAGGGGCAGAGGCTCGTGGCGCCGCGGGGGTGGAAGGTGCGGCCGACCTCGGAGCGGGTGCGGGAGGCCGTCTTCTCGACGCTCGGGACGCGGGTGGAGGGCGCCGCGGTCCTCGACCTCTACTGCGGCACCGGGGCGCTGGCGATCGAGGCGCTCTCACGCGGCGCCGCCCGTGCCACCCTGGTCGACCGCGACACCCGGCCGGCGCTCGGCAACGTCGAGCGACTCGGGCTCGCCGACCGGGCGGAGCTGGTGCGCGCGGACGCCGGCGCCTGGCTCGCCGGCCGGCCGGACGGGGCCCGCTACGACCTCGTCTTCGTCGATGCTCCCTATAGACTCGCCGACCTCGTGGCCCGGCAACTGGACACGCACCTCCCCGGCGTGCTGGCGCCCGGCGGGCGTGCCGTGGTCGAGAGCGGCGCCCGCCGCCCGCTTGCGATCGCCTCGCTGGAGCGCCTGCGCCAGCGCCGCTACGGGGCCGCCGACGTCTCGATCTACGCGCGGGAGGGCGAGTGAGCGAGCGCAACGGCACGGTCGTCTGCCCGGGCACCTACGACCCGGTCACCAACGGCCACCTCGACATCATCACCCGCACCTCGAAGGTCTTCGACAAGGTCGTCGTCGGCGTCGTCAACAACCCGCTGCGCAAGAACCGGACGCTGTTCACTGCGGCGGAGCGCCGCGAGTTCATCGAGACGGCGACCGCCGACCTCGGCAACGTCGAGGTGCAGATCTTCTCCACCCTGCTGGTCGAGTTCGCCCGCGAGAACGGCGCCCACGCGATCGTCAAGGGGATGCGGGCGATCTCCGACTTCGAGTACGAGTTCGAGATGGCGCAGCTGAACCGCAAGCTCGACCCGGGGATCGAGAGCATCTACGTGATCGCCTCGCCGCATTACAGCTTCCTCTCCTCGACCGGGGTGAAGGAAATGGCGACCTTCGGCGGCGACGTCGGCGATCTGGTCCCGCCGGGGGTCGCCGGCGCCCTCGCGGAGCGCCTCGGCGACAGATGAGCCGGTCCGCAAGGTAGGCTTGTTTGCGCTCGCCCTTTCCTGGGCATCTCCTTGCAAAATCGCCCAGGCATACTCTTTCTTGGCCAAAACCCCCGCATACACGTAGGCTTATCCACCGTTCATGGACGTCCTGGTCCTCATAGACAAACTCGATGACGTTGTTCACAACGCCCGCCCGGTCCCACTGACCGATCAGGTGCGCGTCGATCGCGAGGAGATCTACGACCTCCTCGATCAGATGCGCGCGACGATCCCGGAGGAGATCAAGCAGGCGCGGTGGATCGTCAAGGAGCGCCAGGAGATGCTGGCCGAGGCCAAACGCGAGGCCGAGCGCATCGTCCGCGAGGCGCGCGAGCAGCAGGCCCGCCTGATCTCCGACGAGGAGGTCACCAAACAGGCCGAGCGCGCCGCCGACGAGATCGTCGAGGACGCCCGCAACCGCGAGCGCGAAATCCGCCTCGGCGCCGAGGACTACGCCGACGAGATCCTCAACACCTTGGAAGTCAACCTGCAGAAGTTCCTGGCCGCCGTCCAGCGCGGGCGCGACCGGCTGGCGGGGCGCGAGGAAGAACCGGCGCCTGAGCTCGATCAGGCCCCTTAAGGGGCTCGGTGTTGCGGGGGGCCGATCCCGGTCCCCCTCTCGCTCAACCTTCCGGCGGGGATCGCCGGTGGACGGGCGAGACGGTTTTTGGCGCCAAGGAAGGTAGAAGCCGCTCGGAGGGGGACCGGGATCGGCCCACGCGGCGCACGTGAAGGGTTCGGAGCCTGATCTCGGGGCGCCCGGCTGGAACAAGGGTCCGGCAGCAAACAAACTTCTGGGACGGGCGTGCGGCAGCAAAAAGCAACCCGGGTGGGTGCAAGAGCCCTGCACTGGCTCCGAGGCGGGGGTCCTGACCCCTCCGAGCGGCTTCTACCTTCCTTGGCGCCGGCGGCAATCTTGCTCGTCCACTCCGCGATCCCCGCCGGAAGGTTGAGCGAGGAGGGGTCAGGACCCCCGCCCCCGCAACCCGTCCCTAATCCAGCTTCAGGTCCTTGAGGGCCGCCCAGCGGGAGTCGATCGGCTTCTCGTGCTGGTGCGCCGCCGGGTCGGCGTCGTTCAAGGGCTCGCCGCAGGTCGGGCAGAGGCCGAGGCAGTCGGGGCGGCAGAGGATCTGGGTGGGGAGGGCGAGCATCACGGCGTCGTGGGCCCAGCGGCCGATGTCGAGCTCGTCGTCCTCCACGTAGGGGCTGCGGAGCTCGGCGTCGGCGGCCCCGGTCTGGTCGACCTCGCGCGCCTCGACATCGAGGTCGAATCCGGCGGGCTCGAGGCAGCGCATGCAGGGGCCCTCGATGTGGACCGGGAAGGTGAGCTTGAAGGCGAAGCCGCTGGAGTGCCGCGAGGCCTCGAGGCGGACGCGCGGCGCGGGCGGGTCGGCGAGGTAGGTCTGGCCGCCGAGCTCGAACGGCGCCAGCTCGACAGGCAGCTCGAGTCGTCGCCCGTCCCCGGGCGAAAGGTTGAGGCGGGAGATGTCGACGACGGTCTCGGGTGCGCTCGGCATACTGCGAGGTTACGGAATGGCGGATTTCACCTGGAAACCGGATGGCTACCTCGGCTGGGTCTACGACGAGGTCCCGCGCTACGACGAGCTGCAGGAACAGGCGATCGCGGCGATCCCCTTCGCCCCCGAGCGGGTGCTGGAGCTCGGCATGGGCACGGGGGAGACGACCCGGCGGCTGATCGAGGCCTATCCCGACAGCTGGGTGATCGGCCTCGACTCGTCCCCGGACATGGTCTACCGCGCCCGCGAGGCCTACGACGACGTGCAACTGGCGCGGATCGAGGACCCGCTGCCCGACGGACCCTGGGACCTGGTGATCGGCGTGCTCTCGATCCACCACCTGCGCGCGCCGCAGAAGCGGGAACTCTTCCGCCGCGTGCGCGAGCAGTCGCGCGCCCTGGTGATCGGCGACATCGTCAAGGCCGATGTCCAGATCACCTCGGTCACCCCCGACTACGACTTCCCCGAGACCGCCGCCGACCTCGCTGAGTGGAGCGGCGGCGAGGTCACCTGGGCCGCGGACGATCTCGCGGTCGTGCGAGCGGTCTACTGACCCGCTAGGATTCCGCGACCTATGGCCGTCCCGAAGAAGAGAACCTCAAGCGCTCGCCGCGACAAGCGCCGCGCTCAGCACAAGGCCGGCAAGGCCGCCCTGGCTCGCTGCCCCCGCTGCCACAGCCCGCACATGCCCCACCGCGTGTGCCCGACCTGTGGCACCTACGCCGGCCGCGAGGTCGTCTCCCACAAAGTCACCGACCCGACGGTGACCACCGCCGACAGCTGATCCAACCGTGGCGCGCAGCCGCCCGGTGACGATCGCCCTCGACGGGTTCGGGGCGGAGCAGGGTTTCGACGTACTCGCCGAGGGCGCCCGCCGCGCCGCCGCCGACGGGATCGGGGTGCGCGTGTTCGGGCCGGAGCGCTCGCTGCGGCTGGCGGGGGTGTCGGGGATCGAGGTGATCCCGACCACCGAGTGGATCGGCAACGACGACGACCCGGTGCAGTCGGTGCGCGAGCGCCGCGAGGCCTCGGTCGTGCGCGCCGCCCGCGACGTCGCCGAGGGGAACGCGGCGGCGATGGTCAGCCTCGGCTCGACCGGGGCGACGATGGCAGCCGCCACCTTCGGCCTGCGCCGCCTCAAGGGGGTGCAGCGGCCGGCGCTGGCGGTGCGCCTGCCCTCGCCGGTCAAACCGGTCCTCTTCCTCGACGTCGGCGCCAACATCGAGGTCCGCGCCCAGCACCTGGTCCAGTTCGCCTTCCTCGGCGCCGCCTTCAGCGCCGCGGTGCTGGAGGTCCGCGAACCGACAGTCGGCCTGCTGACGGTCGGCGAGGAGGCGGGGAAGGGGCGCCCCGAGATCGTCGAGGCGCACCGGATCCTCGCCGAGGCGCCCGGGGTCGACTTCGCCGGCAACATCGAGGGCGGCGACCTGCCGGAAGCGAAGGTCGACGTCGTCGTCACCGACGGCTTCACCGGCAACGTGGCGCTGAAGGTGATGGAGGGCGCGGCGCGGACGCTGGCCGGGGCGATCTCCGACCTCGCGCACAAGAACGTCCTCGCGGCGGCGGGCGGGCTGCTGCTGAAACCTGCGCTGGGCGGCCTGCGCAAGGAGTTCGACCCCGACACGACCGGCGGCGCGATCCTGCTCGGGCTGCGCGCGGTGACGATCGTCGGGCACGGCTCCTCGGGCGCCGACGGCGTCGCCAACGCGATCCGCCTCGCCGCCCGCTCGGTCGACGTCGACGCGGTCGGGCGTACCGCGGCCCTGCTGCGCGAGGGCCACGCCGGGCGCGCCGCGCTGGCGGGCGACGCGGTCGGCGACGAAGCTGCGTGATAATCCCCGGATGGAGCGCGACGAAGTCATCGAGCTGGTCCGCGGGCATCTCGCCGAGGAGCTCGAAGTCGACCCCGGCAGGATCGAGGAGGGGACCCGCTTCCGCGAGGACCTCGAAGCCGACTCGCTCGACCTCTACGAGCTGGTGATGGAGCTCGAAGACCGCTACGGGATCAAGGTCACCGAGGAGGAGGCGACCCGGATCGCGACCGTCGGCGACGCCGTCGCCTTCGTCCTCGAGCGGGCCCCCGCCTGAGATGTCGGACGGGCCGGCGGCCGATTTCGCCCCCGGGGGCGAGGCCGACGACCCCGCCGGGCGCGGCGCCGTCGCCGCGCTCGCCGCGCTGATCGTGGACCTGCCGGAGGAGCTCCGCTCCCAGGCGCTCACGCACTCCTCCTGGACCGAGCGCCGGGTCGACTCGTTCGAGCGCCTCGCCTTCCTCGGCGACAGCGTGCTCGGGCTGTCGGTCGCCGGGGCGCTCTACGAGCGCTTCCCCGACATCGCCGCGGGCGGCCTCACGAAGATCCACAACCAGGCGGTGTCCGGGGTCTCCTGCGCGGCCGTGGGGCGCCTGCTCGGCGTGCCGGGGATGCTGCGCGCCAACGAGCCCGAGGGCGTCACCGCGGCGATCCCGGCGGAGGTGCTGCTGGACGGAGAGCGACCGCTGCCGGAGGCGACCGAGGCGCTGATCGGCGCCTGCCACCTGGCCTTCGGCTTCGAGCGCGCGGCGGCGGCCGTGGCGGCCGCGTTCGCGCCGCGGATCGAGCTCGCCGCGGAGACGCGGATCGACTTCAAGAGCGCTTTGCAGGAGCTTTTGGCGCGCCGCGGGGCGCGCGTAAGCTATGAGGTGACGGCCGCCACGGGCCCTCCCCATCGGCGAACCTTCGAGGTCGTGGCGATCGTCGATTCCGAGCGGGTGGGGTCGGGCGAGGGGCGCAGCAAGAAGGCGGCGGAGCAGGTGGCGGCGGAGGAGGCATTACGGGCTTTGGGTGGTTGAGAGAGGGGACGGCATCTGGGATGCCCTCTCTCACAACAGCGGGGAGGTTCGTTCGGGCATCCCAGATGCCGTCCTCGGAAGCCGCAAAGTGAGACGTTCTGTGTCGCGGGTCCTGTCCGAGGGGAGGAGGAGGCTAGAAGTTCGATGTATCTGCGATCGATCACGATGAAGGGGTTCAAGTCCTTTCCCGAGCGGGTGAGCCTCGAGTTCTCGCCTGGCGTCAGCGTCATCGTCGGGCCGAACGGGTCGGGGAAGAGCAACATCACCGACGCGGTGCTGTGGGCGCTCGGCGAGCAGAGCCCGGGGGCGATCCGCGGCGCCTCGATGCAGGACGTGATCTCGGCGGGGGGGAAGAACACCGGGGCGCGGCGCGAAGCCCAGGTCGAGGTCGTGATCGACAACTCCGACGGGCGGGCGAAGACGGAGTTCTCCGAGATCGCGGTGGAGCGGCGCCTCGACCGGGGCGGCGAGGGCGGCTACCGGCTGAACGGGGCGCGGGCGCGGCTCGCCGACGTGATCGAGGTGCTCTCCGACACCAACCTCGGGCGCGAGATGCACTCGGTCATCAGCCAGGGCCGGGTGGAGTCGATCATCCACTCCAAGCCGCGGGAGCGGCGGCTTTTGATCGAGGAGGCGGCGGGCCTCGGCAAGCACCGCAAACGGCGGCGGCGGGCGGAACTGAAGCTGCGCGGGACGCGCGACAACCTCGATCGGGCGCTCGACGTCGAGCGCGAGGCGCGGGCGCGGCTGCGGCCGCTGAAGCGCCAGGCGCAGGCGGCCGAGATCGGGGCGCGGATCGACCGCGAGGAAATGGAGCTGAAGGGGCGGATCGTCTCGGAGGAGCTGCGCTTCGGCGCCGACCGGGCGGCCGCGGCGGCGAAGGCGGCGGCCGCCGCCCGGGCGACGCGGACGAAGCTCGAGGGGCAGCTCGCCGAGGTGAGCAAACGGCGCTCCGCCGCCGAGGAGCGCTTCGCCGAGCGCGACCGGGCGCGGACCCAGGCCTGGGGCGTGCTGACCAAACTGCGGGCCGAGTCGGAGCGGGTCGCGGTGCGGGTCGCCGGGCTGGCGCGGAGCGAGGCGGAGGTCGAGGCGCGCCTCGAGGCGCTGCGGGCCGAGCTCGGGCCGCTGACCCTGGACGTCGGCGGCGGCGACGCGCCGACCCAGCGGGCGCGGAAGCTGGAAGAGGAGCTGGGCGAGGTCGACGCGGGGCTGAAGTCGGCGCTCGACGGCCTGGCGACGGCGCGCTCCGAGGACGCCACCGAGACTGCCCGCGAGCGGGCACTCGGCGAGGTGCGAGCGGGGAGCGAACGGGCGATCCGCCACGCGCGGCGGGCCGAGGGGCTGCTCGGCGAGCGCCACCGGGAGAAGATGCGGGCGCGCCTGGCGGGCGGCGAGGAGCTGCTGGACGACGTGCGGGCGGCGTTGGCCGCGGTCGACCAGGTCGGCAACGCGATCCGCGCCCGGGTCGAGCGGACCGAGTCGACCGTGGTGGGCAACGAGGGCGACGGCGACGAGATCGCCGACGAGCTGCGCGCCTGCTCGAAGCTCGAGTTCGAGCTGCAAGGGCAGATGCGGTCGGTGAGCGAAGAGCTGACCCAGGCCGAGGTCGAGGCCGCCCACCTCGGCGACCGGAGGGCCGAGGCCGAACGGGAGATGGCGGCGATCGTCGAGAAGCTCGGCGAGGAGGTGCCCGCGGCGGAGATCGCGATGACCGAGGAGGAGCGCGCCGAGATCGACCGCAAACTGGGGCGACTGGAGCGTCGGCGCGCCCAGATCGGCCCGGTCAATCCGCTCGCCGAGCGCGAATACGAGGAGGCGCGCGAGCACGTCGAGCAGCTGCAGGCGCAGCGCGAGGACACCGAGCGGGCGATGCGCGAGCTGGAGTCGCTGATCCGCGAGATCGACGACGAGATCGAGCGGGCGTTCGAGGAGACCTTCGAGGCGACCGCGAAGAACTTCGAGGAGATGGTCGAACACCTTTTTCCCGGTGGCCGCGGCAGGCTGCGGCGGGTGAACCTGCGGGCGGTCCGCGAGGAGGAGCAGGCGCCGGCGCAGGCGGAGGGGGAGGAGGCCGCCGAGAGCGCCGAGCCGGACCCCGACGAGGAGGAGCGCGACGAACGGGACGAGTTCGGGGTCGAGATCGAGGTCAACCCGGCGGGCAAGTCGACCCGCAAACTCAGCTTGATGTCGGGCGGCGAGAAGTCCCTCGTCGCGCTCGCCTTCGTCTTCGCCGTCTTCCTCGCCCGGCCCTGCCCCTTCTACATCCTCGACGAGGTCGAGGCCGCTCTCGATGACGCCAACATCGACCGCTTCCTTCAGTTGATCCGCCGCTTCTGCGACCGCGCCCAGTTCGTCATCGTCACCCACCAGAAACGCACCATGGACGCCGCCGACGTCCTCTACGGCGTGACGATGGGCGGCGACGGCGTCACCAAAGTCGTCAGCCGCAAGCTCCCCCGCGACGCCGCCGAGGACGAAGACGACCTCAGCGACGACGCCGGCCCCGGCCCCCTGAGCGCCGTCGCCTGAGCCCGCCGCCAGAGCCGGCGCTCGGCCGCTTGGTGAGTTGACCCCGCTGGGGTGTGGTCAACTCACCAACCCTCTGGCGGTTTTCAGGATGGAGGGAGGGCTCGTGACGCTTCTGGCCGGAGTTCGTGCGTAAGGCGGAGTGCGTGTCACCTGCAAGCTGTCCGGACCGGGAGACCCGACCCCCTCCGAACGGCTTGTACCTTCCTTGGCGCCGGTCGCCATCTCGCCCGTCCGCAACGCGATCGCCGCCGGAAGGTTGAGCGAGGAGGGGGTCGGGTCTCCCGCTTAACCAGCCCTTCGCTGATCCCAGCCCCTGTGCCGGTCTAGTCTCTTCTCAGGAGGTAGGGATGCCACAGCGCCACATGGACCGGCTGTCGTCGTTCGACACGTCGTTCCTCGCCAACGAGAAGGACAACGCGCACATGGCGATCGGGGCCTTGCTGGTCTTCGAGGGGCAGCCGCCGGCGCAGGACGAGTTTCTCGCGCAGATCAGGTCACGACTGCACCAGCTCCCACGGCTGCGGCAGAAGCTCTTGAGGCCGCCGCTCGGGTTGGGGACGCCGTTCTGGGTCGATGACGAGACCTTCGACGTGCACCGCCACGTCGGCCGCGCGACGCTGCCGGCGCCCGGTGGAGATGCCGAGCTGCGGGCGCTCGCGGGGGAGCTGCTCGCGCCGCCGCTCGACCGCGGCAAGCCGCTCTGGGAGCTGACCTTGGTCGACGGGTTCGCGGAGGAGCGCTTCGCGGTCGTCTACAAGACCCACCACGCGATGGCCGACGGGATCTCCGCCGTCGACATCGGGATGCTGCTGTTCGACGTCGCCCCCGAGGCCGCGCCGCCCGAGCCCGCGGAGCCGTGGCGCCCGCACCGCTCGCCCTCGAGCACCGGCCTCGTCGTCCACGCCGCGACCGGGGCCCTCGCCACCCTGCGGCGCCTCGCCCGCTGGCTGTCCCGCGCCGCCGCGGACCCCGGCAAGGCCGCGCGCCGCGCCGGCGACGGGCTCACCGGCCTCTGGGAGGTCACCTGGAACCTGCTGCGCCCCGCGCCGCGTGTGCCGATCAACCCCCGCGGCGTCGGCCCGCGTCGTGAGTTCGCCTGGGCCACCTTCGATCTGGCGGAGTTCAAGCGGATCAAGAACGCCCTCGGCGGCACCGTCAACGACGTC
The DNA here is from genome assembly GCA_018268675.1 of Actinomycetota bacterium. Lineage (GTDB taxonomy): Bacteria > Actinomycetota > Thermoleophilia > Solirubrobacterales > 70-9 > VAYN01. The sequence goes on from JAFDWB010000092.1 coordinate 159,069, forward strand.
TCGCTCGCCGTCGCCACCGGCGCCCTGCGCGCCTGGCTCGCGGAATGGGACCCCCCCGACGCTTGTCTTCGTATCGAGGACAAGCGTCGAGGAGCTCGGGGTGGGCTGGAGCTGAAGGCGCTCGTCCCGGTCTCGATCCGGACCGTGGACGAGCACGGGGAGTTGGGGAACAAACTGACCGCGATGCGGGGGCCGCTACCGGTCGGGATCGCCGACGCGGCTGGGCGCCTGGCCGTGATCTCGACCGCGATGGACGGCCTCAAGGCCTCCAAGCAGCCGCTCGGCGCGGAAGCGATCTGGGCCCTCAACGACTGGTTCCGCGACTTCGCTCCACCCGTCCTCCTCGCCCCGACCGCGGCGATCAACTTCTCGACCCGCCTCTTCAACCTGCTGGTGACGAACTTCCCCGGGCCGCAGATTCCCTTCTACCTGCGCGGCCGCGAGCTCCTCGCGATCCACCCGGTCGGCTTCCTCGCCCGCCGCCACGGCCTTGCGATCGCGATCCTCTCCTACAACGGCAAGGTCAGCTTCGGCCTCCTCGCCGACCCCGATTCGGCTCCCGGAGCGGCGCGGCTCGCCGCCCACCTCGACGCCGCGGTGGCCGAGCTCGGCGCCGCCGCCACGCGAGCCGCCCCGCCGCTAGCCTCCCCGGGCGATGGCGACCAGCTGGCAGGAGATGATCGACCTCGGTTCGCGCGAGCCCGCGAACGCCGCGCCGCCCGCGGAGGCTGAGCCGGAGCGCCGTCGCGGTGTCTTCCGCCGCCTGCGCGAGAGCCTCTCGAAATCCCGCCAGGCGCTGCAGGAGGAGATCAGCGCCTCGGTCTTCGAGAAGATTGACGACGAAACCTGGGAACTCCTCGAGGAGGCGCTGATCCTCGCCGACGTCGGCGCACCGACCACCGCCGCGGTGGTCGAACGGCTCGAGCACGAGGTCGACTCCGGCGCCGTCCCCGCCGACGGCGAGGCGATCCGCGCCCGCCTGATCGAGATCCTCGCCGAGGTCGCCTCGACCGCCCGCGCCAAGATCGACCTCTCCGCCCAACCCGCGGTGCTGATGATGGTCGGCGTCAACGGCACCGGCAAGACGACGACGATCGGCAAGATCGCCTGGCACCTCTCGAAGGAATTCGGCCTTTCGGTGGTGATGGGCGCCGGCGACACCTACCGCGCCGCCGCCGCCGAGCAGCTCGCCGAGTGGGCCGACCGGGCGGGCGCCGAGGTGGTCCGCGGCCAGGCGGGCGCCGACCCCGGCTCGGTCGCCTACGACGCCGTTTCCGCCGCCGTGGCTCGCGGCGCCGACGTGGTGATCGTCGACACCGCCGGCCGCCTCCACACCCAGGACAACCTGATGGAGGAGCTCGCCAAGGTCCGCCGCGTGATCGGCAAGCTGATCCCGGACGCGCCGCACGAGACCCTGATCTCGATCGACGCGACCACCGGCCAGAACGGCCTCCGCCAGGCGAAGGTCTTCTCGGCGGCGGCCGAGGTCGACGGCGTGGTCCTGACCAAGCTCGACGGCACCGCCAAGGGCGGGATCGCGCTGGCGATCGCGTCCGAACTCGGCATCCCGGTGAAGCTGATCGGCGTGGGGGAGAAGCTCGAGGACCTGCGCCCGTTCGACCCCGCCGAGTACGCCGCCGCGCTCCTGGCCGAGTAGCCTGGATCGATGTTCGACCAGCTGTCCGACCGCCTCCAGTCGACGCTCTCCGATGTCCGCTCGCGCGGCAAGCTGAGCGAGTCCGACATCGACTCGGCGATGCGCGACATCCGGCTCGCGCTGCTGGAGGCCGACGTCAACTTCAAAGTCGTCAAAGCGTTCACGAAGACGCTGAAAGAGCGCTGCCTTGGCGCCGAGGTGATGGACAGCCTCGACCCCGGCCAGCAGGTGGTGAAAATCGTCAACGAGGAGCTCGCCGATCTGATGGGCGGCACCGGCGCCGACCTGACGATGGCGGCGAGCGGGCCGACCGTGATCCTGATGGCGGGCCTGCAGGGCTCCGGCAAGACGACCGCCTGCGCGAAGCTCGCGCAGTACTTCAAGGGGCAGCGCAAAGACGTGGCGCTCGCCGCCTGCGACGTCTACCGGCCCGCCGCGGTCGACCAGCTGGTGACGATGGGGCACCCGGCCGGCGCCCACGTCTACGAGAAAGGCATCGACGCCGACCCGGTCGACATCGCGGTCTGGGCGCTCGAGCGCGCCCGCGAGGAGCGCCGCGACGTCCTCATCGTCGACACCGCGGGGCGCCTCCACATCGACGGGGACCTGATGAAGGAGCTGTCGCGGATCCGTGACAAGACGAAGCCCGATGACGTGTTGCTGGTGGTCGACGCGATGACCGGCCAGGACGCGGTCGGGGTCGCCGAATCCTTCGCCGAGGCGGCCGAGTTCGACGGCGTCGTGATGACCAAGCTCGACGGCGACGCCCGCGGCGGTGCCGCGCTCTCGGTCAAGGCGGTGACCGGCAAGCCGATCATGTTCGCCTCGACCGGCGAGAAGATCGAGGACTTCGACAAGTTCCACCCCGATCGCATGGCGCAGCGGATCCTCGGCATGGGCGACGTGCTGACGCTGATCGAGAAAGCCGAAAGCCAGGTCGACGAGAAGTCCGCCGAAGAGCTCGAGGAAAAACTCAAAAAGGACCAGTTCACGCTCGAGGACTTCCTCACGCAGATGAAACAGGTCCGCAAAATGGGCCCGCTCAGCGGGATCCTCGGGATGCTCCCCGGCATGGGCGCGATGAAACAGCTGAAGAACGCCAACATCGACGAGCGCCAGCTCGACAAGACCGAGGCGATCATCCTCTCGATGACCCCGGCCGAGCGCGCCGACCCGCACCTGATCAAAGGCCGGCGGCGCAAACGAATCGCCGACGGCTCGGGCACGAAAGTTCAGGAGGTGCGGGCGCTGGTCAAACAGTTCGACCAGATGCGGGTGATGATGCGCTCGATGGTCAACGGCAAGATGCCGGACCCGCAGAAGCTGATGCAGATGAGCGGCCAGGCACCGCGGCCGAAGGTGCGGAGGCGCTGAGAGCGCCGTTCCGCTACTCTCTTCCGGCTCATGGCAGTCCGAATCAGACTTAGACGAGTGGGTTCGAAGAAGAACCCGGTGTGGCGGATCGTCGTCGCCGACAAACGTTCCCCGCGCGACGGGCGGACGATCGAGACGATCGGCCAGTACAACCCGCAGACCGAGCCCTCGACGATCGTGGTCGACGAGGAGCGCGCCCGCCACTGGCTCGAGCACGGCGCCCAGCCGTCGGAGACCGTGGCCGGCCTGCTGCGCACCAAGGGCATCGCCGCTCACGGCAGCTAGCCGTCGCGGCCCGCGGCGATGACCGAGCTGCTCGAATTTCTCGTCAAGGCGTTGGTCGAGGATCCCGACGCGGTCGAGATCGAGGAGCTCGAAGAGGACGGTGACCTCGTCTACGAGATCAGCGTCGCCGAAGGCGACCTCGGACGCGTGATCGGCAAAGGCGGCCGGGTCGCCAACGCGATCCGCACGATCGCCAAGGCGGCCGCGGTGCGGATCGACCGCCGCGTCATCGTCGACATCCTCGACTGAGCGGCGGCTCCCGCTTTGCGGCTGGACATCTTCTCCCTCTTTCCGGAGTCGTTCGACTGGCTGCAGACGCAGCGCCCGGTGCAGAACGCGCTGCGCGAAGGGAACGAGCTGCGCCTCTTCAACTACCGCGACTCGACCCCGCTCTCCGGGCGCCAGGTCGACGACGCGCCCTACGGCGGCGGCGCCGGGATGGTGCTGCGGGTCGACGTGATTGACGCCGCGCTGCAGGCGGCCTACGGCGACGGGCTGCGGCCGCGGATCGTGTTGCTGACGCCGACCGGGCGGCTGCTCGACGACGAGCTCGCCGACGAGCTCGTGGCCGAACGGCACGTGGCGCTGCTCTGTGGACGCTACGAGGGCTTCGACGAGCGCGTCCACGAGCACTTCGCCGACGACGAGGTGTCGATCGGGCGCTACGTGCTGGCCGGAGGCGAGCTGCCGGCGATGGTCGTCGCCGACGTCCTGATGCGGAAGCTGCCGGGGGCGCTCGGCAATGCGAGTTCGGCCGCGGAGGACTCCTACAGCCGGGTGCTGGAGGGCATGCCGGAGTACCCGCATTACACGCGGCCGCCGGTCCACCGCGGCTGGAAGGTGCCCGAGGTGCTGCTCTCCGGGGACCACGAGAAGGTCCGCGAGTGGCGCCTGGAGCGCTCCCGCGAACGCGCCGCGGCCTTCGCCGAGGCGGAGCGGAGCGCCCACCGGGACAGCCCAAAGTCCGCTTCGCGCACGGAATAGCTAACATTCCGCGACCGCGCGGATCCCACCGGGGGCCTGGGCGGTTTTTCTTCGCCGGCACCCGACCCACCGCAAAATTCGCCATGAGCTCAGTCATCGAAAGCATCGAGCGCGATCAGCTCAAGAAGGGCCTGCCTTCTTTCGAGCCCGGCGATCGCGTCCGCGTCCACTTCCAGGTCATCGAGGGCTCGCGCAAGCGGACCCAGGTCTTCGAGGGCGTCGTCCTGCGCCGCCAAGGCTCCGGCGCGCGCGAGACGTTCACCGTGCGCAAGCAATCCTTCGGCGTCGGCGTCGAGCGGACGTTCCCGCTGCACTCGCCGAAGATCGAGAAACTCGAGGTCGCGGCCCGCGGGGACGTGCGCCGCGCCAAGCTCTACTACCTGCGCGGCCGGATCGGCAAGGCGGCCCGGGTGGCCGAGCGCCGCTGGGGCATCGACGAGGACATGGTCTCGAAGCCCGTCGCGGCGGGCGATGAGTCGACCGCGGTCGACGCCGAGGGCCTGAGCCAGGAGGAGGCCGCGCCGGAGGCGGCGCCGACCGAGGCCGAGCAGGCCGCGGCGGGAGCGCCGGAGGGAGAGGCGACCGAGGTCGTGCCCGAGACCACCGAGACTGCGGCCGAGGAGGCCACCGGGGACGAGGCCGAGGCGAGCGCCGCGGAGGCGCCCGGGGCCGATGCAGGGGCTGAGGCTGATGCAGCGGCGGATACGGACAGCGAGCCGACCGCCGGCGGGGAGACCGAGGGCAGTGCAGCGTCGGAGGATGCCGAGGACGAGAAGCCGGACAAATCCGGTGACTCCGACGAGGACTCCGCGGGCTGAAACTGTCGCTACCCAAGTCGAGCGGCGAAAGGGCCCCGGTCGCGGACGGGATCGGGCCGCCAGACCCAGTCGGCCGCCTTTAGGCGCGCTTCGGACTTTTAATCGAGAATCGCCGCCGTGAAATTCAGGATCCCGAAGCCGCAGAGCAAAGCCGGGGGGCTGATCGAGCTCGTCGTCATCGTCGCCCTCGCTCTCGGGCTGGCGCTGGCGATCCAGGCCTGGGTGGTGAAGCCGTACCAGATCCCGTCCGGCTCGATGGAACCGACCCTGGACGTCGGCCAGCGGGTCCTGGTCAACCGCTTCATCTACCACTTCCGCGAACCGGCGATTGGCGACATCGTCGTCTTCCACCCGCCCGCCGGCGCCGAGTCGAGCAGCGAATGCGGCGTGTTGGTGCGCAAGATGCAGCCACTCGAAACAGGCATGGCGTGCCCGAAACCGACGCCGCAGGAGTCCGAACAGACCTTCATCAAGCGGATCGTCGCGGTCGGCGGCGACACGCTCTCGATCAAGGAAGGGCACCCGGTGGTGAACGGGGTCGAGAACTCCAACGAGCCCTACATCAACCCTTGCGGGGGCGGCTACGAGTGCAATTTGCCGAAGACGATCAAGATCCCGCCCGGTTACTTCTTCATGATGGGGGACAACCGTGGCGAAAGCGACGACAGCCGCTACTGGGGCCCGATCCCGAAGGAATGGATCATCGGCGAAGCGTTCGCGACCTACTGGCCGCCCGATCGGATCGGCACCCTCTAGCTCCCGCGGTGGGGGCGCCCGGTGAGCGGCAAGCTCCACAAACGGCGCCTGCGGCGCAGCCAACGTCTCTTCGACTTCGATCGTGGGCTCGACCACCGCTTCGTCGCGGGCGCCGACGAGGCGGGGCGCGGCTGCCTGGCCGGGCCGCTGGTGGCGGCCGCGGTCCTCTTCGACTACGAGGAGCTCTCGCTCGGTGACCGGCGCATCCTCGGCGGCCTCCACGACTCCAAGCAGATGACCGAGGAGCGGCGCCTGGAGATGTATCCGTGCGTGCTGCGGGCGGCGACGCGGGTGGCGATCGTGGTCCGCTCGGCGCCAGGGATCGACCGCCGTGGCCTGCACCGGACCAACTGCGAGGCGCTCGGCGACGCCCTGGCGCGCCTCGAGCCGGGGCCGGAGGCGATCTGCCTGGTGGACGGCTTCCGGCTGCCGCGTTGCGAGGTCCCGCACCGGCGCGTGGTCGGCGGCGACCGCACCAGCGCCGCGATCGCCGCCGCCTCGGTCCTCGCCAAGGTGACCCGCGACCGCTACATGCGCGAGGCGGCTGCGCGCCACCCCGGTTGGGGCTTCGAGGAGCACGTCGGCTACTCGACTCCGGAGCACCGCGCGGCGATCGAGGAGCTCGGCATCTCGCCGCTCCACCGCCGCTCCTTCGCCAGCGTCGCCTACACCCAGCTTGGCCTCGAGGACGAACTGGAGCATCTAGAAGGCCCCGGGGATGTGCTCGAGGTCGACGACTTCGTCGTCCGGGCCGATGACGACGCCGATGGCGTCGAAGCGGATCTCGGTGTAGCGCGGCACTGAGCCGGCCTCGCGCCCTTCGGCCATCCAGGCGACGGCGAGCCGCCGCACCTGCAGCTGCTTGCGCGGCGTGACCCAGAGCACGGGACGCTCGGGGCCGATCTTGCCCCCCGCGCGGACGGCCTTCACCTCGACGAACACGAGGGCGCGGCGGCGGCCGTCGAAGGCGACGAGGTCGAGCTCCCCGTATCTGGTGCGGGCGTTGCGGGCGAGGATCCGGTGGCCGAGCGAGCCGAGGTGTTCGGCTGCGCGGGCCTCGGCGAGGCGGCCGGTGCGGAGGCGGTGGCTGGTCATGGGCGCACCATGCACCATGGCGGGCGCTCCGAGTCCGTTTGTCACCGAATTGGCCCAGGGACGGCACACAAGATTTGCTTTCTGCGAGCCATGCGTGCGGATTTGCCGCCTAGCGTCGCCTCCATGCTCGCCACCGCCCGCACCTTCACCCTCGACGGCATCTCGGCCCGACCCGTACGGGTCGAGGTCGACGTCCACCGCGGCCTGCCGGCCTTCGCGATCGTCGGGCTGCCCGACACCGCGGTGCGCGAGGCGCGCGAGCGGGTGCGGGCGGCGCTGGTCAACTGCGGCTTCGAGTTCCCCTTCTCGCGGATCGTCGTCAACCTGGCGCCCGCGAGCCTGCGGAAGGCGGGGCCTGGGATGGACCTGGCGATCGCCGCGGCGCTCCTCCGCGCGTCGGGGCAGCTGGAGTGGGAGGGGATGGAGCGGGTCGCGCTGGCCGGGGAGCTGGCACTGGACGGCCAGGTGCGACCGATCCCCGGGGCGCTGGCGATCGTCGAGGCGGCGCGCGAAGACGGCGCCGAAGCGATCGTGGTCCCGGCGGAGAACGGACCGGAGGCGGCGCTCGCCGGCGGCGTCGAGGTGTTGCCGCTGGGGAGCGTCGCCGGGCTGCCGGGGTTGGCGGCAGGCGAGCGGGGGCCGGAGCCCGAGCCGCTGCGCCTCGGGACCGGGCCGGTGCCGGGGGCGCCCGACCTGGCCGACCTGCGCGGCCAACCGCACCTGCGCCACGCGCTCGAGGTCGCGGCGGCGGGCGGTCACTCGCTCCTCATGGTCGGACCGCCGGGAGCGGGCAAGTCGTTGGCGGCGAGCCGGCTGCCTTCGATCCTGCCGCCGCTGGGGGAGGCGGAGGCGCTCGAGGTGGCGCGGATCGCCAGCGCCACCGGCAGGCTCGGCGTCGGGCTGCCCGCGGGGCGGCCGTTCCGCGCCCCCCACCACACGATCAGCGCCGCCGGGCTGGTCGGGGGCGGCACGCCGCCGCGCCCGGGAGAGATCACGCTCGCCCATCGGGGAGTCCTGTTCTTGGATGAGCTCTGCGAGTTCCGCCGCGATGTCCTCGAGGCGCTGCGGGCACCGCTCGAGGCGGGCGAGGTGTCGATCGCGCGGGCGTCGGGAACGCGGCGGCTGCCCTGTCGCTTCATGCTGGTGGCCGCCTCCAACCCATGTCCCTGCGGGCGCGGCGAGAGTGACCCCGACTGCACCTGCCAGGCCTTCGCGGTGCAGCGCTACCAGGGCAAGCTGAGCGGCGCGCTGGCCGACCGCATCGACCTGCTGGCCGCCGTCGTGCAGCCGAGCGCGACGGAGATCGGCGGCGGCGCGGGGGAGTCCTCGGCGGCGGTCCGCGATCGGGTCTGCGCGGCGCGCGAGCGCCAGGAAGCGCGGCTCGGGCTGGGGCGGTGCAACGCCGAGATGACGGCGGCCGAGGTGCGCCGCTGCGAGGTCGCGCCAGGCGCCGCGGCGTTGCTGGCCGACCTCTACGCGCGCCGTCGCCTCAGCGGGCGCGCCCACGACCGTGCCCTGCGCCTGGCCCGGACCGTCGCTGACCTGGCCGGCGCGCCGGGGATCGGCGAGGAGGAGATGGCGCAGGCGCTCCAATTGCGGCGGCGGGACCGTGTCTGAGCTGCGCGCCTGCGTCGGGTGCCTGCGGCGCTCATGGCTGCTCTCGCTGCTCGGTCCCTATATCGAGAAGACCGCCACCGGTCGGGTCGGGCGGCGCTCGCCCGAACTGCTCCGGTTGAGCAACGAGGACCTGGTCGAGGCGGTCGCGCCGAAGCGCGGGAGGGGTCTGATCGACCAGGTCGAGGCGCGCGAGGAGGGTTGGTTCGCCGAGCGGCTGGAGAGCGCCGCCTGCTGGGCGACCTGCCGGCACGACGACCGCTACCCGCCCGGCCTCGGCGACGCCGCGGACGCGCCCTGGGCACTGCTCGGCCGCGGCGACGCGGCCCTGCTCGCAGGGATCGAGCCCGCGGCGGCGGTGACGATCGTCGGCTCGCGCCGCGCCACCTCCTACGGGCGCGAGGTGGCGCGCGACCTGGCGCGGGAGCTCGCCGGGGCGGGCCTGGTCGTCGTCAGCGGCCTTGCCTTCGGGATCGACGCCTGCGCCCACCGAGGGGCGCTCGACGCGGGCGGCAGGACGATCGCGGTGCTCGGCTGCGGTCCGGACACGTCATACCCGGCGGCGCACCGTTCCCTTTGGCGTCGGATCGCGGAAACCGGGGCGGTGATCTCCGAGCTGCCACCTGGCTCGACCCCGTGGCGCTGGAGCTTTCCGGCCCGCAACCGGGTGATGGCGGCGCTCGCAGCGATGACGGTGGTGGTCGAGGCGGCGGCGAAGTCGGGGTCCCTGATCACCGCCGACCTCGCCGCCGAGCTGGGCCGCGACCTGGGCGCCGTCCCCGGGCCGGTCACCTCACGGGGTGCCGCGGGCCCCAACGAGCTCCTCGCGGGCGGCGCCTGCGTCGTCCGCGGCGCCCAGGATGTCCTCGACGCGATGCTCGGCGCCGGCGTCCGCCCACTGGAGCGCTCGGGGCCGCCGCTCGACGCCGAACAGGCAGCGGTCCTGGCCGCGGTCGAGTCCGTCGCCGCGGTCGACGGGAGCGGCGCGGGGGCAGTGACCGCCGACGCGATCGCCGCCGCCACCGGCCTGGGCGCCGCCCAGGCCGCGGCGTCCCTGACCCGCCTCGAGCTCCTCGGCTACGTGGCGCCGACGGCGATTGGCACCTTCACCCGCACCCTCCTCGTCGCCCCGGAGCCGGTCTCCCGGTAGGCCCCCTCGTGCTTCGGCTGGCCATGAGGGCGATGGCCCGCGCCGTGGTGTGCGCCAGGTCCGGTGAGTTCGCAGTTGGCCACAACAGTTGTCGATAAGTGCGAACGCACCAGGCCCGGGCCGGGCGTGGTGCTGGTGAGTTCGCGCTTTCCCGCGTACCGCGGGTTTCTGCGAACTCACTGGCGGCGCGGGGGAGGGACGGGCGAGGTCCACGGCCAGGGCGGCCGTCCGAGTCACGTCCCGGGCGCCTCATGGGGTCCTGGCAGGCTGTGGCCCCATGAGGCGCCCGGGGCGTGAGGGGTGCGTGGGAAGAGGGCACGGGTTCGTGCCGAAGATGACGGGGACGTCACGCCCTCGTGCCGTCTGAAGGCCGAGATCGAGGCCGGAAGTATGAAGAAGACGGGAGGAAGGGTGACGGACCTCCCCTTTTCCCGGCCGACCTCGTTCCGCTGTTCTTTATAGGCCTCACAGGACCATAAGGAACAGCTGGACGGAGGGCGTCCTCCTGACGAGGACGAAGTTCCACTTCGGTCACGGACCCGTGCCAGTCCCGTGACTCCCTCGCGACCCTTCCTCCTCTCCCCGCACCCTCGGCCGTCTCGGCCACGGCCACCGCCCGCCAGGGTCGTGGCCGAGACGGCCGCGTCCCTTGTGCTGCGGGCGCCGGCTTCCCAACCCCGGAGCCGCGGCCTCGAACCACCGGTCATCTAGGCTCCAGCAATGCCCGAAAAGCCCGTACCCGCGGTGCTCTCGATCGCCGGCTCGGACTCCGGCGGTGGTGCCGGCATCCAGGCCGACCTGAAGGCCTTTGCGCGGTGTGGGGTGCACGGGATGACGGCGATCACGGCGCTGACGGCGCAGAACACGGTCGGGGTCGAGGCGGTGGAGACGGTGTCGCCGGCGATGATCGTCGCCCAGGTGCGGGTGGTCGCCGAGGACATCGGGGTCGACGCGGTAAAGATCGGGATGCTCGGCAGCGCGGCCACGGTCGCCGCGGTGGTCGAGGCGCTGGGTCACGTCGCCGGCGCTCCGGTGGTGCTCGACCCGGTGATGGTCTCCGAGTCGGGCGCCCGACTCCTCGATGACGACGCCCGCGACGCCCTGGTCGCGCAGCTGCTGCCGCTGGTCACCATCGCCACCCCGAACATCCCCGAGGCGCGGGTGCTCGCGGGACTCGGTGACGACGCGCCGCAGGACCTCCTCGCCCGTTCGGTGCAACGGCTCGGTCCCGACGCGGTGGTCGTCACCGGCGGCCACTCGGAGGCGCTCGTCGACCTCTTCTACGACGGCGAGGAGTCGGTCGAGATCCCCGGCGAGCGCTTCCCCGGTCAGTCCGCCCACGGCTCCGGCTGCACCCACTCCGCCGCGATCGCCGCGTTCCTCGCCCGCGGCGCCGAGCCGCTGCAGGCCGCCGCCGCGGCGCGCCGGCTCGCCTCGCTCGCGGTGGGCGCCGGCCTCGACGGGATCGGCAAGGGCCACGGGCCGGTCGACGTCTTCGACCTCGCCGCCCGCGCCGGGGCCGACGCCGAGCCCGTCGCCGAGCCGCGCGGCCCCGCCCGTCTCGTCAGTAGGTTCCGCTCATGAACACCGACGCGACCGCGACCGGCCTTCCCCGGCCCCGCTCGGCGACCGTCTTCGACGGCCCCGACCGCGCCCACGCGCGCGCCTACATGAAGGGGATCGGCTTCGACGACGAGGCGCTCCGCCGTCCGACGATCGGGATCGCCAACACCTGGACCGAGGCGATGCCCTGCAACTTCCACCTCCGCGGCCTCGCCGAGCACATCAAGGACGGGGTCCGCGCCGCCGGCGGCACGCCGATGGAGTTCAACACCGTCGCTGTCTCCGACGGGGTGACGATGGGCACCCAGGGGATGAAGGCCTCGCTGATCAGCCGCGAGGTGATCGCCGACTCGATCGAGCTGATGGCCCGCGGGTACCAGTTCGACGCGATCGTCGCCCTCTGCGCCTGCGACAAGACGATCCCCGGCTGCGCGATGGCGCTGGCCCGGCTCGACGTGCCCTCGGTGCTGCTCTATGGCGGCTCGATCGCCCCCGGCCACTGGCACGGCCGCGACGTCACGATCCTCGACATCTTCGAGGCGATCGGGGCCCACAACGCGGGCGAGATGACCGACGAGGAACTGCACGAGCTGGAGGGCGTCGCCAGCCCCGGCGCCGGCGCCTGCGGCGGCCAGTTCACCGCCAACACGATGGCCTGCGCCTTCGAGGCGCTGGGGATCAGCGCCGGCGGTTCGGCGATGGTCCCGGCCGAAGGAGAGGACAAGCCGACCGTCGCCGAGAAGGTCGGCGAGCTGGTGATCCGCGTGCTCGCCGAGGACATCACGCCGAGCAAGATCATCACCAAGGAGTCGCTCGAGAACGCGATCGCCTGCGTCTGCGCCTCCGGCGGCTCGACCAACGCCGTGCTGCACCTGATCGCGCTCGCGCACGAGCTCGGGATCGAGCTGACGATCGACGACTTCGAGCGCATCTCGCGCGCCACCCCGCTCTACGCCAGCCTCAAGCCGGGCGGCCGCTTCGTCGCCACCGACCTCTTCGCGGCCGGGGGCGTGCCGGTGATCCTCAAGCGGCTCGATGACGCCGGGCTCCTGCACCGCGACCAGGTCACGGTCACCGGGGCGACGATCGGCGAGGTCGCCGAAGCGGCGATCGAGGCGCCCGGGCAGGAGGTCGTGCTGCCCGTGGACGCACCGCTGAAGCCCGAAGGCGGGCTCGCGATCCTGCGCGGCAACCTCGCCCCGGAAGGCGCCGTGGTGAAGGTGGCGGGCACCGAGCGCCGCAGGCAATCCGGCCCGGCGCGCGTCTTCGAGTCCGAAGAGGAGTGCTTCCGCGCGGTGAAGGACCAGCAGATCAACCCCGGCGACATCGTCGTGATCCGGGGCGAGGGCCCGGTCGGCGGCCCCGGCATGCGCGAGATGCTGCAGGTGACGGCGGCGATCGTCGGCGAGGGCCTCGGCGAGTCGGTGGCGATGGTCACCGACGGCCGCTTCTCCGGCGCCACCCGCGGCCTGATGATCGGCCACGTCGCCCCCGAGGCGGCGAAGGGAGGCCCGATCGCGGCGATCGCCGAGGGCGACCGGATCACCGTCGACATCGACGCGCGCAGCCTGGAGGTCGACCTCCCCGCCGACGTGATCGCGGCGCGGATCGCCGCCTACGACCCGCCCGCCCCGCCGCCCGAGCTGCGCCGCGGGGTGATGGCGAAGTACGCGGCGACCGTGAGCTCCGCCGCCCACGGCGCGGTCACCAGCTGACGCGCTGCACGGCTTTTCCACCGTATGGCGTGGAAAATTCACGCAGCGTCACTTTGACGCCCGCGGCGCGCGCCGGGGCGGCTAGGCGTAGCCCATGCGTTCGAGCACCGGGATCTCGCGGATCTGGGGCGGCTGTAGGTGGTCCCAGAGGATGCCGCGGGGGCGGTCGTACTGGCGCTCGATCTCGATCACCGCGCGCGGGGTGGCGATCACGTCGCAGGGGAGATCGTGGGCGGTGACCATCAGGTGCTGGCGGAGGATCTGGATCGGGTGCACCGTGGTGGCGACCATGATGTGGGAGTCGATCTTGCCCGCCTCGACGAGGATGCCGTACTCGAGGTCGTGGTAGCCGCCGCCTTTGCCGATCCGCGCGCCGCTCAGGTTGACGGCGACCGAGCCGCAGAGGACGAAGTCGATCTCCGGCAGGTCGTCGAGGGCGACCACGCGGCCGTGCTTCAGCGCGCCCTTGATCGTCGCCGCCTCCTGCACCGCCTTTTTCGAGAGCTTCTTCGGGTCGAGGACCCGGAACGGGTGCGGATCGCGCAGGCGCGGCACCGCCATGATCACGGTCTTGCCTTCTTCGAGGGCGAGCCGGCGGGCGTGCGTCTGTGGCGAGTCGGGGTTGGCCTTGACCACCATGGCCCGTTTCCAGAGCCGGTGCGCCGCCAGCTTTTCGGCCGCCAGCTTGGCCCCGGCGAAGTTCGGGATGCGCCCCTCGGCGCCCGGGAAGCGGGAGACCCCCTGGTCGTCCATCGCCTTCCAGACCTCTGCCCGGACTTCGTCCTTCGAGCGCATGGGTCGAAACATATCCCTCAACGAACTCGGCAAAGCTCGCGGTGTCGCGCCCGCCGCCTACACTTGGTCGGTCACGTCCAACGACCGGCGCCGCGGGGACGGCAATGGGCCGCAGATCGAAGATCATCGCTTTGATAGCAGTGCTCGCGCTCGTCCTCGTCGCGGCGGGTGCCTACCTGTACGACCGCTCCCAGGAGGGGAAGATCGCCGCCGGGGTGACGATCGAAGGGATCGAGGTCGGCGGGATGGACGCGGCCGAAGCCGAAGCGAAGGTCCGGCGGGAGCTGCTGCGCCCTCTCGACCGTCCGTTGCGGGCGGTCTACGGGGAACGCACCTGGTCGCTCCCGGCGGCGGCGCTGAAGGTGCGCGCCGATGTCGCCGGGGCGGTCGCCGAAGCGGTCCGCGTCAGCCGCGAAGGGGACCTGCCGACGCGGCTCGGCCGCTATCTCGGCGGCGACACCCTCGAAGTCGAGATCTCCGCCCACGTCGGGTACTCGCACAGCGCCGTCAACGAGTTCGTCCGCCGGGTCGCCGCCGACGTCGGCCGGCAGCCCCGCGACGCCGCGGTCGACCCGACCGCCGACGCGCTTGAAGTGGTCAGGTCACACTCCGGTCGCAAGCTGCGCGACGTTCGCTTCACCCGGGAGGTCCACGAAGCGGTCACCCGCGGTGCCCCGCGCACGGTGCGCGCGATCGTCCACAAGACCGCGCCCGCGGTCACCACCGCGGAGGTGGCGACCCGCTATCCGTCCTATCTCACCCTCGATCGGGGCACCTTCACCCTGCGCCTGTGGCGGGACCTGAAGCTGGCCCGGACCTACACCGTCGCGGTCGGCCAGGAAGGCCTCGAAACGCCGGAAGGCGTCTACGCGATCCAGGCCAAGGAAGAAAACCCGACCTGGTACGTGCCCGAATCCGCCTGGGCGGGGGACCTGGCGGGCGAGGTGATCCCGCCCGGCCCCTCGAACCCGATCAAGGCCCGTTGGATGGCGATCTTCGAAGGCGCCGGGATCCACGGCACCGACGATGTCGGCTCGCTCGGCAGCGCCGCGTCCCACGGCTGCGTGCGGATGTCGATCCCGGACGTGGAAGAGCTCTATGACGAAGTTGAAGTAGGGACTCCCATCTTTATTGGGTAGTGAGTGTGTGGCGGGGTGCCGACCACCCGGGGGGTGCGGTATGTGTGTGCCGTGCTACGCGCAGGACGTGACGGATTGATCGCGAATGAGGGTTTCGTGAATTGGGATGCGGCGCTTGCCGGATATGACCGTGACCTGCGCACGCGCGGTGCCGCCGAGCGGACGCGGCGCGCATATGGGGTCGATCTGGCCGCCTTCGTCGAGTGGGCCAAGGCGCTCCGCCTCGGGCCCGGGGATCTGCGGCACCGCGACGTGCGCCGCTACGCCGCCGGGCTGTCCGCCGACGGCAAGGCCTCGACGACCGTCGCCCGCAATCTCGCCGCGATTCGCGGCCTCTACGACTTCCTCGTCCGCACCGAGCGGGTCGGCGGCAACCCGGCCGAGCTGGTCTCCAGCCCGAAGCGCCCCCAGAAGCTCCCCAACATGCTGACCGCCGGGCAGATGCGCTCGCTGCTGGAGGGGATCCCGGCGCGCACGCCGCTCGAGCTGCGCGATCGGGCGATGTTCGAGCTCGCCTACTCCTGCGGCCTGCGCTGCGAGGAGATCGTCAACCTGGACATCGACTCCTTCGACTTCGAAGACGAGCAGCTGCGGGTGCTCGGCAAGGGCTCCAAGATGCGCCTGCTGCCGGTCGGCGAGCCCGCCCGCAAGGCGCTCGAACGGTACCTGCAGCGGGGCCGGCGGCCCCTCGCCGGCGATCCGCGCGAGCGGGCGCTCTTCCTCTCCAAGAGCGGCCGGCGGCTCTCCAACTCGGATGTGACCCGACGGCTGCGGATCTGGGTCGCGAACGTGTCGTCCGTCGGCGGCGTCTCGCCCCACTCGCTTAGGCATTCATTTGCGACGCATCTGCTTGAGGGCGGCGCGGATCTGCGTACGATTCAGGAATTGCTGGGCCATTCCTCGATCTCCACGACGCAGGTGTACACCCGGGTCGACGCGGCTCGCCTGCGCGACACCTACTCCGACACCCATCCGCGAGCATGACCGAAACGCCTGCCGAAAGTAGGATCTGACCGTGGCGATGGAGACCGGGGTCAAGGAAGTCGAGCTCCGCGAGCTCTGGCGCCGTTACAAAGAGCAGGGGGACGCGGCGGCGCGCGAGCGCCTCGTCGTCGCCTACTCGCCGATGGTGAAGTTCGTCGCCGGCCGGCTCGGTGCGGGGCTGCCTTCCCACGTCGAGGACGCCGACCTGATCTCCTATGGCCTGGTCGGGCTGATCGGCGCGATCGAGCGCTTCGAGCCGGAGCGCGGGATCAAGTTCGAGACCTTTGCGATGACCCGCATCCGCGGCTCGATCATCGACGAACTGCGCTCGCTCGACTGGGTGCCGCGCTCGGTCCGCTCGCGGGCGCGCGAAATCGAAACGGCCCAGGCGAAACTCGAGCACGAGCTGCAGCGGGCACCGAGCGAGGAGGAGCTCGCGGCGAAGCTGGGGATGACCGAAGCGGAGCTGCAGAACGCGCTGCTGGAGATCGCCAACTCCTCGGTCTACGCGCTCGACGAGCTGTGGACGGTCTCCGACTCCTCCGGCGACCAGGTCAGCCTGCTCGACACGATCGCCGACGAGGGCGCCGCCGACCCCCAGGAGGCGCTCGCCTCCAACGAGGTCAAGGACCGGCTGACCGAGGCGATCGGCTCGCTGCCCGAGCGCGAGCAGCTGGTCGTCGCCCTCTATTACTACGAGAACCTGACGCTGCGCGAGATCGGCGAGGTCCTCGGCGTCACCGAGTCGCGGGTGTCGCAGCTCCACACCAAGGCCGTGATGCGGCTGAAGTCCCACCTTCAGCAAGCCTGATTTCAGAACGCCCGTTTTCGGTTCCGCATTTTGCGGAATGAGCACGGCCGCTGCTAACTTGAGCCGAGTGAGCGGCGAAGATGCCTGTGCGGTCTGTGGACGGACGTTTCTGGTCGGCGAGCAGGTGCATTCCTACGTCTCCCGGGAGGGTCGCCACGATGTCTGCA
This sequence comes from Actinomycetota bacterium, assembly GCA_018268675.1. GTDB lineage: Bacteria > Actinomycetota > Thermoleophilia > Solirubrobacterales > 70-9 > VAYN01. The sequence goes on from JAFDWB010000092.1 coordinate 175,976, forward strand.
CGCTCTGCGCGGGGCGCGCCGAGGAGCTCGGCTGGCTGCCCGGCGATCAGGAGGGGGCGGAGGAGACGGTGCGCGCCGAATCGGAGCGCAAGCCGGGGATCTTCTCGCGACTTTTCGTCCGTTCCCGTCAGGGCGCGGACGAGGCGCGCGCCGAGGACGACGAAGGGCGCTTCTTTCCTGACGAATCGGTGACGGGGGAGGGCGAGGTGCCGCGCGCCGAGGTCCCCGCCGAGCCGCCGCGCACGCCCGCCGCGCCGCGGGGCGCGATCCACGAAATGGCGACGGAACGCTACGACGTCGAGGCGGAGTGGCGGGTCGGCGACGCCGAGCCCGAGCGCCAGGAGGCCGACGATCCGGAGCCGGACCGGAGTGCCGCGGCGAACGATCTGCCCGACGGCCCCGGGGCGCCGGACCTACCCCACGGCGAGGCCGCTCACCTGATCGCCCCGGACGAGATCCCGGAGCCGGCGACCTCGCCCGCGCCCGTGGCCCCGGCGCCGGCCGCCGACGCGTCGCCGGCGCCACTCCCCGACCCGGCGGGCCGGGGAATGCGCCCGCGTCGCCTGCAGCCCGACCTCTCGCCCGCGAGCCGCTTCGAGCGCGCCGTCGCCCGCTTCAACGGCAGCGACGCGGGGCGCACCGCGGTCGGCCTGACCCGCACGCTCGGGGCGCCGTCGGTCTCGGTCGGCGACCTCGCCGGGGAGGAGGACATCGTCCGCGTCACGGTCGCCTGGGAGCTGACCTGGTACCAGTGGGGGGTCGACCTCGGCGACGAGCTGCGGCCCGTGTTCGAGTTGGAAAAGGGCTTCGAGGTGTCGGAGATCGACGCCGCCGCGCGCCAGTGGAACGCGTCCGCGCACGACGGGCGGATCGCGATGGTCGCGCCGCCGCCCCGCCGCGAGGCGAAGAACGACCGCCCGGTCCACCGCCAGGGCGTCTGAGGATGGCGAGGATGACGGTGAACGTCGACGGCGGCGCCCGCGGCAACCCCGGCCCGGCGGCGATCGGCGTGGTGGTGCGGGACGCCGACGGCGAGATCGTCGAGGCCGTGGGGGAGACGATCGGCGCGACGACCAACAACGTCGCCGAGTACCGGGCGCTGCTGCGGGGGATCGAGATGGCCGCCGCGCACGGCGCCACCGAGGTCGAGCTGATCGGCGACTCGGAGCTGATCGTGCGCCAGGTCGAAGGCCGCTACAAGGTCAAAAACGCCGGGATGAAGGAGCTCCACGCGCAGGCGAAGGCGGCCCTCGCGGACTTCCCGAGCTGGTCGATCCGCCACGTCAAGCGGGCCCAGAACGCCGACGCCGACCGGCTCGTCAACGAGGCCCTCGACAATGCCTGAGCCGGGCGCCGGGTCGCCGCCGATCGATCCCGGTGTCGACATCGGCCACGTCCACCTGAAGGTGTCCGACATCGAGCGAGCGCTCGACTTCTACTGCGGCGTGCTCGGCTTCGAGCTGATGCAGCGCTACGGCGCCGAAGCCGCCTTCGTCTCGGCGGGGGGCTACCACCACCACATCGGCCTCAACACCTGGCAGTCGCGCGGCGGCCCGCCACCCGCGCCGGGGACGACCGGTCTCTTCCACCTGGCGATCCGCTACCCGACCCGCGCCGCGCTCGCCGACGCCTTGCGCCGCCTGATCGAGGCGCGGGTGCCGCTGCAGGGCGCCTCCGACCACGGGGTCAGCGAGGCGCTCTACCTCGCCGATCCGGACGGCAACGGGATCGAGCTCTACTGGGACCGCCCGCGCGCCGAGTGGCCCCAACCGGGCCCGGGCGAGAAGGTGGGGATGTACACGCGTCCGCTCGACCTCGAGGACCTGCTCACGGCGGCGGCACCGAGGTGAGCACGGTTGCGATCGCGGGGGGCCACGGGAAGATCGCGATGCTGCTCGGCGGGCTCCGGGTCGCGAGCTTCGAACACCCATAGCCTCTCGGTGGACCCGGACCTAGCTCATGGCGTTCGGAACGTCCCTGGCTCGTCGGCTAGCCCCTCGCCCGCCGGTGCGTTCGCAGTTTGCCACAACAGTTGTCGATAACTGCGAACTCACCGAGGGCACCATGGTGTGTTCGTCGCTTGTACCCGCATGCGGCACAAGCGACGAACGCTTTGCGGGGCCTGTGCCCTGATCGTCACCGGATACGCAGGAGGCCGCGCCCGTCCCGCCCTCATGGCCGCCGAAGTGAGGGTGGGACGGGCGCGCCCGGGGCTCAGACCGCGCTGGGGTTCCGGGCCGGGCCGGACTCGACCGGGTTGCCCGCCGCGCGCCAGGCGCCGACGCCGCGGCCGACGTGGATGACGTCGGCGAAGCCTTCGCGCTGGAGGATCGAGGCGGCGAGGCCGGAGCGCTTGCCGCCGCGGCAGATCGCGGCGATCTGGCGGTCGCGAGGCAGCTCGTCGACCCGCGCGCCGAGGTCCCCGTAGGGGATGTGGAGGCTGTCGGGAATGTGCTCGGCGGCGTACTCGGAGGCGTTCCGCACGTCGAGGATCAGCGGCGCGTCGGGGCCGGCGACCCGCCGCGCGAGCTCCTCGGGGTCGATCAGCTCGATCCGCTCGACCGGCCGACCGTCGGTCCGCCAGGCGGTCATCCCACCCTCGAGGAAGCCGCGCACGGGCAGTCCCACCGCGGCCAGCAGTTCGGCCGCCTCGCACTCGTCGACGTCGGAACCGGCGACGACGATGATCTCGGCGCCCGCCGGCGCCACCCGGGAGACCTTGGTCGCGAAGCCGGTGTCGTAGGAGGAGGTGCTGAGCGCGCCGGCGATATGGGCCTCGTCGAACTCCTCGTTGGTGCGTCCGTCGATCACCACCGCGCCCGCCGCAACCGCCTCCTCCACCTGGTGCGGGGTCATCGCGGCGGGCGTCCCGAAGCCGTGGACCAGCGGGCCGCGGTTGAGGGCGACGATCTGCTCCACGTTCGGCGGCCGGTCGGGCAGGGAGGAGGTGGCGCTCGCGACGAACTCTGCCTCGTCGCCGATCGCCAGCGCCGCGTTGTGGGCGCGCTCGAAGCCGATCGTCGAGGAGCTCTTCAGGTCGAGGCCGGAACCGCCGCAGAGCGACCCGCCGAGGTGCCCGGGCCAGACCTCGACCTCGTCGCCCAGCTCCAGCAGCCGCCCGTGCAGCGACCGGAACATCTGCGCCGCCCCCTCGCGCGGCTCGATCGCCAGGTCGGGGCGGGCGACGTCGCCGATGAACAGCGAGTCGCCGGAGAGGAGCGCCCAGGGCGCGCCGCCGCGACCCGCGTCGCTGAGCAGGAAGCAGGTGTGCTCGGGCCGGTGGCCGGGGGTGTGGATCGCCTCGACCGTCAGGTCGCCCAGCTCCAGCCGCCAGCCGTCCGCGAACGGCTCGTGCTCGTACTCGGCCGCGGCGAGCTCGTGGACGTGGATCGTGGCGCCGGTCTGCCGCGCCAGCCGCCCGTGCCCGGAGACGTGGTCGGCGTGGTTGTGGGTCTCCAGGATGTGCCCGATCCGCACCCCGTGCAGCCGCGCCAGCCGTCGGTATGGCTCGACCTCCCACTGCGGGTCGACGACCACGGCGACGCCGCTTTCCCGGTCCGCCACCAGGTAGGAGGCGCAGCCGAGATCCTCGTGGATGATCTGCCGGAAGAGCATGCTCAGGATTCTCCGATCCGCCCAGGCTATCGCGTCCCGCCCCGCCCGGCGCCCCGTCGCCAACCGCCGACTTTCTCAGCCCGTTAACTCGAACCCCGCGGACGCCCGCGAGGATCCACCCGAGTCGGCTCGGCGTGCCTCCAACCGCCGTCCGGCGACATACGAGCATCGGTGTGGCAAGGCACCGGTGCCGCTGGACGACGGCCCCGAATCTGCCGCTTCGGGGTCGTCGCGCGTCCGGGGCCCTGGCCGTGCGACACCCGGATGCCGGCGGCACGGTATCCTGTCGCCTCCACGCGGCTGTAGCTCAGCTGGCTAGAGCGTCTGCTTGCCATGCAGAAGGTCGAGGGTTCGAATCCCTTCAGCCGCTTCGCCCCGGAATTCGCCGAATCCGGGGATGGCCATCTGGCCGCCGGAAACGAGCCGCCGCTCAGCTGGGCACGGCGTAGATCTGTCCGCCGGCTTCGACGACCTTCTTCGGGGCCAGGGGGGCCGGCGGCGGACCGGCGATGACTTCGCCGGTCGAGGCGCTGTACTGGCCCCCGTGGCAGGGGCAGACGATCACGCCTCCTTCGAACCCGACCGTGCAGCCGGCGTGGGTGCAGACCGCGCTGAAGGCAGTGAGCCTGCCTTGGGAGTCACGGATGATGATGTCCGGTTCGCCACTCGCGGGGTCGCTGTAGGTGGCCGCCTGTCCCTTCGGAAGCCGGCTGGCGGGGCCTAGCTTCACGGCGCCCTTGGGCACCTTCGACGCGCCTGCGCCCGAGGCGGCTCCTCGTCGGCCCGCGCCGGCGGCCGAGCCGCCCCCGGAACCGCCACCCGCGGACGCGGACCCGGCGGTCAGGGTGCGAGAGGGGGAGTAGTTGCCTTTCACCAGGGTCGCGATGCCGGCGATCGCCAGCGCCAGCCCGGCGAGCTCCGCCAGGAGGACCCGCCGGGTCGAGGCGGGAGAGGTTTCAGCGATCTCGCCGGCGGTCACGGGACCCAGGCGGGTTCGCCTCACCAGGCCCTCGGGAGGATGCTCGAGGACGTTGTCGAGGGCCGGCTGTCCGCTCGCCCCGGCGAGCACGAAGGGCAGCCAGGCGAAGGCGAAGACGAGGTCAGGCCCGAGGAAGTAGGGACTCGTCTTCCAGCTGGCGGTGAGGAAGAGGAGGAAGTTCAGGCCCATCCCGGCCGCTGCCGCGATCCGGGTGAAGAGCCCGACCGTGACCAGCAGGCCGATCAGAATCTCGGTGATCGCGACCCCGACTCCCGCCACCCCCGGATGCGGAATCGCGAACGCGCGGAGGATGAAGCCGCCGGGCGTCCCATTGGCGAAGCCTTCGAGCTGGGTGCCGATATACGTTGGCGCGCCGGGGTGAAGAAAGCCCGGGTCGCTCAGCTTCTGAATGCCTGCGTAGACGAAGGTGATGCCGAGGAAGAGGCGCAGCGGGAAGAGCGCCAGGGCAGGCGAGAGCCGAGATGACATTGAGCGAAACGGTCACCTCTCGCGGTAAAGGACCGCGGAAAGGACCATGAGAGTCTTCTTAGGTGCGGAAGAACATTTGCTGCCGCCGCATGAGACGCTGTCGGGGTGGCGGCGGTGGATTCCCGCAAGGAGCATGCCCTGGAGATGTTCGCGCAGCTACCCGGCAGCTACGACGAGGTCGCCGCCGCGTTCAGCTTCCTCCAGGACGGTCGCTGGAGGAAGGCGATGGTCGCGGCGGTTGCGGCGAGGCCCGGAGAGCGCGTCCTCGACGTCGCCTGCGGCACCGGCCTCGTCAGCGCCGCGCTGGTGGGGCGCTGGGGCTGCGAGGTGGTCGGACTCGATCAGAGCGCGGCCATGTTGGCCCGGGCGCGGAGGCGGGTGGCGGCGGATCCCCGGCTGGCCGGGCGGGTCGGCCTCGTCCAGGGTGAAGCCGAGGCCCTGCCCTTCGCGGATCGTGAGTTCGACCACCTCACGTTCACCTACCTGATGCGCTACGTCGAGGACCCGGGGGAGACGTTGCGCGAGCTGGTCCGGGTGGTCAAACCGGGCGGCCGGGTCGCCTGCCTCGAGTTCTGCGTGCCGACCGGGATCTGGCTGTGGCCCTGGCGCCTCTACACCCGCATCGGCCTGCCCGCCCTCGGTCGCCTCGTCTCGCGCGGCTGGTATGAGGCGGGGCGCTTTCTTGGCCCCAGCATCGAAGGTCTTTATCGCGCCTACCCGTTGGCACGGCAGGTCGCGCTGTGGGAGGCGGCCGGTATCGGAAGGGTCTCCGTCAGGCGGATGAGCCTTGGCGGCGGGGTCGTGATCTGGGGCACCGTTGGAGTCTGAGGGCCGTCCGCGGCCCGCCTTCTATGCGCTCGCCGCCGACGGCGGCTGGCGAGACCTGGTCACCGTCCTCCACCCGCCCTACACCCTCTGGCACGTCAGCAACGTGGCGATCGGGGCGGCGATGGCGGCGCACCTCTACGCCGGCCGCCTGCTGGCGGCGGTCGCGGCCTTCTTCCTCGCGGTCGGCATCGGCGCCCACGCGATGGACGAGCTGCACGGCCGCCCGCTGGGCACGCGACTTTCCCGGCGGGCATTGATCTGCCTCAGCGCGGTCGGTCTCGGCGGCGCCCTCGCGATCGGTGTCGCCGGCGTGTTCATCGTCTCGCCGACCCTGATCCCGCTGATCCTGGCGGGGGGCTTCATCGCGCCCGCCTACAACCTGGAGTGGTTCGGGGGACGCTTCCACACCGATTTCTGGCTTGCCGTGTCCTGGGCCGGCTTCTCCTGCTTCACCGGCTGGTGGGTGAACGCGCTCGGGGTTCACTCGCCCGAGGAAGCTGTAGCCATCGGCGCGGCGGTGCTCGCCTGCATCTTCCTGGTCACCGCCCAGCGACGGCTCTCGACCCCGGTGCGCGAGCTGCGTCGCCGGACCTTGGCGCTGGAGGGAGAGCAGCGCCTCGCCGACGGAACCGTCAGGCACCTGAGTCGCGACGCCCTTTCCGCGCCCCTGGACGGAGCCCTGAAGGCGCTGTCCGTCGCGGTGCCGCTGCTCGCCGTCGCCCTGGTGGCGCTCCGCGCCGGGTGACCGGTCGTGATGCGCGCATCGATGTCGCGCGGTGCCGTTTCACCCGCTGCTTTGCGACCACGGCCTGAGATCGACGACCTCGCACGAATGGTCGACGGCCAGCTCGACGATCTCCGGGTCGCCGGTCCAAAGCGGCGCGTCCGCCCTCAGGGCCGTCGCGATGCAGAAGGCGTCGGCATAGGAGAGGCCGCCGCGTGCCTTGATCGCGGCAGCGGCCGAGACGAGCGGCCAATCCGGGTCGATCACCTCGAGGAGTTCGCGCACCTGGTCCACCGTGGCGGCCGCCGAGTCCTCACCCTCCTGGCGCATACGGATGTAGAGGACCTCACCGAGATTGACCGAGGAGATCGCCGCACCCTCCTCGAGCCAGGCCGATTCGATACGTCCGGCGGTCGACTCGCCACCGAGGTAGGCGAGGAGGGCCCAACTGTCAAAGACGACCAACGCCGCGTCCCTCGGCCTTGCGCTCCTCGAGTTCGCTCTCCCTACGGCGCTCGGCGCGGAGCGCGTCGGTGCCGGCGCCGGGCCAGATGCCGCGCAGCGCCCTGATCCGGTCCGTCCGGTTCGCGTCGACGTCCTCGACCCGGCGGATCCGGACCTCTTTGTCGTCCGAGTCGAAGGCGACCGCGTCACCGGGGCGGATCCCGATCCGCTCGCGGATGGCCTTGGGGATCACCACCTGTCCTTTGACACCGACCTTGTGAGTCATACCGGTAAGTATAACCGCGCTTTCGAGGCCGGTTGGAACCAAAGAGGAGCGTGCCCTCCGATACCGAGTTTTGGCCTTGTCCGGCCAGAGGGCCCAGGCCTATGTTCCGCATGTGCGGACCATCGGGCGCAACGGCCGTAGACCCGGGGTGCCAGCCGACACAAGCGTGCCGCGGATCATGGCCGCGATCGTCTTGGCCGTCTTCCTGGCCACGGCCGCGAGCATGCTCACCGTCTCTGGCGCGACGGCGACCGCCGCTCCCCTCGGCGCCACCTGCCCGGCGGTCACGGGACAGTGCGGGGTGGACGCCCAGACCCACTGTCCCACCGCCGGGCCGCTTCAGCCCGAAGCGCCGGATCACTGCGAATCGATACCCGGACAGCTGGTGGTGATCGTGACGAACGAGCCCGGGGGTGGCTGCGTGCAGAACGATTACGTACAGGTGCAGGTGCCGCCCGGGGTCGAAGAATACGAGGCGGTCTGGTACTCGACGATCGGCCTCGGCACTCGATGGTGGGATCAATCCGAAGCGACCGAAGGCCCGGAATCGGTCACCGGCGAGGGCGCCACCTACCAGGTGCCCGTCGGTTCCGCGGCCTGGTCGGGTGCGGGCGGTGCCGGTGGAACCTGTAGCGGCAGTGCGCCCGAAGGGACCTACGGTGTGGCGGGCTGGGGTGTTCCGACCACCTCGTGTGGGCTTCCCGGGGCCGAAGGATCGTCGGCGCTGAGCTTGACGGGCGGGGGCGGCCCACTCGCCTATGTGGGGGCGAAGGTCAAAAAGAAACACTGCACCTCGACCTACGTGAAGTGCCCGAACGGGAGCGACGGCAGCTTCGAGCAATGCTTCATCCGCGTGACCGACGTGGAAAAGCACCCGGTGACGCCGACCGGCAAGGTCAACGTCGTCGTCCACGGGGCCGGCCGGTCCGGCTCGATCAACGTGACGGTCTCGCTGAAGAGGACGCCGGGGGGCAGCGCCCGGTCCGCGGTGGTGGTGCCGTGGTTCGTGCTCGAAGCCGGCGAATGGACCGCGACGGCCCATTACCTCGGGGATTCCTTGCACAAAAAGAGCGAAGAAGGCCCGCAGGAATTCTCGGTCGCCTCCTCACCTTCTTCGATCCTGGGGTTGAAGCAGAACCTCAAGAACATCGCCGCGGCCCTGGGCCTCGCCGGATCGCTGGTGATCATGCCGGCCGCCGACGCCGGGGCGGCCGCCGTCGGCGGGTATTACCTCCTCGTGAGCGGAACCGGGCTCAACTACCTGGTGACGGTGTTCGGCGACCCGCCCGATCCCGAATATCGAGTCGTCGCGACGCCCGACCTCCGAGCCGCCAAGGCCCAGGCGGGTGGCGGGACGCCGCTCGTCCATGCCGCCCGCACCGTGATGGCGGACGGATTGCGGCTCGAGGCCTTCGGCAAGGCCCTGCACACGACGATCGACCGCGCGTCCAGCGCCGGCAAGGCCGGCAACCAGGCGGCGAAAGGAAGGCAGGTCCACGCGGCGAGTCGGTATCTGAAGCAGATGGCGGGACTGCTCGAACGCCTGGTCCCCGACCAGGCCAAGGTCGCGAAGGTTCTGACCCAGGAGGGGCTCGCGACGGATTCGACGCCGCTGAAGACCCTCCAGGCCCACCAGGCCCGGCTCGCGAAGAAGCTCCCGCCGGCCGCCCTCAAGGTGTTCCGCTCGGCCGGTCTCGACGCCAGGCAGATCGGCGGGATCCAGCATGAGATCGCGGCGGCCAAGCTGCAGAGTCCGGCGAACGTGGCGGAAGCATTCGTGAGCCCGTCGCTCACTTCCGCCGAGCGCGGACTGGCATCGAACCTCCGCGAACTGGCGAAGAACCCGCTGGCGGGCGCCCGCCCCGGCGCGCCTCCGGTGGCCTGAGCAGGACCTAGCGGGCCCCACTGCTCTGGCCTCTTGGCGCCTCCGTGTACATGATCGTGTACTCTCGGTCGGTGGCCAAGACCGTTCCCGTCCGCGAGCTTCGTGCCAATCTGAGCAGTCTCCTCGACGAGGTCAGCGATCGCCGCGACCACGTCCTGGTCACCCGCAACGGCGTGCCGGCGGCGGCGCTCGTGCCGATCGACGAGTACGAGGCGTTGGAGGAGACCGCCGAGATCCTCTCCGACCCCGCCGCGATCGCGGCCCTCGAGGAGGGGCTGGGGGAGATCGAGCGTGGCGAGGTGATCACGCTGGCGCAGCTGCGCAAAGAGCTGGCGGCCGCCCGCCCGATCGCCGATTGAGAATTGGCGCGCCTCGTCCTCGCCCGGCGAGCGCGCCGCGACCTGCTCGACCTCGGGTGGCCGCTGATCGACGCGATCGAGGACGCGCTCGGGTTGCTAGAGCGCGAGCCGTTTGCAGGCCACGCGCTTCGAGGACGGCTCCGCGGTCTCCGTTCGTTGCGCGTAGGCGTGTACCGGATTCTTTACCAGGTGACCGACGACGGGAAGACGGTCCGCGTCGCCGCGATCAGGCATCGCTCGGCGTCCTACGGCACCGACCCCCGCTGAGCGGAGCGTTCCTCGCAGCCGAACCTCAGTAGGCGACCGCGAGCAGGCCGCCGTCGGCGACCAGGTCGTGGCCGGTCACGAAGCAGGCGTCGTCGGAGGCCAGGAAGAGGGCGGTGCGGGCGATCTCCTGGGGCTGGGCGAGGCGGCCGAGGGGGTACTCCTTCTCGGCCTGGGCGCGGAGGGCGGCGGGGTCCTCGGCGGCGGCGAAATAGGCCTCGACCATCGGGGTGAGGATGTCTCCGGGACAGACCGAGTTGCAGCGGATGCCATCGCGCCCGTAGCGGACGGCGATGGTCTTGGTGAGAGCCATCACGCCGCCCTTCGCGGCGCCGTAGGCGGCCAGGACGCCGTCGAAGTTGCCGAGGATGGCGGCGATCGAGGCGATGTTGACGATCGAGCCACTGCCGCTGTCGAGCATGGCGCGGACGGCGTATTTGCAGCCGAAGAAGGGGCCCTTGAGGTTGACCGCCAGGACCCGGTCGAGCTGCTCCTCGGTGGTCTCGGTCAGCTGCTCCTCGACCTGGATCGCGGCGTTGTTGACCATCACGTCGAGGCGGCCGAAACGCTCGACCGCGTCGACGACCAGCGCCTCGACCTCCGCCTCGCGGGAGACGTCGGTGTGGCGGTAGGCGCCGATGTCCTTCATCGTCTCGGCCCCAGCCTCGTCGTTGACGTCGCAGCCGAGGACCTTCGCCCCTTCCGCCGCGAACTCGGTGGCGAGGGCACGGCCGAGGCCGGATCCCACGCCCGTCACCACCACGCCGCGTCCGCTCAGTCGGCCGCTCATGCTGCCTCGGCGACCGGCACGGGCTGCTCCTCGTAGCCGCGCACCGACTTGAACTTGCCGTCCTTGACCTCGACGAGCTGGACGCCCTGCAACGCGGACACGTTGCCCTCGGGGTCGGTCAGCGTCGCGCGGAACTCGATCGCCGCCGACGTCTCGCCGTCGCCGTACTCGCTCAGGATCTCCGTCTCGCAGCCGGGAAACTCGCGGAGGAACCTCTCGGTCATCGCGCGGATCTCGGCATGTCCGCGATAGACGTCGCCGTTGGACTGGTGGAAGGTCGCATCGGGATGGAAGTACTCGAGCAGGGCGTCCAGGTCGTGCCGGCCCTCGACCTCCCACGCGGATTCTTGAAGTTCGGTGATGGTGCTCATGGGTCCTCCTCGGGAGGGTGTTTGCTTGTCTTGGAAGTCGTGCCTAGTCGGCGAGGAGCGCCGTGAGGCGCGCGGCCGCCGCGCCGCCGCTGTCGACCGCCGCCGTGATCCAGCCGCGGAACGCGTGCGACAGGTCGGACCCGGCGAAGAACAGCCGACCCTCGTCCGCGGCCAGGCCCCCGGCGTGCTTGGAGAGCAGCCCGGCCGGGGCCGCGCACCAAGTGCCTTTTGCGAACGGGTCGGCGACCCAATCGTGGGTGTCGGATTTCGACACGCGGGCGTCGGGGGCGAACTGGCGGAGCGCCGCCTCGACCGCCGCCGGGTCGGTGGCGTCGAGGCCCCGCTCGCGGGTCGAGAAGCCGACCACGAGGTCGCCCTCGGCGACCGCGAACTGCGCCGTGAAGGTGTCGAGCGGCGTGGCGCGCTCGCCGACGCCCTGCAGCTTCTCCGGCAGGCCCGTGGCCAGCGCCCAGAGCTTCGTCGTCGTCCCCGACTGGCCGATCGCGGCGCCGGCCCGCTTCGCCGGTGAGAGCCCGGGCCGGAACTCGATGTCGCCCCAGCAGTTGAGCGGCACGGCGATCACCGCGGCGCGGCCGCGGAAGCGCGCGCCGCCGCGGGCCAGTACCTCGACCCCCTCGGCCGTCTGCGTCACCGCCTCGACCGGCGTGTCGAAGGCGGTGTCGCAGGCGGCATCTGCGAGCAGCGCGTCCGCCAGGCTCACCGTCCCGTCGGCGAACACGTGGGAGGGGAAGTGGGCGATCGTCACCGCGCTGCCGTCGAGGCTCGGCACCCAGGAGAGGAAATGGAGGGCGGAGATGTCGGCCTCCTCGCAGCCGCCGCTGGTGCGGTTCCAGGCGCCGATCAGTTCGCGCAGCTTCACCGGCAGGTCGAAGGGCTCGAGGTACCGGTCGAGCGGGACGTCGAGGTCGGCGGTGTCCTGCTGGTCGAGCGGGACCTCCGGATCGATGCGGCGCGCGTCCCTGATGATCGGCACCAGCGCCCGCTCGAGGCCGATCACGTCGGCGGGGGCGAGCGGACAGATCGAGTCGTAGGTGGCGCCCCCCAGCACGGCCACCTGGCTCTCGCCGTCCGGGCACTCGGCCAGCGGGATCGCGTACCGCTCGACCTCGCGCATGAGCGCCTTGTTGAAGACCGGGTCGACCCAGCCGCCGCCCATCTCGACGTCGTGGTCGGTGTCGGCGAACGGGCGGTACCAGGTGCGGCCGCCGATCCGGTCGCGAGCCTCGACGACGAGCACCCGCCTGCCGTCCTTGGCGAGGTCGCGCGCGGCGGTCAGCCCCGCGAAACCGGCTCCGATCACCAGCGCGTCGTAATCCTCAGTGCTCAAAGTGGGCCTTTCCCGGGTCGCTTTGTCAAAGTGTCGGGTAGAAGAGCGGGGCGCCGCGTACGGTCGTGTCGATCGCCGCCACCGCCTGGGTGCTGAGGGAGGCCAGCGCGAGCACGTCGAGGTCGGCACCGGCGAAGGCGATGTTGGTCGGCGTGGCCGCGTACACCCCCGACCAGTCGTCGACGATCGCCTCCAGCGTCCCCTCCGGTGCCAGGCGGTATACCCGGTTCGGCTGCCAACAGCCGATCCAGAGGCCGCCCTCGCTGTCGCAGGCGAGGCCGTCGGGGATCACGCGGTCGAGGGCGAGGACCGGCTCCGGCTCGCCGCCCTCGAGCGGCAGCCGGACGATCCGCGAGGACGAGGACTCGACGACGTAGAGCCACCCGCCGGCGATCGCCAGGCCGTTGGCGAAATTCAGCCCACCGAGGACCCGCTCGGTCGCCCCGTCGGGGTCGATGCGCACGATCGAGCCGTTCGCGCCGTCCCAGTCGCCGGAGTCCGAGACCCAGAGGCGGCCGTCGCCGTCGAAGACCGGGTAGTTGGGATAGCCGATCGACCCCCCGTAGCGCTCGACGCGGCGGTCAGGGGAGATCCTCTGTACACCCCCGTTGCCGGTGTCGCAGACGTAAGCGGCACCCGCACCGTCAAGCGCGAGGCCGAGGGCGGACCCGCCGGGGACCGTCGCCACCAGCTCGGCATCTCCGCCGTCGAGCGGGAACCGGTAGAGCTGGCCGGCCTCGCCGCCCGCGTAGAGGAGCTGCTCGGTGGGCGACCAGCAGACGCACTCGGGGTGGTCGAGCCCGTCGACCAGCCTGCGAAGCCCGGGCCCGAGGATCGAAGAGGTCACTTCAGCGTGGGGGCTGCTCGGGGACGACGACTCGCATGCAGCATCAGGATCGCGCCCCTCGATCCACGGCGCCACTATGTCTGCCTACAGTGAGCGGCGAAGCGGTCGTGTCGCGCGACAGCGCCCGGCGTCAATCGGATGCCTGGCTGAGCGACAGGGCCCGGAGCGCGAACCAGAGTTCGCTCACGTCGCCGGTCGAGTGCATCGAGCGGCCCGTCAGCTCCTGGATCCGCGCCAGGCGGTAGTTCACGGTCTGGGCGTGCACGAACAGCACCTTGCTCGCCTGGCTCGGGGAGCGGTCACATTCGAGATAGGCCTGGAGCGTCTCGACCAGGTTGGCGTCGTGCTCGCGGTCCCAGGCGACGAGCGGGCCGAGGATGCGATCCACGGTGGCCGCGCACTCGGCCAGGGTTCGGGGCAGGAAGCTCGGGCTCCCGTCGCCGTACATCGACAGTCCTGTCCCGCCGGGGCTCACCGTCTCGAGGGCCCAGCGCGCCTGGCGGATCGCGTCGCTGATGCCGACCGAGCCGAAGAACGAGTCGCTGACGCCGGCCCGCAGACGCTCGACCCGGGTCCGTTCCGCGAGTCCCTCGAGATCCGCCGACCGGATCACGCCGACGCTGACCTGGCCGAGGCCGCCGAGGAGGAACGGGACGTCACGGATCACCCAGCTGCGCGCCAGCCGGTCGATCGCCGCGGTGCTCCCTTCGACCGCGAACGCCGAGAGGCCGTCCTCGAGATTGCGCGCCTGGAGCAGCGCATCGAGGGCGGAGGTCTCGAGGCGCCCGTCGAGCGCGTCGTTCAGCAGCGCGGCGCCCGACCGTCGGTCGCGCTCGACGCTCGCGTCCACACGGCCGATCTCAAGCGCACAGGCCGCCGCGACCTGCTGCAGCACCGTCAGCCGCGGGGGAGGGTCCTCCTCCGGAAAGGCGATGACGCATGCCGGCCGTTCGGTGGGGATCGGCATCGTGAGGGCGGTGCGATCGCCGACGATCAGGTGCATCACGAACGGCGCCTTGCCGGGCCGTTTGTCGAGCTCGGCCTCGTAGGCGGCCTGCCACTCCCGCTCGGGCGCCTCGCAGCCCGCGATCAGCGCCTCCCAGGTGTGGGGATCGACGACGTGCAGGGAGCAGCGGATCACCCGGCCCAGGCGGTCGAGCACCTCGGTCCGCGCGCCTTGGTCGAGCAGCCCGGCCATCACCTCGCTGTGCACGCGGGTGATCTGGCTCAGGGAGCGGTTCTCGCCGCGCTCGTTGGCGGCGGCCACGACCCGGCCGTACTGCGCGAACGCGACCCCGAACCCGCCGATCAGCATCGGGAACGCGAGCCGGTCGGCCGCCTTGAGCATGCGATCGGACAGCGGCGGGCAACGCTCGTCCTCGCTGACGACGATGCCGCTGAGCCCGGCGCTCGCCATCTCTTCGATGAAGGTCTCCTGGGCCTCGGGATCCGTCGGCACGATCAGTCCGCAGGTGAGCACCAGATCGCCTGGCTCGAGCCAGTTCCACGGATCGAGGGCGTCGCACACGTGCGCCCAGCTGACGCTCCGGTCGAGGCCTGCCTCCCCTGCCAGCACCTTGACCTGAAGGTAGGAAAGCTCGCTCAGGTCACGGACGCTGATGCTGCCCGTGAGGTCGGCGTCGAGTGCAAGGTCAGTTGACACTCTGTGTTGAAGGCTAAAACAGCACCTAGTTCTAGTCAAGAAGACAGCCTAGGGTCCGGATCTAGTCGGACCGTGGCAATTAGTACGAGAGCACAGTGGCGAACGTCACACAAGGCGTTCACAGTCGAGCGGGACGGACAGCAACCGGCTGGCGAACACTGACCGATAAGGAGCAGTTGTACTACATGGACAGCAACCGACTGGCGAACAAATTTGCCCTCGTCACCGGCGCCTCCCAGGGCATGGGAGCGTCGCACGCCGAGACGCTGGCGCGCGAGGGGGCAAAGGTCCTCGCCACCGACGTGCTCGACGAGTCGGGGTCGGCGCTGGCCGACCGTCTCGCTGCCGAGGGCCTCGACATCGTCTACCGGCACATGGACGTCTCCTCCCCTGACGATTGGCAGCAGGTGCTGGCCGAGACCGATCCCTCCTGGGGTCCGGTCACGGTACTGGTCAACAACGCCGGGATCAGCTCGCACGCGGGTGTGCTGGACCTCTCGCTGGAGGAGTGGAACAAAGTGGTCGCGATCAACCAGACCGGGATCTTCCTGGGGATGCAGGCGGTCTTCCCCGGCATGATCGAGAGCGGTGGCGGGTCGGTGGTCAACATCGCCTCATCCTGGGCGCACCGCGGCGGCACCACCACCGGCTTCATCGCCTACGTGGCGACCAAGGCGGCCGTCCTGGGCATGACCCACAACGCCGCGATGAACGTCGCCAAGCACGGGATCCGGGTGAACTCGATCTCGCCGGGCTACGTCAAGACCGCCCAGGTCGAACTCTCCGAAGAAACCGACCCCGAGCGGATCGCTGCCGCCCTCGAGAACATCCCGATGCTGCGGATGGCGCTGAAGCGCGAGATCTCACAGACGGTCGCCTTCCTCGCCTCGGACGAGTCCTCCTACACCACGGGCGTCGATTTCCTCGTCGACGGCGGCCTCAACCTGACGTCCGGCTGAGTCCCGAGCCCCGCACGGAAACGATCAACGAACAAGGAGCCCCCGGATGACGCCTCAAGAGGACAAGCGAACCACCAACGGGATCAACGCCGAGATCACCCGTAGACGGCTGCTTCAGGTCGGCGGGACGGGTGCGCTCGCGATCGGGCTGGGGGGCGTGCTCGCCGCCTGCGGCGGCGGCAGCAGCGGTGGCGGAGCGACCACCGGCGGCGGTGGCGGTGGTGGGGGCACTCCTCGCCGCGGCGGGACGTTGCGGATCGGCGCATCGGGCGGCGGCACCAGCGACACCCTCGACGCGCAGAACCCGCTCCTGACCACGGACTTCATCCGCGTCGACGCGCTCTCCGAGCAGCTGATGATCATGAACCCGAAGACGGGGGCGCCGGAAAACGCGCTCGCCGAACTGGTCGAAGCCAACAAGGACGCGACGGAGTGGACGATCCGGGCGCGCCAGGGCGTCACCTTCCACGACGGGAAGCCGCTCACCGCCGACGACATCCTCTACTCGCTGACGCGGATCGAAAAGGAAGAATTCCCGGGCCTGGTGAGCCTCGGGCCGATCAACCTGAAGGCGGCGAAGAAGCTGGACTCACGCACCCTGCGGATCCCGTTCGAAGAACCGTACTCGATCTTCCCGGAAGGCCTGGCGGGAGGGTTCACGATCCGCATCGTGCCGGTCGGCTACAACCCGAAGAACCCGGTCGGCACCGGCCCCTTCAAATACAAGTCGTTCACCCCCGGCCAACAGTCCACCTTCGTCCGCTTCGACGAATACTGGCAGCACGGCAAACCGTACCTGGACAGCCTCGTCGTGATCGACTTCGCCGACGAGACCGCGCAGGTCAACGCGCTGCAGTCGGGTCAGGTCGACCTGATCGACCAGCTGTCCTACCCCTCGGTGGCGCCGATCGAAGGCAACGGCGGCAAGCTCGTGATCTCGAAATCGGCGGGCTTCACCAACCTCGCGATGCGGGTGGACACCGCCCCGTTCAGCGACGTGCGCGTGCGGCAGGCGCTGCGCCTCGCCGTCAACCGAAAACAGCTGAACGAGCAGGTCTTCGGCGGCCTCGGGGCGATCGGCAAAGACGTCTTCGGATCGATCAGCCCGGCATTCAAGTCGCTGCCACCGCGCGAACAGGACCTCGAACAGGCGAAGTCGCTGTTGAAGCAGGCAGGCCAGTCGAACCTCCACGTCACGCTCTACGCGGCGCCAATCGCGCCCGGCGCGGAATCGATCCCGAGCGTGTTCGTCACCCAGGCGGCCGAAGCGGGTGTCACGGTGAAGGTCGTGACCCAGCAGCCGACGCAGTTCTTTGCCCAGTCGTACGGCAAGGTCCCATTCGCGATCAGCTTCTGGACGGTGGCGTCGTACCTCGTCCAGTCCGCGCAGGGAGTGGCCAAGGGCGCGCCCTTCAACGAAATCCATCAGGAAAACGCGCAGTGGCAGAGCCTGCTCGAAAAGGCATTCCGCACCCTTGACGTTGCCAAGCGCGAAGAAATCTCCGAAGAACTCATGATGTTCGACTACGAAAAGGGCGGGTACATCATCCCGGTCGAATCGCCGACCATCGAAGGTATGTCGTCGCGGGTGAACGGGGTCACCGAAAACATCACCGGATATCCCGTCAACGGCAGCGGCGGTATGCAGAACATCTGGCTCGGCGGCTGACGATGAGCGTCTCCCCGGTCACCGCGCCCAGCGCCCCGGTCCCGGTGAGGCTGGGCACCGGTCGGGCGCATCCGGTGCGCCGACTGCTGCTCTGGCGCGTGCCGCTCGGGGTCCTCTCGGTCGCTCTCGTCTCGATGTTCACCTACTTCGCCACCCGGGTGCTGCCCGGGGACGCGGCCTCGGCGATCCTCGGCCAGCACGCGACGCCGGCTTCGCTCGCCCGTCTGCGGGCGCAGCTCGGGCTCGACGAATCGGCGATCTCCGGGTACCTGCACTGGGCCGGAGAATTCCTCTCCGGGACCTTCGGCAAATCGCTGAGCAACGGCCAGTCGGTGACCGCCGAGGTGATGCCGCATCTCGTCAACTCGCTCGTCCTGGTGGTCGTGGTGGCGGTGTTCTCAACCATCCTCGGCGTGCTGGCCGGCGTGCTCGCCGCCTATCGGCGCGACGGCCTGTTCGACGACGTCGGCTCGGTCCTTTCCCTCGTCGCCAGTGCGCTGCCGGAATTCGTCGTCGGCGTGTTCGTCGTCTACGTGTTCGCGGCGGGGGTGTTCTCCTGGTTCCCGGCGGTGTCGATCCTCCCACCGAACCAGCGGATCTGGGACCAGCCGGAAAAGCTCGTGCTGCCCGCGCTGACCTTGCTCATCGTCACCACGCCGTACATGTTCCGCATGGTGCGGGCGGCGACGATCGAGGCGCTGAACAGCGACTACGCCGAGGTGGCGCGGCTCAAGGGAGCGTCCCCGACGCGCCTGCTGTTCTGCCACGCGCTGCCCAACGCGGTCGCCCCGGCCGTGCAGGTCTCCGGGTTGAACCTGCTGTACCTGGCCGGCGGCATCGTCCTGGTCGAGACGGTGTTCCAGTTCCCCGGCATCGGGTTGACGCTGGTGGAAGCGGTCCGGACCCGCGACGTCACCGTGTTGCAGTTCATCGTCGTGCTGCTGGCGATCTTCTACGTGTCGCTCAACATCGTCACCGACCTGATCGTGCTCCTGACCACCCCGCGCCGGCGGGCGCCGAGGTAGACGATGGCCAACGCCTCCTCCATCGACGACCTGACCCCCGAGGGCGTGAACGTCACGCGGGCGCCGCGCAGTGGTGCCGTGGGGCGCGTCCTGCTCGCCGCGCTTAAGACCCGCCGGGGCAAGATCGGCGCGACGCTGGCGCTGATCGTACTGGCGATCGCCTTCCTCGGCCCGCTAGTGCCGGGTCCCTCGCCGACCGCGTTCGCCGCCCCGTCCTTCTCGAAGCCGGGCGTTCCGGGTGCCGGGTTGCTGGGGACGGACGTGCTCGGCCGCAGCGTGCTCGCCCGGGTGCTGAACGGCGGCCACACCCTGATCCTGCTGGCGCTCGCCTCGACCGCCCTCGCGGTGGGGTTGGGCGCCCTCCTCGGCGTGTTCGCGGCTTACCGGCGCGGCTTCCTCGAGGGCCTGCTGATGCGCGGCGTCGACGTCGTGCTGGCGATCCCGCAGCTCGTCTTCGTGCTGCTGCTGATGAGCGTGATCGGCCCGAAGTGGTGGTTGCTCGTCCTTGCCGTCGGGTTGGCGCAGGCGCCGCAGACGGCGCGGGTGATGCACGCCGCCGCGCAGTCCGTCTGCGAGCGGGACTTCGTCCAGGCGGTCGCGGTCTGGGGCGAGCCGCCCCGGATGGTCATCCGCCGCCACGTCCTGCCCAACCTGACGACCCCGTTGATGGTCGAGGCCGGCCTGCGCCTGAGCTACTCGATCATCCTCATCGCCGGCCTCAGCTTCCTCGGGCTCGGCACGCAGCCGCCGGCTCCCGACTGGGGTGTGATGGTGAACGAGAATCGGCTCGGCCTGACCTCGAACCCGTGGGGGGTGCTCGCCCCGGCCATCGTGCTCGCCGTGCTCGCGGTCGGCACCAACACCTTCGCGGACGCGGTCGCGCGCGCAAATCTCGGCGAGATGCGCGGCGAGGAGACCGTGATCGCCGCCGCGGTGACCCGGGAAAACGAGTAGCCGGTGATGCGACCTCTCGAACCTCCCTTGCCGGCCGGCCCGGACCGCCTCCGCGTCGACGGCCTGACGGTCGTCCTGCGCCGCTCGAAGGTGCCTGTGGTCGAGGACGTGAGCTTCTCGGTTCCGGCCGGACAGATCATGGGCCTGGTGGGGGAGTCGGGCTCGGGCAAGAGCACCGTCGGACTGGCGCTGCTGAACTACGTCCGCCGTGGCCTGAAGATCGCGGCGGGCTCGGTGCGGATCGACGACACCGGCGTCCTCGAGCTGTCGGGGGCGGCGCTGCGGAGGGCGCGCGGCAGCCTCGTCGCCTACGTTCCCCAGGACCCGGCGAGCGGACTCAACCCGGCGTTGACCCTGGGCTTCCAGTTGCGCGAGGCGGTCCGCATCCACGCCGACCAGCTGGACCAGGGCGAGACGGTCGACGATCGCGTCGGCCTGCTGCTCGACGAGGTGCGCCTGCCGGACGCGAAGACGCTGCTCCGCAGCTACCCGCACCAGGTCTCCGGTGGACAGGCGCAGCGGGTCGGGATTGCGATGGCCTTCGCCTGCCGGCCGCGCCTGATCGTCCTCGACGAGCCGACGACCGGCCTCGACGTGACCACGCAGCGGCACATCATCGAGACCATCAGGCACCTCACCGACACCCACGACGTGAGCGCCGTGTACGTCAGCCACGACCTGCCGGTGGTGGCGGAGATCGCCGACTCCACCGCGGTGATGTACGCCGGGCGGCTGGTCGAGCACGCCGACGCGGCCGAGCTGTTCACCGCGGCCCGACATCCGTACACGGTGGGCCTGCTCGACGCCGCGCCGACGCCCGACCGGGCGGGCGCGCTGGTCGGGATCAAGGGTCGACCGCCCCGCCCAGGGGGCTGGCCGTCCGGCTGCGTGTTCGCCGCGCGCTGCCCCTACGTCACCGACGAGTGCCGCGCCGAGCAGCCGCCGCTCGCGCCGATCGCGCCGGGGCATCTCCTGCGTTGCATCCACCCGGTTCCCGACGAGCGCCGGCGGGAAGCCGCCGCCGCTCCCGTGGCGGCCCCGCCGACGACCGCCGGGGTCCTCGAAGTGAAGGGGGTCGACGCCGGCTACGGGGGCGCCCCGATCCTGCACGACGTCACCTTCGGGGTTCCCGCCGGCCGGTGCGTCGCGGTGGTCGGCGAGTCCGGGTCCGGCAAGACCACCCTGGCGCGGTGCCTGGTCGGCCTGCATTCGAATTGGAGCGGCGAGGTGACCTTCGACGGGGAGCGGCTCGACCCCAAGGTGGACAAGCGGCGCTCGCAGGATCGTCGCGACATCCAGTACGTGTTCCAGAACCCCTACGCCTCGCTGAATCCGCGGCTGTCGGTGGGCGAGAACGTCGAGGAGCCGCTGCGGTTCTTCGAGCGGGCGTCGCGCAAGGAGCGCCGCCGGAAGGTGCTCGAGGCGCTCGACCAGGTCGCGCTGGGGTCCGACTTCGCCGACCGCATGCCGGATCAGCTGTCCGGCGGCGAGCGCCAGCGGGCGGCGGTGGCGCGGGCGCTCATCGTCGACCCGCAGCTGCTGATCTGCGACGAGATCACCTCCGCGCTCGACGTGTCGGTGCAGGCGGTCCTGGTCGAGCAGCTCCGCGAGCTCCAGCACCGGCGGGGGCTGACGATGGTCTTCATCACCCACAACCTCGCGGTCGTGCGGAGCATCGCGCAGGACGTGATCGTGCTGCAGGGCGGGCGCCTGGTCGAGGCCGGCCCGGTCGAGCGGGTCCTGACCAGCCCTCAGCACCCGTACACCCGGCAACTGCTGGCCGACCTCCCGCGTCTGGCGGACCCGGTCGCCACATCTTCTTGACCCACACGGCCCGATCGCGGGCCGACCACCACAGAACGGAGTCCCCTCAGATGGAACAGCTCGGCCTCATCCACACCGTCTCCCGCCTTGCCCCGACCTTCGCGGATCTCGCCGAGGAGCTGCTGCCGGGGGTGGAGACGACCGTCATCGCCGACGAGCTGCTGCTCAAGCAGACGGTGCGCGACGGCAGCGTCGGCGAGGCCGCGACCGAGCGCCTCCGCGGGCACATCGCCGCGCTCGCCGCCTACGGCGTCGACGGCGTCCTGGTGACCTGCTCGTCGCTCGGCGTGGTCGTCGACGAGCTTGCCGCCGGCACCGAGGTGCCGGTCTACCGCGTCGATCGACCGATGGCCGAACGCGCGGTCGCGATCGGCTCGACGGTCGGGGTGCTGGCCACCCTGCCGACGACCCTGACGCCGACGACCGAGCTGGTCGAGGAGGCGGCGCGAGAACGGGATCGCGACATCGAGGTCGTCTCCCGGCTGTGCTCCGGGGCGTTCGCGGCGCTCCAGCGCGGCGACGGCGCGCGACACGACGCGATCGTCGCCGAGGAGCTCGACCGCCTGGCGGAGGCCGTCGACGTCGTCGTCCTGGCGCAGGCCTCGATGGCGCGGATCGCCGCCGGGCGCCCGACCCAGGACACGCCGATCCTGTCCAGCCCGCGGCTCGTGATGGAGCGGCTCGCCGAGGTCTCGGCGGGGGTGGCGTGATGCGCCCGCGCGCCGACACGGGTTCCCGCCGGTGACGGCTCACCCGCCGGTCGGGTTCATCGCCGACGACATCACCGGGGCGACCGACCTCGCCAGTGCGGTGGCGGGCCGGGGATTCGACACCCGCCTGTTCTTCGGCGACACGGCGGTGCACGCCGACGGCGGTGACGCCCTGGTCGTCGCGCTGAAGATCCGCAGCGTCCCGGCCGAGGAGGCGCGTCGCGCCGCGGCCGCGGCGGCCGAGGCGCTCCAGGGCGCGGGCGCGGTCCAGCTCTTCTCGAAGTACTGCAGCACCTTCGATTCGACGCCGGAGGGGAACATCGGGCCGATCGCGGACGCGTTGATCGACCTGACCGGCGCCCGGCTCGCGGTCCACTGTCCGGCGTACCCCGCGAACGGGCGCACCGTATACCTCGGCCACCTTTTCGTCGGCGATCAGCTGCTGGGTGAGTCCTCGATGCGCGAGCATCCGCTGAACCCGATGCGAGACTCGCTGCTGACCCGGGTGCTGGCGGCCCAGACCGCGCGTGAGGTGGCGCTCGTGCCCCTGCCGGTGATCGATGACGGCGTCGCCGCGGTCAGCGAGCGGCTCGTCGAGATCGCCGCCGACGGAGCCCGCCACGCGATCGCGGATGCCGTCCGCGACGGTGATCTCGAGACCGTCGCCCAGGCGGTGGCGGCGGAGCCGTTGGCCGCCGGCGGCGCCGCGTTCGGCGCCGCGTTCGCGGCGGCTGCCCGCGGGGGAGCGAACGAGGGCGTTCCCGGGTCGGCGCGGGCGAAGGTGCCGGCCGGGCCGGCGGCGATCCTCGTCGGGAGCCTCTCGCGGGCGACGCGCGCGCAGGTGGCGACGTTCGACGGGCCGGTCCTCAGGTTGGCGGTGGAGGAGATGGCCGCCGGCGACGCCGCGCTCGGGCGGATGGCCGCCTTCGTCGGCGAGAAACTGGGGGACGAACCGATGCTGATCACGACCGACTTCGGCGAGAGCCGCACTCGTGGCGGGGTGGCCGGCGCCGTCCAGGACGGGGTCGCGCGCCGTATCGAGCGCACGATGGGCCGGATGGGGGCAGAGCTCGAGCGGCTCGGCGTGCGGCGCCTGATCGTCGCCGGGGGAGAGACGTCCGGGGCGGTGGCCGACGCGCTCGGCCTGAAGGCGGCGCGGATCGGCCCCGACATCAGCGTCGGCGTCCCGTGGATGGTGGCGGCCGACCGGCCGCTCGCCGTCGCGTTCAAGTCCGGGAATTTCGGCTCGCCGACGTTCTTCGACGACGCGCTCGAGGCGGCGGACGCGTGAGCTTCGACGCGGCGACGCGCTCCTCGTTGGTCGAGCTTGGGGCGGCGCTCTACGACCGCGGTCTGACGCCCGGCCGGACCGGGAACCTGAGCGTCCGCGTCGAAGAGGAGATCATGATCACGCCGACCAACGTCAGCCTGGGTCGACTCGATCCCGAGCGGCTGTCGGTGACGTCGGTCGACGGCACGCATATCTCGGGCGACCGCCCGTCGAAGGAGCTGGTCCTGCACCAGGCGCTCTACCGGCATCACCCCGACTGCACCGCGGTCGCCCACCTGCACTCCACCTACGCGGTCGCCGTGTCCTGCCTGGCGGACCTCGACCCGGACGAGCCGCTGCCGACGATCACCCCGTACTTCGCGATGCGGGTCGGCCGCCTGCCGCTGGTCGAGTACGCGCCCCCCGGCAGCGAGCGTCTCGAAACGGAGGTCGCCGGCGCGTCGGAGTCATCGCGGTGCATCCTGCTGCGCAACCACGGATCGCTCGCCGCGGCGCCGACCCTCGAGGGCGCGGTCGACGCGGTCGAGGAGATCGAGGAGACCGCGCGGCTCTTCCTACTGCTCGGGGACCGTCCGGGCCGCTATCTGTCGGACGAGGACGTCGCCGAGCTGCGCGAGCGGTTTCCGTCGTCACCTCCGGGCCCGGCGCGATGACCGACTCGAGGGCGATCGACCCGGCGCACTTCCGTCAGGTCCTCGCCCACCTGCCGACCGGGGTCGCGGTGATCGCCGCCCACGGTCCGGACGGCCCGATCGGCATGGCCGCCAACTCGGTGACGTCGGTGTCGCTGGATCCGCCGCTGGTGCTGTTCTGCCCGGCGCGCACCTCGACGACGTGGCCCGAGCTCCGGGCGGTGGGCCGCTTCTGCATCAACGTCATGGCCGGCCACCACGAGGAGGTCACGCGCCGCTTCGCCGCCAAGGACACCGATCGCTTCGCCGGCGTCGCCTATGCCGACCGGGCGACCGGTCCGGCGTTGGCCGACGCGCTCGCCTGGATCGAGTGCGAGATCGAGGACGAGCACGAGGCCGGCGACCACACGATCGTCGTCGCGCGCGTGGTGGCGATGGAGGCGGCCTCGCAGGGGCACGAGCCGTTGGTGTTCTTTCGCGGGGCCTACGGCTCCTTCCGACCCCCCGACGCCGATCGGGCCTGAAATCGGGGCGCGGGGCGCTGTGCTCGTAGATAGCCAGGCCCCCAATTTTTGCCGGATGCCTCAATTGCGTGCCCTCGGGGCCTGGGCCAACCTTGATCCCACTTAGCGACTAGCCAAAAGGGAACCGAAGTCATGGATATTGGATTCTTCAGCCCGCCTTACGCTCATGCATATGTCACCGGGGAGCGCACCGCTCAACAGGTCATCGAGTGGGACCTGCAGCTCGCCAGATGGGCCGACCAGTACGGGCTCGCCGAGATCTTCTTCGCCGAGCACCACACCATCGGCCACGAGCCGAGCCCGGCACCGGATCTGATGATCGCGGCGGCGGCGCAGGTCACCGAGCGCGTCCGGCTCGGGGCGGCGGCGCACCTGCTGCCGTACCACAATCCGATGGCGCTGGCGTCTCGGCTGATGTGGCTCGACCACATGACCGGCGGCCGTTACATCGCCGGTTTCGCGCCCGGTTCCTTCCCGACCGACGGACAGTACTTCGGGGTCGGGGCGAGCAACCAGCCGATGATGGACGAGGCGATCGACATCATCGACGCGATCTGGACCCGCGAGGGCTCGTTCCGCATCGACGGCGAGTTCTGGACGATGGAAATGCCCGAGTACAACGAGCCGATGAACGGCCCGCACCTGAAGCCCCTCCAGCGCCCGCACCCGGAGGTCGTGATGACCGGCGTCCAGGCGAATTCGCCGACCTTCGTCGACTGCGGCCGGCGCGGCTATTCGCCGATGAGCCAGCAGGTCGCGGCGCGCGTCCTTCGCCAACAGTGGGACACCTACGTCGAGGCGGCGACCGAAAGCGGTCACACCGCGGATCGCTCGAACTGGCGGGTGCTCCGCGACGTTTTCGTCGCCGACACCGACGAGGAGGCACGGCGGCTGGTGGTCGAGGGTACGGCCGGGAAGACCTGGGACGAGCTCGTCCTGCCCACGTTCCGGAAAATCCGCGACCGCGGCGGCAGCTCCTACGCTCTCGGCGACCTGCTGATCGAGCCCGACATGACGGTGGAGGAACTGACCCTCGACTGGATGGTCGACAACTTCTTCATCGTCGGCTCGCCGGACACGGTGGTCGAGAAGCTCGCCCAGTTCAACGAGGAGCTCGGCGGCTTCGGCGCCATCCTCTCGTTCGCGTTCGACTACAGCGCCGACCCGGGCCCGTACCAGCGGAACTTCGAGCTGCTCGGGCAGGAGGTCGCACCCCGGATCGCGACGCTCGGCCCGCGCGCGAAGACGGCCGTCTAGGCGGGAAGGCACGCTCGCGATGACCCAGCTTTCCCACCCCGCGATCGTCTACGGAGCCGACCCGCTCTCCATCTCGCTGACCGTGCGCGGCCCGCGCACCCCGGCGATCTCCGGCGAGCCGGTGGAATCGGTGCACGTCTGGCACGACGACGGCCGCGCCCGCACGGGAGTGTGGGAGTGCACGCCCGGGAGCTTCGAGTCCGCCCGCCGAGGTGACACCGAGGTGATGCACTTCGTCGCCGGAGCGGGCACGATCACCAGCGCCGACGGGACGACCTACGAGATCCGACCCGGCGCGGTGATCGTCGCCCCGGACGGCTGGAGCGGCGTCTGGGACATCCGCGAGACCGCGCGGAAGGTCTACACGATCTGGAGCACGGTCGAGGTCAGCCAGACCTGAATGCCAGCGTTAGGGTCTGTAACAGTCTCTAACGTTTTTAGGTGCATCCGTTAGGGTCGCGCTATCCTGGCGGTGTGGACCTCACCCTGTACCGCTCGACGCAGTTTGGCAGCGCGAGGCGGACTCCGGGCCGACATGGATACGTCGCCTACTTCCCGGAGCCGATACCTCGAGCACTCGATCTGCCCGTCTCCACCGTGATGGCCCTCGCCGATGCCGAGGCCGCGCTTGGGCAACTCGCTGCCGTCGGCGGGTTGCTGCCCAATCCGGAGCTTCTGGTTCGCCCGTACCTGCTCCGGGAGGCCGTCTCCTCGACCCGCATCGAGGGAACGCGGACGACGATCGGGGAGGTGCTGGACGTGGACGCGGCGGGCACGACTCCGGGGGCGGACGTGGAGGAAGTGGTCAACTACGTCGAGGCGATGCGCTGGGGAGCGGGAAGGCTCGGCGAACTGCCGATCAGCTCGAGGCTTCTGCGGGAGATACACGAACGACTGATGGCCGGTGTCCGCGGTCGCGAGCTCGCCCCGGGGGAGTTCCGCACGACGCAGAACTGGATCGGCCCGCCGGGGTCGACGATCGAGTCGGCGCCGTTCGTCCCTCCACCGCCGCCCGAGTTGCCTGAGCTGCTTTCCGACTGGGAGCGATTCGCCAACGAAGAACCGGAGCTTCCGCTCCTGGTCCAGGACGCGCTCCTGCATGCACAGTTCGAGACCATCCACCCCTTTCTTGACGGGAACGGGCGGCTCGGGAGGCTGTTGCTCATTTTCTTCCTCGTCGCGCGCGGTCGTCTGCCTGCCCCGCTGCTCTACCTGAGTTCACACCTGGAGCGCAATCGGGGGGCCTACTACGGGGCGCTGCAGACGCTCCGTGAGTCGGGCGACGCGCTCCCCTGGATCGACCTGTTCCTGAGCTCCGTGGGGATCGAGGCGACGGACGCGGTCGGGCGTGCTCGTCGGATCATCGAGCTTCGCGACCGGTATCTCGAAGTGGCAGCTTCCCTCGGTACCGCCAACGCCCTGGCCCTTGTTGATCTGATCTGCGAGAACCCGGTGGTCACGACTCGCTCGATCGAGAACCACCTCGGTGTCACTCGCCCGACGGCACTCCGGTTGCTGCGACGGATGGAGGAACGCGGGGTCCTGAGCGAGCGGGAGACGGGGGCGCGTGGTCAGCGCCGATATGTCGCCGACGATCTGCGGGCGTTGGTGATCGGACGGGAGAAGGCCTGAGAGGCGAGGAGGCAGCTCAGGCCCGTCGCCGCGGCCGCCGCCTGAGGGGCTACCTTCGTCGGTGTGAGGAGCAAGCTCGGCTCTCTGCTCGCGGCGATCGCGATCGTCGCCCTCGTCGGCGCCGTTCCCGCGGCCGCCGGGCGAGCGAAGACGCTGCCTTATCTGCGGGTGCACCGGGTCCTGCCGAAGACGGTGACGCTGCCGGGGCCGCGGCCGCGGCTCGCCTGGCCGAGCGAAGGCGAGGCGACCGTGGCGGTGGAGGGGGTGGGCAGCCTCGGGTCGATCGGCGGCCGGCGGGCGGTGCCGATCGCCAGCGTCGCCAAGATGATGACCGCCTACCTGACCCTGCGGAAGTTCCCGCTCGAACCGGGGGCCGAAGGCTTCCACGTGACGATCACCGCCGCCGAGGCGGCCGAACAGCAGGCGCGGGCCGCGAGCGGGCAGTCGACCCTCCCGGTGGTGGCGGGCGAGAGGCTGTCCGAGCGCCAGCTGCTCGAGGCGCTGCTGATCCCCTCGGCCAACAACATCGCCGCCCTGCTCGCCGTCCATGTCGGCCCCGGCATGGGCGCGTTCCTCGGCAAGATGAATCGGGCGGCGCGGGCGCTGGGCATGTCGCGGACCACCTACACCGACCCCAGCGGCCTGGCGGCGAGCACCGTCTCCACGCCCCTCGACCAGCTGAAGCTGGCCCGCGTGGATCTGGAAAACCCGACCTTCGCCCAGATCGTGGCGATGCAGGCGGTGACCCTGCCGGTGGTCGGCCGGGTCGCCAACCTCAACTACCTGGTCGGCCACCGCGGCTACATCGGGATCAAGACCGGCTCCGACGAAGCGGCGGGCGGCTGCCTGGTGTTCGCGCGGCAGACGAGCGTCGGCGGACGCACCTTCACCGTGATCGGTGCGGTCTTCGGCCAGCGGGTCGGCGAACCGGTCCACGCCGCCGTCGCCGCGGCCGATCGGCTGGCGAGCTCGGTGGTCGCGACGGTGAAGGAACGGGTGGCGATCCCGGCCGGGACCAAGGTGATGACGCTCGAGAACTCGGCGGGCAAGACGGTCGCCGTGGACACCTCGCGGGCGCTCCGCGCGGTCGGCTGGCCGGGTCTGCATATCGCGACGCAGGTCACCGTCGGGGCTCCCCGCCGCGCCACCGCCCAAGGCGAACGCTTCGGCGTGGTGACGTTGCGCGGGGTGCCGGTCGCGCGGACGTCCGCTGTCGTCGCCGCACCGCTGAGCGAGCCCTCGCTTACTCCGCGCCTGCCCTGAGCGCCGCTTTCCCGGACCTCGGGCCGACCTGGCCAGGTCCCTGGTGTCGGAGTTGCCACCGTCCGGTTTCACCAACCTGTATGTGGCGATCGGTCCCACTCGGGACTAGAACGGCAGCGGGGCCGTAGGGCTCACACGGCAATCGCGTTCCGAGGGAGGTCTCTGATGGAGAATCTGTACCCACTGGACAACACCAAGAAGTTCACCGACCAGAAGTGCGTCGGTCACAACCGGTGGCATCCAGACATCCCGGCGGTCGCCAGTGTGAAGCCAGGGGACGTGTTCCGCGCCGACGTGCGCGAGTGGTTCGACGGCGCCATCCACAACGACGACTCGGCCGAGGATGTGCGCAACGCGCCGCTGCCCGGCGTGCACGTGCTCAGCGGCCCGTTCCATGTGGAGGGGGCCGAGCCCGGTGACCTGCTTGTCGTCGACATCCTCGACATCGACGCCTGCCACGACGAGTCGGAGGGCCCCTACGCGGGCATGGGGTGGGGCTACACCGGCGTCTTCGCCAAGAACAACGGCGGCGGCTTCCTCACCGAGCGCTTCCCCGACGCCTACAAGGTGATCTGGGACTTCCAGGGCGACGTCGCGACCTCGCGCCACATCCCGGAATGCTCCTACGTCGGCATCCACCATCCGGGCCTGATGGGGACGGCGCCCTCGGCCGAGCTGCTGGCGAAGTGGAACAAGCGCGAAGGCGACCTGATCGCCACCGACCCCGGCCGCGTCCCGCCGCTAGCCCTGCCGCCGCTGCCCGAAGGCGCGATCCTCGGCGAGCTGAGCGGGCAGGAGTTCGACCGGGTGGCGGGCGAGGCCGCCCGCACCGCGCCGCCGCGCGAGAACGGCGGCAACCAGGACATCAAGAACCTGACGGCCGGGACGCGGGTGTTCTACCCGGTGTACGTCGAGGGGGCGAAGCTGTCCTTCGGCGACCTGCACTTCTCCCAGGGCGACGGCGAGATCACCTTCTGCGGCGCGATCGAGATGGGCGGGTACATGGACCTGCACGTCGACCTGATCAAGGGCGGCATGGAGACCTTCGGCGTTGCCGAGAACGCGATCTTCATGCCCGGCATCCGCGACCCGCAGTACTCGGAGTGGATCGCCTTCTCGGGGGTGTCGGTCGACCTCGACGGCAAGCAGCACTACCTCAACTCGCAGCTGGCCTACGAACGGGCGTGTCACCACGCGATCGACTACCTGATGACGTTCGGGTATACCGACATCCAGGCGTACATGATCCTCGGCTCGGCGCCGATCGAGGGTCGCTTCTCGGGTGTGGTCGACATCCCCAACTCCTGCGCGACCGTGTACCTCCCGCGGGCGATCTTCGACTTCGACGTCACCCCGTCGAGCGGCCCGCAACACAAGGTGACGCAGGGCATCCAGGTGCCCCGGTCGGCGAACTGAGGTCACGGTGACGACCTACGAGTACCGCTGCGACGGCGACGGGGCGTTGCAGGAGGCGGAGTTCCCGCTGGGCAGCGCGCCGCAGGCGATCGCGTGCGGGCGGTGCGGGGGAGAGGCGCGGCGGGTCTTCTCCGCGCCGATGGTCGGCTCCTCGCGGCGCGACCTGGCGGCGATGATCGGCCGGGCCGAGAAGTCGCGCACCGATCCCGACCTGGCCACCTCCCTGCCGCCCGCGAGCGGGCGCCGGCGCACGCCGACCGCCCCGCTCACGCCGGCCCTGAAGCGCCTGCCGCGACCGTGACCCGACCTAGTTGAACACCACGTAGAAGGGGTGGTTTTCGTTCGTGCCCGCTCCGTTGCGAATCGACACCCATACCGGGGTGCCGGCGGGACACGCGAGCGTGAGGGGGTCGCCGTTGGCGATGATGCTTCCCTGCGTGAACGTGCCGGTGTCGCCGCCGACGTGGGGCGTGGTGACCTCGATCGACTGCACGGGCACCGATGGGGCGATGCAGTAGACCCCGGTGATGCTCGAGAGGGAGGCAGAGGCGACGTTCTTCGAGGCCGCGACGTCGAGGGTCCCGTTGGCTTCGATCCGGGCAAAGGCGACCGCGCTGCCCGGCGCACCGGCTTCGCCCCGTTCCCCGCGCGGTCCTTGTGCCCCGGTGTCGCCCTTCGGTCCCTGCGGACCGGTCAGCGTGGCTTTCGATTTTTTGCTGAGTTTGCTCGGCGTCACGGCTTCTTTCGTCAGCTGCCTGGTGCCGACGCTTTCTTTCCCCAGCTGGGTGGCGGCGAAGGCGGTGCCACCCGCGAGCGCGACGAAGAGGGCCAGCGAGGCGACGACGTTCGCGTAGGTGAGCTTGCTGCGCAGGTGCTTCATTGCAGTCCTTCCGATTGCGAGGTGGACGGGATGAGACGAGCGGGAGCCTCCCATGCGTCGAGCCACCGGACAAGCTCCCTCGACCGATTTCTTTCCAGGCCGGCGCTCGCTCAGCGCCAGAGCTCGCGGCGCAGGAGGGCGTTGCCGCGCTCGAGCTGCTCGATCGTCGCCCCGGCGACCGAGCGCACGCGGGTTTCGCGGTTGACGCGGGCCTGGATCTCGCGGTGGGACCTGCCGGTGCGGCGGGCCACGTCGGCGACCATGCGGCTGCGCTCGTTGCGCAGGCGCTCGCGGGCGGCGTAGGCGGACTCGCGCTCGGGCTCGCGATCCTCGGGGGCGACCGCGGGCCGGGCGAGGGCGACCGGCTTCCTCGCCGGCGCGGGATCGTCGGTGGGGAAGAGCTGGAGCGTGGTCTCGCTCATGATCGCCCCGGCCAGCTCGGCGTCGCCGGAGCTGAGCGCGGCGAAGCCGGCGCCGGGCTCGCGGCGCTCCTGCTCGGGCTCGTCGAGCTCCTCGTCCTCGGCGGCGGGGGAGAGGTCGAGGGCGTGGCGGCGCTCCGCCTCGATCTCGTGGGCGAGCGCCTTCAGCCGCGGGTCGGCTGGCATCAGCAGGTAGCTCATCTGGCGGCGCGGGCGCGGGGTCGCGCGGATGAAGCGGCCGACCACCTGGCGGAAGAAGAGCTCGGTCCGCGACGCGGTCGCGTAGACGCCGACCCGCAGCCGGGGGATGTCGACGCCCTCGGAGACCATCAGGACCGAGACCAGCCAGCGCCGCGCGGAGGAGGCGAAGTCGGCGATCCGGCGGCTGGCGTCGGGCTCGTCGCTCATCACGATCTCCGGTTGCTCGCCGGCGATCGAGGCGAGCCGGGCCGCGATCGCCCGCGCGTGCTCCTGGTCGGCGGCGATCACCAGGCCGCCCGCGTCGGGGTGCCCGTCGGCGCGCACCTCGCTCAGCCTCGCGTCGCCGTCGCGGAGCACCTCGCCCATCCACTCGCCGTCGGGGCTGAGCGCCGTGCGCAGGCGCCGCGCCGACTCCGCCGCGGGCAGGACGAGGTCGAAGTCGGCGCTCCGCAGCCGGCCGTCGGAGACCCACTCCATCTCGCCGTCGTAGGGGAGGAAGGTGATCGGGCGGCAGACCCGGTCGCGCAGCGCCTGCGGGTAGCCGTAGACGTAATCGGCGCGGCTGAGGCCGTCGTCGTCGTAGGCGACCCAGGGGATCGCCGAGTTGTCGGAGCGGAACGGGGTGCCGGAGAGCAGCAGGCGGAAGCGCGCGCCGTCGAAGGCCTTGCGGGTCTGCATGCCCCAGGCGGCCTGGTCGCCCATGTGGTGGGGCTCGTCGGCGATCAGCAGGGTCGTCCGGCGCGCGGCGGCCTGGCGGTGGGTGTCCGGGCCGGCGGCGATCGTCTGGTAGGTGACCGCGATGCCGTGGAAGTCGGCCGACTCCGGCCCGTCGGAGTTCGGCCGGTTCGGCTCCAGGTCGATCCCGTAGCGAGCCGCGTCGGCGGCCCACTGCCGGCAGATGTGGGTGGTCGGCCCGGCGACGACCACCCGCGAGACGAACCCCGCGCTCAGCATCCGGTGGGCGATGTGCAGGCCGAACGTGGTCTTCCCCGCCGCGGGCGTCGCCGACGCCAGGAAGCTCGCTCCCGAGTGCGCCCGCACCGCTTCCGTCGCCTCCTCCTGCCACGCGCGCAGCGGCCTCCCCTCGGGCCACGCAGGCAGCGAGCGGGCCCGCGCCCCGCCGCCGATGAGTTGCTGAGGGGCGTCGTACAAGGGCGGGCAACAATAGGGTCGGGCGCGGCGGAGGCATCCCGTCCGCATTGCGCCGCGCTTCCGGCAGGGGCGTGTGCCGGCTGACGCCCGGCGGCGCGCCGGGTCCAGGGAGCCCCGGCCTTCCGGTGTTCCTTACTTGCACATAGGCCAAGTAAGGAACACCGCGGGGCCGACCCCCCGGTGAGTTCGCAGAAACCCGCGCATAGCGCGGTGAATTGCGAACTCACCGGCTCGGGCCACACGGCGGTCGTCCTTTCCCACCCTGCGCGCCTTCCGACCGCTGTGCCGGCGGCGCCTGGCCGGCTACGCCCCGGCCCGCGTCAGGCGGTCAGCTGCCAGGGCGAGGACCGTCGCCATCTGGAGGGCCGCCTCGAGGCCGTCGGGGGAGGCGAACTGGGTGGCGCCCGCGTCGGAGTGGAACGCCCAGCCTTCGGGGCGGCCGACGCCGATCAGGGCGGCGGGGACGCGCTGGGTGACGTTGCCCCAGTCGGTGGCGAAGGGGAGGGTGCCGGGGGCGGGCTCGAAGTCGCGGCCGCAGGCGGCGAAGGCCGCGGCGACCGCGGCGGCGACCCGGTCGTCGGGGTTGACGCCGGTGACCAGCGGCCCGGGGCGCCACTCGAGCGCCGGGAGGGCGTCGCGGATGCTCGCGGCCGTGCGCTCGAGGCTCGCCTCGTCGTCGCCGAAGACCAGCAGCGACCCGTTCAGGGCGAGGCCGGTGCCCTCCTCGACGTCGCCGTCCAGCTCGACCCGCTCGATCATCAGGTCGTCGCGGGAGAACTCGCGGCACGCGTCGAGCAGCGACCCGACCGCCTCGATCGGCGGCTGGGCGGCATCGTCGCGCAGGCTGCGCTGCCCGTAGAGGCCGAAGAAGAGGCGACGCATCCAGCGCGACCGCGGCCACACGGTGTTCTTGAACTCGGGATGGACGTAGAGCGCCGCGTCGACCTCGTCCCAGACGCCCGCCGCGGCGCTCAGCAGCTTGCCGCCACCGCGGGCGACCGTCTGCGGCGCGTGGATCTCGTCGGCCGGGCAGCCGACCACGACGATCTCCCCGGCGAAGCCGCCGTCGAGCCCGGCCAGCGCCAGCGCGGCGCCGGTCGCCGCCGCGGCGATCGGACCGTGCCCGCAGGAGTGGACGGGCCGCACGCTGCCGTCGGCCTCGACCGCGGGGACGGCGTCGTACAGCGCCGCGATCCCCACCCGCGCCCCGGGCGACGCGCCCGCCAGGCGGGCCACGAAGGCCGTCTCCATGCCCGCCACGCCGCGGGTCACCGAGAAGCCGGCGGCGGCGAGCAGGTCGGCGAGGTGCGCGGCGCACTCCCGCTCCTCGTGGGCCAGCTCCGGGTGGGCGTGGACGAAGTCGATCGTCGCTTCGATCCGCTCGCGGCGGGCGTCGACCGCGCCGATGATCTCCGCGTCGCGTCGGGTTTGCTCAGGCATCCGGCTCTCCTCACTCCTTCTCGACATCGGTGGTCAGCAGCAGTGCGATCAAGGCGGTCCGCTCGACCAGTGAGTCGAGGTCGACCCACTCGTCCTCGGCGTGAGCGCCGCCGCCGACCGGGCCGAGG
Organism: Actinomycetota bacterium; assembly: GCA_018268675.1. GTDB lineage: Bacteria > Actinomycetota > Thermoleophilia > Solirubrobacterales > 70-9 > VAYN01. Next base: position 210,244 of record JAFDWB010000092.1, read on the forward strand.
CCGTCGAGGACGGGAGCCCCGCCGAGGGCGGCGAGGTTGGCGTCGCTGACGCCGCCCGCGTGGCCCTCGCCGAGCTCGCCGAGGCCGAGGGAGCGGGCCAGGCGCCGGGCCCGGGCCGCCGCCGCCGCGCTCGCCTCGGTCCGGACGAGGGGCGGGCGCGAATGGAGCTCCTCGACCTCCAGGGCGGCGCGGGGATCGCGCCCGCGGAGCGCCGCGAGCGCCGTCCGCACCCGCTCCTCCGCCTCGCCGTCGGCGACCCGCACGTCGACCGTCGCCTCGGCCAGGTCGGCGACCACGTTGGCCGGGTTCGGCGCGCGCAGCAGGCCGACGTTGACGGTGGTGCCGCGCTCCGGGTCCCGCAGCGCCTCGACCGCCGCCAGCGCCGCGAGCAGCTCGTCGACCGCGCTCGCGCCGCGCTCCGGCTCGAGCCCCGCGTGGGCGGCGACGCCGCGCGCGGTCAGACGCACCAGCAGCCAGCCCTTGCGCGAGGTCTTCAGCCCGCCGCCCGGCAGCGCCGGCTCGGGCACCAGCGCCAGCGCCGCGTCCCCGGCCGCGGCGGCGATCGCGCCCCGCGATGCCTCGCTGCCGGTCTCCTCGTCAGGCGTCAGCAGCATCCGCACCGGGGCGCGGGCGACCCCGAGCTCGTCAAGCGCCGCGACCGCCCCCAGGCAGGCGAGGATCCCGCCGCGCATGTCGAGGACCCCGGGGCCGGTGGCGATCCCCTCGCGCACGGCGAACGGGCGGGCCGACGCCGTACCCGTCGGCCAGACGGTGTCGTAGTGACACAGAATCAGAGCGGGGGACTCCACGCCGGCGGCGCCGGGACGTCCCGCGCCGGCGCCGAGCTCCGCGTCGATCAGCGGCCCCGCCGTGGTCGCGGCGACGCTCACCCGGGCGCCCAGCTCCTCCAGCCAGGAAACGAGCAGCGCCGCGGGCGCGGCGAGCGCCTCGGCATCCCCGCTCGGCGCGTCGAGCGCCGTGATCGCACCCAGCCGCTCGATCATCAGCGGCCGCCGTCGCCGCGACCACGCGGCGAGCTCCCCGGGGTCGAGCGCCCCGCTCACCCGCTCAGGCGGTCACCGCGGCGCCGCTCGCGGCGAGCGACTCGAGCGTCGCGGCGGCCGCCGCCCCGACGTCGACCTCGACCCCCAGGTCGGCCAGCCCCTGGGCCAGGGCCGACACCGAGACGAGCGGGTAGAGCGAGCGCGACCCGGTCCCCATGTGGCCGATCCGGAAGACCTTCTCGGCCAGCTCGCCGTAGCCGCCGGAGAGCATCACCCCGTAGCGCTCGCGGATGTGGGCGAGGGTCTCGGCCACGCCGACGCCCTCCGGGCAGCGGATCGCGGTGACGCAGTTCGCCGCGTAGTCGTGGCTCCGCGGCCACAGCTCGAGCCCCATCGCCTCGGCCCCGGCCCGACAGGCCCGCGCCGCCGCCGCGTGCCGCGCGATCACCTCCTCGAGCCCGTGCTCGAGGCACTCCGAGATCGCCGCGTGCACCCCGTTGACGTCGGAGACGGACGGCGTGTACGGGAACTTGGCGCCGCCGCTCGCCAGCCAGGTTTCGCGCCAGTCGAGGAGCGAGACGAAGGTGCCGCGCGGGGCGGAGGGGTTCGCGTCGATCGCCGCCCACGCCTCCTCGCTGACCACGCAGAGCGAGATCCCGGGAGGACCGCCGAGGCACTTCTGGCAGCCCGCCACGGCGATGTCGACGCCCCACTCGTCGATCTCCACCGCGGTGCCGCCGAGCGCCGAGACCACGTCCGCGTACATCAGCGCTCCCGCCTTCTTGGCCAGCGGCGCGATCTCCGCCAACGGGTTCTCGATCCCGCTCGGCGTCTCCGAGTGGACCAGCGCCACCAGTTCGACCTCGCCGAGCCGCTCCAGCTCCGCCGCCACCGCGCCGGGGTCGATCGCCTCGTCATAAGGGACCTTCAGCTCGCTCACCTCGGCGCCGTAGGAGCGCAGCCAGTCCCCGAACCAGGCCGCGTAGACCCCCGACACCAGGTTCAGGCACCGCATGCCCGGCCGGACCACGGCGCGCGCCGTGGCCTCCAGGCCGAGCACCGCCTCTCCCTGCATCAGGACCACGTCCTTGGTGGTCCTGAAGAGCTCGCCGGTGAGTCGCTGGGTATCGGCGAAGTGGGCGAGGAAGGCGGGGTCGTAATCGAAGGGGATCGGGCTGCCGAGCGCCTGTTGGACCCGGCTCGAGGAGATCGTCGGGCCCGCGCTCAGGGTGAAGTCGGCTTCGTGCATTCGCTCTCTTCCTTATCCGTAGGTCTTGACGATCGGGTGCCATCCCCGCAGGTCGGGGCCGCAGGGGATCGCCGCTTCGTCGTGGTTGGTCACCAGCTCGCCGCCGCGGAGGACCCCGCAGATCGCTTCGATGTGGGGGTCGCCGTAGTTGACGTTGCAGCGGATCACCGCGGCGCCTTCGAAGTCGCGCCCGTTCGCCACGCAGGCGACCGCGTGGGGGAAGAGCGCGTGTTCGTGGAGCCGCACCACCAGCTGGCGCCTGATCTGCGCTTCGTTGGAGGTGACCGCGCCCGCCGAGCCGGAGCCGGAGAGGACGAGCACCAGCGCGACACAGACGGCGGCCGCGAGCCCCAGGCCCGCGAGCACGAGCCGGGCGCGGGGCCCACGCCCGCTCCCCGAGACGACGCTTTCGCTTGAACCTTGGGTGCTCATCGCTGTGCCGCCGACCGTACCGCAGAAATTGTCTGGAGTCTACTGTTGACAATCGGCAACCTACAGACTAAGAATGCAGGCCGTTGACGTAACTGAGTTGCCAACGGACTCGGCGCGGCCGCGGGCGGAAGCGCGCGGCCGACGCCTTGGGGGAACGGAGGAGATCGGTCTGATGGACGGTGTGAAGAAGAAACGGCTCTCGCTGCCGCTGGCCACCGCTTTGGTGCTGGCGCTGCTCGCCTTGGCGGGCATCGTCGCCGGTTGTGGCAGCAGCAGTTCGAGCACGAGCGAAAACAAGGAATCGGAAAGCGCGGCCGCGGGCGGCGAAAAGGAATCGTCGGGCGGTGAATCGACCAGCAGCGTCAAGAAGATCGCGATCGCCACGCCGGCCAAGGCGAACGACTACGGCTGGAACGAACAAGGTGTCGCGGCGGCCGAAAAAGTCGCCAACGAAATCGGTGCCGAACTCGAAAAAACGACGGACATCGGCTACGAACAAACCGAAACCGTCCTCCGCCAGATGGCGGAAAAGGAACCGGGTCTGCTGATCGCCCACGCGAGCGGCTACGACACCGCCGCCAAGCGCGTCGCGGAAGAATTCGAAATCCCGACGGTCACCTACGACATCCCCAACGAGGTGAAACCGGGGATCCTCACCAGCATCATCACCTCGAGCCAGGAAGGTGCCTACCTGGCCGGGATCCTGGCCGCGAAAACCACCAAGACCGGCAAGGTCGGCGTCGTCATCTCGGCCTCCGACACGAACTGGTTCGAGATGACCGGCGGCTACGCGGCCGGCGTCCACAGCGTCAGCCCGAAGATGCCGATCTCCTTCGCCGAGATCAGTGCCGAAGGCTATGACGACGCGGCCGGCGGCAAGCGGGTCGTGACCAGCATGATCGCCGAAGGCGCCGACGTGATCTTCGGCATGGGCGACGGGGCCTCGTTCGGCTACCTGCAGGCGATCGAAACCGCCAACGTCGGCCACAAGGTGTGGTACATCGGCGACATCGGCAACATGACGCCGATCGACAAGAAGGGCGTCCTGCTCTCCTCGGTCCTCTGGAGCTTCGACGGCGCCTACAAAACGTTCATCGAACAGATTCAGGAAGGGACCTTCGGCAAAGAAGCGTATGACCTGAACCTCAAGAACGGGGGCATCTCGCTGCTGAAGTCGAAGTACATCCCGGCGAGCGTCTGGGCCGAAATCGAAAAGGCCGAACAGGAAATCCTCGCGGGCAAGATCAAGGTGCCGGTGGCGACCACGATCGGCGCGGCGAAAGCGGCCCTAGCGGAATGACCCCGGCCGCAGAGACGGGGTCGTCGGTCGTCGACCTCCGGGGGATCAGCAAGTCCTTCCCGGGGGTCAAGGCCAACGACGACATCAGCTTCGACGTCCGCGCCGGGGAGGTCCACTCGCTGCTCGGCGAGAACGGCGCGGGCAAGTCGACGCTGATGGGGATCCTCTCGGGGATCCAGACCCCGGACTCGGGCCAGATATCGGTGGACGGGAAGCCGGTCCGGATCGACTCGCCGCGCAAGGCGCTTGATCTCGGGATCGGCACCGTCTACCAGCACTCGACGCTGATCCCGGCGCTCAGCGTGCTGGAGAACCTGATGCTCGGGGACTCCGGCAAGCTGCGCCTGGACGCGGCCTCGGCGCGGACGCGGTTGGAGGAGTTCGGGACCATCCTCGGGGTCGAGGTCGACCCCGAGGCCCGCGCCGCCGACCTCGCGCTCGGTCGCCAACAGCAGGTCGAGATCATCAAGGCGCTGTGGCGCGGCTCGCGCCTGCTGATCCTCGATGAGCCGACCTCGATGCTGACCCCGCAGGCGGTCGCGGAGCTCTACACGGTGCTCGGCCGGCTGAAGAGCGAGGGGCTGGCGACGATCTTCATCACCCACAAGCTGCACGAGGCGGTCTCGCTCGGGGACCGGATCTCGGTCCTCCGTCGCGGCCGCATGGTCGGCACCCTGGACGCCGAGGCGGTCGCCTCGACGCCGCCCGCCGAGCTCGAGGAGATCGTGATCGAGATGATGTTCGGCGGCGCCGCCGAGAGCCTCACCGACGCCGCCGAGCTGCGGGTGAAGGTCGAGGAGGCCGAGCCCGCCGAGGTGCGGCAGCGGCCCGACCACGCGGTCGGCGAGCCGCTCCTCGAGCTGATCGGCGCCTCCGCGCCCGGCGCGGGCACCGACCCCGGGGTCGAGGACGTCGACCTGGTCCTCCACGAGGGCGAGGTGCTGGGCGTCGCCGGCGTCGACGGCAACGGCCAGCGGGCGCTCGCCGAGGCGATCGGCGGCCAGCGCCGGCTGCGGGCGGGGGAGATTCGCCTGTTCGGCGCCCCGATCGGCCGCCTGAACGTGATGAAGCGCGAGAAGCTCGGCCTCCACTACCTCACCGACGACCGGATCGGCGAAGGCATCGTCGGCGGCCTCAGCATCTCCCTGAACCTCTTCCTGAAGCGGATCGGCCAGCCGCCTTACTGGCGCTACGGCAGCGTCCGCAAGCGGGCGATCGACGAGCGCGCCGAAGAGCTCTGCAAGCAGTTCGACGTCCGCGCGCCGGGGGTCGAGACGCGCGCCGGCACCCTCTCCGGCGGCAACATGCAGAAAGTCCTGCTGGCGCGGGAGCTGTCCTTCGGCGCCAAAGTCGTCGTCTTCCACAAGCCGACCTACGGCCTCGACCTGAAAACGACGCTGGCGGTGCGGGAGATGATCCGGCAGCTGCGCGACGGCAAGGCGGCGCTGGTGATCTCAACCGACCTCGACGAGCTGCTCGAGGTCTCCGACCGGATCCTGGTCCTCTCCCGCGGCCGCATCGTCGGCGAAGCGGAGCCCGGGCCGGGGGCGGCGGAGCGGATCGGCGGGATGATGATCGGCGACGTCTCGCTCAGCCTGGCGGGCGCGGAGGAAGCGGCTTGAGCACCGTCCCCGGTAACGAACTGCTGACCGAGGTCGAGGTCCCGAGCCGCGCCGGCGCCCGCTCGGGCGCGCTCGGCAAGGCCCTCGACACCACGATCCGCTCGCTGGTGCCGGTCCTGCTGGCGCTGGTCGCGGGCGGCCTCCTGCTGGTGATCCTCGGCCACGACCCCTTCGCCTTCTACTCGTCGGTCTGGGAACACGGCGCCCAGGGCAAAGCCTGGCAGGAAAGCGCCAAACGGATGGCGCCGCTGCTCTTGATCGCGGTCGGCCTGATCGTCGCCTTCCGCGCCAACATCTGGAACCTCGGCTACAACGGCCAGTTCCTGCTCTCGGCCGCGGTCATCTCCGGTCTCGCGCCGTCGCTGGTGAACGACCTGCCGCTCGGTCTCGCCTTCCTGATCATGTTCGTCGTCGCGGGTCTGGTCGGGGCGATCTGGACGATCGTCCCGGCGCTGCTCAAGGCCTTCTACGAAACCAACGAGATCATCACCACGCTGATGATGTCCTTCATCGGCGTCGGGCTGGCGCAGATCCTGATCAAAGGCCCGTTCCAGGACCCGAGCGTGAACATCGCCCAGACCAAGGTCCTGGAACTGAACAAGATGCTGCCCCACATCCCGGGGACCAAAGTCCACATCGGGGTGCTGGTCGCGCTGGCGGCGGCGGTCGTCGTCTACCTGGTGATCTCGCGCACCGCCTTCGGCCTGAAGATCGACGTGCTCGGCGCCAACCCGCGCGCCGCCCGCCACGTCGGCATCCAGGTCAAGCAGCTGGTGATCACGAGCTTCTTCTTCAGCGGCGCCCTGATCGGGCTCGCCGCGGCCGCCGACATCCTCGGCGTCTGGGGCTACATCCGCGCCAACTGGAACCCGGCCTACGGCGACACCGTGATCCCCTTCGTCTTCCTCGCCCGGCTGAACCCGCTGGTCGTGATCCCGTTCATCGCCTTCTTCGCCGTGCTCTCGACCGGCGGCACGTTGGCGACCCAGGAAGTGGGCCTGCCGACCGACTTCCTGCTCGTCCTGGTCGCCCTGATCCTGCTCTTCATGACCGTGATCGAGTTCCTCGGCCGGCGTCGCTCGCTCGGCCAGAGCTACCTGCCCAACGGCCTGCGCGCGGCGCTTCGCCTGCCCGGCGCGAAGAAGCGCGAGCAGGAGGCGGCGGGGTGAGCAACCTCTTCCACCAGGACGTCCTCACGGCGCTGATCTCCGGCGGTGTGATCGCCGGCATCCCGCTGCTTCTGGCGGCGCTCGGGGAGTCGATCTCGGAGCGCTCCGGGGTGCTCAACCTGGGGATCGAAGGGATGATGATCATCGGCGCCTACACCGGGTTCGTCGCCACCTACTACCTCCACTCGACCGCGCTCGGCTTCCTCGGCGGCGCCGCGGGCGGCGTGCTCGCCTGCCTGGTGATGATCGTCCTCTGCGTCTGGCTCGGCCTCGACCAGATCGTCGTCGGGATCGCGATCACGCTGGCCGGGGAGGGGATCACCAGCGTGCTTCAAGGCGCCCAGTTCGGCACCACCTACCCGCGCCTCGGGGCGACCCCGACGGTCTCGATCCCGCTGCTCGACAAGATCCCGGTCCTCGGCCCGGGGCTGTTCCAGCAGAGCCTCCTCGTCTACCTCGGGATCATCTTCGCCTTCGTCCTCACCTGGGTCTTCCGGTCGACCAACATCGGCCTCAACCTGCGCGCCGCGGGGGAGAAGCCGGAGGCGCTCGACGCGGCCGGGGTCAGCGTCGTCGCCACCCGCAGCTACGCGGTACTCTCGACCGGCGCCCTGGCCGGCCTCGGCGGCGGCTTCCTGGCGATCGTCGGGGCCGGCGTCTTCACCCCCTTCATGACCCAGGGCCAGGGCTACATGGCGATCGTGATCTGCATGCTCGGCCGCGGCAAGCCGATCTGGGTCGCCCTCGCCTCGCTCCTCTTCGGCATCTCGCTCTCGATCACGACCGCCCTGCAGCTGGCGGGCATCGAAATTTCGACCGACCTGATCAACATGTTGCCGTTCATCGCGGTGATGGTGGCGTTGGTCATCTTCGGTCGACGCTCCTATCTGCCGCCTGCCCTGGCCCTTCCCTACGTGAGAGGAGCGCGCTGAGATGGCTTCCACCGGCGAGCGCAGCACCAAATCGATCGGAGTGCGCAACAAGACGTTGCGCGAGCAGGTCTTCGACCACCTTCGAGAGGAGATCCTGTCGAGCAAACTCCGGCCCGGCCAGGAGCTGAACGAGCTCTCGCTCTCGAACGAGCTGGAGGTGAGCCGCGGACCGATCCGCGAGGCGCTCAGCCGGCTGGCCAGCGAAGGCCTGGTGAAGATCACGCCGCGCCGCGGGGCGATCGTCGCCGAGCTGACCGACGAGGAATTCGTCGAGGCCTACCAGGTCCGCGACGCGCTCGAGACGCTGGCGATCCGCCTCGCCGTGGCGCGGATCGAGCCCGCCGAGCTCGACCGCCTGCGCGAGCTGCACGAGGAAATGACCCAGTTCGTCGCCAACGACCAGCTGAAGGAGTTCTTCGACGCCAACGCCGCCTTCCACCAGCAGATCGTCGACTCCTCCGGCAACGCGAAACTCGGCGAGCACTACCGGCTGCTGATGGCGCAGATGGGCCGCTACCTGGCCCGCTCGCTGACCCTGCGAGGAACGATCGACTCCTCGCCCCCCGAACACGCGGCGATCCTCGCCGCGGTCGAAGCAGGCGACGCCGACGAGGCGGCGCGGCTGCTTGCCAACCACATCGAGATACCGCAACGGATCTAGGAAAGCGAGGCGCAGTGAACCAAGACGGCAACCGCAAGATCGAGTTCGGGGTCAACCTGAACAACCGCGAGCCGCTGATCGCCCCCGACTACGACCTGGGCGCGCTGCTCGACCTCTCGGAGCGGGTCGAGGGGCTCGGCTTCGACTCGGTCTGGGTCGGCGACAGCCTCTTCTCGAAGCCGCGCTACGAGTCGCTCTCGCTGCTCTCGGCGATCTCCCAGCGCACCGAGCGCGTGCGCCTCGGCACCGCCTGTCTGGTCAGCGCGCTGCGCAACCCGCTGGTGCTCTCGATGGAGTGGTCGACGCTCGACCAGATCTCCGGCGGCCGCACGATCTTCGGCCCCTGCATGGGGAGCGCCGAAGTGCGGGTGCGCGAGGAGTACAAGGCGCTCGGCCTGCCGTTCAAGGAGCGGGGGACGATCTTCGAGGAGGGCCTCGCCGTCGTCCGCCAGCTGTGGACCGAGGGCAAGGTCGACTTCCACGGCAAGTTCTTCGACTACGACGAGATCGCCTTCCACTCCGGCACCGAGATGGCGCCGCTGATGCCGATCCAGAAGCCGCCGCCGATGTGGATCGTCTCCAACCCGCGGCTGATCGACGAGTCCCACGACGAGCGCATGGTCAACATCATGAAGCGCGCCTGCCGGCGGATCATCGAGTACGGCGACGGCTGGATGACCTGCTGCCGGGCCCAGCACCCGGAGGAGCTGACCGAGCAGATCGGCTACCTGACCGAGGCCGCGGCGGAGCTGGGGAAGGACTTCGCCGACTACGAGGTCGCTTACCAGGTGACGATGAACGTCGGCGACTCGGCCGAGGCCGCGACCAAGGCCTTCGACGAATACATCTCGATGTACTACCCGGAGCTGTCCCAGAACATGGACCTCTCCAACTGGGGCCCGGTCGGGGCCCCCGAGGACATCGCCGCCTGGCTGCGCGAGTTCGCCGAGCGCGGCGTGACCCACTTCATCTGCCGCTTCGGCGACCTCGACCAGGTCGGCCAGGTGGAGCGATTCGCAAGCGAAGTCCTACCCGCGTTCGAACGCGAGATGGCGAGGTGACGAGGTATGCCAACTGCCGATGAGATCCGCAAGGACGCCGAACTGGTGATCGACGTCTGCATGTCGGTCGAGCCCGACGACGTGGTGACGATCATCTGCGACAACGAGCACCGGGTGGAAGCCGACGCGCTCGCCGCGGTCGCCCTCGACCGCGGCGCCTGGCCGGTGGTGATGGACAACGAAGCCCAGGTCAAGCGCGGCCGCGCCGACACCAGCTTCCCGATGGCGCCGCCGAAGAACCTGCACCAGGCGATGGTCGCCTCGGACGAGATCATCGTCGTCACCGACCTCGAGTGGGCGAACCGCTTCTGCCACGTGCCGGCGATCGGCGAGTCGCTGAAGAACCGGGCGAAGATCTGCTCGGTCGAGCCCGGGATGGGCGGTTGGGGGCTGACGAAGGAGAAGATCCTCACCGCGACCAAACGGGCCGAAGACGCGATCGCCGCGCTCGAAGGCAAGAAGAAGTGCCGGGTCACCTCGCCGGCGGGGACCGACGTCACGGTGACGATCGAGGGTCGGCCGGCGCTCGAGGTCACCTCGATCAAGGAGCGCGGCCAGATGATGGGGCCGCTGCCGCTCTGGGCGGAGGTCGCCTTCGCCGCGGTCGAGGACGGCACCGACGGGACGATCGTGGTCGACGGGGTGATGCTCGGGATCGGCCTCCCCGGCCAGGTCACCGAGCCGATCACCTGGACGATGGAGAAAGGCCACGCGGTGAAGATCGAGGGCGGCGAGGACGCGCGCCGCCTGCGCGAGGTGATCGAGGGGGTCGAGAACGCCGACATCACCGGCGAGTTCGCCTTCGGCGTCTCCGAGGTGGCGCCGTTCGGGACGCCGTCGGAGAAGGGCCGGGTGGGGACCGTCCACTTCGCCCTCGGCGACAACCACCTCTCCTACCCCGGCGGGCAGAACGTCTCCTCGCTCCACCTAGACGGCGTCATCCTCGACGCCACCCTGCAGATCCTCGACGACGGCACCTACATCGTCAAAGACGGGCAGTGGGCGCTGTGAGCGGCGCGGCGGGGATCACCGTGGTGCCGCTGGCCGAGGTCGACGTGATCGACCTCCCCGGCGGCAGCTGGAGCCGCATGCTGGTGACGCCGGCGACGGTCGAGGGCAACACCGCCTCGATCGGGTACTCGGTGTTCAAGCCGGGGACCGCGGTCGCCTCGGTCTCCCACGAGACCGAGGAGGTCGCCTACGTGGTCAGCGGCACGGGGCGCCTCGACACCGACGAGGGCGAGGTCCGCTTCGCCACCGGCGACGCGCTCCACATCCCACCGCACACCTGGCACGCGGTCGTCAACGACTCCGAGGAGGAGGTGGTCATGGTGTTCGGCTTCCCCCATCCCGACTACCCGCCGACCGAGCGGCGCGAGACCGCGGGCTGATGGCGACGACGACGGCAAGCGACGTCGCCGAGCTTCGCGCCGAAGTCGCCTGGGCCTGCCGGATCCTCGCCGAGCACGGCTACAGCGACCTGACGCTCGGCCACGTCAGCGCCCGCGACCCGGGCGACCCGCGGCGGATCTGGATCAAGCGCCGCGGGCTGACCCTGGCCGAGGTCGGGCCCGAGGACGTGATCGCCGTCGACCTCGACTCGCACCCCGACGACTCGACCGCCGACATGCACCTGGAGACCGTCCTCCACACCGAGGTCTACCGGCGCCGCGACGACGTCACCGCCGTCGCCCACGGCCACCCGCCCTACTCGACCGCGCTCGGCGCCACCGACGCGCCGCTGCTCTTCCTCACCCACGACTCGGTCCTCTTCGACGACGGCGTCGCTACCTTCGAGAACCCCGACCTGATCACCGAGGTGGCCCAGGCCGAGCAGGTGGCCGAGGCGCTCGGCGAGCGCAGCGCGGTGCTGATGCGAAACCACGGCGTGCTGATCGCGGGCGCCGACGTCCGCTGGCTGGTGCTGACCGCGGTGACCCTGGAGCGGGCGGTGATGCTGCAGTCGATCGCGGTCACGCTCGGCAGCCCGCGGCCGATCGCCGCCGAGCTGCTCGCCGACCTCAACGGGCGCAAGTACGACGACTTCCTCGTCAACGAATACTGGGACGCCTGGGTGCGCGAACTGCGCCGCAGCGGCGGCGGGTTCGAGGGGGCGTAGTGGCGGACGCGAGGCTGGCCTTGACCGTCAACGGGGTGCCGCGCGAGCTGACCGTGCCGGAGCGCGAGCTGCTGCTCGACACCCTGCGCGACCGGCTCGGGCTGAAGGGCGCCAAGCGCTCCTGCGACGTCCAGGTCTGCGGCGTCTGCACGGTGCTGGTCGACGGCGAGCCGGTCAGCGCCTGCACCTACCTGGCGGTCGATGCCGCCGGGCGCGAGGTGCTGACGATCGAGGGGTTCGCCGAGAGCGAGGAGTTCGCCGAGTTCGAGCGCGCCTTCGCCGACCGCGCCGCGGTCCAGTGCGGCTTCTGCACGGCGGGCATCGTGCTGACCCTGAAATCGCTGCGCGACGCCGGCGAGCTCGGCAGCCGCGAGGCGATCGTCGAGGGGCTCGACGGCAACGTCTGCCGCTGCACCGGCTACAAGTCGATCGTCGAAGCGGCGGAAGCGATCGCCGCGGGCGGCCGCTCGTGAGCGTCGACGCGGCGACGGCGGCGCCCGGTGCTGCGACCGAGCGGGTCGGGCGCTCGGAGGAGCGCAAGGACCTGGCGGAGAAGATCCGCGGCGAGGCGCAGTTCGCCGGCGACCTCGAGGTCCCCCGGATGCTGCACGGCAAGGTGCTGCGCTCGGAGGTCCCGCACGCCCGGATCGTCTCGATCGACACCGAGGCGGCGGCGGCCCTGGAGGGCGTCGTCGCGGTCCTGGTCGGCACCGACCTCGGTGGGTTCAACCCGCTCTGGGGCCACGCGATCAAAGACCGGCCGATCCTGGCGATCGACCGGGTGCGCTTCCAGGGCGAGCCGGTCGCCGCGGTGGCCGCGGTCGACGAGGCGACCGCCGAGGCTGCGGTGCGCTTGATCGCGGTCGAGTACGAGGAGCTGCCGGTGGTCGACACGGTGATGGCGGCAATCGCGCCGGACGCGCCGATCCTCCACGAAGAGGAGGTCGAACGCGGCCTTTTCCACGGCCTCGGCGACCTGCCCGAGGAGGAAGGGAACGTCTGTTATCGCTACCGGCTCGACGCCGGCTCGGTCGAGCTCGACGAGGCCGAAGCGGAGATCACGGTCGAAGGCGAGTACGAGTTCCCCGCCGTCTTCCAGTACTCGATGGAGACCCACACCGTGATCGCCGACTTCGGCGACGGCGAGGTGACGCTCTGGGCCTCCTGCCAGCACCCGTTCCTGGTCCGCGCCGAGATCGCCGACCTGTTCAAGCTGCCGATCGGCCGGGTGCGGGTGATCGTGCCCTACCTCGGCGGCGGCTTCGGCTCGAAGAGCTACACCAAGATGGAGCCGCTGACGACGGCGCTGGCCTGGAAGGCGGGCCGGCCGGTGCGGATCCAGAACCGGGTCGACGAGTCGATGGTCACCACCCGCCGCCACGGGATGCGCTGCCGGATGCGGACCACCGCCAAGGCCGACGGCACGCTGGTCTCGCGCAACGTGCGGCTCTGGCTCGACACCGGCGCCTACGCCGACAACGGCCCGCGTGTCTGCGCCACCGCCGGCGACGCCGCCCCGGGCCCCTACCGCTGGGACGCGGTCAGCGTCGACGCCAACTGCGTCTACACCAACACCTCGCCGGCGGGCTCCTACCGCGCCTTCGGCGCCGTCCACACGCACTGGATCGGCGAGATGCAGATCGACGAGATCGCCCGCAAGGCCGGCCTCGACCCGCTCGAGATGCGCCGCCGCAGCCTGCTGCGGAAGGGGGAACCGGTGCGGCCCGACGGCACCGGCAAGCCGCTCGACGCCGATCTGATCGGCGACGTCGAAAAGGCCGCCGCGGCGGTCGGCTGGGACGACCCGAAGTCCGCGTGGGTCGGGCGCGGCGTCTCGGTCGGGCTGCTCGCCGCCGGTGCCCACCCGGTCTCCCGGGCGGGGGTGCGGATGGAGGCCGACGGTAGCGTCGAGGTCAACGTCGGCACCACCGAAATGGGCCAGGGCGCGCGCACGGTGATGGCGCAGATCGCCTGCCAGGAGCTCGACATCGACCTCGGCCGGGTCACCGTGCAGGGCGCCGACACGCGCTTCACGCCGTACGACCGCTCGACCGGCGCGAGCCGCTCGACCACCTTGGCGGGGCTCGCGGTGCAGCGCGCCGCGGCCGACCTGCGCCGCCGCCTGGTCGAGACCGCCGCCTCGCGCTGGGGGGTGGAGCCCGAGTCGCTGGAGGTCCGCGACGGGGCCGTCCACGGGGCCGGCGGGTCGGCCACCTACGAGGAGCTGATCGCGATGCGCTTCGGGTTCGTCGGCGGCGAGGTGATCGGCGAGGGCGAGGTGCGCCCCGAAGGCGGCACCGGCTCCTACGCCGAAGGGCCGGTGTTCTGGGAGGTCTGCATCGCCGCCGCCCGGATCAGGGTCGACCCCGACACCGGCCGGATCGCGGTCGAGCGGACGGCGACGATCGCCGACGTCGGCAAGGCGATCAACCCGCTCCTGGTCGAGCGCCAGGACGAGGGCGCGGTGTTGCAGGGGATCGGCAACGCGCTCTTCGAGGAGATGGTCTTCGACGGCGGCTACCTGACCAACGACACGCTGCTCGATTACCGCGTGCCGCGGATCGAGGACATGCCGGAATCGATGCGGGGAATCATCGTCGAGAATGCCGACGGTCCCGGGCCCTACGGGGCGAAGGGCTGCGGCGAGGGCGCCCAGGCGGCCACCCCGGCAGCGCTGGCGACCGCGCTGGCCGACGCCGGGGTGCCGATGACCGAGCTGCCGCTGACGCCCGAACGGGTGTGGCGGCGGATCAACCAACTCAAGGAGGAGCAAGGATGAGCGAGACCACGCGTGCCGCCGTGATCGGCACCGGGACGATGGGCCCGGGGATGGGAGCGGTGCTGGAGCGCGCCGGGATCGAGGTGCGGCTCTTCGACGTCTCCGCCGAGGCGCTGGCGAAAGCGGAGGCGATGGTGCCGATCGCGCGCGGCGTGCTCGACCGGCTCGGCACCGAGAAGACCGAGGGCGGCTCGATCACCTTCGGCGACGACCTCGCGGCGGCGCTCGCCGACGTCGACTTCGTGCTCGAGGCGGCGCCCGAGAAACTGGAGCTGAAGCAGCAGATCTTCGGCGAATTCGAGCAGCACGCGCCGACCACGGCGATCCTCAGCTCGAACACCTCGGGGATCCCGATCACCAAGATCGCCGCCGACCTGGAGCACCCCGAGCGGGTGATCGGCATGCACTGGTCGAACCCGCCGCAGCTGATCCCGATGATCGAGGTGGTGCCCGGGGAGCGCACCGACCAGGCGACGATCGACGCCGCCGAAGACCTGATCGCGAAGATCGGCTACCACCCGAGCCGGCTCCACAAAGAGGTGCCCGGCTTCGTCGAGAACCGCGTGCTCTACGCGATCATGCGCGAGTGCCTGGCGCTGGTCGACGAGGGCGTGATCGACGCCGAGGGCCTCGACCTGAACGTCAAGTGGGGGATCGGCTACAAGCTCGCGGTGATCCCGCCGATGCAGCTGTTGGACGTCGCCGGGCTCGACATCTATGAGAATGTCGCCTCCTACCTGAACGCCGACATCTCGACCGAGTCGGGCGTCTCGGAGACGATCACCAAGCTGACCGGCGAAGGCAAGCTCGGGCTGAAGACCGGCGGTGGGCTCTTCTCCTACACCGACGAGGAACTCGCCGAGCTGCCGAAAAAGCGCGCCGCGGCCCTGGTCGCCGTGCGCAAGACGCTGAACGAGCAGGAAGTCTGAGGAGGGCGGGGCGATGGGCGTAGAACGAGTCTGGTTGCTGGACAGCGGCTCGCTGGTCATCGACCAGTCCCACATCACCTGGAACGTCGGCTGCGGGGCGCCGGTGCGCTTCCCGGTGTACAGCGTGCTGATCGAGCACAGCGACGGCCTCTTCCTCTTCGATTCGGGCTTCGACAAGGGGACGGTGGAAGAGTTCCTGCCCTTCGAGCTGCCCGAGCAGACCGACGAGCAGACCCTGCCCGCCCAGCTGGAGGCGTGCGGCTTCAAGACCGGTGACGTCACCGCGATCTTCAACTCACACCTCCACTTCGACCACTGCGGGGGGCAGCGCCACCTGCCCGACGCGCCGACCTGGGTCGGCAAGGAGGAGCTCCGCCACGCGCTGGTGCCGGAGACCTTCGAGCGCCTCGGGTACGCCGACAAGGTTTTCCACCGGCCCGACTCGGAGTACCGCTGGCTGGAGGACGACGTGGTCGAGCCGGCCCCGGGCATCAAGCTCCTCCGCACCCCCGGGCACACGGTCGAGCACTACTCCCTGCTCCTCGACAAAGACGGCACCGCGCCGATCTTCTTCTGCGCCGACGTCACCTACACCCAGGAAAGCTGGGACAAAGAGATGATCGCCGGCTTCCACAACGACCCGACCGCCAACGTCCGCTCCCTCCGCCGCGTCAAAGCCCTCGCGGCGAAGATCGAAGCCGACGTCTTCCTCACCCACGACATGGAGGCCTGGAACACCTACAAGCACGCCCCGGACCACTACTGAGCGCGTAGAGGGGGGCGGTCCCGTCGCTTGGTGAGTTGACCACACCCCGACGGGGTCAACTCACCAAGCGACGGAGACGCGAGCCGGCTGGCCGCTACCCGGCGACGGCCTCGCGCAGGATGCGGCCGCTGAGCACGCCGACGAGGTGGCGCTTGTACTCGACCGAGCCGTTGGCGTCCTCGACCGGGTCGGCGGCGTCGGCGGCGAGGGCTCGGACCTCGGCCAGGGCGCCGTCGAGCTGATCCACCGCGAGCCCGTCGAGGAGGGCCTCGGCGGCCTCGACCCGGCTCGGGCGGTTGCCCGCCGAGCCGACCGCGAGGCGGACATCGGCGAGGCGTGAGCCGTCGCTGCGGACGTGGGCGGCGACGGTGATCGCGGGTCGCTCGGTGAGCACGAACTTGCGGTGGACGATCACCGCGCCGGGCGCCAGGTCCGGCACCAGGACGCCGGTCAACAGCTCGCCCTCGTCGAGCGCGTTTTCGAACGGGCCGGTGGTGAAGGACTCGACCGGGATCTCCCGGCGCTCCGCGCCCTTGCGGGCTTCGAGCCGCGCCGCGGCGGCCAGCAGGTAGGTGGCGGGGTCGGAATGGGGGTCGCCGAAGCAGAGGTTGCCGCCGATCGAGCCCATCGTCCGGACCCGCAGGTTGCCGACGCCGCGCTCCATCTCGGCCAGCGAGGGCCACCCTTGGCGGACCAGCGGGTGGCGCTCGATCGAGCGGTGGGTCTCGGCGGCGCCGATCCGCAGGCCGCCGTCGCGGCGCTCGATCCCGTACAGCTCGCCGATCCCCTTGAGGTCGATCACGTGCGGGTACTCGGCGAAGCCGAGCTTGAAGAGGAGGAAGAGCTCGGTGCCGCCGACGTAGACGACGGCGTCGTCGCCGTGGGCCGCGAGCAGCTCGGTCGCCTCGGCGAGCTCGGCGGGCCGGTGGCGGTCGAACTCCGGCAGGGCGGTCACGCCGTCTCGCCCCCGCTCGACTTGGCGCCGAAGAGGCGTTTGATCCGCCCCCAGAGGACCGAGAAGAGGAGCCGGGTGCCGTTGATCGGCTTCGGCTCTCCCCGCGGCGCCGCCGGGGGGTCCCCGTCGGCACTGGTGCCCGCTCTCGCGGCCCCGTCGAACCGGCCCGCCAGGCAGCTCGCCATGTCGCCGACGATCCGGTCGGCCACTTCGTCGATGACGCCCTTCGCCATCTGCGCCGCGCGGCCGCTGAGGTCGACCTCGGTGACCGTGGCGACCATCGAGCCCGCACCGCCCTCGCTGACCGTCATCGTCATCTGGGCGCGCGCGTTGCCCTGGCCGCGCTGCTCGCGCAGGTTGGCGTCGAGGACGGCGCGGCGACTCGCCTCGTCGGCCTCGGCGATCGTCACCTTGCCGCCGTAGGTCATCCGCATCGGCCCCAGTTTGACCGCGATCTTGGCGGGGTGGGCGCCGTCCTCGCCGGCCGGCCCGATCTCCCCGCCCGGGACGCAGGCGCCGACTTGCTCGAGGTCGATCAACAGCTTGTAGGCCTCGGCGGGCGGGGCCGGGATCTCGAATCCCTTCTCGATCCTCACGGCAGCGCTTTCGGGCCTGTTGGTGGCATCTCCCGCTCCATATTCAAGGTTTACTGTTGACAATCGGCAGCTTACACAATAGAAACGCTGCTGCGCGACCGGGAATTCCGGCGCCGCGCCCACACACCGCTGAACCAGAGGAGAGAGGTGGAGATGAAGCTCGAGGATCGCGTCGCGATCGTCACCGGCGGCGCCCAGGGGATCGGCCGCGCGATCGCCAAGAAGCTCGACGCCGAGGGAGCGACGGTCGCGATCGCCGACCTGAACCTCGCCGGGGCGCAGGAGGCCGCCGCCGGCCTGGAGCGCGGGATGGCGATCGAGGCCGACGTCTCCGACCCCGATGCGGTGACGGCGATGGTGGCCGCGGTGCTGGACGCGCACGGGAAGGTGGACGTCCTCGTCAACGATGCCGCGATCGTGCCGTTCGTCCCCTGGCCCGACGTCGACCTCGCACACTGGCGCAAGCTGATCGACACCAACCTCACCGGCGTCTACCTCTGCACCCGCGCGGTCTGGGGCCCGATGAAGGAGGCCGGCTACGGGCGGATCGTCAACATCGCCTCCAACACCTTCCTCGCCGGGACGCCGAACATGGCCGCCTACGTCGCCGCCAAGGGAGGGGTGATCGGCTTCACCCGCGCGCTGGCGACCGAGATCGGCGCCGACGGGATCACCGTCAACGCCGTCGCCCCGGGGTTGACCGCGAGCGAGGGCGTGCTCGCCGGCCCGCACAAGGAAGCCTTCGACTTCGTCCAGAGTCTGCAGGCGATCCCGCGCCGCGGCGAGCCCGACGACATCGCGCCGACCGTCGCCTTCCTCTGCTCGGAGGAAGCGGCCTGGGTGACCGGGCAGCTGATCGCCGTGGACGGCGGCCACACGCGCAACTGATGGCGGCGATCGGGGCGACTCGCTGCGGCGTGATCCTCGCCGTCGCCGACGTCGCGGTGGCGAGCGCCTGGTATCGCGACCACCTCGGGTTCGAGGTCGAGACGACCTTCGAGGACCCCGACTACGCGATCCTCACCCTGGCCGGCACGCGGCTCTCGCTGGCCGAGCAGGGCCACCCGGCGGAGGACCGGCCGGGAGTCGAACTGGAGGCCCCGGCGGACCCCTCGCGGCTGCAGGCGAACCTCGTGATCGAGGTCGAGGATTGTCGCGGCGCCCACGCCGACCTCCTCGCCGAGGGCGTCCGCTTCCTCGCCGAGCCCTGCTCGCCGCCGTGGGGCGGAGCCCGTGTCTTCGCGGTCGACCCGGACGGGTACCTGGTCGAGCTCGAGGAGCCGGCGACGTGAGCGCCGCGGCGGTGGCCGGGGAGGAGCTCTGCTGGACGCCGGCGACCGAGCTGGCGCCGCTGGTGCGGGCGCGGGAGGTCTCCCCGAGCGAGATCGCCGAGGCCTCGATCGCCCGGATCGAGCGCGTCAACCCGGCGCTGAACGCGATCATCGAGTACGACCCCGGAGCGATCCGGGCGCGCGCCCGCGCGCTCACCGAGCGGCTCGGCAGGGGGGAGGAGCTCGGGCCGCTGGCGGGCGTCCCCTTCACCCTGAAGGAGGCATGCCGCGTCGAGGGCACGGCGGAGACAGGCGGAATGGTGCCGCTGAAAGCGAACGTCTCGACCGAGACCGAGGTCTTCGCGCGGCGGATGTTCGACGCCGGGGGCCTCTTCCTGGGCAAGACGAACATGACCGAAGCGGGGTACTCGGGCGCCTCCAACAACCACGTCTACGGGGCGACCCACAACGCCTGGAAGCACGGGGTGAGCGCGGGCGGATCGAGCTCCGGCGCCGCGGCCGGGGTGGCGGCGGGGCTGGGGCAGCTCGCCGAGGGCTCCGACGGCGCGGGCTCGGTGCGCATTCCGGCGGCGCTGAACGGCGTCGTCGGCCTCAAACCGGGGGTCGGGCGCATCCCACACACGATCGTCCCGACCCGCCACGAAACCTTTCTCGGCTACGGGACGATCGCCCGCACGGTCGCCGACGCGGCGCTGATGCTCGGCGTCCTCGCCCACCCCGACGCCTCCGACCCGCTCTCGCTGCCCGACGACGGCACCGACTTCCCGGCCGCCGCGGGGGAGGAGCTCGGGGTGCTGCGGGTGGCCTGGTCGCCGAACCTTGGCTTCGAGGCGGAGGTGGACCCCGAGATCGCGGCGATCTGCGAGCGGGCGGCGCTGGCGTTCGCCGAGCTCGGCTGCGAGGTGGTCGAGGCCGACCCGGGCTGGGACAACCCCGAAGAGGCGATGTGGGAGGGAATCTGGAAGCCCGCCTACGCGACGATGGTCGACCTCTTCGACTGGGACGCGTTGGCCGGGCAGGTCGACGAGCAACTCGTCCAGATCGTCCGCGAAGGCGCCGCCGCGCGGGCGCTCGACGTCGCCCTGGCCGGGGAAGCGCGGGGGCGGATGTGGGACCGTTTCGCCGCCTTCATGGGCGAGTACGACCTGCTGCTGAGCCCGACCCTGTCGCGCGGGGCCTTCCCGGCGGACGCCTACTGCCCGCCGGCGCTGGACGGCGAACCGTTGCGGCGCCAGGCGCTCGGCTGGCTGCTCACCTACCCGACCAACATGCTGGGGACGCCGGCGATCTCGGTCCCCGCCGGCTTCGAATCGCAGGGCGTCCCGGTCGGTCTGCAGATCGCCGGCGGCCTGCACTCGGAGGCGCTCGTGATCCGGGCGGCGGCCGCCTTCGAAGCGGCGCGCCCCTGGACCGACCGCCGCCCCCCTGACGAGAGAGAGGTGGCTGGATGAAGGCGCTGCGGATCAACGGGCCGGAGCGGTTAGAGCTGGATGCGAACGCGCCCGAGCCGCGGATCGAGCACCCGGGCGACGCGATCGTCGAGATCACCCGGACGGCGATCTGCGGCGCCGACCTCTTCCCCTATCACGGGCTGACGCCCGGCTTCGAGGCGGGGACGATCCCCGGCCACGAGTGGGTCGGGGTGGTGCGCGAGGTGGGTCCCGAGGTGCGCGGGATCGTGGTCGGGGACCGGGTCGTCAACACCAGCATGATCTCCGACGGGACCTGCGAGCAGTGCCGGGCCGGGCGGCCGATGCAGTGCTCCCACCGCGCCCTCTTCGGCTACAGCGGGGTGTACGAGCGGCTCGAGGGCGGCCAGGCCGAGCTGGTGCGGGCGCCGCTCGCGGTGCGCTCGCTGTGGCCGATCCCCGAGGCGGTCGACGACGACGACGCGGTCTTCGTCGCCGACATGCTGCCGACCGGCCTCTCCGCGGTGCGCCGCGCCGGGGTCGGGATCGGCGACACCGTGGTCGTGCTCGGCTGCGGCACGGTCGGCCTGATGGCGACGATGGTCGCGGTGCCGATCGCGCGCCGGGTGATCGCCGTCGACGGGATCGAGGCGCGCCGCCAGGCCGCCGCGGCGCTCGGGGCCGAGCCGGTCTCCCCGGAGGAGGCCGCCGACGCGGTCGCCGCCGCCACCGGCGGGCTCGGCGCCGACGCGGTGATCGAGGCGGCGGGGGCGAAGGCGGCCCTCGATGCGGCCTTCGGTCTGGTCCGCGGCCGCGGCACGATCTGCGTCGTCGGCGCCCACTTCGAGCCCGACTACCCGCTCGAAGCGGGCCGGATGTTCGAGGCCGAGCTGACCCTCCGCTTCGCGATGGGCGATCCGTTCAACGATCGTGAGGCCCTCCTGGCGATGATCGCCGACGAACGCCTCCGCCCCTCCCAGCTGATCAGCGACCGCTTCCCCCTCGAGGAGGGCCCCGCGGCCTACGCGAAGTTCGACCGCCGCGAGGCGACCAAGGTCGTCCTGACCAACGACGCCGCCTGAATGGTCCCGCTGCCGCGCCTCGGCCCGCGCCGGGGCAGAGGCGCCCGGCCTTCCGTGGTCCTTTTCCTCGGATGGCGAGCAGAAGGAACCACGGAACTGGACGGGGGCGTCCCGCCGGCCCCGGAGCAGACGCCCGGTGTGCCGCTACCCGGGGCGAGCCGACGAGCCGGAGCCTGAGGGGCGATCAGTCGGTCCTGGCCGGGGAGCCCGCGTCCTCCCGCATCAGCAGCAGGTCCACCTCCAGCCGGACCTCCCAGCCGAGCGCGTCGCCGCCGCCGGGCAGCTCGGCCTGCCAGTCGAACCCGAACTCGCGGCGATCGATCGTCGCCTGGAGGTCGAGCCCGGCGACCTCGCCGAATGCTGCCTGGCGGGGCGGCGAGTAGTGGCCCGCGGCCGCGACCGGGCGGGCGATGCCCTTGATCGTCAGCTCGCCGTCGACCTCGAGCCGGCCGCCGTCCAGGAGCCGCACGTCGGTGGAGCGGAAGATGACCTCGGGGTGGCGCTCGGCGTCGAAGAACTCGGGCCCGAGCAGGTGCCGGCGAAGCTCGGCGGGCGCGACCACGGACATCGAGTCGACCTTCGCCGCCCCCTCGAGCGCGAGCCCGCCGTCCGCGGGGCGCAGGGCCGCCGTGACCTCCGGCAGCCGACCGCGAAACCAGAAGCTCTCCGAGTGGCGGACTGCGAAGCCGAAGCTCGAGGCCATCGACTGGGCGCGGTAGACGGCGGCGAACGGCTGGGCCGTGACATCTGACATTGGGTCCTCCTCGTGTTCGGTCTCTACCTACCTGACCGTCCGGGAGGTTCCGGTGTGACGACCGGCGCCGAGGTTTCCGGGGGCTGGACGGGGACCGAGGCGGGTTCGGGTGCCGCGGGGGGAGTTTGGCTCGACGTCGTCTCGGGCCGCGCCGTCGCTTCCGGGTGTGGCGCCTGGGCCGGGCGTGCCGGCGGTTCGGGGCGCGGGGGCCGTGCGGGCCGGGGTGGATGTGAGGGATGTGAGGGGTGCGGGTGTCCTGGATGGGCGGAGGACGCCCGGCCCCGGGCGTGTTCGGGATGGGTCGGATGCGTCGGGTGAGCTCGCTGGGTCGCCGGGGCCTCGGCGGCGGCGCTCGCGCGGGTCGCGCCTGGCGATTCGGTCGGCGCGCCGTGGGCGACTGCGGTCGCATTCTTGGCCGCGACATGGGCGCCCGCGAGCAGTGCCGCCTCGCGGGCGCCCGTCCCCTTTGCATCGGTATCCCTGGCACGCTTTTCGAGTCTCTGGGCCTTGCCGGCCTGCGGGGCGGCGCTCGCGCCCGATCCGCCGTCCGCCGGCGTCCTTCGCGCGGCCGGATCGGCGACCGTCGCGGCCCCGGTCGCGACGGTCGCCTGGCCCCGCGCCGCGCCCGCCGACGGCCCGCCGCCCTGGAACAACTGTGCGTGGTCGACCGCGACGGCACTCACCGCGACCACGGCGACGATCCCCGCCGCCGACTTCAGGATCGCGCCCGTCGTCGCCGCCTTCACCGCCGCCCCGCCGGCGAGGCCGGCCGCGCCGGTCGAGGCGCCGCCGCCCGCCGCGCCCGCCGCGCCGGAGCCGCCGACCGCACCCTTCACGATCGCCGCCGCGGCCAGCGCGGGCAGGGGCGAGATCGAGGCGAGGGTGCGGCTCCGGGTGCGGATCGCCTCGGCGAAGTGGCGGCATTCGGGGCAGTCGCGGAGGTGGGCGCGGATGTCGCGCCGGCGCCCTGCCCGCCCGTCCTGCTCGGAGAGGAGCGCGGTGACGGCGTCGCACTCCATCTCACGACCTGCCTTCATCTGCTGCAGACCGCGCCGCGCCTCGTAGAGGACCTGCCGCGCCGCCTGGGGCGTGGTGTCGAGGGCCGTTGCGATCGCCGCGAAGTCGAGCCCGGCGAGCTCGCGCATCACCAGCGCCCCGCGCTGGCGCTCCGGCAGTCGGCCGATGTCGGCGAGCAGTTCGCGGAGCCGCGCGCGGTCCCCGGCGGTCTGCTCGAGGCCCGCGCCGGGCGCCGGCAGCCCGTCCTCCAACGGCTCCAGCGGCCGCTGCCGCCGGCGCAGCTCGACCGACTCGTTGTGGGCGACCCGGTAGAGCCACGGCCTCAGCTCGATCTCGCGCCGCTCGCCGGGCAGCGCGGCGAGCGCCTTGACCATCGTGTTCTGCAGCGCGTCCTGGGCGTCCTGGCGGTCGCCGAGGATCGCGACGCAATAGCGATAGAGGTCCTGCTCGTAGTGCCGGAAGATCGACGCGAAGGCATCGGGATCGCCGCGCGCCGCCCGCCGGGCGAGCCGCCGTTCATTCCACACCCTCTCTTTCTACCCCCTGGACCGCGGTTTCGATCCAGGGGGCGGCCGGTCGGGGCTCAGCTTGCTTCCGCTTGTTCCTTCTGCAGGCGCGCCGCGTTGACGATGCAGCGCGAGTACGGGGTGCCCTTCTTGCCCGCTTCGTGCGTCTTCGGTTCGCTCTTGCACGCGGCCTTCGGCGTCGCGCCGTTCGCGGCCTTCGCCATCGAAGTCACGCAGCGGCTGAACGCGGTGCCCTTTTCGCCCTTCACGTGCTGCTTCGACGCGCCGCGGCAGTAGACCCCGTAGGCCTTCGCCTTCGCCGGCAGCGGGGCCTTCGGGCCGGGCGTGGTCGGATGCGTCGGATGCGTGTGTTCCGGCGCATATTCAGGCCCGTTCGCGAGCGCCACAGCCGGGGCCATGAGCAGCGCCAAGGCCCCGAGAACCGCGGCGGTCTTCATCTTCAGGTCCATCGTCTCTCCCTCGTGCGGCCCCCGAGCGGGACCGGTCGTGTGGTCTCGATATACCAACGCGTGGGGCGGCCGAATGTCAGGGACGAACGTGCCTACAATGATGAGGATTCTTTGACCATCCTCTCGGTTCACCAACTATTGAGATCGCGGTCGAGGGGGTTGCATCAGGGCCGAGATGTCCTATCTCAAGGGTCAGCGGACAGCGGCCGCTTGGTTGGCCGAGACCTCGACGGACGGAGGTGAGCGGATGATGATGACGATGCTGTTGGAGCCCTTCGGCTCGCTCCTCGAGACCCCACGCCCGCGGCAGTCGCGCGCCGTCGGCGCCCGCGACTTCTTCCCTGCCGCGGATCTCGTCAGGAGCGAGGACGAGGTGACCCTGGTGATGGACGTGCCGGGGCTGAGGAGCGATGACCTCGAGATCGAGCTGAGCGACGGGATGCTCTGGATCCGGGGCGAGCGGCTCTACCCGTACACCCAGGAGCAGGCCGGTCGCAGCGTCCATCGCCTCGAACGCGGCTACGGCCGCTTCGAGCGGGTGCTGCAGGTGCCGAGGGATGTCGATCCGGGAGCGCTGACCGCAGCGATCGAGGACGGCGTCTTGACCCTGCGGATCCCAGTGCCGGAGACGCGGAAGCCGCGCCGGATCGAGATCGGCGGGGGCGGGACGCAGCGGGTGATCGACGCCGAATGGTCGACCGACGGCGCTGATCAGGTCTCCGAGGAAGGCGAGAAGGACAGCGGCGCGCGGGAACTCGCCGGCGCTGGCGGCTGACGCCGCCACAGATACGACACGAAAGCTGACCGACACAGGAACAGAAGAGGAACGGAAAAGGGCGGAGCGAGGCAGGAGAGCGCAGACCTGACCGGATCACCGGCGGCTGCCTGCCCCTACGGGCGACGCCCCGCCTCCGCCCAGGACGAACGGACGATCAGAACAAGAAGGGACCGCCCCCCGGACGACCTCCGGGGGGCGGTTCGATTTGAGGGGATGTCGCCGAGAGACACCACACAGCGGAGCGTCCACGAGCAGGGCGGTGACCTGCTCCAGGGTGAGGCCGGCGAGAGGCTGGCCGCGGCGGCCGGGGCCCGTCGCGCAGCGGATTCCGACCTCGCCGATGCCCTCGTGCGCCCGCGACCCCGTGGGCCGGGCGCCAGCGCCGGTTACCTCGCCCGGCTCGGCCGCCGCGCCGCGCTGGAACCCGATGAGGAACGTCGCCTCATCCTTGCCGCCAAGGCTGGCGACGCCGACGCACGCGGGCAGTTGGTGGAGGCCTCGATGCCGCTGATCGCCTCTGTCGCGCGCCCTTACCGCCAGTCGAGCCGGGTCGAACGACTCGAGTTGCTGCAGGAGGGCGTGGTGGGTCTGCTGCGGGCATTGGAGCGCTACGACCCGGACCGCGGCGTACCCTTCTGGGCCTACGCGGGCTGGTGGGTTCGGCAGGCCATGCAGCAACTGGTCTCCGAGCTCAACCGTCCGGTCGTGCTCTCCGATCGCGCCCTCCGGCACCTCTCGCGACTGCGGGACGCCCATGGTGCCGGCCTCCGCGAGACCGGCCGCGAGCCTGGCAGCGAGGAGCTCGCCGAGCGCACCGGCCTCATGCGCGAGCACGTCGATGACCTTCTTGCCGTCGATCGGCCGGCCCGCTCGACCGAGGAGCCCGTGTTCGGCGGCCAGGACACGGTCGGAACCCTCGGCGACCTGCTCGCGGATCCGCTCGCCGACGGGGAGTACGAGCGGGTGCTGGAAGCACTCCAGGCTCGCGAGCTGTTGGCGCTCCTCTCGGGCCTCTCCGAGCGCGAGCGCTCGATCCTCCGGGCACGCTTCGGGCTCGAGGGCGAGCCGGAGCGGACCCGGACCGAGATCGCCGAGTCGCTGGGTCTGAGCGCCGAGCGTGTCCGCCAGATCGAGCAGCGGGCGCTCGGCAAGCTGGCCGCCGCCGCGGCAAGCTGAGGCGCCGGCCGGCGATCGTGAGCCAGGCGCGTCGACCGCTCCTATCTCCTCCTTCACCGGCGGGGAACGGGCGGCAGAGCCACCCGCTCCCATTGTCCGGTGCCCCGAGAGCGGCGATCGCAAGGCCGCACCGCGGGCACCTCAACATCGACATGCCCGGCCTCCGCTAGTCGCCGTCCCCCTGCGCGATCGCGATCCGCCGCGGCTGCTCCTGGGGCGGCTTCGGGATCCGTACCTCGAGGACACCACGGTCGAACTCCGCCTTGAGCGCGTCGGGATCGATCCCGGCCGGCAGCTCCAGGGAGCGCGAGAAGCTGCCGAAGGCGCGCTCGACCCGATGGAAGCCCTCTTGGCTGTCCTCGTGCTCGGCCTCGCGCCGCCCCGATACCGTCAGGACGTTGTCCTTCAACTCCAGTTCGACGTCGTCTCGCTCCATGCCCGGCAGATCCGCCCGCAGGACATACTCCTCGCCGGACTCGACCAGGTCCATCGCCGGCACCCAGCGCTGGGCACCATTCCGACCCTGGTTGCGGCCGGCGAAGAAGCTGTCGAAGAGGCGGTTGAGATCCCCCTGCAGGGCGTCGACCTCGCGCGCCGGGTCCCATCTGATCAGTGCCATCGTTCTTCACCTCCTAGGACTCAGATGGCCACTCCCGCCATCATAAAATCTAAGCGTGGCCGTGTCAAGTCACTGAGCGCCTCAAAGCGCCGTTTCACCGCCCACGCCAGATCAACGAGAGGCAGGCTCGCCATCCAACCACCTCACGCACTATCAGTAGCTCCGCTACCGATCTGACCGACCACCCCGCGCCTCCTGCCGATGCGATCTAGGTGAAGGGGTTTTCTTCGTAGCGATCTTCGGCTCGCGCCATTTTGCGCCGGCCGTATAGGTGGCGGGCCCACCAGGACTCCGGCCGGGCGAGTTTGAACGCACTAGGCCGACGACATAGGCGATCTGGATCCCGGTCGAGACCGCGAGGGGTGGCGCGTTCGGCAGTATGCCCGGATCGCTCCTGCGGAGCGACGGCTCGCGAATCACCTATTTCGAGGACGTCCGTCACCTCGAGGATCTCCCTGGGCTCGTTGCGGCACTCAACAAAGAGGCGGAACGAGGCGATCGCGATGCACAGCAGCTATTTCGTCTAAGTGAGTCGTTCACCGAAAGCACTGGGGCGATCCAGTGGGCGATTCGAGCCTTTCGCGGTCGCCATCGCCTTTTGCGGCGTTGCGGCCCTGGACGGTCTTGGTGAAGGCGCGGTCGACGGTGCCGCGATCCTCCTTGAGGAGATCACGGACGGCCGGATCGACCCGGACAGGCCTGGTTCTGGACGCGCGAGTGCGGACTTGATGTGCCCGTCGGTGTCGGAGCGGGTGAACTTGGCTCTAAACCCGATGCCGGAGGAGGGACTCGAACCCCCGACACGCGGATTATGATTCCGCTGCTCTAACCAGCTGAGCTACTCCGGCGGGGGAGGGCATCGTAGCGGTGCGATGCTTGGGGCATGGCGCGCGGGTCCGGAGGGGTCAGGCCGTTGGGGTTTGCGGCGTTGCGGCCGGTGTTGGTGGGCGCGTTGCTGGCGGCTGATGCCGGGGTGGTGGTCGCGCTTGGGGTGGGGCGGCACAGAGGGTGGCTGCCGCCGTTCGTGGGATTCGGGATCTTGCTGGTGGGCTTGATGTGGTTGATGGGATGGTCGTTGAAGCACCGGCACGACGACGACCCGGAGGGTTAGGGTGAGCCGGTGAGCGCGGATCTGGATAGCGCGGTGCGGACGGTGCTGCGGCAGTGCATGGGGCTGAACGCGGGCGAGGAGGTGCTCGTGGTCTGCAACCCGGTGACCGAAGAGATCGGGGCGCTGATGCGGATCGAGGCGCAGGGGGACGGGGCGGACGCGACGCTCGCCGTGATCTCGGAGCGGGAATCCCACGGGGCCGAGCCGCCGCGGGTGGTGGCGGCGGCGATGGCGGCCGCCGACGTCGTGCTGGCGGCGACGATCCAGTCGCTGTCCCACACCGCGGCGCGGAAGGCGGCGAGCGACATGGGGGTGCGGATCGCGACCCTGCCGGGGGTGACCGAGGAGATGCTGGCGCGGCTGATGAACGGCGACCTGGAGGAGATGCGGCGCCGCGGCTGGGCGATCGTCGGCGTGCTGAACGGCGGCTCGGAGGTGCGGATCAGCGACGCCAACGGCAGCGACCTGCGGTTCTCGATCGCCGGGCGCGAGGGGATCGTCGACGCGGGCGAACTCTCGGCCAAGGGGGCGTTCGGCAACCTGCCCTGCGGCGAGGGGTTCATCGCCCCGGTGGAAGGGACCGCCGAGGGGACACTGGTGGTCGACGGCTCGATCGCCGGGGTCGGCCTGGTCGAGTCGCCGGTGCAGCTGACCGTCGAGGAGGGGCACCTGGTCGGCGCGACCGGCGACGAGGGCGCGCGCCTGATGGAACTGCTGACGCCGCACGGGCCCGACGGGACGAACCTCGCCGAGCTCGGGATCGGCACCAACGAGGAGGCGATCCTCACCGGCAACATCCTCGAGGACGAGAAGATCTTCGGCACCGCCCACGTCGCCTTCGGCGCCTCGGCCGGGATCGGCGGCACCGTCCAGGTCCCGGTCCACCTCGACGTCGTGATCAAGGAACCGACGGTCGAGATCGACGGCGAGGCGATCCTCGGCGGCGGCGAGCTGCTGATCTGAGCGGGACGATGCCGGACCTGCTCGCCGTCCCCAACGTCTCGACGGCGGGCGACGAGGCGGTGCTGCGGCGCTTCGGCGAGGCCTTCGGGCGGGCGGCGACGATCCTCGACGTCCACAGCGACGCCGACCACGGCCGCAGCGTCTTCAGCCTCGCGGGCGATCCTGGCGGGCTCGCCGAATCGCTGCTGGCGGGCGCCGAGGCGGCGCTCGAGGCGCTCGACATGTCGCGCTACGCGGGTGCCCACCCGGCGATCGGCGCGCTCGACGTCTGCCCCGTCGTCTGGCTGCGAGACGGGGACCGCGACGCCGCCCGCACCGAGGCGCTCGCCGTCGCCGCGCAGATCGGCGGGATCGGCGTGCCGGTGTTCCTCTACGGCGAGCTGGCGCGCGAGCCGGCCCGCGCCGAGCGCGCCTACTTCCGCGCCGGCGGGCTCCCGGAGCTGTGGCGGCGGATGGAGGGCGGCGAGCTCCAGCCGGACTTCGGCCCGCCGCTGCCGCACCCACGCGGCGGCGCCACCCTGGTCACCGCGCGGCCGCCGCTCGCCGCCTTCAACGTCGAGCTCGAGGGCGCCGACCTCGCCGCCGCGCGCGCCGTCGCCGCGGAGCTGCGCGAGGCGGGCGGCGGGACGCCCGGCGTGCGGGCGATCGGCCTGATGCTCTCGAGCGGGCGCGCCCAGGTGTCGACCAACGTCCACGACCCGCTGCGGACGCCGCTCGGCGCCGTGGTCGAGGAGGTGCGGCGACTGGCGGCGCCGCTCGGCGCCCGCCCGGTGGCGGCGGAGTTGGTCGGCTTGATCCCCGCCGGGGCCCTGGTCGACTATCCCGCCGACGTGCCGATCCGCGGCTTCGATCCCGATCTCCACGTGATCGAGCGCCGTCTCACAGGCCGCACCGACTAAATTCCTCGGGGGATGGCCCAGCCGAAGAACAAACGCCGGCGCAAGCGCCGCGGCACCCAGGGCGGGAAGATCGACACCGCCGGCCGTCGCTCGCGCCCGCGCAGCCGCGAGGAGGCCCGCCAGCGCGCCCGCTCCGGCGGCAGCCGCGCCGCGGCGAACAAGAAGGACCTGCCGCCGACCTGGAAAGGCGCCGCGCTGCGCGGACTCTTCGCCGCGGTGATCTTCGTCGTCCTCCTGCTCGTGATCTTCAAACGCCCGGTCGGCGTCGCCCTCGCCTTCGGCGCCTTCATGCTCGCCTTCTACATCCCGACCGGGTACTACATCGACCTGACGATGTGGCGCAAACGCGAGCGCAAGCGCATCCGCGACCGCGAAGGGACGGCGTGATGGCGCTCGACGTCGAGATGCTGACCGTCGGCCAGATCGCCGAGAACGCCTACCTGGTGCGGCCGCAGGGCGGCGACAAGCTGCTCGTCGTCGACCCCGGCGAGGAGCCCGAGCGGATCCTCGCCGCGATCGAGGCGACCGGCGCGGAGGTCGAGGCGATCCTGCTCACCCACACCCACTTCGACCACATCGGCGCGGTCGCGCCCGTCGCCCGCGCCACCGGCGCGCCGGTCTACGTCCCCGAGGCGGAGAAGCACGTCCTCGCCGACATCATGGCCTACGTGCCGTGGGAGGGATTCGGGCCGTACGAGAGCTACGACGCCGAGGAGACGCTCGTCGGCGGCGAGAAGCTCGACCTGGCGGGCCTCGAGCTCGACGTCATCTTCACCCCCGGCCACAGCCCCGGCCACGTCACCTACTCGGTCCGTGGCGAGGACGCGATCTTCTCCGGCGACGTCCTCTTCCAGGGCTCGGTCGGCCGCGTCGATCTGCCCGGCGGCGACTGGCCGACGCTGGCCGACTCGATCGCCCGCCTGCTCGACTCGCACCCGGACCACACCGTCGTCCACCCCGGCCACATGGGGACGACGACGCTCGGTGCCGAGCGGGCGAGCAATCCGTTCCTCCAGGCCCCGGCCCGCTAGCGCCGGCCCGCACCCGAGTAAGGTCGCCACCGAGATGGCAAGCAAGTTCCAGGCACCGCGCGGGACGTTCGACGTGCTCCCCGGCCCCGGCCGCGCCCGCGCGCGCCTGCAGGCGATCGCCGCCGGGATCTTCGCCCGCGCCGGCTACGAGACGATCCAGACCCCGACCTTCGAGTACACCGACCTCTTCGAACGCGGGGTCGGCAAATCGACCGACATCGTCCGCAAGGAGATGTTCACCTTCGAGGACAAGGGGGAGCGCAGCTTGACCCTGCGTCCGGAGGGGACGGCGCCGATCTGCCGCGCCTACCTCGAGCACGGCATGCACAAACTGGCGCAGCCGGTGAAGCTCTCCTATGTCGGCCCGTTCTTCCGCCACGAGCGCCCGCAGGCGGGGCGCTACCGCCAGTTCCACCAGCTCGGGATCGAGGCGATCGGGACCGCCTCGCCGCTCGCCGACGCCGAGGTGATCATGCTGCTGAGCGATCTGCTCGGGGAGCTCGGCGTGCCCGGCGTGGTGCTGCGGCTGGGCAGCCTCGGCTCGCTCGACGCGCGCGCCGCCTACCTGGAGGAGCTGAAGGCCCACCTGCACCGCCACGAGGGCGACCTGACCGCGGACGTGCGCGAGCGCATCGACATCAACCCGCTGCGCGCCTTCGACTCCGACGACGCCGGCGTCCAGGGGGTGATGGCGAGCGCGCCGACGATCCTCGAGGCGCTCTCCGGCGAGGACGCCAATCACTTCTCCGAGGTGCGGGCGCTGCTCGACGCCGCCGGGATCGACTACGAGCTCGACCCGACGCTCGTGCGCGGCATCGACTACTACACGCGGACGATCTTCTCCTTCGTCGCCGAGTCGCTCGGGGCGCAGTCGGAGATCGGCGGCGGCGGGCGCTACGACGGCCTGGTCGAGCAGCTCGGCGGGCCGGCGACGCCGGCGGTCGGCTGGGCGGCCGGGATCGAGCGGATCCTGCTGGCGCTGGACGAGGAGGAGCCGGGGACCGGGCGCGACGCGTTCGTGGCGATCGCCGACCCCGAGCAGCGCGGGCGGGCGATGGCCCTGGTCACCGAACTGCGGCACGCCGGGCTCTCGGCGGAGATGGACCTCGCCGGGCGCGGTCTCAAGGGGCAGCTGAAACAGGCCGACCGGATCGGCGCGGCGCTGGTGCTGATCCTCGAGGCCGATGGCTCCGCCCAGCTGCGCGACATGGTGAGCGGCGAGCAGCGCGCCGCCGATACCGGCAATCTTCTCGGCGAGATGACGGGGGGAGCGGCGTGAGCGGCGTGGGCGAGCTGCCGGAGCCGAGCGCGAACGGCTACCGCGACACCTGGTGCGGGCGGGTGCTCCCGGCGCGGGTGGACGAGGAGGTCCGCGTCGCGGGCTGGGTCAACCGGCGGCGCGACCACGGCGGCCTGATCTTCATCGACCTGCGCGACCGCACCGGCATCGTCCAGCTCGTCTTCCACCCGGACAGCTCGGGCGAGGCGTTCGAGCTCGCCCACAAACTGCGGGCGGAGGACGTGCTGAGCGCCCGCGGTCGGGTGGTGCGGCGCGACGCGGAGACCGTCAACCCGGCGCTGCCGACCGGCGAGGTCGAGGTCGCGGTGGGGAGCGCCGAGCTGCTCGCCGACGCCGAGACGCCGCCCTTCCAGATCGAGGGCTACGCCGACGACGTCGGCGAGGACACGCGCCTGCGCTACCGCTACCTCGATCTGCGGCGGGCGCCGATGCGCGAGGCGCTTCTACTCCGCCACCGGATGACCGCGGCGATGCGCGACTTCCTCGGCGCCGAAGGGTTCGTCGACGTCGAGACGCCGGTGCTGACCCGCTCGACCCCGGAGGGCGCGCGGGACTTCCTCGTCCCCAGCCGCCAGCAGCAGGGCTCCTTCTATGCGCTGCCGCAGTCGCCGCAGCTCTTCAAGCAGCTGCTGATGGTGAGCGGGTTCGAGCGCTACTTCCAGATCGCCCGCTGCTTCCGCGACGAGGCGACGCGGGCCGATCGCCAGGCCGAGTTCACCCAGCTCGACGTCGAGATGTCCTTCGTCGAGGCCGACGACGTGATCGCGGTGAACGAACGGATGCTGGCGCACGTGTTCGAGGCGGTGGGTGGGCCGGAGATCGAGGTGCCGATGCGGCGCATGGCCTACGCCGAGGCGCTCGACCGCTTCGGGACCGACCGGCCCGACCTGCGCTTCGGCCTCGAGCTGGTCGACCTCGGCGCGGCGCTCCGCGAGACCGAGTTCAAGGTGTTCCGCTCGGTGCTCGAGGCGGGCGGCGCGATCCGCGGGATCAACGCGGGCCGGCGCGAGGTTCCCCGCTCGGAGCTCGACGGCTTCATCTCCCGCGCCCAGGAGCTCGGCGCGAAAGGCCTGGTCTGGGCGTTCCGCGAGGGCGACGGCTGGCGCTCGCCGACGGCGAAGTTCCTCAGCGAAGCGGAGCTCGCCGAGCTGAACCGCCTGCTCGGTGCCGAGGAGGGCGACCTCCTGCTGCTGGTCGCGGACAAGCGGCCGGTGGTCGACACGGTGCTGGGGCAGATGCGGCTCGACCTCGGCGAGCGCTTCGGGCTGATCGACGAGTCCGAGAACCGCCTCGTCTGGATCGTCGACTTCCCGCTGCTCGCCTACGACGAGCTGGAGAAGCGCTGGGACGCGATGCACCATCCGTTCACCGCGCCGGCGGGCGAGTTCGACCCCGCCGACCCCGGTGCGGCGCTGTCCCAGGCCTACGACGTGGTCTGGAACGGCCAGGAGATCGGCGGCGGCTCGATCCGTATCCACAGCGCCGAGGTGCAGCAGCAGGTCTTCGCCGCGCTCGGGATCGACGCCGCGACCGCCGAGGCGCGCTTCGGCTTCCTGCTCGAGGCGCTCCGCTACGGGGCGCCGCCGCACGGCGGCATCGCCTACGGCATCGACCGCCTCGTCCAGCGCCTCGCGGGGGTCGAGACGATCCGCGACGTGATCGCCTTCCCGAAGACCGCCTCCGGCTTCGACCTGCTCACCGGCGCCCCCGCCCCGGTCGACGAGGTGCAGCTGCGGGAAGTCGGCGTCGCCATCCACCGAAGCGGCAAAGCCGGGCACTGAGGGCGATGGGGCTGCGGGACTGGATCCCCCGCAGTTGGCGCCCGGAGAAGGGACCGGGACAGACGCCGGTCTACGTCGACGACCCGACCTTCGAACGCTGGGAGGTGGTCCGCGACTTCGGCGACGTGCGCACCGCGCGGGCCTGGCACCAGGCGCTGGTGGAGGCCGGGATCGAGGCGGTCCTCACCGCCGACTGGCCGCTCGACCGCTTCGGCCACGGCGACATCGCGCTCCGCGTCCCCGGCGACCGCTGGAGCGAAGCCGAGATGCATCTCTCGAACCTCGACGTCCCCGATTACTGAGTCGCTCTGCACCGGTGGGCCGGTGCTACGGTTCCCGCAAGCTCGAGCCCGTGCGAGAGCCGTCTCACCGTTTGACCCAACACAAACGGCTCGGGAGCTTTTGTCTTTCGATCTCTAGGGATCGCGAGCAGGGCGCCCACCTTCTTATGAAGGGATCAAAGCTAGAGGCGGTACCGGCGGGCTGGAGCTCCTTTAGTGCGCCCCGTGTGACGCAAAAGGCACGATGCGCGCGCCACAGGTGCGTAGTCCCTCGGCACCATCGGCGTCATGCCCGACGCGCGTCGACTTTGGGTCGCTGAGAGACCAAAACCCCACACGGAGATCCTTGACCGGCGGGTCGCTGCCCTCGCCGGGAGGCAACACGGGGTGGTGGGACGGTGGCAGCTCGGGGGGATTGGCCTCACCCCACGCATGATGCGTACGCGCGTCGCCCATGGTGCGCTTATTCGTCTGCACCGTGGTGTGTACGCCGTGGGACACCGGGCGCTCACGGTGGAATCGCGATGGATGGCTGCCGCACTCGCCTACGGGCCGGACGCGGTCCTCAGCCATCGCTCGGCGGGACAGCTCTGGGGCCTCTACCCCCGGAGCGAAATCGTGCCGGAAGTGACCGCGCCGGGGTCGAAATTGAGCAAGGGCAGGATCGTCGTCCATCGGGCCTCGCTGCCGGCGGACGAGGTCGGGCGGATGTGGGGGATCCCGGTGACGTCGGTGGCGCGGACGATGCTCGACCTGGCAGGGGTGCTCCGGAAACGAGAGTTGGAGCGGGCCTGGAACCAGATGGAAGTCCGCGAGTTCAGACTGCGCCTTTCGATCCCGGACCTGATCGAGCGCTATCCCGGGCGCAAGGGGACTCCACTGCTCACCCGGCTGGCCGCCTACAACGTGCCGGTCGGGATCACCCGCAACGACCTCGAGGAGGCCTTCCTGGCGCTGATCGACCGCTTCGGCCTGCCGCGCCCCCGTATGAACGCCCACCTCGCCATGCGCGACCGCTTCTACGAGGTCGACTGCCTCTGGGAGGACCGCAAGGTCGCGATCGAGCTCGACGGGGGAGGGGTCCACCGCACCAAGAAGGCCTTCGAGAAGGACCGCGAACGGGACCGCGTCCTCGCCGCCCATCGCTACACCACGGCCCGCATCACCTGGGCCCACATCCACGACACGCCGACCGAGGTCGCCGAAGACCTCCGCGCCATCCTCACTCCGTACCCTTTGTCGGATGGATCGGGAGCTCTTCGACCACTACCTTCGCGCTGACTCGCGCCGAGCCCCGGCGCCCGCCGACGCCTTCACCGGGGCGGCCGGCGGCGCCGCCTGCGGCGACCTCTCGCGCCTGTCCCTGGTGGTCGAGGGCGGTCGGATCGCGTCAGTTGCCTTCGACACCGAGGGCTGCGGAGCCACCCGCGCCGCGACCGCCGCCCTCGCCGAGACCCTCGAAGGCGCCACGGTCCTCGAGGCGGCCTCGATCTCCATCGACGACACCGAAGCCCTCCTCGGCGGCCTGGCCCCCGCCAAGCGCCACGCCGCCCAACTCGCGACCGACGCCCTCCACCGCGCTCTGAGCGCCGCGGCGGCATCAGGCCTCCCGCTGGACCCGGCGACCGCGTCCCCCGAGCGCGTCGCCGTCGCCATCTCCGGCGGCGTCGACTCAGCGGTTGCGGCGCTCCTCGAAAGAGAGCGAGGGGCCGAGGTCGTCGCCATCACCGTGAAGCTCTGGGCCGACCCCGAGACCGACGGCACCAAGGCCTGCTGCTCTCCCGAGGCGGTGCTCGGCGCCCGCGCCGTCGCCCACTCGCTGGGCATCCCGCACTTCACCCTCGACCTCGAGGCCGACTTCCGCCGCCGAGTCGTCGACCGCTTCGTCAGCGGCTACGCGGCGGGACAGACGCCGAACCCCTGCATCCTCTGCAACGGCGAGGTGCGGCTCGCCGCGATGCTCGACCTGGCGCAGCGGCTGGGGGCGACGCGGCTCCTCACCGGCCACTACGCGCGGATCGTCGAGGACGCCGAGGGCCCGCTGCTGGCGGCGGGTGCCGACGCGGCCAAGGACCAGAGCTACATGCTCGCGGCGCTGTCGCCCGACCTGCTGGGGAGGCTCGGCTTCCCGCTCACCGAGATGACCAAGGAGGAAGTGCGGGCGGTCGCCGCGCGGCACGGCCTGGCGGTGGCGAAGAAGCCGGAGTCCCAGGACCTCTGCTTTCTCGCCGGTCAGGGCAAGCGCCGGTTCCTGCGCCGCCACGGCAACCTGGTCGACCGCGAGGGCGCCGTGGTCGACCGCAGCGGACGCACGGTCGGGCGCCACCGCGGGCACCACAACTTCACCGTCGGGCAGCGGCGCGGCCTCGGCGTCTCGCTGAACGAGCCGGGGTACGTGATCGCCACCGACGCGGCGGCCAACACGGTCACGGTCGGCACCCGTGAGGAGCTCGAGGCGCGCCGCATCCGGGTCCGCGACGCGGTGCTCCACCGCGACGGCGCCCGCGTCGACAACGTCCGCCTCCGCTACCACTCGGCGACCCTGCCCGCGACGATCGGCGCCGCCGCGCCGGGCCGCCACGCCGCGCTCGACCTCCAGCTCGGCGAGCCGTTCACCGCCGCATCGCCGGGCCAGACCGCGGTGTTGATGGACGGTGAGACGATCGTCGGCCACGGCACCATCGCCGCCGCCTCCCGGTGACCGGCCGCCCGGCCCACACACGAACTGTCAGCAAACCGTAGGCTCTCACTAATGAAGGCCCAACAAATCCGCGACACCTACCTCTCCTTCTTCGCGGAGCGGGGACACAAGATCGTCCCCTCGGCCTCGCTCGTGCCCTCCGTGCACGACCCCACGGTGCTGCTCACGACCGCCGGGATGCAGCCCTTCAAGCCCTACTTCCTCGGCCGCGAAACCCCGCCCGCGCCGCGCCTCGCCGACGTGCAGAAATGCTTCCGCACCACCGACATCGAGGAGGTCGGCAACACCGCCCGCCACCTCACCTTCTTCGAGATGCTCGGCAACTGGAGCTTCGGCGATTACTTCAAGGCCGAGTCGATCCCCTGGGGCTGGCAGCTCGCCACCGAGGGCTTCGGCATGGACCCGGAGAAGATCTGGGTGACGGTCTTCGGCGGCGACGAGGAGCTCGGTCTCGGCCCCGACGAGGAGGCGATCGCGATCTGGGAAGCGACCGGGGTCCCCGCCGAGCGCATCGTGCAGCTCGGTCGCGGCGACAACTTCTGGCAGGGCGGCCCGACCGGGCCGTGCGGCCCGTGCTCGGAGCTCTACCTCGACCGCGGGCTCGACTTCGGCGGCGAGACCGACCGCCCGGGCGACGACACCGAGCGCTTCCTCGAGTTCTGGAACCACGTCTTCATGTCCTATGACCTCGCCGAGGACGGGGCGCTCGCCGAGCTGCCGACGAAGAACATCGACACCGGCATGGGCCTCGACCGGATGGCGGCGATCCTCCAGGACGTCCCCTCGGTCTACGAGACCGACCACGTGCGGCCGCTGATCGATCTCGCCGAGGAGCTCTCCGGCCGCCGCTACGGCGAGGCGGAGGCGGTGACGCGGGCGATGCGGATCGTCGCCGACCACTCGCGTGGGGCCGCCTTCCTGATCGCCGACGGGGTCGTGCCCTCCAACGAGGACCGCGGCTACATCCTGCGCCGGATCATGCGGCGGGCGATCCAGCAGGGCCGCACGCTCGGCCTCGAGGCGCCCTGGCTCGGCCGCTTCTCCGAGCGCGTGATCGAGTTGATGGGCGACACCTACCCGGAGCTGGTCGCCGAGCGCGACACGATCGCCCGCTGGGTCGGCGATGAGGAGGAGAGCTTCGGGCGCACCCTCGAGCGCGGCAGCGAGATGCTCGACCGCCTGGTGGTCGAGGCGCGCGACGCGGGCACCTCCTGGATCGACGCCGAAGACGCCTTCAAGCTCCACGACACCTACGGCTTCCCCTACGACCTGACCAAGGAGCTGCTCGCCGAGCAGGGGCTGGCGGTCGACGACGACGGCTTCGCCGAGCTGATGGAGGAGCAGCGGACGCGCGCCCGCACCGGCGCCGCCACCGCGCACGGCTCCGAGGACACCCACAAGCGGGTCGAGGAGTTCGTCGGCAACGCGCCGCCGACCGAATTCGTCGGCTACGAGCGGCTCGCGGCGACGACCGGCCTGGCGACGATCGAAGGTGCCGCGGGCGGCAGCGTAGGGGGCGGCGCGCTGGTGAAGCTCGAGCAGAGCCCCTTCTACGCCGAGGGTGGCGGCCAGGTATCCGACTCCGGCGTCCTCACCTGGGACGGGGGCGAGGCCGAGATCGCCGACGTCTACCGGGTCGGCTCCGACCAGGTGCTGGAGATCCGCACCGAGGGCGAACTACCCGCGGCCGGGATCACGGTCGAGGCGGTGGTCGACCGCGAGACCCGCCATGCGACGATGCGCAACCACACCGCGACGCACCTGCTGCACGCGGCGCTGCGCGAGCGGCTCGGCACCCACGTGCGCCAGGCGGGCTCGGCGGTGCGCCCGGACAAACTGCGCTTCGACTTCACCCACGGCCAGTCGCTCTCCCCGGCGGAGCTGCGCGACGTCGAGGACCGGGTCAACGAGTGGATCGCGGCCAGCGCGCCGGTCCGCTGGCTGGAGATGGAGCGGCCCGACGCGGAAGCGCTCGGCGCGATGGCCCTCTTCGGCGAGAAATACGGCGAGTGGGTGCGGGTGGTGGAGATCGAAGGCGTCTCGCGCGAGCTCTGCGGCGGGACGCACGTCGCCAACACCGCCGCGATCGGCATCTTCAAGGTGACCGCCGAGGGGTCGAGCGCCGCCAACGTGCGCCGGATCGAGGCGATCACCGGCCCCGCCGCGACGGATTACTTCCGCGAGCGCGATGGGGCGCTGCGTGAGGTGGGCGAGCTGCTCGGCAACCCGCAGGATCCGCTGGCGGGCGCGCGGCGCGCGGCGGAGCGGCTGAAGGAGGCGGGCGCGGGCGCCGAGCAGGCGCAGCGCCAGGCGCTCGGCGAGGAAGCGAAGCGGCTGGCGGGGGAGGCCCACGAGGCGGGGGGCGTGCGGGTCCTGGTCGCGGGGACGGAGCTGGCCGACCAGCGGGCGCTGCTCGACGTCGCCAACCGGATCCAGTCCTCGCTCGGCGACCCGGTCGTGCAGGTGCTCGGCGGCGGCGACCGCGAGAAGGTGGCGCTGGTGGCGCTGGCGAGCCCGGGCGCGGTCGCGAAGGGGCTCTCGGCGGCGGAGCTGGTGCGTGCCGCCGCGGCGGTCGTCGGCGGGGGCGGCGGCGGTCGCGAGGACATGGCGCAGGCGGGGGGTCGGGACCCGGCGAAGCTCGACGACGCGCTGGCGGCGGCGCGCGCGCTGATCGAGGGGAAGCTGGGGTAGCTACCTTGAGAGTGCTCGCGCTCGACCACGGCACCGTGCGGATCGGCGCCGCGATCTGCGACCCGACCGGAACCCTCTGCACGCCGCTGCCGGTGATCGAGCCCCCCGAGGCCACCGCGGTGGCCGAGCTCGTGCGCGAGCGTGAGGTCGAGCGCGTCGTCGTCGGCCTGCCGGTCCACCTGAGCGGGGAGGAGGGCACCCAGGCGGCGCTCGCGCGAGCCTTCGCCGAGGAACTGGGGGAGCTGCTCGAGGTCCCGGTCGACACCTATGACGAGCGGCTGACCAGCCGGATGGCCGACGCGAGCCGGCGCGCCGGGGCGGGGGCGGCGCGAGACTCGATCGCGGCGGCGCACCTGCTCGAGGCCTACCTGACCAGCCTGGCGCGCAACGGAGGAGAGGCGTGAGCGACGACCTCGGCAAAGGCCTCCCCGGCGGCGACCCGTTCGTCGACCCGAGCGACCCGGCGGCGGTCGAACGGGAGGAACGCCGGCGCGAACGCGAAGCGAAGCGCGCCAACAGACAAGCGAAGAAGACACAGAAGGAGGCCGCCGCGCCACCGCCGACCCGGAAGGATGCGGCGCCGCCTCCGCCCCCACGCACCCCCGAGCAGGAGTTTTGGGACGAGCCCGCCGCGCCCGCGCCGCCACCCCCTGGTGCAGCGCCGGCCCGGCCAGTGGCGGACCCCGAGAAAGCGGAACGCGGCCGCAGGCGCCTGCTCGGGCGGCGGAAAGGGAACGCGGCGGCGGCGGGCGCAGCGGCGGCGGCTAGCAGGGCCGCGGCGGCCGAGAGCGCGCCTCCCCCAGCTGCGCCGACCGCCGAGCCGCCCGTCGCGAAACCCGCCGAGCCCCCGGAGGGCCAAGCGCCGATCCCGCCGCGGACCGAATCGCCGCACCGTCCCACGGCGGACACGCCGCAGGTCGATCCCGGGGCGCACACGGCCGAACACCCGCGGCCCGATCCCAACCAGCCCGGCGGCTCCGGACCGCGGACCCGCGAGCAGCGGGCGCTGCCGCCGCGGCCGATGGAGGAAACCGGCGCCGGGGACTGGGAGCCGCCGCCGCCGCGTGACGACTGGTTCGACGAGGACTTCGACGACGAGGGCGACCCGAAGATGGCGGGCGCGGCGCGCACGGGGCGGCGCCACGGCGACGACGGCGGCAGGCGGTTCGGCGGCCCGCTCGGCAGGCTGCTGCGCCACCCCTTCCGGGTCCTCGGCGTGATCGTGGCGCTCGTCGTCCTGCTCTTCCTGTTCGCCCTCTTCCAGCCCTTCCACGGCGAAGGCCACGGCCGCGTCGCGGTGACGATCCCGAAAGGCGCGAGCGTCGGCGAAGTCGGCGACCTGCTCGAACAGAAAGGGGTGATCTCGGGCGGGTTCATCGTCTCCGGCTCGACCCTCTTCCAGGCGCGGGTGACGCTGGCGGGCGACCGCTCGAACCTCTATGCGGGCAAGTTCTCCCTCGAAGAAGGCATGAGCTACGGCGCCGCGATCGAAGCGCTCACCCAGGAACCGGGCGCGAACGAACCGGCCAAGTCGGGCGTCGTCACCGTCACCATTCCCGAAGGGCTGAGCCGGCCGCTGACCGCGAACCTGCTGAAGGAAGACGGGATCAAGGGCAACTACATGCAGGCGACGAAGAAATCGAAATACCTGAACCCCGAACAGTACGGCGGCAAGAACGTGAAGACGCTGGAGGGCTTCCTCTATCCCGACACCTGGGAATTCAAGACGTCCCAACCGGTCTCTGCCCTGGTCCGCCTGCAGCTCGAAGACTTCAAGCGGAAGGTCAAGAAGGTCAACATGAAGTACGCGAAGTCGAAAAACCTGACCGTGTTCGACGTGGTCACGATCGCCTCGATGATCGAACGGGAGGCCGGGGTGCCCAAGCAGCGCAAGCTGGTCGCCTCGGTGATCTACAACCGGCTGCACGAAGGGATGACGCTGGGGATCGACTCGACGATCCGCTTCGCCACCGGCAACTACGAACAGCCGCTGACCCAGTCGCAGCTGGAAAGCCCCTCGCCGTACAACACGCGCACCCACGCGGGGCTGCCGCCGGGGCCGATCAACAGCCCCGGGCTCGCGGCGATGCAGGCGGCCGCGCACCCGGCCCACACCGAATACCTCTTCTATGTGAACAACCCGAGCTCGTGCAACGAACTGACCTTCGCGAAGAACGAAGAAGAATTCCTCGCCGACGCGGCCAAATACGAAAAGGCGCGCGAAGCGAACGGCGGCAACCAGCCAAGCACCTGCAAGTGAGCGCGGGGTCGGGGTGCCGAGGCTGGCGGTGATCGGCCACCCGGTGGCGCACTCGCGCTCGCCGGCGATGCAGACCGCGGCGCTCGCCGATCTCGGGCTGGCGGGGGAGTGGACCTACGGGGCGCTCGACATCGAGCCCGGGGACTTCGAGGCCGAGGTCGCCGAGCTGGCCGCTGCGGGCGACTATGCGGGGGTCAACGTGACGATCCCTCACAAGGAGGCGGCCCTGGCGATCGCCGACGAGGCGACCGAGGCGGCCCGGGCGATCGGCGCCGCGAACACGCTGACGTTCCGCGAGAGGCGGATCGTCGCGGCGAACACCGATGCGGGCGGCCTCCTGCGGTCGCTGCCGGCGGCGGTCCTCGGAGAGCCGGGCGTCGGCGGCGCGCGCGCCCTCGTGCTCGGCGCCGGAGGCTCGGCGCGGGCCGTCGTCTGGGCGCTCGCGCGCGGCGGCGAGGGATCGCCCGCTGCGGAAGGTACGCCGACCCAGATCCCGCCTTTCGAGGTAGACGTCTGGAACCGCACCGCCGCGCGGGCCGAGGCGCTCGCCGCCGAGCTGGGCGGCCGCGCCGTCGCCGACGCCCGGGCCGCCGACTACGCCCTGATCGTCAACACCACCGCGGTCGGCCTCCGCGGCGAGGACCCCTTCGCCCACCTCCCGGTCACGCCGGCCGACTTCCGCCCCGACCAGGTCGTCGTCGACATCGTCTACGGCGAGGAGCCGAGCGCCCTGCTCGCCGCCGCCGCCGAAGCCGGCGCGACCACCGTGGACGGCCTCGAGATGCTCGTCCACCAAGGCGCCCTCTCCCTCCAGATCTGGACCGGCAAAGAGCCCTCACTAGAGGCCATGCGCACCGGGGTACGGGGGTAGGGCTCGGGCCGCTCCGGGCTGCCGCCCGATCGGGGAGCCCCGGGAGGCGACCCGCTGGCTGTTCCTTTTGCCGACCCCTCCGGCATAAGGAACAGCCAACCGAGGAGCCCGAAGGCCCCACGGGTCGGTGCGAGCCAAGGCGCGAGGCACCGGCCGGCAATCGCTCCACCCCAACCGCGCGCCGGGCCCACACGCCGCGCCGATAGCCTAGGGCGCTCATGACCGCGTTCCGCTTCACCACCGCCGGGGAGTCGCACGGCCCCGGGCTCACCGCGATCGTCGAGGGCGTGCCCGCGGGGCTCGAGCTCGACCGCGAGGCGCTCGACCGCGACATGGCGCGCCGGCAGCTCGGCCACGGGCGCGGGGGGCGGATGCGGATCGAGACCGACACCGTCGAGGTGCGCTCGGGCGTCCGCCACGGCCGCACGCTCGGCAGCCCGATCGCGCTGCTCGTCGCGAACCGCGAC
Organism: Actinomycetota bacterium; assembly: GCA_018268675.1. Lineage (GTDB taxonomy): Bacteria > Actinomycetota > Thermoleophilia > Solirubrobacterales > 70-9 > VAYN01. The sequence goes on from JAFDWB010000092.1 coordinate 253,277, forward strand.
TACGCCAACTGGGAAGAGCGGATGAACCCGTGGCCGGTGGAGGGGTTCGAGCCCGAAGAGGTCCACCTGCCGCGGCCCGGCCACGCCGACCTCGTCGGCGCCCAGAAGTACGGCCATGCCGACGTCCGCAACGTGCTGGAGCGGGCGAGCGCCCGCGAGACCGCCGCCCGGGTCGCCGCCGGGGCAGTCGCGCGCGGCTTCCTCACCGCGCTCGGGGTCGAGGTCCACAGCCACGTGACCCGGATCGCCTCGGTCGTCGCGGCGGAGCGCGACAGCCTCGCCCCGGCCGACTTCAGGGGCGTCGACGACGACCCCGTCCGCACCCTCGACCCGGAGGCGAGCAAGGCGATGGTCGCCGAGATCAACCGCCTGCGCAAGGCGAACGAGAGCCTCGGCGGCACCTTCGAGGTGATCGCGTTCGGGCTCATCCCCGGGCTCGGCTCCCACGTCTCCTGGGAAGGCCGCCTCGACGGCCGCCTCGCCCAGGCGGTCTGCTCGATCCAGTCGATCAAGGGCGTCGCGATCGGCGAAGCCTGGGATGTCGCGGCGCGCCCCGGCTCCGAGGCCCACGACGAGATCTTCTGGTCGGAGGCGCAGGGGTACTTCCGCGAAACGAACCGCGCCGGGGGCCTCGAGGGTGGGATGACGAACGGCCAGCCACTCTCCGTGCGCGCGGCGATCAAGCCGATCTCCACGCTGACCAAACCGCTGCGGTCGGTCGACATCGTCACCCACGCACCCGCCCAGGCGCTGCGCGAGCGGACCGACTCGACCGTCGTCCCGGCCGCCGCCGTGGTCGCCGAGGCGATGGTCTGCCTGACCTTGGCGCGCGCCTACCGCGAGAAGTTCGGCGGCGACCACATCGACGACGTGCGGGCCGCGATCGACGCCTACAAGGCGCGCATCGACGCGCGGTGAGTTGAAGCCCTCGATCGTCTTCGTCGGCTTCATGGGCGCGGGCAAGTCGACCGCGCTGGCGGCGGCGCGCGCCGCGGGGCTGCCGACGGTCGAGATCGACGAGCTGATGGAAGGGAGCTTCGGCTCGACCATCCCACAGGCCTTCGAGCGCCACGGCGAGGCGGGCTTCCGCGCCCGCGAGGCCGAGGTCGTCGGCTCGCTGTTGGAGAGCGCCGACGACGGCGGCGCGATCGCGCTCGGCGGCGGCAGCATCCTCTCGCCCCGGATCCGCGCCGCGCTCGCGCGGCACACGGTCGTCTGGCTGCAGGTCGACGCGGCGGAGGCGTGGCGGCGGATCGCCCGCTCCGATCGCCCGCTGGCGCGCTCCGAAGAGGACGTGGCCGCCCTGCTGGAGGAGCGCCTGCCGCTCTACGAGCAGCTGGCCGACGCCGTCGTGCCGATGGGCGACCGCGACGTCGTCTCCCGCGCCCTGCCCTCGATCCGTGCGCTCGCGGAGCTCCCGCAAGGCACCAAGCTCCTCTGGGCCAGCGCGCCGGGCGGCGAGTACCCGGTGCTGGTCGGCCGCGGCCTCCTCGGCTGCGGCTGGTGGCCACTGGAGAGCCGCCGCTTCCTCGTCTCCGACCGCTCGGTGGCGCCGCTCTACGGGGACCGGGTCGAGCCGCTCGGCGGGCGGGCGGAGATCGAGGCCGGGGAGGCGGCGAAGACCCTCGCCAACGCCGAGGCAGTGCTGCGCGAGATGGCCCGCGCCGGGGCGACGCGCGGCGACCACGTGGTCGCGCTCGGCGGCGGCGTCGTCGGCGACCTCGCCGGCCTCGTCGCCCACCTCTACCAGCGCGGCGTGCCCGTGGTGCAGGTGCCGACCACCCTGGTCGCCCAGGTCGACTCGGCCTATGGCGGCAAGGTCGGGGTCGACCTCCCCGAGGGCAAGAACTACGCGGGCGCCTTCCAGCAGCCCGCCGCGGTGATCGCCGACACCGAGGCGCTCGCCACGCTGCCGCCGGAGGAGCTCGCGGCGGGCTTCGTCGAGGTGCTGAAGACCGGCCTCCTGGCGGGCGGCCCGCTGTGGGAGCGGGTGCGGGCGATCGAGGGCGTCGACCCCGCGGCGCTCGACGACGTCGTCTTCGCCTGCGCCCGCTACAAGTGCCACATCGTCGCCGCCGACGAGCTCGACACCGGCCTGCGCAACGTCCTCAACCTCGGCCACACCGTCGGCCACGCGATCGAGGCGGCGACCGGCTACACCGCCTACCGCCACGGCGAGGCGGTCGGCCTGGGGCTCCTGGCCGCGCTCCGCCTCTCCGACGCCCCCGCGCTCCGCGACGAGGTCGAGTCGATCCTCGCCGGCCACGGCCTGCCGACCCGCCTCGAGGTCCCGATCGAGGTCGACGCGATCCTCGACGCCCTCGGCCGCGACAAGAAGCGCACCGCCGCCGGCGTCGGCTTCGTCCTCCTCTCCGAGCCCGGCGCCCCCCGCATCGGCCAACTGGTCGACCCCGTTAAGGTCGAGAGCGCCGTGAAGGAGCTCGTCGCGTGACCGCCGCCACCCGCAACCGCGTCGCCGTGATGCACGGGGTCAACTTCGACGTGCTCGAGCGGCGGGATGCGGGGCTTTATGGGGGACGGCCGCTGTCGGCGCTCGAACACCAGATCGAAGGGTGGGCGCGGGCGGCGCGGCTCGAACCGATCTTCTTCCAGACCAACCACGAGGGCTCGTTCGTCGAGTACCTGCACCGGCTGCCGGACATCGCCGACGGCTCGGTGATCAACGCCGGCGCCTGGACGCATTACAGCCGCGCGATCGCCGACGCGCTCGGCGTCGCCGGGCTGCCCGCGGTCGAGGTGCACCTCTCCGATGTCGAGTCGCGGGAGGACTGGCGCAAGGTCTCGGTCTTCGACGGCCTGGTGGTGCGGAAGATCTCCGGCAAGGGGGCCGAGGGGTATCGCGAGGCGCTCGAGGTGCTGGCGCGGGAGCTCGGGGTCAGCGCCTGATGCGCGGCCGCGGCGATCGGCTCGAGGTGGCGCTGGTGGACCGCGGGCTCGACCGCATGCTGGTCACCGACCTCACCAACGTCCGCTACCTGACCGGCTTCACCGGCACCAACGGGGCGGCGATCTGCGGCCCCGGCGTGCGCCTCTTCCTCACCGACTTCCGCTACACCGAGCGCGCCGAGGCCGAGGTCCCCGAGTGGGAGACGATCACCGTCACCGGCGACTGGCTCGGCGGGATCGCCGAGCGCCTCGCCGGCAAGGTCGGCTTCGAGGACGACCACGTCTCGGTCCGCACGCTGGCCAAACTCGAGGAGAAACTGCCCGACGAAGTCGAGGCCGTCGCCGCGGGGGGCGCGGTCGAGGCTCTCCGCCGGGTCAAGGACGACGCCGAGCTGGCGGCGATCGAGGCGGCCGCGCAGCTGGCCGACGCGGCGCTCCAGGAGACGGTAGAAGAAGGGTTCGCCGGCAGGACCGAGCGCGCGGTCGCCGACGCCTTCGAGGCACGCGTCCGCGCCGCGGGCGCCGAGCTCTCCTTCGAGACCATCGTCGCCGCCGGGCCGAACGGCGCCCAGCCCCACGCCGAGCCCGGCCCGCGGGTGATCGAGCGCGGCGAGCTGGTCGTCTTCGACTACGGCGCCAAGCTCGACGGCTACTGCTCCGACGGCACCCGCACCTACGCCACCGGCGACCCCGGCGAGGAGGGGCGCGCGGTGTACGAGACGGTGCTGGCGGCGCAGGCCGCGGCGCTCGCCGCGATCCGCCCGGGCGAGAAGGGCGAGGACGTCGACGCCGCCGGCCGCAAGGTGATCGACGACGCCGGCCACGCCGAGCACTTCGGCCACGGCCTCGGGCACGGCGTCGGCCTCGACATCCACGAGGGCCCGCGCCTCTCGCCGCGCTCCGACGACCTCCTGGCGCGGAACGAAGTCATCACGGTCGAGCCGGGGATCTACCTGGCGGGGAACCTAGGCGTGCGGATCGAGGACCTCGTCGTGGTCACCGCCGACGGCCTGCGCAACCTCTCTTCGCTGCCGAAAGACCTCACCTACGTCGACTGACCGCCGACCTCAGCGCGAGAGGTCGACGCCGGGCTTGATCCGCGTCGCGAACGCGACGAGCAGTTCGACCGTCGCCTCGACGTCCAGCAGGTCCACCATCTCGACCGGCGAGTGCATGTAGCGCAGCGGGATCGAGACGAGGCCGGTCGGGATCCCCGAGCGGGCGATCTGGAGGGCGTCGGCATCGGTGCCGGTGGTCCGGCCGCTGGCGCTGATCGAGTACTCGATCCCCTGCGCCTCGGCGGTCTCGACCAGGAGGTCGAAGACCTTCGGCGAGAGGGTCGAGCCGCGGCCGATCACCGGGCCGGAGCCGAGCGGGTGGACGCCGACTTCCTTCTCGTCGATCCCGGGCGCGTCGGTGGCGTGGGTGACGTCGACCGCGATCGCGATGTCGGGACGCAGCTCGAAGGCCGACGTGCGGGCGCCGAACAGTCCGATCTCCTCCTGCACCGCGGCGACCCCCGCGACCGAGCCGCCCGGGCCGGGGCCTTTGGCGGTGCGGCGCGTCGCCTCCAGCGCCACGTAGGCACCCAGGCGGTTGTCCATCGACTTGGAGACGAGACGGGAGCCCGCCACCTTCAGCGGCTCGGTGCGGACCACGACCGGGTCGCCGACCCGCACCATCCGCTCGGCGTCCTCGCGGTCGAGGGCGCCGATGTCGATGTGCATCGATTTGAGCTCGACGACCTTTTTGCGCGCGTCGGGCTCCAGCAGGTGGATCGGCTTGCGCCCGGCGACGCCCGGGACGAGGCCGTCCGGCCCGCGCACCTCGACCCGCTGACCGACCAGGATCTGCGGGTCCCAGCCGCCGATCGGCTCGAACCAGAGGAACCCCTTCTCGTCGATGTGGGTGACGATCAGGCCGATCTCGTCGATGTGGCCGACGATCGCGACCAGCGGCGCCGCCTCGCCGACCCGCGCGATGGTCGAGCCGATCCCGTCGTAGGAGAGCTCGGCGAAGTCGGCGGCCTTGCGCCAGATGTCGGCGGCCGGGCCCTCGTAGCCGGAGGGCGCGCCCACGCGCAGCAGTTCGTCCAGAAGCGTCGGTACGTCGTTGGAAGTCGTCATAGGCCCGGCAGTATTACGGAGTCGGTTGCTCAGCCGGCCGGGAGGCGGTTGCCGGAAGTGTTCGCGGGCGCCGGGCGAGGCCCGTCCGCCCGCGTTCGCAGTTGGCCACAACTGTTGTGGCCAACTGCGAACGCACTCGACCGCGCTTGGTGGAAACGACCGTGTCAGCCCTCCGTCATCGTGTTGCCGGCGCGGAGGGCGTCGCGGGCGTCGCCGTAGGCGGCGTTCTCGCGGAAGACCAGGACGGCGAGCAGGACCGCCGCGATCGCGAGGGTGAGGAGGGCGGGGATCGCGGTGGCGAGGGGGATCAGGGCGAGGAGGATCGCGGCGAGCATCAGTTTCCGGCGGTTCCAGGTCCGCACGTGGCGGTAGCGGAAGGCGACGAGACCGAGCAGGTAGATCGCGATCCCGCCGAGGAGCGCGAAGGCGGTCACCCAGACGAGGTGCTCGCCGGTGTGCCCGAGCACGGTCTTCAGGCCGAACGCGGTCAGCACGATCCCGGCGACCAGGAACAGGTGCAGGTAGGAGTAGGAGTCACGGGCGAGGGCGTTCTGCACGCGGCCCGGCTCGGCGGCGCTCAGGCGCTGCGCCGAGACCAGCGCGACGACGTCGAAGTACACCCACCAGAGCGCCGCCGCGACCGCGACCCCGAGCACCGCGGCGACGCCGATCGCGAGGTCGAGATGACCCGCGGCGCCGGCGCCGATGTCGACGATCGACTCGCCGAGGGCGATGATCACGATCAACCCGTGGCGCTCGGCGAAGTGGCCCGGGACGAGCTGCCAGCCCTCGACGCCGAAGAAGTAGGGCCCGCCGAAGTCGAGCACCAGGGCGAGCACCCAGAGCGCCGCCTGGGTGATCCCGTCGAAGGCCGAGGCGAGCGCCAGCAGGCCGACCGCGATCGCGGTCGAGACGGCGAGCCCGCGCACCGAACGCAGGAGGTCGGGATTGTCGGGGTCGGCGATCGCGAAGAGGGCGATGTGGGCGACGCGGAAGAAGCCGATCGCCAGCGCGAAGGCGAGCCCGAGGCTCCCGAACGCCTCCGGCACGCAGATCGCCGCGATCAGCATCGAGGCCATCGCGGCGAAGAAGGCGAGCCGCACCGGCCCCGCCTCGGGGTCGATCACGCTGGTCAGCCAGGCGTAGGCGGTCCAGGCCCACCAGAGGACGCCGAGCACCAGCAGGCCCTGCCCGAGCCCCGCCCAGGTCGGGTGGTGGGACATCAGGTCCGTGCACTCGGTGATCGCGAGGACGAAGACGAGGTCGAAGAAGAGCTCGAGCGGGGTGACCCGCCCGCCTTCGCGGCGGACCGCGCTCAGGCGCGGCGCGCGGCGGACCGGCTCGGGGCCGGGCGCTGCGGCCGGGGACGAGGCGTCGGACACGCCGCCAATCCTTGCAACTCGGGTGCCGCCTGCCCAGCGCCGCGGCGTGACCATCTAGAGTCCGCGCCAATGACTGTTTCGACCAACCAATTCCGCAACGGGTCCCATATCGAGATGGACGGCAAGATCTGGAAGATCATCGAGTTCCAGCACGTCAAGCCGGGCAAGGGGGGCGCCTTCGTGCGGACCAAGCTGCGCCGGATCGAGGATGGCGCGGTGATCGACAGGACCTTCCGGGCGGGGGAGAAGTTCCGCTCCGTCCGCACCGAATCGAAAAAGATGCAGTACCTCTACGACCAGGGCGACTCGGTCGTCTTCATGGACAGCCGCGACTACGAGCAGATCGAGATCCCGTCGGCGGCACTCGGCGACACGATGCAGTGGGTGCTGCCGAACTCCGAGGTCGAGGTGCTCTTCGTCGACGAGCAGCCGAGCGACGTGCAGGTCCCGAGCGCGGTCGACATGAAGGTGACGCAGACCGACCCCGGCCTCAAAGGCGACACCGCCTCCGGCGGCGGCAACAAGCCGGCGACGCTCGAGTCGGGCGCCGTGGTCCAGGTCCCCCTCTTCATCGAGGAGGGCGAGACCGTCCGCGTCGACACCCGCACCGGCGAGTACGTCTCGCGCGCGTAGCGGGCGCGGCGCGAGCGCGCTCCCGGGCGCGGCGCCTGAGAGAATGCGCCGATGCGCCGTTCCGACCAACGCCGTGACGCAGTCTTCGCCAGCTACCAGCGGGACGTCACCGGCCGCCCACTCGCCGAGCTCCTGGTCGACGCCAAGCCGCTGACCCGGGAGCTGGCCGAGGGCGTCGACGCGCACCGCGAAGAACTCGACGAGACGATCTCCGAGCATCTGCGCGGCGGCTGGACCGTCGACCGCATCGCGCCGCTCGACCTCAACGTGATGCGGGTCGCGCTGTTCGAGATCGAGGAGGGGCAGACGCCCTTCGAGGTGGCGATCGATGAGGCGGTCGAGATCGCCAAGGAGTACTGCGGCGCCGACGCGCCCGCCTTCGTCAACGGCGTCCTCGGCGCGATCGTCCGCGAGCGCGAGCCCGCCGGATGACCCGCCTGCGCGAAATCTCCGAACGGCTGCGCGCGATCGCCGCCGAGCTGGAGGGCGGCGAGGAGCTCGAGGAGGGGCGCGCCGCGGCGCTCGCCGCCGAAGCGGGGGAGCTCTCCGCCGAGGCGGTCGAGGAGACCAACCGCCGTGCCCGCGAGGCGGCCGCCGCCGACCGTGAGTAGCCCCGCCGCGGGCGCGCTGCCCACCGATTCATATCCCGAGGACCTGCGCGACCTGGTCGAGGCGGCGCTCGCCGAGCTGCGCTTCTCGCCCCGCCCGCGGACCGCGGGCCTCGAGGAGGCGATGCGGTATTCCCTACTCGCGGGCGGCAAGCGCGTCCGCCCGGTCCTCACCCTCGCCACCGGCCGCGCCCTCGGCGCCCCGCCGGAGCGCTTCCTCCCGGTCGCCGCGGCGATCGAGCTGATCCACACCTACTCGCTGATCCACGACGATCTGCCGGCGATGGACGACGACGACCTCCGCCGCGGCAAGCCGACCTCCCACAAGCAGTTCGGCGAGGACGTCGCGATCCTCGCCGGCGACGGCCTCTTCGCCGAGGCGGTCCGCATCTTCTGCGAGCAGCCCGGCGAGCCGCGCCAGGTGCTGGCGGCGCTGCGCGAGCTGGCCGCGGCCACCGGGGTCGACGGCATGGTCGGCGGCCAGTACATCGACGTCACCGGCGGGGAGCTCGACGCGACGGGCCTGCGCGAGCTGCACGCACTGAAGACCGGCCGGCTGATCTCCGCCAGCGTCTGCGTGGTGCCGATCCTTGAGGGAACCGACGAAAGTGAGACAATGGCGTACCGCCGGTTCGCCGACGAGCTGGGCGTGCTGTTTCAGATCGTCGACGACATTCTCGACGTGACCGAGAGCGACGAGCGGCTCGGCAAGCCCCATGGAAGCGACGAGAGACATGGCAAAACCACCTACGTCAGCCTTTTCGGCCTCGAGCGCGCCCGCGAGCTCGCCGCCGAGTCCCACGCCAAGGCGCGCGGCGCGCTCGCCGAGGCGAGCGGCGACACCGGCGACCTGAGGCGCGTGGCCGACTACATCTTCACCCGGCACGAATGAGCGAAGAACAGAAACTTCTCGAGACGATCGACGGCCCGGCCGACCTCCACGATCTCGACGACGCCCAACTGCAGCAGGTCGCGCAGGAGATGCGCACCTACATCATCGATACGATCGGGCAGATCGGCGGCCACTTCGGCGCCAACCTCGGCACCTGCGAGCTCGCCGTCGCCCTCCACACCGTGCTGGAGAGCCCGCGCGACAAGATCCTCTGGGACGTCGGCCACCAGTCCTACCCGCACAAGGTGCTGACCGGGCGCCGCGACCAGCTGCCGACGATCCGCCAGTACGAGGGGCTCGCCCCATTCTGCTCGATCGCCGAGTCCGAGCACGACATCATGGGCGCGGGCCATGCCTCGACCTCGATCGGCTACGCGGTCGGCCTCAAGGAGGCGATGCGCAAGGGGATCGGCGAGGACGGCCGGGTGGCGGCGGTGATCGGCGACGGGGCGCTGACCGGGGGCGTCGCCTACGAGGCGCTCCACGCGGCGGGCGGCATGCAGACGCCGATCGTGATCGTCCTCAACGACAACGGGATGTCGATCTCGCCCAACGTCGGCGCCCTCTCACGCTCCTTCAACCGCCTCCGCCTCAATCCGCGCCTCTACCACGCGCGCGAGGACTTCGAGGACCGGCTGACGAAGCTGCCGCTCGGGGTGGGGCGGCGGATCGAGCGGCTCGGGCCGGAGATCAAGGCGGCGATCAAGGCCTACTGGGCGCCCGGGCTCTTCTTCGAGGAGCTCGACCTCGCCTACATGGGCGTGATCGACGGCCACGACGTGGCGGCGCTCCGCCGCGCCCTCACCGAGGCCTTCGAAGCCGACCGCCCGGTGGTCGTCCACATCCACACGGTGAAGGGGAAAGGCTTCGCGCCCGCGGAAGCGAACGGCCTCGCCTCGATGGAGGAGTGGCACGCGGCGAAGCCGAACTCGATCGTCAACGGCCTCCCGACATCGAAGGAAGGGCCGGCGCAGAAACCGGTCCCGGTGCAGGAAACCGATTCGCCGGAGGGGATCGAGCGGCTGGAGAGGCCGCCCGCGCCGGGCTCGCCACCGCAGTACACGAAGGTCTTCGCCGAGGCGATGGTGGCCGAGGCCGAGCGCGACCCACGGGTGATCGGGATCACCGCGGCGATGGCGGGGGGGACCGGCCTGCAGAAGCTCGCCGACGAGCGCCCCGAGCAGTACTACGACGTCGGCATCGCCGAGCAGAACGCGGTGCTGCTGGCCTCCGGGCTCGCGCTCCAGGGCGCGAAGCCGGTGTGCGCGATCTACTCCACCTTCCTCCAGCGCGCCTTCGACCAGATCGTCCACGACGTCTGCCTGCAGAGCCTCGACGTCACCTTCGCGATGGACCGCGCCGGCCTGGTCGGCGACGACGGACCGACCCACCACGGTGCCTTCGACGTGTCCTTCTTCCGCCCGATCCCGAACGTGGTGCTGATGGCGCCGCGCGACGAGGCGATGCTGGTCCACATGCTCCACACCGCGATCGCCCACGAGGGCCCGGCGGCGCTCCGCTACCCGCGCGGCGCGGCCGAGGGGGTGCCGATCCCGGACGCGCCCGAGTTGCTGCCGATCGGGGTGGGGGAGGTGCTCGCCGAGGGCCGCGACGTGGCGCTGCTCGGTTACGGCCACGGGGTGGCGGTGGCGCTTGAGGCGGCGGCGATCCTCGCCGACCACGGCCTCCAGGTGACGGTCGCCGACGCCCGCTTCGCCAAGCCCCTCGACGCCGAGCTGGCGACCCGCCTGGCCCGCGACCACGACCTCCTGGTGACGATCGAGGAGAACGTCCTCCCGGGCGGCTTCGGCGCCACCGTCCTCGAGCACCTCGAGGACGCCTTCGCGTCAGCCCCGGCCGATCGCGCCCGCGTCCTCCGCGTCGGCCTCCCCGACCGCTACGTCACCCACGGCAAGCCCGAGCTCCTCCGCGCCGAGGTCGGCCTCACCGGCCAGTCCGTGGCCGATCGCGTGCTCGCCGCCGCCCCTTCGGCGCAGCCGGTCGCGCGGTAGCGAGGGACGGCGGGGGTCCGGAGGCGCGGCGGCCGTCCGAGCTGCGTCCCGGGCGTCTCGTGGCGACCCTGGCAGGCTGTGGCCGCCACGAGACGCCCGGGACGTGAGGGTTCGTGAGGGAGAGGGCACAGGGACGTCACGAAGTCCGACTTCCGTGACGGTCCCTTACGAGAGAAGCGCCAGGAGCCCCGGGATCGAGGCCCCGGGAAGCGCTGCAAGGATTCAGGTCGCTATAG
>JAFDWB010000093.1 GCA_018268675.1 Actinomycetota bacterium
CTCCTCGACCGCGACCCGCACGCCGTCGGCCATGGTGCCGAGGAAGACGGTCAGCGCGTTGGTCACCGCAGCCATCTGGTAACCCTGCTCGGGCGGCCCGCAGACGGCGACCGCGAAGTCGTAGGAGAGCGCGATGATCGGCGAGAAGGCGCGGTGGAGCAACCCGGTGGCGACGTGCTGGACCGAGTAGCGGAGCCGGTTGGAGAGCACCGTCGCGGTGAAGCGATCGGTGTCGTAGAGGGCTTCGAACTCGGCGTCGCCGAGGTCGCGGAGGAGCGTCTTCGGGGCGCCGATGACGGTGGTCTGCTCCATGATCGTCCCCTCTCCCCTCAGCCTTGCTCGCCCGCGCGAGTGATGACGATCTCGCCGATGCCACCGACCGTCGCCACCTGGCCGATGCCGACGTGGGTGGTCGAGAGCGGCTCGCGGATCACTGCCGGACCGTTGATGACGTCGCCGAGCCGCAGGTCGTCGCGGTCGTATTCGGCCGCCTCGATGTCCTCGTCCTCGAGGTGATGGAGGGTGATGGAGCCGACCGGCTGGAGCGTCTCCCCGGCAGGCCTGCTGCCGGGCGGCGGGTACTCGACTTTCTCGGTCGGCACCACCGCGGTGAGCCGGAAGGTGACACCCTGCACCGGCATCCCTTCGAAGCGGTTGCCGGAGCGCTGCTCGTAGCCGTCGTGGAAGTTGGCGATCATCTCTTCGACCGCGGCCGGGGTGATCTCGCCGCTCGGCGCTTTGATGAACGGGGTCTCCCAGACCTGGCCGACCAGCTGGCCGTCGAAGCTGCGGACGAATTCGACGTTCTCGGCCTGACTGCCGAGCGCCTCCTTCATCGACTCTTCCATCCCCGCGTAGACGGCGCCGACCTCGTCGGCGGCCTCCGGGGTGAGGATCGTGTAGACGCTGCGACTGTCGGCGTGGACCTGGTCGGCGCTGACCAGGCCGAGCGCCGAGAAGAGCCCGGGGTGCGGCGGCACGATCACGCTCTTCAACTGCATCAGCTCGAGCAGCGCCGGCAGCATCATCGGCCCCGCCGCGCCGTAGGCGACCATCGAGTATTCGCGCGGGTCGACGCCATTCTTGACGACCACGTCGAAGATCCCCTCGGCGACGTTGTTGAGCGCCATTTTGTAGGCGAACCTGACCCGTTCCGAGAGGTCGGCCTGGGTGTCGAGCCCTTCGAAGGCCTGCTTCGAGAGCTCCGGGTCGAGCCGCGAGCGGCCGGCGGCGAACTTGGAGCCGTCGAGGATGCCGATCAGCAGGAAGGTGTCGGTGGTGGTCGGCGCGGTGCCACCGCGGCCGTAACAGGCCGGGCCCGGGTCGGCGCCGGCGCTCTCCGGCCCCACCTTGACCTCGCCGGTCGGCGTGATGCTGACGATCGAACCACCCCCTGCGCCGACGCTGATGATCTCGTTGGAGAGCGTATTGACGACCAGGTCATGCTCGAGCTCGAAGGTGGTGCTGACGTACGGCTCGCCCGCGGTGACGACGCTGATGTCGCAGGAGGTGCCGCCGACGTCGGCGCAGAGCAGGTTCGGCTGCTCGATCATCCGGCCCAGGTGGGCGCAGGCGACGGTGCCCGCCGCCGGCCCGGAGAAGACGATCCGCGAGGGCTGCTCCATCGCCACCCGGACCGGCGCCAGCATCGCCGCGCAGTCGGCGAAATTCAGCTCACCGCCGAAACCGAGATCGATGAGGCCGGCGTGCAGCCGCTCCGAGTAGGGGCCATAGATGATCTTCATCAGCACGTCGATCGTCGTGGTCGAGGCGCGCGAGTACTCGCGGGCAAGCGGCGAGACCTCGCTCGAGATCGAGCAGGCGACGTCGCCCAGCTCCTCTCGCACCAGCTCGCGCAGCCGCGCCTCGTTGGAGCCGTCGACGTAGGCGTTGATCAGGCAGATCGCGACCCCTTCGACGTTGCACCGACCCAGCACCCGCAGCTGCTCGCGGGCCTGCTCCTCGTCGAGTGGGACGACGGTCGAGCCGTCGGCGCCGAGCCGCTCCTTGATCCCGCGGCGCAGGTAGCGGGGGACGATCGGCGCGGTGACGTCGCCGAACGAGCGCCGCCAGCCCGGATCCGTGTTCGCCTCGGCCGGTCGCCAGGCGCGCGCCATGTCGAGCACGTCGCGGTGACCGAGCGTGGTCAGGAAGCCGATCTTCGGCAGCCGCCGGGTGATGATCGCGTTGAGCCCGTGGGTGCTGGCGTGGTTGAAGGCCGAGGCGGCGTCGACGCCGACCTCGGCGGCGCCCTCGAGCACGCCCTTGTGGGTCTCGCTGACGTTGGTCGCCACCTTGACCGTCTCGATCGCGCCGTCGCGGATCGCGACGATGTCCGTGAACGTGCCGCCGACGTCGACGCCGATCATGCCTGAGCCCTGAGCCACTTCACACCGTCCCTTTTCGCTGTTGAGTCTTTGCCTGAGCGCGCTCGGCGGCGGTCGCCGCGGCGTCCACCTCGAGCTTCTCGGGAGCCCGATGCGGGTCCCCCACGATCACCACGCCGAAATCGCGCCGGGCGCCATCGAGCGTGACGTAGCCGTCGCGGACGTCGAGCTTGACCCGCTCCGGATCGCGCTCGAAGGGGTCGCCCCAGCCGCCGCCGGCGTTGGTGACATAGCGCCACATCGCCCCGGGCTGGGTCTGCCAGACGGGGCTGCTGCAGAAGTACGCGTACTCGCCCGCGGGATCGGGGACCTGGGTCGCGGGATCGAGGGTTCCCGCCACGGGCACCGCCTCGGCGTAGACGGCGGGGTCGGTATCGACGAAGATCCCGCGGCCGCCGACCTCGCGCCCGTCGCGGCCGAAGATCCAGACACCGCCCCCGGCCCCGTCGGCGCCGCCCGCGACGCCCACTCCCGGCCGGTGACGGAACCGGAGTGGCGTCGTCTCGTGCTCGGCGGGCGCCGTCCACATGATGTCCTTGAGTACACCCGGGCCGCCACGATTGAAGCCGACGCCACCGGTGTCGGGCACGTATTCGCGCCGCAGGATCATCAGCGGGAAGCCGAGCTCGAGCAGCTCCGAGGGCGGCGCCATGAAGTTGAGCAGGTAGCTGCAAGAGTGACCGTCGGCGTCGCCCGCCTTCGAGGCGCCCCAGGGGCCGGTCTCGCCTCCGGCAACCGCACTGGCGGCCCAGGGCGTGCCGTCGGGGGTCGTCCCGTAACCGTTGTGGTGGCAGAGCGTCCCGTAATCGCCGCCGATCGCATCCTCGCCAAGCGCGTTGGCCAGCGCCCGGATCAGCACGGTCATGATCAGGTTGGTGACTTCCATGTAGAAGAAGATCCCGCCTTCGGGTGGCAGCGCCGTGGTGATCGTCCCGGCGGGCAGCACCAGGTCGAATTCGCGGAAGGTGCCGGAGGTGAAGTCGCTCTCCGGATCGAGCAGGATCTTCAGGCCGACGCCGATCGCCGTCTTCGCGTCGAGCGCGCCGCCGTTGATACAGGTCCGCGCCTGGCGCGAGGAGCCGCTGAAGTCGGCCTCGAGGCGCGATCCCCGCTTGCGCAGGACGATCCTCACCCGATACTCCTCGTCGGCGTCGATCCCGTCGGCGTCGATCGAGTCGACGCCTTCGTAGTCGCCGTCGGGGATCGAGGCGAGCGCCGTCCGCATCGCCTCCGCCGAACCGTCGCAGAGGTAGCGCAGGGTGCCGAGGAAGGCATCGATCCCGTAGCGGTCGATGCTCTCCTGGATCAACTGCTCGCCGAGCTCGCAGCAGCCCTGCGTCGTCTTCAGGTCGGGCAGCAACTGCTGGGCGAGGCGGACGTTGTCGAAGATCATGCTGAAGGTCTCGCGCACCGGCTCGCCGCCGGCGTAGAGGAGGCGGGGACTGATCACCAGCCCGTTCTCGTAGGAGTTCCGCTTGCGCCCCGAGAAGCCACCGGGGGCGATTCCGCCGACGTCGGTCTGGTGCGAGCGGATCACCATGAAGCAGGCGGTCCGGCCGTCGCGGAAGACCGGGCGGATGAAGCAAACGTCGTTCGGGTGGTTGCCCATCCGGCTCGGGTCGTTGCAGATCAGGAGGTCGCCGGGCTTCAGGTTCTCGATCCCGTACTCCTCGACCGCGACCCGCACGCCGTCGGCCATGGTGCCGAGGAAGACGGTGAGCCCGTCGGTGACGGCGGCCATCTGGTACCCCTGCTCGGGCGGTCCGCAGATCGCCGCGGCGAAATCGTAGGCGAGCGCGATGATCGGCGAGAAGGCGCGGTGGAGCAACCCGGTGGCGACGTGCTGGACCGAGTAGCGGAGCCGGTTGGAGAACACCGTCGCGGTGAAGCGATCGGTGTCGTAGAGCGCCCCGAAGGCGTCCTCGTCGAGGTCGCGCAGCAGAGTGGGTGCGGCGACGGTGGTGGTCATCGGGCCTCCCTGCGGGTGATCACGATCTCGCCGACGCCGCCGACCGTCGCCACCTGGCCGACCCCGACGAAGGTGGTCGAGAGTGGCTCGCGGATCACCGCCGGGCCGCTGACGACATCGCCCAGCGCAAGCGCCTCACGCTGGTACTCCTGCGCCTCGATGTCCTCGTCGTCGAGGTAGCGCAGCGTGATCGTTCCGCTCGGCGACGGTGCGGCGCCGGAGCCGGCCGCCGGAGACGGGTACTCGACCTTCTCGGTCGGCACCACCGCGGTGAGCCGGAAGGTCACGCCCTGCACGGGCATCCCCTCGAAGCGGTTGCCCGAGCGCTGCTCGTAGCCGTCGTGGAAGTTGGTGATCATCTCCTCCACCGCCGCCGCGTCGATCGCGCCACCGGGGGCCTTGATGAACGGGGTCTCCCAGACCTGGCCGACCAGCTGGCCGTCGAAGCTGCGGAGGAATTCGACCTGATCGGCGTCGGCGCCGAGGGTCCGTCGCAGCGAAGCCTCCATCGCGACGTAGACCGCGTCGATCTCCGTGGCCGCCTCGGGCCCGAGGATCGTGTAGACGCTGCGGCTCTCGGCGTGCGTCTGATCGGCGCTGACGAGGCCGAGCGCCGAGAAGAGACCTGGGTGCGGCGGCACGATCACGCTCTTCAGCCGCATGCTGTCGAGCAACGCGGGCAGCATCATCGGCCCGGCGGCGCCGTAGGCGACCATCGAGTACTCGCGCGGGTCGACACCGTTCTTGACGACCACGTCGAAGATCCCCTCGGCGACGTTGTTGAGCGCCATCTTGTAGGCGTTGCGGACCCGCTCGTCAAAGCCGAACCCCGTCTCCAGCCCTTCGAAGGCCTGCTTCGAGAGCTCCGGGTCGAGCCGCGAGCGGCCGGCGGCGAACTTGGCGCCGTCGAGGATGCCGATCAGCAGGAAGGTGTCGGTGGTGGTCGGCGCGGTGCCGCCGCGGCCGTAACAGGCCGGGCCCGGGTCGGCGCCGGCGCTCTGCGGTCCGACCTGCAGCTCACCGGTGTCGGTGATCCAGACGATGCTGCCCCCGCCCGCGCCGACGCTGGCGATCTCGTTGGAGAGCGTGTTGACGACGAGATCGTGCTCGAGCTCGAAGGTGGTGTTGACGAAAGGCTCGCCACCGACCACGACGCTGATGTCGCAGGAGGTGCCGCCGACGTCGGCGCAGAGCAGGTTCGGCTGCTCGATCATCTGGCCCAGGTGGGCGCAGGCGACGGTGCCCGCCGCCGGCCCGGAGAAGACGATCCGCGAGGGCTGCTCCATCGCCGTCTCGACCGGCGCCAGCATCGCCGCGCAGTCGGCGAAATTCAGCTCGCCCTCGAAGCCGAGCTCGGTGAGGCCGGCCTGCAGGCGCTCCGAGTAGGGGCCGTAGATGATCTTCATCAGCACGTCGATCGTCGTGGTGGTCGCGCGCGGGTGCTCGCGGGCGAGCGGCGAGACCTCGCTTGAGAGCGAGCAGGCGACGTCGCCCAGCTCCGCGGCGATCAGCTCGCCGAGCCGGCGCTCGTGGCGGCCGTCGACGTAGGCGTTCAGCAGGCAGACGGCGACGCCCTCGACCCCACAGTCGGCCAGGATCCCCAGTTCTTCACGCGCCTGGTCCTCGTCGAGCGGGACCAGCACCGAGCCGTCGGCGGCGATCCGCTCGACCACCGTGCGGCGCAGGTAGCGCGGCACCAACGCCCGCCCGGAGGCGTCGCCGAAGCTGCGCCGCCAGTGCGGGTCGGTCTGGCCCGCCCGCGGCCGCCAGGCGTTCGCCATGTCGAGCATGTCCCGATGGCCGAAGCTGGTGACGAAAGCAATCTTCGGCAGCCGCCGGGTGATGATCGCGTTGAGCCCGTGGGTGCTGGCGTGGTTGAAGGCCGAGGCGGCGTCGACGCCGACCTCGGCGGCGCCCTCGAGCACCCCCTTGTGGGTCTCGGTGACGTTGGTCGCCACCTTCACGGTCTCGATCGCCCCGTCGCGGATCGCGACGATGTCCGTGAACGTGCCGCCGACGTCGACGCCGATCATGCCTGACGGACTCACGCCCGCACCCCGATCGGTAGCCGCAGGCCGCGCTCCTCGAGCCGCGGCAGGACCGTCTCGGCGAAGGCGCCGAGCTCGGCCTCGTAGTCGAGGAAGGCCAGCATCACCCCGTCGAGCCCGATCTCGCTCAGCTCGGCGAGGCCCTCGGCGACCTGATCGGGCGTGCCGACCAGTTGCCGGGCGCCCATCCCGAGGATCGCCTTGTCCTCGGCCTCGCGGATGAAGTCGTCGCTCAGTGACTCGCTGCCGAGGCCGAACTCGGTGAGGTAGCTGCGGGCCGCGGCGCGGTCGCCGCGGGCGATGATGTCCGTGGCGACCCGGCGGGCCTCGGCCTCGCTCTCGCGGCAGACGACGAAGCCGATCCCCATGAAGCTGAGCTCTCGCTGATATTTGTCGCGGGCGTGGGCGCGCGCCTTCTCGATATAGGCGCGACCGGTCTCCAAGGACTCGACGTGGACGAAGTTGACGTCGGCGTCGCGGGCGGCGAAATCCATCCCGGCGGCGGAGTTACCAGCGTTGATCAACATCGGATACTGGTCCTGCCAAGGCTTCGGGTGAGCCTGTACTTCGCTGAGCTGGAAGTACTCGCCGTCGAAGTCGAAGGGCTCCTCCTCGGTCCAGATCCGCCGCACGATCTCCATCCACTCGGCGCCGTAGCGGTAACGGTCGTCGTGCTCGCGCATCGAGGTGCCGAACATCGTCATGTCCGGCGCGAACCACCCCATCACCGCGTTGAAGGCGTAACGCCCATGGGCGATGTGGTCGATCGTGACGCACTGCTTGGCGGCCGCCACCGGGTGGGTCAGCGGTAGGTGCAGCGTCGAGACGACGCTGATCCGTTCGGTGCCTGCAGCGATCCCTGCGGCCCAGGTCATTGTCTCGAAGGAGTGGCGGAAGGGGTCGGTGTCGCCGCCCAGGCCGCGCCAGCGGGCGATCGGGATCAGCAGGTCCATCCCGATCCGGTCGGCCATCCGGGCGATCTCCAGGGTTTCGTCCCAAGATGCGCTGAAGCCGGTCTCGGCCGTGGTCAGCGAGAGCCCGTTGGTGCAGTTGAAACCGAACAGGCCGAGCTTCAGCCGATGCCCCGCACCGAGCATCGCGCGGCCGCCCGGAACCGTTTCCGCAGCTGTCGTCACCTCGGCCTCGTTCCCATCTCTTTTCCTCCGTCAAAGGGCCTCCGGCCTCCCGGGCCGAAGCCTCATAAATCTAACACAGACCAGAATTATTAGGATACGACCTGGCCAATCACTTTTAGGGAGCAGAAATGAGCCATTCCTCGGATAGAACTTCGAGCAGAGACCGGGACGAGATCAGCGACCTCCTGATCCATTACGCCTACTGCATCGACACCCGTCAGACCGATCGGCTGGCCGAGGTCTTCGCCGCCGACGTGGTCACCAACTACGGCTACGGCGAGGGTGGCGAATGGATTGGCGCCGAGATGCTGATCGCCGGCATCGGCGAGCAGGTCGCGAGCTTCGAGGCGACCGCCCACATGATCACCAACATCCGCATCTCCCTCGCCGGCGACACCGCCTCGAGCACCTGTTACGTGACCGGCTGGCACTGGGTGAAGGAGGGCGACACCGACCCCGAGCGCGGTGCCGACTTCCTCTTCACCGCCGCGTACGTCGACGATCTTCGTCGCGAATCGGCGGGGTGGCGGATCAGCCGCCGCCGGGTGCGCCGTCTCGGCCCCTCGGCGCTGACGCTCGGCTCGCTCCCGGACTACATGCGCCCCCAGGAATAGGGGCGCGCCACGCGACCTCAGACGAGGTCGGAAAGAAGTTCGATCGGGCCCAGCTTGGGGCCCGGCTCGCGCGAGACGGAGTGGAGGCAGTTCGCGCACTTGACGACGTCGAACCAACCGCCCTCGGAGAGGACGGGGTAGCGCTCGAGCCGCGCCTCGCCACAGGCTGGGCAACTGCCCTCGACCGGCTCGCGTTCGACCGACAACGTCGGTTCGGTCGGGCGGGCGTGGGGGATGGTCATCTTGGATCTCCTCTTTCGGGTCGGGCATCCGGAGACGGGGCGGGCCTCAGTGCCCGCCCCCCGTTCCGGAACTTTGATCCGGAGTGGCCTACTTGCCGCTCCAGAGTTTCTTGAACATCGCTTCGTAGTTGAAAGCGGGCGGTGAGTAGTAGTTCGGCGCCGCTTTCAAGGCCTTTTCGGCACCTTCTTTGCTGTCGATGTAACCGACCGGCAGGCCGAACGCTTCCCACGGCTTCAGCCCGGCGGCGACGCGAACAACCTCGTCGACGCCGGCCCAGGCGGCGTAGTTGAACGGGTTCCAGACCGTCGCTTTGGCGATTTCCGGACTTTTCAGCATGTCTTCCAAGAAGACCGGCTCGCCGTCGCTGCCGGCGAACTTGACTTCCCGACCCTGCTGTTCGGTGGTGGTCACCGCCGGGATGTTGTAGGTGTCGGATGCCGCGAACGCCCAACCGAGTTCGCCTTCCGGGTGTGCCGCGAGCGCCGCGGTGAAGTACGGCGGTCCCGGTTTGGTCAATTCTTCGGTAGCTATCTGTTGTTCTTCATAGACACATTCGGGGCATTTTTCTTCGATCGTTTCCTTCACGGCGTTACCGCGTTCGATCATGATGGGGAACGCTTTGTCGCGGAACTGGAGGATCCGTTCCCCCGGTTTGGAGTTGGCGACGACGTAGGTGCCGATGAATTCACCGGTTTCTTTTCCGTCCGTCGAGGCGAGCGGGACCGGACTGTTCGGTCCGAAACCGGGGTCCGGCGTGCACATGACGCAAGACAGCGGAATGCCGGCCTTGATCGCCGAAGCGACCGCGGATTTGACGGAGGCCAGATCGATCGAGTCGATCACGATCCCGTTGTAGCCTTCTTGGACGTACTTTTCGATGATCCCGGCCTGGACCGACGGGGTGAATTTCCCGTCGCCGATTTCGCTCGGTTCCCAGCCCGCTGCTTCAGCCGCGGCTACCGTCTGCTTGGCCATCCCAAGACAGCCGGTGCCGGCGGTGCTGCAGGTCACGATGCCGAGTTTCCCTTTCCCTGGGTTATACGGTTCCTGAGGAGGTTCCGGGTATTTCAGCGATTCCAGATTTGAGTGTTCGGAAACGAATTTCTTCGCTTCTTCGACGCCCGCGGACTTCGAGCCGGCGGCTTCCTTTTCTTCGCCTCCGCCGGCACTTTCCTTAGCTTCGCCGCCGCTCGATTCTTCGGTGGTCGAACTCGAGGAACTACTTCCGCAACCCGCGGCAACGATTCCAATGACGACAAAAAGAAGCAATGCCGCGAACAACAATCGCGTGGTCTTGGCCATCGCGTTTCTCCTCTCTCGGCCGCCCGGGCGACCTTGATTAGCAAACCCCAGGTCAGAGCAAGTTCTAACCGAAGTTCAAATATAGATCAACACGCGGCCGCCGGACAACCTCGATTTAGTCGAATCTACTGCCGCACGAGCCCTAGAGCGGTTTTCCCGAGAATCTAACTAGAGCTAGAATACTGGTTAACCGGCCACCAGGAGCGCTCGACGCGCTCGAAGAAAGGACGAAGCAGTGGATGATCGAACGATCGGCCGGCTGATCGCCGAAGCGGCCGATTCCCACCCCGACCGACCCTTTTTGGCCTGGGAGGACGAACGCTGGAGCTACGGCGACCTGGAGTCGATCACCAACCGCTACGCCAACGCCTTCGCCGGGCTCGGTGTGGGCAAGGGCGACCGAGTCGCGATCCTGATGCGCAACCGCCCCGAGTACTACTGGGTGCTCTGGGGCCTCGGCAAGATTGGTGCGATCCCGGTCACGATCAACACCTCGGCGAAGAAGGACCTCCTCGCCTACTTCATCGCGCAATCGCGCTCCGGGACACTCGTCCTCGCGGCCGAGTTCGACGCGGCGATCGCTGAGCTGCTCGCTCAGCTTCCTGACCTCGAGCGGGTGCTCCTCGCCGACGCGGAGTCGAGCCCCACCCTGGCCGGGGGCGCCGTCGACCTGTTGCCGCTTACCGAGCTCGAGCGCGGCGACGATTCGCGGCCGCCGCTCGACGCAGTCGCGGGTGACGACCCGGCGGCGATCTTCTACACCTCCGGCACCACCGGCCCCTCGAAGGGAGTGCTCACCCCGCACAGCCAGCCGCGGGCCCTGGCGCGGGAGATGGTCGCCTACTTCGAGCTCGACGCCGACGACGTGCTGTTCACCTGCCTGCCGATGTTCCACGTGAACGCGGTCTGGTACACGGGCTACTCGGCGATCGAGGCGGGTGGCTCGGTCGCCCTCGTCGACCGTTTCTCGGCCAGCCGTTTCTGGCAGCAGATCGACAAGTTCGGCGCCACCCAGTTCAACTTCATGGGTTCGATGGCGAACATCCTGAAGACCCTCGAGCCGAGCGAGGAGGAACGGCGCAACCAGGTACGAACCTCGCTGATCGGGCCGGCGACGGCCGACGTGATCGAGCTCTTCCGCGACCGCTACGGGATCGGTGTCGTGACCGGCTACGGGTCGACGGAGATGTACCTGATGACCCGCTTCCGGCCCTGGGAGGTGCCGGAGAAGATCGGCACCGCCGGCGCCGTATCCCCCGGCGGCCAGGTGCGGGTCCTCGACGAGGAGGGCAACGAGGTCGGGCCCGGCGTCGCCGGCGAGCTGACGATCAAGCCCGACGACCCCGGCTGGATGATGAACGGCTACTTCGAGATGCCCGAGGCGACCGGGAGGGCGATCGTCGACGGCTGGTTCCACAGCGGCGACCGCGGCTTCCTCGACGAAGACGGTTACCTCCACTTCGTCGATCGGATCAAGGACTCGATCCGGCGGCGCGGCGAGAACGTCTCGGCTTTCGAGTTGGAGACACAGGTCAACAAGCACCCCGGCGTCCAAGAGGTGGCGGCGATCCCCGTCCCGGCCGAGCTCGGCGAGGACGACATCATGGTCTGGCTCGTCCCCAACCCGGGGACGGACCTCGACCCGGCCGAGGTGATCGCCTTCTGCGAAGAGCGGGTCGGCCGCTACATGCTGCCGCGCTTCGTCGAGATCGTCGATGAGTTGCCGAAGACCCCGACCTCGCGGATCGAGAAGTACAAGCTCCGCGAATGGGCCGCCGAGCGCCGGCCCGACCTCTGGGACCGCGAAAAGGAGACGGCGGCCGGCCGCCAGGCCCGGGCGCCGAGAGGAGGACACAGATGATCCTTGAGAACAAGCGCACGGTCGTCACCGGCGCCGCCAGCGGCATCGGTGCCGGGACGGCCCGCGCCTTTGCCCGCGAGGGCGCTCGGGTGGCGGTCCTCGACCGCGACGTCAACGGCGCCGCGAAGGTGGCCGGGGAACTTGCCGAGCCACCCGCCGGGCCTCATCTCGCGGGCGAGGTCGACGTCGCCTCGCCGGAGTCGATCGACGCCGCCTTCGCCGAGGTCGACGCCGCTTTCGGCGGGGTCGACGTGCTGGTCAACTGCGCCGGCGTACGCGGCACCGGCAGCCCGCTCGAGGCGACACTCGAGGAGTGGCGGTTCGTGATCGACGTCAACCTCACCGGCAGCTTCTACTGCGCCCAATTGGCTGCCCGACGGATGGCCGAGGCGGGGACCGGCGGCAGCATCGTCAACATCGCCTCGACCGCCGGGATCCTCGCGGTCAACCAGCGCACCGCCTACTGCGCCAGCAAGGCCGGCGTCATCGGCCTGACCAAGAGCCTGGCGCTCGACCTCGGTGAACTCGGTATCCGCGTCAACGCGATCTGTCCTGGCCTCACCCGGACCGGGCTCACCGCGCCCTACTACGAGGACGCCGGTTGGGTCGAGCAGGTCGAGTCCGACATCCCGCTGCGACGCTCCGGGCAGCCCGCCGACCTGGCGGAGGCAATCACCTTCTTGGCCTCCGACCACTCGGCCTACGTCACCGGCGTCTCGATCCCGGTGGACGGTGGGATGAGCGCGACCCGGCCGCTCGGCGGAGGCGGCACGGCCTTCTCGGCGAAACGCGCAGCCTGAATTGCTTTCGCTTATTTTCGAATCTTCTATAGAATCAAAGCTAGCGTAGAGGGAGGACCGTCCCGGACCCTTGGAGGGAGATTTCGCATGGCCGCTGGCTACACGATCACCCGCATCACGGTGACCGATCGAGAGAAGTACAGGGAATACGCCCGCGGGGCATTTCCGACGATGGAGAAGCACAATTGCGAGGTACTGGTCGACGAGCGCGACCCCCAGTTGCTCGAGGGCGAGTGGTCGGGCGAACGGACGATCATCCTCAAATGGCCGTCGAAGCAGGCGGCGCTCGATTGGTACCAATCCCCGGAGTACCAGGAGATCATCGGCCTCCGGCACGCCGGCTCCCGTGCCGACATCGTCGTCGTCGAGGGCCTGGGCGACTAGTGGGCCCCCTGAGCGGAGTACGGGTGGTCGAGATCTCCGGCCAGGGCCCCGGGCCCTGGTGCGCGATGATGCTGAGCGATATGGGTGCCGAGGTTCTGCGGGTCGAGCGCGCGGACGCCGTCGGCGCCGTTCCGACGGGCGAGCTCGAACCGCAGTTCGTCAATCTGCGCGGCCGCCGTTCGATCGCGGTCGACCTGAAAAACAAACGTGGCGTCGAAACTGTGCTGCGCCTGGTCGAGAACGCCGACGCGCTGATCGAGGGCTTCCGCCCCGGCGTCGTCGAGCGCCTCGGGATCGGGCCCGAGGATTGCCTGGCCCGCAACCCGCGCCTGATCTACGGCCGCATGACCGGCTGGGGCCAAGACGGTCCCTGGCGCGAGGTCGCCGGCCACGACATCAACTACGTGGCGATCAGCGGCCTGCTGAACGCGATCGGCGACCCCGGCGGCGGCCCCGTCCCGCCGCTCAACCTGGTCGGCGACTTCGGCGGCGGTGGCCTGCTGCTCGCCTTCGGGATCGTCTGCGCGCTGCTCGAGGCGCGCGTCTCCGGCGAGGGTCAGGTGATCGACGCCGCGATGGTCGACGGCTCATCCCTGCTCGGCGGGATGTTCTACGGCCTCACCCAGACCGGCCACTGGCAGGAAGAGCGGGGTGCCAACCTGCTCGACGGCGGCGCCCACTTCTACCGCACCTACGAGACCGCGGACGGGAAGTGGATCTCGGTCGGCGCGATCGAGCCCAAGTTCTACGCCGTCCTGGTCGAGGCCCTAGGCCTCGACGCGGCGGAGTTGCCGGACCAGCTCGACAAGAGCACCTGGCCGGAGCTACGCCGGCGTTTCGCCGAGATCTTCAAGACCCGCAGCCGCGACGAGTGGACCGAGTCGCTGCTCCCGCTGGAGTCGTGCTTCGCTCCGGTCCTCTCGTTCGCGGAGGCGTACGAAAACGAGCACCACGCCTCGCGCGGGTCTTTCGTCGAGGTCGACGGCGTCAAGCAGCCGGCCCCCGCCCCGCGCTTCAGCCGCACCCCCGCCACCGTCGGCCGCGGCTCGGCGAAGCCCGGCGAGCACACCGACGAGGCGCTGCAGGATTGGGGCTTCGATCCGGCCGAGATCGGCGACCTGCGGGCCGCCGGCGCGATCGCCTGACTCAGACGCCGCGCCAGACGGGCGCGCGTTTCTCGAGGAAGGCGGCGATCCCCTCCTGCACGTCCTCGCTCGCGACGGCGACCGCCGCCGCCTGCCTGGAGAGCTCCCAGGCGATTTCGTCGCGGGGACCCGACTCGAGCATCACCCGGCGCGATTCACGCACCGCGATCGGCGCGTTCGCGGCGATCGCCGCGGCCAGCTCGAGCGCCGTCGCCAGCGCGGCGCCCGGCGCGGCGACCCGGTTGACGAGACCGAAGCGCACCGCCGTCTCGACCGCGATCGGCTCCCCGGTGAGGACGTGCTCCATCGCTAGGTTGACCGGCAGCTTGCGCGGCAGCCGGAAGAGCCCGCCCGCCGCGGCCACCAGACCGCGTTTCACCTCCGGCAGGCCGAACCGCGCCGCCTCGGAAGCGACGACGAGATCGCAGGAGAGGACGATCTCGGTACCGCCGGCCAACGCCGGGCCGTCGACCGCAGCGATCATCGGCTTGCGCCGCTTGCGGCGGACCAGCCCGGCAAAGCCACCGCGATCGGTGGAGAGCTGCATCCGGCGCCCGTCGCGGATCGCCTTCAGGTCGGCGCCGGCGCAGAACACCGGCGGCGTCGCGGTCAGCACCGCGACCCGCAGCCCCTCGTCCTCCTCGACCCGGTCGACCGCCGCCTCGAGGGCGGCGGTCACCTCCGGGCTGATCGCGTTGCGGGCCTCGGGGCGATCGATCGTGATCACCGCGACGTGTTCGTCGTGCATCTCGAAGCGGACCACCTCCGTGCTCACGCGGCCGCCTCCTTGAGGACCTCGAACATGTTGCGGAGGTTCGCGTCAAGGACGTGGGCGTTGCCCTCGTTCCAGTGGACGAGCTCCTTCAGCCCGCGCAATTTCCAGCCCGCGTCGGTGCGGACGAATTCGTCGCGGTAGTAACCGACCACGGTCTGGATCGGGCCGCCGGTCTCGGTCGGCATCCAGTGTTTGCCTTGCATGATCGCCAACACCGTCGCCTCGTCGCCGTCGATCTGCCACTGCGAGGGGTACTTGATGTGCTGGCTCTGCGGCATCTGCTCGAAAAACGCCGCCAACCCCGTCACCCAGTCGTCGGCGCGAATCGTCGGCATCGGCTCGTCGAACAGTTCAAGCTCGGTGAAGTCGAGCGCGATCTCGTCAACCCAGCAGCTGCGGTAGAGCTCCCAGTTGCGCGAGTCCATGCCGTAGCAGTAGTTGTTGATCACGTCGGTGATCTCGGCCCTGTCGAGGAGGTAATCGACCTTCTCCTCGAGCGTGGCGAAGCGCTTGCTCATGGTCCGGCTCCCCTAGTAGACGCTCTGCAGGATCCCGAGGATCTCGTCCTCGGACTCGACCTGGCGCGGATTGGTGACGCTCATGAAGTCCTCGACCGACACCTTGGCGATCGCGACGAGGTCCTCCTCGCTGACGTTCCACTCGCGCAGTCGGGTCTCGACCCCAAGTTCGGCGACGATCTCCCGCAGTCGGGCGGTCGCGGCGGCGCCCGCCGCCTCGTCGTCGAGCCCGGCGACGTCGATCCCCATCGCCTCGGCGATCAGCCGCTGACGAGGGCCGACCGCGGGCCGGTTGAAGTCCATCACCCGCGGCAGGAGGATGCAGGAGGTGACCCCGTGGGGAACGCCACAATGCGCACCGAGCTGGTGGCCGAGCGCGTGGCTGAGGCCGGCCGGGACGTTGGGCAGCGACATGATCGACATCCAGGCGCCGACCTGGGAGATGCCGCGGGCGACGAGATCGTCCTGGTTCTGGGCGCCCCGCACCAGGTTCTGGGTCAGCATCTCGATCGCCCGCAGCGCCAGGGCGTCAGCGAACGGCTGCGGTTTCAGCGAGCTGACCGTCTCGACCGCGTGGTCGAGCGCCTTCAGCCCAGTCGAGCCCCACAGCGTCGGCGGCGTCTCGCGGCTCAGCTCGGGGTCGAGGATCACCACCCGTGGAGTCATCCCCGGCGCCCCGTAGGCGTCCTTGACGCCCCTGTCGGTGTCGGTGGCGCCGCCCCAAAGGGTGAACTCACCGGCCGAGAGGGTGGTGGAGATCGCGATGTGGGGCATCGTGACCTCGGGCAGCTCGGGGAACTCCAGCTCACCGTGGACCTCGCGGAAGTGGAGCGCGTCCATGCCGCCCTCGTCCTCGACCCCGGCCGCCAGCAGCAGGGCGACGAGCTTGGCCGTGTCGCACGGACTGCTGCCGCCGAAGCTGACCAAGCAGTCGGCGTGGGCCCCGCGGGCGGCGGCGGCGGCGGCGGCCACGGTCGCGCGCGGCACGTGCGCGCTGGTATCGCTGTAGACGGCGGCGAGTCGATCGCCGAGCACGCCGCCGACCCGATCGACGAGATCGGTCTTGGTCGCCAGTGTCGTCCCGGTGACCAGCAGCACCCGCTCGGCGCCGAGCCGATCGACCTCAGCGGCGAGCTCCTCGACCGCTCCAGGGCCGAAGCGAACCTTTTCCATCGGCAGGAAATTGAACTCGCCGGCGGGCGGCCCGCCGGCGGGACCGACCCCGAACATCGTAGAAGCACTCATTCTCCATCCCTTCTCGACCGAGGCGCCGGCGCCGGCGGGTCCCCGGCGGGTCACGCCTCCTCAAATCAACCCGGTTTCAATATCTAATCAGAATTAGAACTTGAAATCAGCAGGCGCGGCGGCGGGCGGGCGACGAGGTGGCGGGACGATCGACGGACCGGAAATGCCGTCGAAGTCGGCCATATACTGCTTCCATGGCCAAAGACGTACGGGTGAAACGAAGCCCTGGGAAAGCAACCAGGCCACTGGCGAAGTCGGCCGCCACGCGCCGCCGGGTACTCGGCGCCGCTGCCAAAGTCCTGATGGACCGCGGCTACGCTGCGACCCGGCTCGGCGACATCGCCGACTACGCCGACCTGCAGGCTGGAAGCCTCTACTACTACTTCGATTCTAAGGAGGAACTGGTCGAGGAGGTACTGCGTTACGGGGTCCAGTTCACCCACGCCCACGTCCGCACCGCGGTCGAGCAACTGCCCGAGGATGCAACGGCCGGCGACCGGTTGCGCGCCGCGGTCGACGCTCACCTCGAGTCGATGCTCGAACTCGGCGACCTCGCCCCAGCCCACGTCCGCACGTTCAACCAGATCCCACCGGAGATGCAGGACCGACTGCGCACCGCCCGGCGTGCCTTCGGCAAATTCTGGGCCGAACTGGTCGAGGGCGCGATCGACGCGGGCGAAGTACGTTCCGACCTCGATCCCTACATCATCCGCCTCTTCATCGTCAACTCGATCGAACGGGTGGCCGAATGGCACCTGCGCCAGAAGCGCTCCGCCGAGGAGCTCGCGCAGATCATGCGGACGATGATCTTCGAAGGGGCCGGGATCGGCGCCGGCTGGTCACGCTGAACCATTTCAGGACCCGCACTTCGGCGTTTTCGGGATCCTCGATTTTCTAATATTTATTTGGTAATTTGCAGGCACGTTGGCTGCCAGGGATGGGATCAGGGTCGGGCTCGGCCTGACCGGGCTGGACGGCCTGGTCGAGCGGGCGCGGGAGCTCGAGGCGGCGGACTTCGACTTCCTCTCCTGCGGCGAGCACGTCTTCTTCCACGGTCCGACCCCAAATGCCCTCGTCGCCCTGGCCGCTGCCGCCGGCGCGACCACCCGGATCAGATTGCTCAGCGCGATCACCATCCTGCCGCTCTACCCTCCCCCCCTTGCGGCGAAGATGGCGTCCGTCCTCGACGTCGTCTCGGGCGGACGTTTCGACTTCGGGATAGGCGTCGGAGGCGAGATCGAGAAGGAGTTCTCGGCGATCGGGGTCCCCGTCCGGGAGCGCGGTCGCCGCACTGACGAGGCGCTCGAAGTCGTCGCCAAGCTCTTCTCTCCCGGCGAGCACTCCTTCGCGGGCGAGTTCACGAGCTTCGACGGGTGCCGCCTGCAACCACCACCCGCCCAGGCCGGCGGCCCACCGATCTGGGTCGCCGGGCGCAGCGAGGCGGCGATGCGCCGCGCCGGTCGCTTCGGCTCGGTCTGGATGCCCTATATGTACACGCCGGAGAAACTTGCGACGAGCCTGGCGGTCGTGCGCGAGGAGGCGGAGCGCAACGGACGCGACCCGGCCGCCGTCCGCGGCGCAATCTTTGCCTTCGTCTGCATCGACGAGGACGGCGACGCGGCCCGCGCCGCCGCGGTCGAGGCGGTGGGCCACAACTACCGGCAGGACTTCAGCCGACTCGGCCACTACCTTGTCGCGGGGACGCCGCGCGAGTGCGCGGCCCGGATCGGCGAATACACAGATGCCGGCGCCGAGGCCGTCCAGCTGCAGCTCGGCTGCGCGCCCGACGCTGAGCAAGGCGTCTACGAGGCGCTCCGCGACGAACTGCTGCCGCTGTTGCGCGGAACGGCCTAGGGGAGCGGCGGCGATCAGGCGATGGTGCTCGTTACCGGAGGTTTCGGGCGGCCCGCGGTCAGTAGCTCCGCGGCAGGCCGAGCACGTGCTGGCCGACGAACGCCTGGACCAGGTTGTTGTTGATCGGCGCCGTCTTGTAGAGACGCGTCTCGCGGAACTTGCGCTCGATGTCGTACTCGGCGGCGAAGCCGAAGCCGCCGTGGGTGTCGATCGCCGCGTTGGCCGCCTGCCAAGAGGCTTCCGAGGCGAGGAACTTCGCCATGTTCGCCTCGGCGCCGGCATTCGCCCCCGATTCGTAGAGCGAGGCGGCCTTCCAGCGCATCAGGTCGGCCGCCTCGACCGCCATGTGCGCCTGGGCGAGCGGGAACTGGACGCCCTGATTGGAGCCGATCGGCCGCCCGAAGACTTCGCGTTCGCTCGCGTAGGCGACCGCGCGGTCGATGAAGAAGCGGCCGTCGCCGATGCACTCGGCGGCGATCAGGATCCGCTCCGCGTTCATGCCGCTGAGGATGTGACGGAACCCCTTCCCGACCTCGCCGACGAGAGCGTCCTCGGGCAGCTCGAGGCCATCGAAGAAGACTTCGGTGGTGGCGTGGTTCATCATCGTCGCGATCGGTTTGATCGTCAGCTGCGCGCCGCGGTCGCGCATGTCGACGATGAAGACCGAGAGGCCGTCGGTCTTCTTCTCGACCTCCTCCAGCGGCGTCGTCCGCGCCAGTAGGATCATCAGGTCGGAGTGTTCGGCACGCGAGGTCCAGATCTTCTGGCCGTCGACCACCCAGCCACCACCGTCGCGGTGCCGCGCCCTGGTGCGGATCTGGGTCGTGTCGGAGCCGGCGTCGGGCTCGGTCACCGCGAACGCCTGCAGGCGCAGCTCGCCCGCCGCGATCCGGGGCAGGAACTCGGCTTTCTGGGCGTCGGAGCCGTGCCGCAGGACCGTCCCCATCACGTACATCTGGGCGTGGCAGGCGCCGCCGTTGCAGCCGCTCGCGCAGATCTCCTCCATGATCACGCTGGCCGCGCCGATCTGCAGACCGGCGCCGCCGTACTCCTCCGGGATCAGCGCCGCCAGCCAGCCGTGCGAAGTCAGCGCGGCGACGAACTCGGTCGGATACCGGTCCGGCTCCAGCGCCCGCCAGTACTCGCCGGGGAAATCGCCACAGAGGGTGCGGACCGCCTCGCGGACGGCCTTGAGCTCGTCGGGTTGGCTGAAGTCCACGCTCAGACCCTCCAGTCCTCGGACGGTTGCGGAAAGCCGTCGGCCGCCTGCGGCGCGCCCTCGCGGTAGCACATGAACGAACGCTTGAACTCGATCACGGTCTCACCGCGCTGGTTGATGCCGCGTGTCCGGATCGAGACGATTCCGACCTCCTGGTTGGAACGCGACTCCCGCAGGTCGAGCACCTCCGACTCGGCCCAGAGCGTGTCGCCGACGAAGACCGGCGCGGGAAGTTCGATGTCGGTCCAGGAGAGGTTGGCGGTGCCGTTCTCGCTCGTGTCCGGGACCGAGAGACCGGTGACCAAGGCGACCGTCAGGCAGCTGTTGACGAGCATCCGGCGAAAACGGGTGCGGGCGGCGAACTCGGCGTTGAAATGGACCTGGTTGGTGTTCATCGTCAGCGCCGTAAACCAGACGTTGTCGGTCTCGGAGATCGTCCGGCCGATCCGGCTGCGGTAGACGTCGCCTACCTCGAAGTCCTCGAAGAAGCGCCCGCGCCACTGCTTCGGGGCCCGGGCCGCCATCGCCTCGGTGTCCATTCTGTCTACCTCTTTCTTATCGCGGTTAGGTCGTGGAAGCAGCCGTATATCCACTATTGGAAGGCATTCTATGACTTTGAATAAGGATGCAGAAATAGCGATATTCTGTTGGTTGTTAGAAGTTTGCGAAACCCGTGCCGAGGCCTGGGAAACGGAGGAGAGATGACCAGCAAGACCGCGCCCGTCGGGGCCCGCCGCCTGATCGAGGAGGAGGGCAACAAGCTGAAGCTCGGGCTCTTCGGGCTGAACTGCAAGAACGGTCTCAACCTGACCATGGCCGAGACCAGATACGTGCCGACCTGGGAGCACACCCTGGCGGTCTCCCAGCGCGCCGACGATATGGGGCTCGAGATCCTCGTCCCGATCGCCCGCTGGCGCGGCTTCGAAGGCGCCAGCGATCCATTCGGCGAATCGTTCGAGACGATGACCTGGGCCGCCGGGATCGCCTCGAAGACCCGCGACATCGTCCCGGTCGGGACCCTCCACGTGCCGCTTATGCACCCCGTGTTCGCCGCCAAACAGTGCGCCACGCTGGACCATCTGTCCGGCGGCCGTTTCGCCTTCAACGCGGTGATGGGCTGGGTCAGCGGCGACTTCGAGATGTTCGGCCAGGAGCTGCGCGAGCACGACGAGCGCTACCGCTACGGCGCCGAGTGGATGGACGTCGTCCGCCGGATCTGGACCGAACCCGAGCCCTTCGACTTCGACGGTCAGTACTTCCAGCTGCGCAACGTCCGTGGCAAGCCCCATCCGCTGCAGGATCCGTATCCGCTGATCCTTAACGCCGGCAACTCGAGCGCCGGAATGAACTTCGCCGCCCAGGAGGCCGATTTCAACTTCGCGATCGTCGAGACACTCGAGTCGGGCCGCGAATACGTGGAGAAGGCGAAGGCCAAAGCGCGCGAGTACGGACGCGACCTGCACCTCCTCGGCAACGCCTCGGTGATCTGCCGCGACAGCGAGGACGAGGCGATGGCGATCGTCGAGGAGATGCGCAGCAAGGGCGACCGCGAGGCCACCCGCAACTCGCTCGAGGAGTTCGGCATCAACAGCGACTCGCTGAGCGAGGAGTACTTCGAATTCGAGGACAACTGGATGATCAGCATGGGCTCCCGCCAGCTCTACGGCACGCCCGAGAAGATCGCCGAATCTCTCGCCGAGCTCTCCGAGATCGGTCTCGACGGGGTGATGCTTGCGTCACTCGACTACTACGACGAGCTCGGCGTCTTCAACGATCGCGTGATGCCGCTGTTGGTCGAAATGGGGCTGCGTAACGAGGTCAAGGAGATCGCCCACTAGTCGGTCGAGCCCGGTGGCAGGCGCCGGTCAGGCCGATCTCGGGGGGACGCGCGGGGGTGGCCAGGGGGCCGGCGGCGGGAAGCGGGTGCGAGCGACGAACCCATACTCGGCCTCGAACTCGCGCGGCACCAGCATCAGCTCGGTGAGAACACCTTCGCCGTCGACCAGGTAGGCCTCGGTGTTGGGACGGTCGGGGGGTGCCAGGTTCGGCTCGATCCCGGCCGCCGCGGCCCGAGCGACGATCGCGTCGAACTGGGCGCGGTCGGTGGCCAGAAAGCCGGAGTTCATGAAGCCCTGGTCGCTCAACCGGTGGCCCGCAGGGCGCGGTCGCGGCGCCGGGTCCTCGTACTGGACCAGCTCGACGTAGCTGTCCCCGGCCCGGAGGACGGCGGTGCGGCGGTGTGCTCCGTCGAGGCCCCAGAGCGCCTCCGACTCGGGCGCGTGGAGCTGGATGTCGTCCTCGGGGCGCAGGCCGAGCACACCGACGTAGAAGTCGAGCGCCGCGTCGAGGTCGGCGACCGACGCGGCCGCGTAGACGACCGCGGGCATCAGGGTGTTCTGGCGCGAGCGGACGCCGCCCGGGAAACCCGGCCCCTCCTCCATCAGCTCGAGGAAGATCCCGGTGCCGGGATCGCGGACGCAGATCCGCCGCCCCCCGGGGAGATCCAGCGGCGTCGCCGTGAACGGCTCGACCCCGAGCCGGCGCAGCCGCGCCAGGGCGTCGTCGAGGTCGGGCAGCGCGATCCCCCAGCGGACCCAGCCGAGGTCGCTGGGCCGCCAGTCCTCGGGTAGCGGGCGCTGGGCGGGCTGCACGTGGTTGAACAGCTCCAACTGGACACGGGCCTGACGGCCGACCATCCACCAGAGGGTGCAGGTGGCGTCGTCGCCGAGTTCCTGGATCCGCCCCAGGTAGCTGCCCCAGAAGATGTGGGCGCCCGCGTCGGCGAAGCCGAACGCCTCGACATAGAGACGGACCGTCGAGGCGATGTCGGCGGTGCAGAGGCCGAGCTGGGCAAGCGCGGGCTCGGGCGCCGTCGACGCGCTCACACGCGCCGGGCCCGGTCGGCCCAAAGCTCTTCGCGGATCTGGACCTTGAGGATCTTGCCGACGCCACTCTTCGGCAGCTCCTCGACGAACTCAACCCGCTTCGGGACCTTGAACCCGCCGATCGAGTTGCGGCAGTGGGCGATCACCGCCTCGGCATCGAGCTCGGCACCCGGTTCCGGCGCGATCACCGCGGTGATCACCTCCCCCCAGCGCTCGTCCGGGGCGCCGACGACCGCCACTTCGCGTACCCCGGCGAGGGTCGAGATCGCGTTCTCGACCTCGCGCGGGTAGACGTTGAAGCCGCCGGTGATGATCATGTCCTTGCGCCGGTCGAGGATGAACAGGAACCCCTGCTCGTCGATATAGCCGACGTCGCCGGTGCGGACGTAGCCGTCCTCGAAGACCTCGGCCGTCGCCTCTGGCTGGCGCCAGTAGCCGGGCGCCACCTGTTCGCCGCCGACCTTGATCTCACCTTGTTCGCCGGGACCGAGCTCGACCCCCTCGGGATCGATCACCTTGACGTCGACGTAGTGCGCCGGTCGGCCGGCCGAAGCGAGCCGGGAAAGGCCGCCGGAGTGGATCTCGTCGACGTGGTCCTCGGGACGCAGGACGGTGATCGGCAGGGGCGACTCGCTGGCCCCGTAGAACTGGGTCATCACGTCACCGAAGAATTCGCGCGCCCGCGCCGCCCGGTCCGGCTGGATCGCCGAGCCCGCGTAGGGGATCATCCGCACCGCGCCGACCGCGCCCCCCGGCTCGCCGCGGCGGCCGAGCTCCTCGACCACCATCGTGATCATCGTCGGGACCAGCGGCAGCACGGTCACCTCCCCGGCCTCGGCGATCGCGATCACTTCGCCGACCTCGAAACTCGGCTTCAACACGTTGAGGCCGCCGACCGCGTTGTTGTTGATGTGGATCGTGCCGCTGAAATGACTGATCGGCGCCGTGTGCAGGGCAACGTCGTCGGAGCGGAATTCGACCTCGTGGAGGCCGTTCCGAACCATCGCCCCGACCGAGCGCTGCGAGGCCAGCACGCCCTTCGGCAGGCCGGTCGACCCCGACGTGTACATGACCCAGGCGGTCGAGTCGGGGGGCGGGACGGGCAGCTCCGCATCCTCCCCCGCGGCGACGAACTCGGCAAACGGCGCGTGGCCGGCGGCGAGGTCGGTTTCGTCGCCGACAACGAGGATCTCCTTCACCTGCGGTGGGATCCAATCAGCGCCGTTGTCGGCCAGCCACTCGGAGTCGACGATCACCAGCGAGGGATCGATGTCGGCGGCGATCTGGGCGACCTCGGCGGCGTGCAGGCGCGGCAGGACGCCGACCCGGGTGTACCCGCCGAGCGCCAGGCCATGGTCGGCGACCACCCACTCACAACTGTTCGGGGCGATCATCACGACCCTGGCATCGGCCGGGACCGACGCCGCCCGCAGCGCGTTGGCGAACTTGCGGGCTTCGCTGCCCAGCTCGGCGAAGGTCAGCCCGACTCGGTCGTCCCTGATGGCCGCTCGCTCGGGAAAGTCGCGGTGCATGCGAGCGTAGATCTCGGCGATCGGTACGGCTGCATCCGGCATTCAGACCCTCCTCTGAGATCGTTCCCTATGGTCGTCGTCGAGGCGGCCCAAAGGCCCCGACGAGCTCAGATAATAATCTAATTTTAGTTTGAAGAAGATCGAAGGCCATCCACTCCCCGCGCACCGCCCGAGTACTCCTCATCACCGACGTCACCTTCGGACCGATTCAGACCGGTGCCCCGGGGTCGCCCACAGCGGCTCGATCGCGACCGCCCTCGACGACACGATCGGCACTTTGCTGCTCGACCGCCTCGAGATCCCGGTCTCTGCCAGTAAGATCGAAACTCGGTTAGATTATGGCGGACCGAGTCGCCGTGGACGAAGAGGAGACGAGATCGATGGCGAAAGCTAAATTCGGCATGTACCTGCCGCAGAAGGACTTCGCCGCGGCGCGTGAGGTGGCGCTCGTCTCGGAGCGCCAAGGCTTCTACTCGGTCTCGATCAACGATCACTTCGTCACCCAGATCGGGCCCCCCGAGACACCGCAGCTCGAGTGCTTCTCGACCCTGGCCGCGATCGCCGCGGTCACCAGTCAGATCCGCGTCGTCCCGGCCGTCGCCTCGGCGTCCTACCGGACCCCGGCGATGCTGGCGAAGATCACGGCGACGATCGACCACCTAAGCGGCGGGCGTCTGGTGCTCGGCCTCGGCGCCGGCTGGCAGCGCTCCGAGTACGAAGCCCACGGCTACTCCTTCCCGCCCGCCAAGGTGCGTATCGAGCAGCTCGCAGAGACGATCCAGATCCTCAAGGCGATGTGGACCGAAGACTCACCGAGCTTCTCCGGCCAGTACTTCTCGATCGACGGCGCAAACAGCTACCCGCGACCGGTCCAGCAGCCGCACATCCCGCTGATGCTCGGCGGCTCGAGCGAGCGGATGCTGCGGATCGCCGCCGCCGAGGCCGACATCGTCAACCTGATCCCGCCGACGTCGGGCGGCAAAGACTTCCTCAAGGACCGTACGGCAATCGAGGAGTTCACCGCCGAGACGCTGATCGAGAAGATCGCCCTTCTCCGGCGCCTGACCGAGGAAGCGGGGCGCGAGCCAGGGGCGGTCGAGGTCGGCGGCCTGGCGATGACCCGGGTCACCGAAGACGCCGACGACCCGGGACTGCGCAAACTGAGCGAGCGGCTCGGCGTCCCCGACCTCGACCGCGCACGGCGCTCGCCGACCGTCCTGCTCGGCACCCCCGACCAGGTGACCGAGGAGCTGCGATACCGGATCGAGGAGCTGGGGGTGACCTACCTGATCATCGTCCCGACCTCGAAGGAGACGGTCGACTTGTTCGCCGAGCACGTGATGCCCGAATTCAGCTGAGAGGAACGAAACCATGATCAAGAGCATGAGCCACATCGGAGTCGTGGTCGAGGACCTCGACCAGGCCACCGCGGAGTGGTGCGAGCGGTACGGGCTCGTCAATCTCGGCGGCGAAGTCGTCGAGGTCGAGGGGGTCCGCAACGCCTTCCTGTCGGCGGGCCCCAGCCGTGAGGAAGCGGCCTGCATCGAGCTGATCGAGCCGCTCGACAAGTCCGACATGTCGAACGCGATCGCCCGCTTCCTGGCTAACAAAGGCGAGGGTCTCTACCACGTCGCCTTCTTCGTCGACGACCCGACCGCCGACGGCGAGAAGCTGCGCGAACACGGAGTTGTCGTGATCGACCGTGAGGCCCACGCCGAGGGCGAGCGTGCGCGCGCGGTGATCCACCCGAAGTCGGCCAACGGTTTGATGCTGGAGCTGCTCTGAAGGCTTCCCGATGAGATTCGGCGCCTTCTTCCCTCCGGTCCACCCCGCCCGCACGAACCCGACCCTGGCGCTGAGCCGTGACCTCGACCTGATCGAGACGCTCGACCGGCTCGGCTACGACGAGGCCTGGTTCGGCGAGCACCACTCGACCGGCTGGGAGATCGTCGGCTCGCCCGAGCTGATGGTCGCCACGGCGGCCGCCCGCACCTCGCGGATCCAGCTCGGCACCGGCGTCATCTCGGTGCCCTATCACCATCCCTTCCTGGTCGCCGACCGGATGGTCCTGCTCGACCACCTGACCCGGGGCCGGGCGCTTTTCGGAGTCGGCCCAGGCGCCCTGCCGTCGGACTCCCACATGCTCGGCCTCGATCCCCGGGCGCAGCGGGCGATGCTCGCCGAGGGCATGGACGTGATCGTTCGCCTGCTGGCCGGAGAGGCGGTGACCGAGCGCAGCGAGTGGTTCACCCTCGAGGACGCCCAGCTGCAGCTGCGGCCCTTCTCGCAGCCGCGGATGGAGATCGTCGTCGCCGCGATGACCTCGCCCAGCGGCCCCGAGCTGGCGGCGCGCCTCGGCGCCGGGCTGCTCTCGATCGGCGCGACCCAGCAGAGCGGCTTCGACGTGCTCGGCCGACACTGGGACCTGCTGCAGCGGACGGCGGCGGGAGTGGGCACCGAGGTCAGCCGGGAGAGCTGGCGCCTGGTCGGGCCGATGCACGTCGCCGAAACGGAGGAGCAGGCGCGGCGTGAGGTCGCGTACGGGCTCGAGGACTGGTTCGACTATTTCCGCCGCGTCAACGCGCTGCCGCTCTCCGGCAAGGGCGAGACCGTCGCGGAGATGATCGACTCGCTGAACGCGGAAGGGCTCGGAGTGATCGGCACGCCGGAGATGGCCTGCGCGCAGATCGACCGGCTGCTCGCCCACACCGGCGGCTTCGGCACCTACGTGGTGATGGGCCACGAGTGGGCCGACCCGGCGGCGACGCGGCGCTCGTTCGAGCTGATCGCCGACCAGGTCTTCCCCCGCTACCAGGGCTCGGCGCGACAGCGCCTGCGCTCCGAGGAGTGGGTCGCCGAGCGTCGCCAGGCGCTGATCGGGAAAGCCAAAGGTGCGGTGATCGCCGCGATCAAAGAAAGGGACCGGGAGGTCGGGAAATGAGCGTCGTCGGAAAGTCGATCGTTGTCGTCGGGGCGACCAGCGGCATCGGCGCCGCTACCGTACGGCGGCTGGTCGCGGGCGGGGCCGAGGTCACGTTTGCAGGCCGACGGTCGGCGCCGGGCGAAGCGCTGGCCGCCGAACTCGGGGAGCGCGCCGTCTTCCAGCGCGCCGACATCACCGTAGAGGCCGAGGTCGAAACCCTTTTCGCCGCGGCGGCCGACCGGCGAGGCAGCGTTGACGGTGCGGTCAACTGCGCCGGCGAGCCGCTGCCGGGAGCTCCGGTCCAAGCGACCGACGTGGCCGGGTTCGAGCGCTACGTCGGCTCTTTCGCGGCCGGGGCGGTCAGCTTCACCAAGCACGCCGCGTTGCACATGCTGCCCGCCCGCAGCGGCAGCATCGTCCACGTCACCAGCGTCGCCGGGCACTTCGGCGGCTGGTCGGGGATCGCCTACTCGGCCGCCAAGGCAGCCCTTCTGCAGATCGTCCGCAGCGCCGCGGTCGAACTCGGCGAGAGCGGCGTCCGCGTCAACAGCGTCTGCCCCGGTCCGATCCTGACCGGGATGTTCGCCAAGGCGGCAGGCGTCGACCCCAGCGAGGCCGACGTGATGGAAGCGCCCGAGCAAGAGTTCGCCGAGCTGGTCTCGCAATGGCAGGCGATGCCCGGGGTCGGCTATCCGGACGACGTCGCCGCGGCCGCCGCCTGGCTGGTCGGCGACGACGCCCGCTTCGTCAACGGAGTCGACGTCCCGGTCGACGGCGGCATCGTCGCGGGCCGGCCGGCCTCGGTCGGGATGCCCGCGCGCGCGGCCCTGGCCGCCGCCTTCCGCCGGCGCGAAGAGGACTGATCTCTTTCTCGAAGATGAATTAGAATCCTGCTCGTGGACTTGGGTTGGATCACGCGCTCGCCGCACGCCCAGCTGCCGTTGGGGGATCCAGATGCGATCGCCCTCAGCTTCGAGCGCGAGCATCAACTGACCTATCGCGAGCTGCTGGACAGACAGACGCAGCTCGCCAACGGCCTGTTGGCACTCGGGGTCGAGCCGGGCGACCGGGTCGGGATCCTGATGCGGAACAACGCCGAGTACCTCCCCCTTCACTTTGCCATCGCCCGGATCGGCGCGATCTCGGTGCGGCTGAACTTCCGCCTCACCGCGCCGGAGATCGAGTTCGCGCTCAAGGACTCCGGCTGCAGGGTGGTCTGCTCGGAGCCCGACTTCCTCGAGCGGCTGGAGAAGATCGCCGGGCCGATCCCGGCGGAGACGATCGTGATCTTCGGCGAGGCCGTGGGGACCTCGCTCGATCTGATCCCGTCGAGCGACCTCTACCAGCACGGCAACGCCGACCCCGACCTGCCGACCCCGGTCGGCGCCGACCCGCTGATGCTGATGTACACCTCAGGGACGACCGGCTTCCCAAAGGCCGCGGTCTGGACCCACGACACCGCGATCGGCTGCGCCGTCAGCCAGGCGCTCGAGTTCGGTTTCGGCCCCGACACGGTGGCGATGAGCACCGGGCCGCTCTACCACGCGGCGGCCTTCGAGGTGCTGCTGCTGCCGGCGATGTTGATGCACGGCAGCGCCGTCTTCATGTCGAGCGGCCAGTTCTCGGTCGAGCGGATGGTCGAGATCGCGGCCGCCAACCGGGTGACCGACATCATGATCTTCCCCTTCATGGTCTACGACCTGCTGCGCCTCGAGCACGTCGACCGAAATCTGATGCCCGCCATGCGCCGGATCCTCACCGGCGGCGACCCGATCGCGCCGTGGGCGCTGGAAGCCGCCGCCGAGCGCTTCCCGGACATCGAGATCGTCCAGGGCTACGGGCTGACCGAGGCGACCCAATCGACGCTCCTGCCCGGGGACCTGGCGGCGAAACACCCCGGCAGCATCGGCAGGCCGTTCCCGCTGAAGGAGGTCAAAGTCGTCGACGAGGCCGGCGCGGACGCCGCCGAAGGGGAAGTCGGCGAGGTCTGGATCCGCGGCCACGGGGTGACGACGGAATACTGGCAGCGGCCAGAGGAGACGGCAGCGACCTACACCGAGGGCGGCTGGCTACACACCGGCGACGTCGGCCAGGTGACCAACGGGCTGCTCTCCCTCGCGGGCCGCAAGAAGGACATGATCCGCAGCGGCGCCGAGAACATCTCGCCCGCCGAAGTCGAGGCGGCGCTGACCACCAGCCCGGAGATCGAGGACGCCGCCGTGATCGCGATCCCCGACGCCCGCTACACGGAGGTCGGCTGCGCGCTCGTCGTACTCGCCGACGGGGTCGAGCTCGACCCCGAGGCACTCGACGCATATTGCCGCGAACGGCTCGCCGCTTACAAGTGCCCGAAGCGCTACGTGGCGATCGCCGACCTACCGCGCAACGCCAGCGGCAAGGTCCTGAAGGCGCAGTTGCGCGAGGAGTACCGCCACCTCGGCAGCACCCCTGGCATCCCCCAGTCGGCCTAGTGACCTAGCCGACCGCGGCCGGGATCGCGCCGTGGGCGGGGTGGCGGCGGGCCGCCGGCGAGACGACCTCGGTCCAAAACCCGAGCGTCGCGAAGGTGTCGAAGAAGACCGCGGCACCATCGCCGTCCAGGCCCCAGCCCGAGATGGTCTGAATCGTGCCGAAGCCGGCCGCCGCCATGCGGGCGATCGCGGCCTCGAGGTCCTCGGTTCGAAAGCCGAGGTGGTGAAGGCCGTAGCCGTGGCGCTCGACGTGCTCGTGGACGATCGAGACACCGCCTGGAAGCGGTTCTATGTACTCGACCTGGGTGGTGCCGACGCCGATCGCGATCCGCGACGCGTAGGGAGCGTCCTCGCCGCGAAAGGTCGACTCCCGCACCAGTTCGGAGCGGTCGTAGGTCCAGACCTCGAGCGGCCCGCAACCGGTGACCGCCCGGAAGCCTTCGACCGCCGCCTCCAGATCGGGAACCGCGATGCCGACCTGGTAGGGGCCTTCGCCGAGCCCGAGCAGCCCTGTGATCTCCGCCGTCACCAAGGGGTCGATTCTAACCTAGAATAGGAATTGTGGACGCCATGAAAGGACTCCGGATACTGGCCCTCGATTGTTCGCCGTCCGGCCCGGGCCGGACCGGGAACGTGCTCGGGCAGGTCCTCGACGGGAGCGCCGCCACCGGCGCCGAGGTCTCTTTGATCCACCTGGGAGGCGATGCACCGACGAGTGTCGAGAACGC
Organism: Actinomycetota bacterium; assembly: GCA_018268675.1. GTDB lineage: Bacteria > Actinomycetota > Thermoleophilia > Solirubrobacterales > 70-9 > VAYN01. The sequence goes on from JAFDWB010000093.1 coordinate 30,040, forward strand.
TGTCGGGGCGATGCTCGAGGCCGACGCCTTCGTCTTCGGCTCGCCGATCTATCGGGCCACCTTCGCCACCCCGTTCAAGGCCCTGCTCGACGCGACCCCGCGCGGGATGTGGGGCGAGACGGAGGCGCCGCTGACCGCACGCGCCGTCGCCATCGTCGCGACCGGCGCCTCCGCCCACCACTTCCTCGCGCTCGCGGCGATGCGCAATGTCCTCGTCGACTTTTTCGCCGCCCACGTCGTCTCCCCCGGCCTCTACGTCGAGCAGGCCGAATTCGGCGCCGACCGCACGCTCACCGCCGAGGCAGCCGAGCGCGCCCGCCTGCAGGGCGAGGCGCTGGTCGAGCTGGCCGGCGCGATCGCCGGCTCGACCGCGCTCGGCGCGGTGACCCCGCAGGCCTGAGGCGCGCTCAGGCGGCGGCCGGCCAGGCCAGCTGCATCAGGATTCCCATGCGCTTGACCTTGGTCGCCAGGTGGGCGGCGTCGTGAGGGTTCGGCGGGAGAGCGATGGGGATCTGGTCGGCATCAGGCCGAGCCGCTGGTTCGCCTCGACCGTGTCGAGGCCTCTTCCTGCGGCTTGTAGGCACGCAGCTCGTTCAGCAGGCCGATCCCGACGACCCGTTCGACCAGCCGCTCACGGTAGCGTCGGTACTCGATCAGGTCGGCGATCCTGACCATCTTGAGACAGTCCTCGGCGCTCGAGGACCCCGCCGTTCTACGCCCGCAGCGGGCTGACGTGGCCGCTTTTGACGATCGACCGTGCGTCGCCGGCGGGATCGACCGCGACGCTGATCGTCCGCGTGCGGTCCGCCGCGGAGATGCCGGTCGTGATCCCCTCGCGGGCGTCGATCGTGACCGTGAACTGAGTCTGCAGCAGCCCGACCCATCGGGCGGCCCGCCCCGATCGCCCTCCTCAGGACCGGGCGGGCATGCGGATCGCGCCGTCGAGGCGGATCGTCTCGCCGTTCAGGTACTGGTTGGCGACGATCTGGCAGGCCAAGTTCGCGTACTCGTCGGCGTTGCCGAGCCGTTTCGGCTGCGAGACCGATTCGGCGAGGCCTTTCTTTTTCTCCTCCGGCAACCGGCCGAGCAGCGGCGTGTCCATCAGGCCCGGGGCGATCGTGCAGACGCGGACCCCACGCGCGGCGAGGTCGCGCGCCGCGCAGATCGTCAGCCCGACCACGCCGCCCTTGCTCGCCGCGTAACCGGCCTGGCCGATCTGGCCCTCGAAGGCGGCGGCGGAAGCGGTCATCACGACGACCCCGGCCTCCTCGCCGACCAGCCCGTTGCGTGTCATCTGCGCCGCTGCCAGCCGCAACACGTTGATCGAGCCGAGCAGGTTGACACGGATGATCTCGTCGAAGAGATCCTGCTCGGCGGCGTTGCCGTCGCGATCGACGATCCGTCTGCTGCCACCGCGCCCGGCGCAGTGGATGGCGGCCCGCAGGGGTGCCATCTCCTGAGCGGCGTCGATCGCGGCGCCGATCTCCGTGGCGCTGGTCACGTCGGCAGGGACGAACTTCATCGCCGCGCCGGCCGCGGCGGCAACCTGCTCACCGTCGGAGGAAGGAAGGTCGGCGATCACCACCGAAGCGCCCGCCTCGAGCATCCGTTTCGCGGTCGCCAACCCCAACCCCGAAGCCCCGCCGGTGACCAGTACCGAATTCCCAACGACCTCCATCAGACCTCTCCTTCCCAGGCCCGCCAGGCGCGGACATTTTCAAATCTGGAATAGGTTACCGAAGGCCTAAGAGCCGTACCGGGCACGGAACTCGGCCAGCGAGAGGAGTGGGTCGGAGCCGTCCCAGCCGACCGCGGCGCGGCGCACCGCCTCGTAGTGGGCGACCACCCGTGGCTGTTCGCGGTAGAGCTCGACGCGGACGCCGATCAACTCGCGCGCGTCGTGGAAGACGAAGTCCTGCTCGTTGATCCCCGCGGAGACGATCAGGGGGGCGCCCAGCCGCTCGAGCCGGGCGCTCTCAGCCTCCAGGTCCTCGACGAACCAACCCGCGTGATGCAGGCCATAAGAGCCGATTCCGAGTTCCTCGGCAAGGCCCGGAGGGTGCGCCCCATGGCTCTCGAACAACTCCAACAGCAGCTCGCCCCATTGGCCGGTGGAGGTGCTGTGGCTCCACTCCGCCGGAGCGCCTCTCCAGACGGTGTCCCGAAGCCGCAGCGGGCCATCGCCGAGCCGACAGAACGGGCCCGCCCCGGCCGTCTCCACCCAGCGTGCGACGGCGTCCTCGATGTCGGGTACGGCGAAGCCAAGATGGGCGATCGGTCTCTCGAACAGCACTTAGAAAATGCTATCGACCGGAGGACGTCTTGAGGTCGACGGGGGCACAGCTGCGACCCTCGACGAACTCAGTCGGCAAGACCACGTCGCGGGCCTCTTCGGATCCTTTGAGCTGCGAGATCAGGAGCTCGGCGGCGCGCAGGCCGAACTCGCGCATGTCACGGCGCACCACCGAGATCGGCGGCTCGTGAAGGGCGGCAGCGGAGGACTGGTCGCAACCGATCAACGAGACGTCGGTGGGGATCCGGACGCCGAGCCGATTGAAGGTGAGGAGCGCGCCTTCGCAGAAGACGTTGCCGGCCGCGATCACCGCGGTCGGCCGCGGCTCGGCTTCGAGCAGGCGCTCGGCCCCCGCTTCCCCTTCGGCCACGGTCAGGCCCCCTTCGAAGACGCTGAGCTCGGCATCGGGCACGGCGGCGAGCGCCTCCTCGACTCCCGCGCGGCGCTCGCGGCTGGGCCGGCGCGGGCCGCCGACCAGGAGCCCGATCCGCCGGTGCCCGAGGTCCAACAGCGAGCGAGTCGCCGCGGCCATGCTGCCGCGGTGGTCGAAGGTGACCCTGGCGATCCCCTCGCCATCCGGGAGTTCGCGATCGAGCAGGACTATCGGACAGCGGGCGGCTCGTAGCGCGGCGACCGTCCCGGCATCATCCTCGTCGCTCAGCAACAGCAGCAGACCGTCGACGCCGCGTTGCTCGAGCAGCTCGATCCGGCCGGAGTCCTGCTCCGCCATCCCCTCCGAGTTGGTCAGCAACATCGAGTAACCGGCCTCGCGAAGTCGCCGCTCGGCGCCGGTCACGGTCTGGGCGACCATCGGGTTGGAGATGTCGGCGACGACGAAGCCGACCGTGCCGGTCCGACCGCTGCGCAGGCCACGGGCGAGGAGATCGGGGCGGTAGTGGAGCTCCTCGACCGCGTTCATGACCACCTCGCGCATCCGCTCGCTCACATCCGGATGGCCGGAGAGCACCCTCGAGACCGACGACGGGCCCACCCCCGCCCGGCGCGCGACGTCGCGCATATCCGGCCGACGGCCATTATCCGGAGACACGACGAGACCGCGCAGCCGCTATGTCGTTCGCCGTTTGAACACGCTCGAGAAGGCGACGGCGAGGATCAGGACGAGGCCGTTGACGACTTCGGTCCAGGTGAACGGGACACCGCCGACGATCAGCCCCTGGCTGACCCAGACGAGAAAGGTGCCGCCGATCAGGGTTCCCCAGACGTGGAATCGGCCGGTCGAGAGGATCACGGTCGAGAGGAAGGCGGCGGCGAAGGCGGGCAGCAGGAACGAGGTCGCGGCGCCGGGCGAGGCGGTCCCCTGGTTGGCGCCGAGAAGGATCCCGGCGAGCGCCGCGAGGACGCCCCCGAGGACGAACGCCTTGAAGGTCTCCTTGCCCGGATTGACACCGGCCAGGGTGGCGGCCTCGGCGTTGCTGCCGGTCGCCCGCAGGTAGCGACCATAGGTCGTGTAGTCGAGCAGCAGCCAGACCACCAAGGCGACGATCAGGAGCACGCCCATCGTCCACGAGATCGCGTTGACCCAGTTCGAAAGCCCGAGTGCGAAGAGAATCGCCGCGATCACCACGACGACGGCGCCGCTGATGATGTCCCAGCGCCGCTCCTCGGTCCGCGCCGGTCGCATCCGGCGGAAGGCGAGGAAGACCATAACGGCGGCGGCCCCGAGGCCGACCCAGACCAGCACCGCGGGGAACTTCTCGCCCAGCGAGCCGAGCGAGTTGGCGCCGGAGAACCAGCTGGGGAGTTCGGCCTGTCCCGCCCCGGCGACGATCTGGGTTCCCTTCGAGTAGACCGCCGAAAGGCCGAGGAAGACACCGCCGGTGCCAAGCGTCGCGATGAACGTGTTGACCCGCAACTTGACCACCAGGAAGCCGTTGACGGCGCCGCCGACGACACCGACCAGCAGGCAGACGGCCAAGACCAGGGCGAAGGGCCAGTCTTGGTTCAGCTTCAGCCCGATCACGAGGAAGGCCGAGAGCGTCGCCATCGAGGCAACAGAAAGGTCGAACTGACCCGCTATCAGGGTCACCAGAACGGCCAGACCGAGCAGCAGGACCGGGGTGTTCTGGTGGATGTCGAGGGCACGCGCGTCGGTGCTCGCGAACTTGCCGCCCAGCCAGATCGTGTAGATCAGGAAGACGACCAGGAAGGCGATGAAGGTGATCGACGCGCCCAGGAGCTTGGTCAGGTCGAACTGCCGCTGGGCCGAACTGCCCCGTTTCGAATCAGGGTTGACGGGGGTGGCCGGGACGGCCTCGGTCGCGCTCATCAGATGAAGGCCTCCAGTTGTTGCGGGTTCGTCTCCTCGGCTTCGATGAAGGCGCCGAGCCGGCCGTCGACGACGACGGCGATGCGGTTGCAGATTGCGAACAGGTCCTCCGAATCAGAGGTGACGACGAGGACCCCGGCGCCACCGGAGGCCAGGTCCTCGATCAGCTTGTAGATCTCCATCCGGGTGCCGACGTCGACGCCGCGGGTTGGCTCGCAGAGCACGTAGACGGACGGCCCGCTGAGCAGAGCTCGCCCGAAGACGACCTTCTGCTTGTTGCCACCGGAGAGCGTGCCGAAGACCGCGCCGGGATCGGCTGGTCTGACGCTGAGGCGATCCATCACCTCACCCGCGTCACGGCGCTCGCTTCCCCCGCGCAAGAGCCGCACCGGCGAGCGCCAGCGGGACAGCGAGGAGATCGTCAGATTCTCGAGGGTGCTCTGCTCGAGGAAGCCGCCTTGCGTCTCACGGTGCGGCGGCACCAGCGCGGAGGTGCAGCCGGCGGCCCGTACGACCTTGCCGCCGCGCGGCTTCATCGTCCCGTGGGCGAGGTGGGCGACATCGTGAAGTCCCGAGCCGGGGAGGCCGGTGAGCCCGACGATTTCGCCGCTCTTGAGGATCAGGTCGACGCCGTCGATCAGCCCGCCCTTGACGTCCTCCAGGCGGAGCAACTCCTTGCCGCCGCCCGCCGGACGCGGCTTTGCCGTCGCCTCCTGGGCGACATCTTCTTTCTCCCGCGTGACCAGCATCTCGACCAGCGCCGAGCGGTCGAGCGAGGCGGCCGGAGAATCGGCGACGATCTTGCCGTCGAGCAGGAGGACGACGCGGTTGGTGGCGTCGAGGATCTCCGAGAGCTTGTGACTGACCATGATCACGGTCGCCCCGCGGGCGGCGGTCTGCTTCAGCGCTTCGATCAGTCGATGCGAGTCGTGGGGAGGCAGGGTCGAGGTCGCCTCATCGACGAAGATGACTCGCGCGCCGCGCTCCAGGACCCGCGTGATCGCGACCAACGTCTTCTCCCCCGGAGACAATTGGCCAATCAGAGTTTCTACTGGCAATTCGAGACCGACATTAGCCAGCGCACGGACCGCCGCCTCCCGCTCGCGGCCACGGTCCACGAACGGGCCGATGCGCCGCATCGGTTGCTCGCCGAGCCTCAGGTTGTCGGAGATCGAGAGCTCGTCGACCAGCCCGAGATCCTGGTGGATAAACCCCACCTCGGGCCGTTCACCGAGCTTCGAGACGGCTTCGCCGCCGTACTGGATCTGGCCTGAACTGCGGTCGTAGACGCCGTCAAGGATCTTGATCAGGGTCGACTTGCCCGCCCCGTTGGGGCCCATCAGGCCGACGAAGTCACCGCCCCTGATAGTCAGGTCGATGCCGCCCAGGACCTCGGTCGAGCCGAACGACTTGCGCAGTCCAGAGATCACGATGTCCTTGGCCGGCTCGATTTGCCCAAACCCGTCGCGGTCGCCTTCGGGGCTCGCTGCGGATCCGGTCGCAACTGTGGTCGCGTCCAATTTTCTCTCCACGGTTAGAAAAACCCGGACCCATGGAAACCGATCCCGGGATCGTTGTCAAGGGCTAAATGCGCAGATCCATTTCACGCAACAGCGGCAGCACCTTTTCTCCCAGTGGGCGCAGTTCGGAGGCGTAGTCGGGCAGGCCGAAGAAAACGCCGTCGATTCCCGCGTCGGAGAGCGCCCGCAGGCCCTCGGCGACCTGTTCGGGGGTGCCACGAATGGCGTGGGCGCCAAACCCGACGACGAATTTGGCCTCGAAATCGGCGATCTGCTCGCCGAAGCTTTCGCTCTCGATACCGAGCACTCGCATCACGTTGCGAGCTCCCTCCCAGTCGCCGTCGTCGAGGATCGCGCGGTAGGCGCGCTCCGCCTCGCGCTCGCTGTCGCGGCAGATGATCACCGCGTTGGTGAGGACCCCGGCCTGGCGTTCGTAGCGCTCTGCCGCCAGGGCTCGGAACCGGGCGCCGAACTCGCGGGCCGAGTCGATCGAGGTGACGCTGGCAAAGTTGAAATCGACCTCGCGAGCGGCGAAGTCGAGGCCGGCCGGCGAGCTGCCGGCGTTGATCAGGATCGGTCGGGACTGCGGCTTCGGCAGGCTCTGCACCTCCCGCAGTTGGAAGAACTCGCCATCGAAGTCGAAGGGCTCGGACTCCGACCAGAGCCGGTTGACGATCGCGAGCCACTCGGTGCCGAATCGGTAGCGGGAGTCGTGCTCGCGCTGGGTGGCGCCGAACATCGCCATCTCTTCGGTGAACCAGCCCATCACCAGGTTGAGGCCGAGGCGGCCGCCGGAGATGTGGTCGACGGTCGCCGCCATCTTCGCCGCGGCGACAGGGTGGATCAGCGGCACGTGGAGGGTGGCGAAGACCCGCGTCCGCTCGGTCGCCTCAGCGAGTCCGGCGGCCCAGGTGAACGACTCGAAGGATTCGCCGTTGAAGTTACCGCTGCCACCGAATCCGCGCCAGCGGGCGACCGGCACCACCGCGTCGAGTCCGAGCTCGTCGGCCTCGATCGCGATCTTCTGCATCGTCGCCCAGTCGACCCGATGCGGGGAGTCGGCGACCATCGTCATGCCTCCGCTGCAGTTGAAGTTGAAGACGCCGAGCTTCATCCTGTGCTCGCCCAGGGATGTCGCCCCCGCGTTCAACCCCTGCCTCCGGCGGCGACCATCTCCACCGGCGCGGCGGCGGCGCCTTTCAGAGCCAGCCGCTCGACCACCGCCGCGGTCACCTCGGCGGTCCGCGCACTGCCGCCGAGGTCCGGCGTCAGCGCCTCCCCGCTTCGCAACACCGCCTCGACCGAGGCCATGACCGCGTCCGCCGCGTCCACCTCACCGAGGTGCCGGAGCATCATCGCCACCGACCAGATCTGGCCGATCGGGTTGGCGACACCGCGGCCCGCGATGTCGGGGGCGGAGCCGTGTATCGGCTCGAACATCGATGGGTGGCGGCCGGTGGGGTCGAGGTTGGCGGACGAGCCGAGCCCGATTCCGCCGACCACCGCGGCGCCGATCTCGCTGAGGATGTCGCCGAAGAGGTTGGAAGCGACGACGACGTCGAACTCGGCTGGTTCGAGGACGAAGGCGGCGGCCAGTGCGTCGACGTGGACGCTGCGCAGCTCGACCGCCGGGAACTCTGCCGCCACCGCCCTGACCGCGGCGTCCCAGAAGGGCATGCTGTGGGGGAGCCCGTTGGACTTGGTCGCCGAGACCACCCGGCCACGACGTTCGGTGGCCAGCCGAAAGGCATAACGGGCGACGCGTTCGCAGCCGGTGCGGCTGAACCCGGCCACCTGCAGACAGACCTCGTCGTCCGACGGCTGGCGGAGGACGCCGCCGATATCCGAGTACTCGCCCTCGGTGTTCTCCCTCACGACCACCAAGTCGACCGCGGCCGCCAACCGGTCGGCGAGCGGTGAGCGGACGCCGCCGATGCGGCGGATCGGACGCACGTTCACGAACTGATCGAAACGGCGCCGGATGGGCATTATCAGCTCCCAGATCGAGACCGCGTCGGGGACGTCGGAGCGACCGATCGCGCCGAGCATGATCGCCTCGAAACGGTCGAGGCGATCGAGCGCGTCGGCCGGCATCATCCGCCCCTTGGCGACGTAGTGGTCGCATCCCCAGGGGAACCGCTCGAGCTCGAGCTCGAAACCCCAGCGCCCGGTGGCGGCGGTCAGCACCGCGAGCGCCGCCTCGGTCGTTTCGACGCCGATCCCGTCGCCGGGGATCACGGCGACGCGATGGAGCCTGCGGGCGCTCCGCTCGTCGGTCAACGCCGCGGGCCTATCTCCAGCCCGAGCGGGCGTGCCGGATCGTGGTGCCGCCGTCGACGACGAGCGCGTGCCCGGTCACGTAGGACGAGAGGTCGCTGCAGAGCCAGAAGATCGCGTCGGCGAGCTCAGAGGGATCGCCCGCGCGGTTCATCGGTGCGGTCGCGTCGAGGCGTTTCTCGGCCTCGGGATCGTCGTCGCGCATCGTGTCGACGTTCATTTTCGTCCGCGCCCTGCCGGGCAGCACGGCGTTGACGCGGATCGAGTCGCGGGCGAACTCTATCGCCGCGGTCTCGGTCAGCCCGATCACGCCCTTCTTGCTGGCGCAGTACCCGGCCATCCCCTCGAGCGCCTGCGCCGCCCCCGAGGAGGAGAGGTTGACGATCGAGCCGCCGTTGCCGCACTTCTTCATCGCCCGCACCTCGAAACGCGTGCAGTAGAACGGTCCGTCGAGGTCGACCCGGACCAACTCCCGCCACTCGTCGAGGCCCATCCGATCGATCAGCGAGGCGTCGTCGCCGTCGAGCTTGTAGCGCTGCGGGATGGCGGCGTTGTTGACCGCCGCGTCGAGCCGGCCGTAGGTGTCGACCGCGAAGGCCACCATTGCCTCGACCTGGCCGGGGTCGCCGACATCAGCGCCGATCGAGGCCGCGGTGCCCCCCGCGGCCTCGATCTTTTCGACGGTTTCGGAAATCCCCGGCTCGTCGACGTCGGCGACGACCACCTGGAAGCCGGCCTCGGCGAGCCGCAACGCGGTGGCCTCACCGATTCCCTGCGCGGCGCCGGTCACCAGGCCGACGCGGCCGCTGTAGTCGAGTGTGATCGGGCTCAAATTGCCATCTCCTCAGGTTGTTTTCGGTTTTGCCCGCTCCCGATGGCGGGCGACGAGCACGGCCGCCGAGACGGCGACGATCAGGGCCACACCGTTGAAGACGTCAGGCACCCAGATCGGCGCGCCGGCCAGGGTCAGGCCGTTGATCCCGACCGCCAGTACGAGGACGCCGACCACGGTGCCCCAGACGTTGAACATGCCGCGGCGGATCGTCGTCGCGCCGAGGAAGGCCGCGGCGTAGGCGGGCAGCAGGAATTCGGGTCCGACGGTCGCTGCGGCCGAGCCGAGATGGGCGGTCTGCAACACGCCGCAAAGGCCCGAGAGAGTGCCGGCGACGATGAACGCGCCGGCGAGCCGGCGGGTCGTCGAGATGCCGGCCAGCCGGGCCGCCTCACGCGCCATCCCGGTCGCGCGCAGGTAGCGGCCGAAGGGCGTTCGCTCCATCGCGTACCAGGCGACGATCGCGATGATCAGGAAGTAGAGGACGACGATTTCGATGCCGAAGACGCGGGTGGTGGCGATCGAGGTGAACGATTCCCCGATTCCTTCGAAGACCGTGTTGCCGTTGGTCAGCAGCAGGTTTCCGCCGGCCAGGATCGTCGACATCCCGAGCGTTGCGATGAACGCGTTGACGCCGATCCCGACCACGATCGCCGCGTTGATCAGGCCGATCGCGGCGCCGATCATCAGGGTCAGGACAATCACCAGAGCCGGCGTCATCCCGTGCGAGGCGAACTCCGCCGAGGCGACCGAACAAAAGCCCAGGTTGGCGGCAATCGAAAGGTCGAACTCGCCCGCCGCCAGCGGCAGGACGACGGCCAGGGCGAGGATCCCGGGGATCGCCTGGTTCCCAAGCAGCGACTTGATGTTGCGCGAGGTCGGGAAGGTGCCCGACTGCCAGATCGCAAAGCCGACGCACATCAGGATGAGGAAGATCACGATGCCGTACTCGGCCGTGTACTCCAGGACGCGGTCGCCGATCCCGCGCGCGGCGCGGGACTCCTCACCGGAACCCTTCTCGTCGACGGCCAGAGGGGCCTCGTCGGCGGATTTCATCGAGCTCATTGGTCGGGCTCCTCCTCGCTGTCCGGGTTTGCTGCCAGCAGGGTCAGTCGCTCCTCCGCGACCTCCACCCCCTTCGCGATCGCGACCAGCTCGCCTCGGTTGAGGACGAGCACCCGCTCGCAGAGGCCGACCAGGTCGGCGGCATCGGTCGAGCCGACGACGACCGAGACACCTTCGTCGGCCAGGTTGCGGACGATCTGCGCGATTTCGCGCTTCGCGCCGATGTCGATGCCCTGCATCGGCTCGTCCAGCACCAGCAGGGTCGGGTCGCGCCTGACGGCGCGCGAGACGACCGCCTTCTGCTGGTTGCCGCCGCTGAAGTAGGCGACCAGGCGACGCGGATCGGGCGGCCGGATGCCGAATTCCTTGATCGCGTCGCGGGTCGAGCGTCGCTCCTCGCGGAGGTTCAGCCAACCGCCGGTGAAGAAGCGGTTGAGGAGGCCGAGCGAAAGGTTCTCCTGCAGCGACATCGCCGTGATGCAGCCGGCCCCGCGACGGTCCTGGGGGACGTAGGAGACGCCGGCGCGGAGAGCGTCGGACGGCGTCTTCGGCTCGAACGGCTCGCCCGCCAAGGTGCAGGTCCCCGCTTCGGCCCGTTGGGCGCCGGCCAGGATCCGCGCCAGCTCGCTGCGCCCGCAGCCAACGAGGCCGGCGATGCCGACGATCTCACCGCGGCGGACCTCGAAGTCGATGCCGCGAAGTCGGGGCCCGCGCAGGCCGCGGACGCTCAGCGTCACCTCGTCCTCGGGAGCTTTCGCGCGCCGGCCTTCGTCGGCGGCGCTGCCACCGACGATCAGTTCGACCAGGCCGTCAGGGTCAAGCCCCGCCCGCTTGCGCTCCGCGACGACGCGGCCGTCGCGGAGGACGACGACGCGGTCGGCGATCCGCATGACCTCGTCGATGCGATGGCTGACCAGGACCACGGCGCCACCGCGGTCGCGGATCGCCCGCATCACCTCGAGCACGCGCTCGACCTCGTCCTGAGGCAACGCCGCGGTCGGCTCGTCAAGGAAGAGCACGTGGTGACGGGTGTCGTCTCTGGAGGTGCGCGAGTCCTGGACCGCGCGCGCCATCCCGATGATGGTCTTGGTCGTCGTGTCGAGTTCGCCGACCCGTCGGCCGGGGTCCTCGCCGACGCCGAAGGTCGCCAGCACCTCGGCGACCCGCCGGTGTTCGCGCCGCTTGCTGATCGGCCCGAGCTCGGTGCGGGTGCGGAAGTGGTCGACGAAGGCGAAGTTGTCGGCGATCGTCAGATCGTCGACCAGTGCGAGGTCCTGGTGCATGAACCGCAGCCCTGCTTCATGGGCCTGGCGCGGGCTGAGCGGCAAGGAGAGTTCCCGGTCGAAGACGGTCACGGTGCGCGCCTCGTCGGGCTCGTAGAACCCGGCGAAGATCTTGATCAGGGTCGACTTGCCCGAGCCGTTGTGCCCGAGCAGCGCCGTGATTTCGCCCGCCGGGAAGGACGTCGACACGTCGTCGAGTGCCCGCTGACCTGCAAAGGTCTTCGACAACCCTTCGACGGTGAGTCCTCCCGGCATGGCGATCAGGCGGTCGCTCTACTCTGGGGCGACGTCTACTTGACGCCCCAGAGTTCTTTGTAGTGCTGTTCGAATTCCGCTTCGTCGCCTTCGAAGTACGTCCCGGCAGGCGGAGCGTTTTCCCAGGTCAGGAGCTTGATCGGGTCGGTCGCCCAGGCGTTCGAGGGAACTTTCTGTTCGTTGAACGTCCGGTTCAGGACGTCGTAGGCCTCCCAGGCCTGCCACTGGGTGGCGTTGGCGACGTCGGCGTTCTGGATTTCCTTCTTGCGCAGGTATTCCGTGCTTTGTTTGAAACCGCCGTAGGAGACGATTTTCACGCTGTTTTGCAGGCCGGCCTGCTTGATCGCCGCGACGATCGGCGGCACCGCTGCGTCGTAGGGCGCGTAGACGTAATTCACTTCGGGGTTCGCCTGCAGGACCCCACCCATCTTCGGACCGAGTTTCGTTTCGAGTTCGGTCACCTGCATTTCGGTTTCGTTGATGATTTCGCAGCTCGGGCAGAGTTCTTCGAGCAGCGGCCTGAACTGTTTCGCGCGTTCGGCGACGATCCCGAACTCCTTGTCTTCGACGAGGGCGATCTTCGCTTCGCCGCCGCTTTCCTTGGCCATGAAGGCGGCGAGGTATTCGGCTTCCTTCCGGGGGTTGTAGCCGATGTTCCCGAGCCACAGGCCTTCCCTCGGTTTTTCGACGTTGGACTGCACGACCACCGGGATCCCGGCCGCCTTCAGCGCTTTCATCCCGTTCGGCACGAGGCTCGGCGTGACCGCCCCGAGGACGACCCCGTCGACGCCTTCGGTGATCGCCTGGTTGATCCCCGCTTCGTAGCCCTGCGGAGTGCCCTTGCCGTCGATGTAGGTGGACTTCCAGCCGAGGGCCTTGGTCGCGGTTTCCGCTCCCTGCTGCAGCAGCTGCTCACCTTCGGCGGCCGCCAGGGTCATGATCAGCGCCACGTGCTTGCCCTTGGCCGCCGGATCCTTTTCGGTCGGGCCTTCCCACTTGGCCGGCGCGTACGCTTCGCCGAGGATCTTTTCAACCTTCGCTTCGGCGCCGGAACCCGATTCCGAGGATTCCGATTCGGCGCTTTCGGATTCGGCGGAGCTTTCGGCAGGCGCCGTCGATTCAGGGGAGCTCGACGAACCGCCTCCTCCACAGGCCGCGACCAAGATCGCCGCCGCCAACACCGCCATGACGAGCATGACGACACGGCCAAGTTCCCAGATGCGCTTCATTCATTCCTCCGGATCCCGTTTTCAGCCCGCGGCTCGGTCCCTCCGAGCCGCTGTACCAACGCTGGAACTGTTTCCGGGACCGTAGCCGACAAAATCTAATTCTGTCAAGAAAAAGATTTTCGGCCACGCGATTCAACGACGGACAACGTAACCCGCCGCCTCGCGATCCCAGGCATCGGCGGTCCTGCCCGCTTCGCGGAGGAGGTCCTTGCGAACCTTCTCGGTCGCCGTCCTCGGCAGCGTCGGGAGCAGGCGGACGAAGCGGGGTAGGGCAAAGTAGGGGATCGTCGGCTCGACGAACTCGACCAGCTCGCGTGGCGTCACAGTCGCCCCGTCGACGAGCACGACCGCGACCGCGACCTCGTCCTCGCTGAGCTCCGAGGGCACCGCGTAGGCGGCGCAATCGGTGACCTCGGGGTGGCGCAGGAAGGCCTCCTCGACCTCGAACGACGAAATGTTCTCGCCGCGCCGGCGCATCGCGTCCTTGGCCCGGTCGACGAAGAAATAGAACCCGTCGGCGTCGCGACGCATCAGGTCGCCGGTGTGGAACCAGAGGTCCGAGGTCGCCGCCAGGGTGGCCTCCGGATCGCGCCAGTACCCCTGGGTGGAGATGCCCGGTCGCGTCGTTCGAACCCAGAGCTCGCCGACCTCTCCCGGGCCGACGCGGAAGCCGTCGCCGTCGACGAGCGTGCATTCGTAGCCTGCCGAGGGCTTCCCACAGGAGCCGACCGGCGTCGTCTCGCCGGGCTGGTGCCAGATGAAGACGCCGAAGTCGGTGAGGCCGTAACCCTGGATCACATGAAAGCCGAAGCGTTCGTCGATCGCCTTCGTGTAGCTCTCCGTCGCGGGCGCGACATTGACCACCCTGAGGCGGTGGCTGCGCTCCTCCGGAGTCGGCTCCTGGCCGATCAGGAGTGGCGTCATCGCGCCCAGCATGGCCGAGGCGGTGGCCTCGCAGGCGACCACGTCGGCCCAGAAACCGCCGACGCTGAAGCGCTTGCGGATCGCGATCGAGGCACGTGCCTGGAGCGACGCCAGGAGTCCGCAACAGAGCGCTGCGGTGTGGAAGAGAGGCAGGCAGCAGTAGAAGACGTCGTCGGCGACCAACTGCAAGGAGTGGCGCGCGCTGCGGGTGAAGAACGCGGTGCTGTTGGCGGTCCAGACGACGCCCTTCGAGGGGCCTGTGGTGCCCGAGGTGAACATGATCGAGGCCGGGTCCGTGCCGGAGCCGGGGCGTGGGGGCGGCGCCGAGGAGAGGCGCAGCTCGGCCTGGCCGACGGTGCTGATGCCCACCGCCGGTGGCGCGCCGTCGATCGCGACGTAAAGCTCGACCGTCTCCAGCTCGGCGATTGCCTCGAGCGCCGCGGCGGCAGATTCACGCTCTGCGAAAACCGCCTTCACCCCCGCCCGCTCCAACATCCGCCGCAGCATCAGGCCGCGGTGGGAGAGGTTGATCGGCACGACGATCGCGCCCAGCCGCTGGACCGCGAACCAGGTCTCGACGAACTCGAAGCGATTCGAGCAGAAGAGCGCCACCGTGTCGCCCGGTCCGATGCCCCGTGCGGCGAGCCCCGCGGCGAGCCTCCCGACCACCGCATCGACTTCCGCGTAGGTGTGCTCACCGCCCTCGAGGAAGCGCAGCCAGACCTTCGCGCCGCACTCGGACGCGGCGGCGGTGAGTTCCTCGCCGACCGACGGAATCGCCTCGGCGGAATCCTCTCGAGTCGCCCACGTCCCGAGCTCGCCCACAGCCTGATTCTATCTTGTTTTAGATTCCCGGGGATGACGGAGCAAGGTTGACGACGGCGCGGGCCGCCTTCAGCACCGCGCTTCTGCCCGCTTCGACGGTCAGCTCGACCACGACCCGGCCGCCGTCCAGGAGCTCGGTCACGGTGCCTTCGACGACAACCATGGCCGGCCCCTCCACGCCGACCGGGACCATCCCGGAGAAGCGCGTCGAGAAGTCCTCCACCGCACCCGGGTCGCCGGCCCAGTCGGTCACCAGCCGACCGGCCAGCGCCATCGTCAGCATCCCGTGGGCGATCACTTCGGGCAGACCGGCGCGTTCGGCGGCCTGGTCGCTCCAGTGGATCGAGTTGAAGTCGAGCGCCGCACCGGCGTAGCGCACCAGCCGGGCACGGTCGAGCTCGAAGCCGCGCGGGCCGATCCGGTCGCCGATCCCGACTGCGGCGGCACTCCGCCTCCCTTCAGCCACGATCGGACCCGGGGGCAGTCCCGCGGGAGACGAGGACGCTGGTCACCCGGCAGACCGGTTCGCCGGCCTCGGTCGCCAGCGCGCAGAGGATCTCCAACAGCTCGTTGCCGCCCGCGTTGCGGATCGAGGCGATCGTCACCTCGCCGACCAGCGTGTCGCCTGCGTAGATCGGCCGCGAGCCCTCGATCCGCTGTTCGCCATGGACCACCCGCGAGTAGTCGAGCCCGAGCCGGGGGTCGCGGCGTGGCCCCTGGCCCATCTGCAGGGAGACCACCGAGCCGAAGGTCGGCGGCGCCGGGATGTCACGGTGGCCCAGCGCCCGGGCCAGCTCGAGATCGGCGTAGACCGGAGCCTCGTCGCCGATCGCCGCGGCGAACTCGCGGATCTTCTGCCGCGAGACGTCGAACGGCGGCCCGGGATCGTAGGAGCGGCCGACCAGGGCGCGGTTCAGCGGCATCAGATGTGCCTTCCCCCCGCGACCTCGACGACGGTGCCGGTGATGTAGCTGGCCAGGTCGGAGGCCAAGAAGAGCACCGTCGTCGCGATCTCGTCGGGATCCCCGGCCCGGCCCATCGGCACTTCCTCCTCGCGCTGGGCGAAGATCTCCGGCGGCATCGCTTCCGTCATCGCCGTCTTGATCAGGCCGGGCTGGATCGCGTTGACCCGAACCCCGGCGTGGGCGACCTCTTTCGCCGCCGCCTTGGTCAGCCCGACGATCCCCGCCTTGGCGGCGCTGTAATTGGTCTGGCCGATGTTGCCGACCTTGCCTGAGATCGAGGAGATGTTGACGATCGAACCGCCGTCCTCTTGCTCCCGCATCGCCAACGAGGCCGCTTTGGTCCCCAACCAGGTGCCTTTGAGGTGGACGGCGACCACCGCATCGAAGTCCTCGACGCTCATCTTCCGCATCGTCGCATCGCGGGTGATCCCGGCGTTGTTGACCATCACGTCGATCGACCCGAACTCCTCGCGGCAGCGAGCGACGACCGCCTCGACCGCCTCCGGCGAGGTGACGTCGCAGGCGATCCCGATCGCCTTGCCGCCCGCCACGGCGACCGTCTTCGCCGCCTCGCTCGCGCGCCCCTCGGCAACATCGGCGATCACCAGGGCGGCCCCCTCGGCGCCGAGCCGGCGGGCGATCGCCAGCCCGATTCCCTGGGCCCCGCCGGTCACCACCGCCGCTTTTCCGTCCAGCATTCCCATCGTTTCTCCTTTCGCTCAGTTCAAGGTCGCTTCGGTTCCGAGCAGCGCCGTCGCCTGGCTCGAGAGGACGGCGCCGTTGCCGTGCGCGAGCGCGACCTCGACCCCCTCCTGCTGGCGGTCGCCCGCCTCGCCCCGCAGCTGCCGCACCGCCTCGATCACGGTGAAGATCCCGTACATCCCCGGGTGGCAGTAGGAAAGACCGCCGCCGTTGGTGTTCACCGGCAGCTCCCCGCCGGGCCCGATGCGGCCGCCGGCGACAAACTCGCCGCCCTCGCCCTTGGCGCAGAAGCCGAGGTCCTCGAGGAAGAGGATCGGATTGATCGTGAAGGCGTCGTAGAGCTCGACCACGTCGACGTCCGCGGGCCCGAGACCCGCCATCGCGAAAGCACGGGCGCCGGATTCGGTGGCGGCGGTCACGGTCAGATCCGGCATCTGGGAGATGTCGCGATGCCAGTGGGCGACCCCGCAACCGAGCAGATGGGCGGCGGGCTTCGGCGCCCCGCGGGCCCGCTCGGCCGAGGTGACGACCAGGGCGCCGCCGCCGTCGGTGACGAGGCAGCAGTCGCGCACCCCGAGCGGGTCGCAGACGAGCCGCGCCGTCAGTACGTCCTCGACGCTCAACGGCCCGCGCTCGAAGGCCTTCGGGTTCAGCTGTGCCCAGCGACGCGCGGCGATGGCGACTTCGGCCATCTGCTCTCGCGTCGTCCCGTACTGGTGCATGTGGCGGGAGGCGGCCAGCGCGTACATCGTCAAGGGCCAGCGCGGGCGGAACGGCTCTTCCCAGATCGAGACGCTCGCCGGCGTGATCAGCCTGCCCGCCTCGGAGCGTTGGATCGAGCCGTAGACGATCAGTGCCACCTCGATCAACCCGGCCTCGATCGCTCCGGCGGCATAGAGCAGATGGCTGATCGCCGAGCTGCCGCCGATGTTGCTGCCGTCGCTGTAGCGGGGACGGATGCCGAGGTACTCGGCCGCGTTCAGGGTCGGCGCCGGCTGCACCGAGGAGGCGCAGAAGAGCGCGTCGACCTCGGTCCGGTCGATGCCCGCATCGGCGAGGGCGCGGGTCGCCGCCTGGCCGATCAGGTCCTGCTCGGTGAGGCCGGGCGCGACGACGCCGAGGTCGGCCTCGGCGACGCCGACCACCGCGAGGCGACCGCGCAGCGGGTTCACGAGCGGTCCGCAGGGACGAAGACGGGCGCCGTGCCTGCCTCCTTGAGCAGGCGGAGGCGGTCGCCGATCCTCACCCCGTCGGCAGGCACCCGGTCGACCCGGCTCATCAGCCGGAAGCCCTCGTCGAGGTCGACGAGGCAGACGTTGTATGGCTCCTGGCGGTGCGGCCGCATGACCGTGGTCGCGTAGACCGTCCCGGCGCCCGAGGAGATCTCCCAGGCCAACGCGGTGGAGCCGCAGTGGGGGCAGACGACGCGCGGGTAGAACACCGCCCGCGCGCAGTCGCCGCAACGCTGGAACCGCAGCTCCCCCGCCGCCAGCCCTTCCTGATAGCCGATCCAGGGGGATGC
Organism: Actinomycetota bacterium; assembly: GCA_018268675.1. GTDB lineage: Bacteria > Actinomycetota > Thermoleophilia > Solirubrobacterales > 70-9 > VAYN01. The sequence continues at coordinate 48,019 of JAFDWB010000093.1, forward strand.
GGACTCGGTCAAGCCGTCACCTTGGCCCGCCGGGCAGCGAGCATCTGGCGGGCGATCACGAGCTTCTGGATCTCGTCGGTCCCCTCGTAGATCCGGTAGAGGCGGGCGTCACGGTAGAAGCGCTCGATCGGCACCGTCCGCATGTAGCCCATCCCGCCCAGCACCTGGACGCCACGGTCGGCGACCTTGTTGACCATCTGCGAGCAGAAGAGCTTCGTGCAGGCGGGACCCTGGCGCATGTCGGTGCCGGCGTCGTAGGCGCGGGCCGCCTCGAGGGCCATCGCGCGCCCGGCACGGGCTTCGGTCTCCGATTCGGCGAGCAGCGCCTGGACCAGCTGGAAGTCGCCGATCGGGACGCCGCCCTGGCGGTTGTCGATCGCGTAGGCGGTCATCTCCTCGACGATCCGCTCGGCCATCCCGACGCAGAGCGAGCCGATCGTCAGGCGCCCCTTGGCGAGCGATTTCATCGCCGCCCGGAAGCCCGTTTCCTCCTCGCCACCGATCAGCGCCGAGGCTGGGACGCGGACGTCGTCGAGAAAGAGCTCGGAGGTCCAGGCACCCTGCTGGCCCATCTTCTTGTCGTGGGGGCCGATCGTCAGGCCGGGCGTGCCCGCGTCGACGAGGAAGGCCGAGATGCCCTTGGTCCCTTCGGCGTCCGGATCGGTACGGGCGAAGACGACGAACACGGTCGAGAGCTCGGCGTTGGTGATGAAGCGCTTGGTCCCGTTGATCACGTACTCGTCGCCGGCGCGCTTGGCGCGCGTCCGCATCCCGCTGGGGTCCGAGCCCGCCTCGGCCTCGGTCAGCGCGAAACAGCCGATTGCGGCGCCACTCGCCAGCTCCGGTAGGTAGTGCCGTTTCTGCTCCTCGGTGCCGTAGTTGGCGATCGTCTGGCCCGCGATCCCGTTGTTGGTCCCGAACAGGGAGCGAAAGGCGGGCGAGGTGCGTCCGACCTCGAAAGCGAGGCGGACCTCCTCGACCATGGTGAAGCCGAGACCGCCGTACTCCTCCGGCAGGGCGTAGCCGAAGAGACCCATCTTCGCCGCCTCCTCGCGGAGAACCTCGGGCACCGAGTCGCTCTCTTCGATCTCCTCCTCGCGAGGGATCACCTCGCGGTTGACGAAGTCGCGAACCGCTTCGGCGATCGCCTCGAACTCTCCGTTGTCCATGGCCCTCCCGACCCCCTTCAGTTCTCGATCAGCTCGAGGATGGTGGCGTTTGCAGTACCTCCACCCTCACACATCGACTGCAGCCCGTAGCGGATCTTCGCCGCCTCCATCTGGTGCAGCATCGTCGTCATCAGTCGCGCCCCCGAGCCCCCCAGCGGGTGACCGAGAGCGATCGCCCCACCGTTGGGGTTGACCAGGTCGCGCTCGGCGCCGATCTCGGCCATCCAGGTAAGGGTGACGCTGGCGAAAGCCTCGTTGATCTCGTAGGTGCCGATGTCGTCGAGGCCGAGTCCGGTCCGCTCCATCACGGTCTTCGTCGCCGGCACCGGCCCGTAGAGCATCGTCAACGGGTCATCTCCCGCCAGGGCGAAACCGACGAAGCGGGCGCGCGGCTTGAGGTCGAGCTTTTCCGCGATCTCGCTGGTCGTGATCAGGAGCGCCGCGGCGCCGTCGGAAATCTGGGAGGAGTTGCCGGCGGTGACCACGCCCTCGTGCTTGAACGGCGCCTTGAGGCCGGCCATCTTCTCCACCGTGCCCCCGCGGCGGACGCCCTCATCGGTGTCGACCAGAGTGGTCGCGCCGTCCTCGCCCGGCGCCTCGATCGGGACGATCTCGCGCTCGAAATGGCCGCCGTCGATCGCCGCCGCGGCGCGCTCGTGCGAGCCGAGGCTGAATTCATCGAGGTCGGTGCGGCTGAAGTTGAAGCGTTCGGCGAGCTTCTCGGCCCCCAGGCCCTGGCTGAATTCTGAGGTCTCGTAACGCTCGATCGCCATCGGCCCGTACGGTTCGCCGGGGCCGTTCAGCCGCGCCCAGCCCATCGGCACGCGGCTCATCGACTCGACCCCTCCGGCGACGATGAGGTCGTGCTGGCCCGACATCACCGCGGCGGCGGCGAAGTGCGCCGCCTGCTGGGAGGAGCCGCACTGGCGGTCGACGGTCGTGCCGGGGATCTTCTCCGGCCAGCCCGCGGCGAGCACCGCGTAGCGACCGATGTTGGCGGACTGGTCGCCAGCCTGGGTGACGCAGCCCCAGATCACGTCTTCGATCCGCTCCGGATCCACCCCCGAGCGGGAGACCAGCTCCTGCAGCACCAGGGCCGAGAGATCGACCGGGTGGACGGTGCTGAGCGCCCCGTTCCGCTTCCCCACCGGGCTCCGTACCGCCTCGACGATTACGGCATCACGACCTGCAAGGCTCATCTGTAGACCTCCTCGGTCCGCTAGAGGCGAGCGAAGTCGCCCCGGTAGAAGATCAGTGGCGAATGGAGGTCGGCCGACTCGGATTCGTCGATCTCCATCTCCAGCACCCGGCCGACGACGATCAAGTGGTCGCCCGCCGGATGTTCAGCGACGATGCGGCACTCGATCTGAGCGATCGCCCCGACCAGGCGGGGGTTGCCGTGGCCGCTGATCAGGTGGTCGACGCCGGCGTAGCGGTCGCTGCCCTTCTGCGCGAACCGCGATGCCAGCAGTTCCTGGCGATTGCCGAGGACGTTGACGCAGAACCTGCCGACCGCCTGGATCTCGGGCCAGGTCTCGGAGCTCTGCGCGGCGCAGAAGAGGACCAGCGGCGGATCCAGCGAGACCGAGGTGAAGGAGTTGGCGACCATCCCCACCGGACCCGCCTCGGTGCCCGCGGTGATCACGGTGACGCCGGTGGCGAAGTGGCCGAGGACATGCCGCATCGCGGCCTCGTCGATCTCGGTCATCCGGTCCTCCGCACCACTGTTGCGCTTCGTCATCACGCCCGATCGCACCGCCTCGGCCTCTCCAATTCTTCGAATTCTCGTTAGATAATAGCGGGAGCAGCGATTCCGAAGGAGGTCGGACCGGTGTCAGCCGCCGCCGAATCCTCCGGCCACCGAGACCGTCTGGCCGGTCACCTGACGGGCCCGGTCGGAGGCGAGGAAGAGGACCGCATCGGCAATGTCGCGCGGTTCGCTGAGCCGGCGGACCGGGGTCAGCTTGCGGACGTAGTCGACCTGTTCGTCGTTCATCAGGTCCTTCTGGTGCTGCCACATCGAGTCGCTGCCGAGGCCGCTGTCGTCGCCCGGGATCACCAGGCCGGGAGCGACCAGGTTGGCCCGCACGCCGTAGCGGCCGTACTCCTTGGCGACCGAGCGGGCGAAGCCGACAAGGCCCGCCTTGGCCGCCGCGTAGACGCTCTGGCGGGCTTCACCGAAGGCGGCCATCGAGGTGGTGGCGACGATCGCCCCCCGTCGACGCTCCATCATTCCCGGCAACAGAGCGCGAACGCACGACATGCAGCTGCTGAGGTTGACGTCGATGATCTTCGGCCAGATCTCCGGCTCGTAGTCGAGGAAGAAGCCGGGCTGGTTCCAGCCGACGTTGGCGGCGAGGACGTCGACGCCTCCCATCCGACTCTCCGCCTCCGCGCAGGCGGCGACCGCCTCCTCGTGCTCGCCCAGGTCGGCGGCGACCACGCCGGCTTCGGGAGCGCCGGCGGCAAGCGCCTCGGCGGCGGTTTCGGAGGCCCGCGACTGATCACGGTCGACAATCGTGATCCGTGCTCCCTCGCCCGCGAAACCGAGCACGATCGCGCGGCCGATGTGCGATGCACCGCCCGTGACCATCACCCGTGCCTCGGCCAGGCCCAAGTCCATCCTCCACTCACTTCCCCTCAGTCGGCTTTCTGGAATATATTAGAAACTTGTCAGATTCGGATCGGAGGGAGGGAATCGAAGTGGCATCGGAGGAGAAGTGGGCCTTGCTCGCCGGCGGCTCCGGCGGCGTCGGCGGCGCCCTCTGCGAAGCGCTGGCCGCGGATGGTTGGGATATTGCGCTGACCTACCGAGGCAACCAGGAGCGCGCCCGAGAGGTCGCCGATGCGGTGCGGCGCCGAGGCCGGCAGGCGAGTGTCCACCAGCTCGACCTCGGCGACGAAGCGGCGACGGCGGAGCTCGTCGCCGCGGCCGGCGGCGACGCCCCCCTGCACGGCGTCGTCTACGCCGCCGGGCCGCCGCTGACGATCGACTACGCCTCCAACATCCCGCCGGCGCGGATGCGCGAACAGCTTCTCGGCGACACCGCAGGCGCCTACAACCTGCTGCAGCCGAGCATCGTCCGGCTCCGTGAGACGCGGGGCGCGATCCTCTCCGTGACCACCCCCGGCATCCGCCGGGTGGTCAAGAAGCACGTCCTCTCGGCGCCGCCGAAGGCGGCGATCGAGGCGATCGTGCGGGCGATCGCGGCCGAGGAGGGGCGCAACGGGATCCGCGCCAATTGCCTTGGCATCGGCCTGATCGAAGACGGCATCTGGGACTCGCTGGTCGAACAGGGCCACTACAGCGAGCAGAACCTCGCCAACGCGCGCCGCGAGATCGCCCTCGGCTCGATCGGCCGCGCAAGTGACGTCGCCGCAATGGGCGCCTACCTGATGTCGCCGAAGGCCGCCTGGATCACTGGCCAGACCTTCGACGTCGACGGCGGCTACACCGTCTGAGCGCTCCCGAGGATGACTCAGAGCAGGTCGGCACAGAACGCCGCGACCGCGCGATTGAGCACGTCGGCCCGCTCCCACTGGAGGAAGTGCCCGGCTTCCTCGACCAGGAAGGGGCCGACCCGCACGGCGTGTGCGACCTCCATGCGAGCGGTGAAGCGAGGTCCGACGATCTCGTCCTCGATTCCGTAGAGGATCATCGTCGGCACCGCCTCGTTGACGCGATCGAGCATGGTCGGGGCAGAGAGGTACTCGCGGCGCTCGGCGGCCTCGTAGTAGCCGAGCGAGGAACGGAAGACGGCGGGGTCACCGAACGGCTCGGCCATGAACTCGGCGGCCGCGTCGTCGAAGGAGTACGGCCCGGCCAGGTTGCGAGGCGGCTCCCCCTCCTTCCAGACGCGCCCCTGGTAGAAGGACTTGACGTAGTCGATGCGGCCGCGGTCGGAGCCGAGGCGCTCGACCAGCGCGTCGGCTTCGCCGCCTTGGATCGCTTTGTGGTCTGAGATCGCGGCGATCTCCTCGCCCTGGCTGCTGGGGATCCCGTGCGCGCGGTACAGCTCCGGCAGCACCGGGCTGGTGCCGTTGAAGAGGACCTGGCGGATCGCCAGGCCGGAGAAGCGGAGAGCCGCGTCCTGAGCGACGCCGCAGCCCTGGTCGCCGCCGACCAGGACGGCGCGCTCGTGCCCGAGGGCGTCGAGAAGCCCGCGCAGGTCGCGGGCGGCAAGCGGCAGGTCGAGGTAGGCGTGCGGACCGTCGGGGACGGTCGACTCGCCGAAGCCACGCTGGTCGGGGACGATCACCTCGAACCCCGCCGCGGCGAGCGGCTCGACGTTGCGCCACCAGAGCCGCTTCGTCCCCGGCCAGCCGTGCAGGAGGACGACCGGCAGGCCGCCGCGGCCCTCGTGCAGATAGGCGAGCTCGATGCCGTCACCGACGGCGGCGCGGTGCACCTCGAAAGCGTCGGCGCGGAGCGGCGGGGTCGGCTGGTCGCGTTTCACGGCTTCACCGCCCGGAGCTTCGCGACCGCCTCCGGGCGACCGTCTCGACGCGGTCGGTTGATCGTCAGCAGGAGGCCGCCATCGGAGAGGAGGGCCTGCCCGGTGACATAGGCGGAGAGCCGCGAGGCGAAGAACACCGCGAGCCCTGCGGTCTCGTCCGAGCGTCCCAGCCGGCCCAGCGCCGGGGCCGAGCGGTTGAGGTCGAGGAACTCCTCGACGCTGTCGACGCCGGGCGGCAGCTCACCACCGGGGAAGTCCATCGGTTCGTGGGTGCCGGGGACGATGCAGTTGACGCGGATCCCGAACTGGGCGAGCTCGAGGGCCAGCGTCTTGGTCAGGTGGATGACGCCGGCCTTGGCGGCTCCGTAGGCGGAGAGCGCGTCGGCGGCGGTGATGCCACTGGAGGAGCCGGTGTTGATGATTCGGCCCGCGGTCCCGCGCTCGATCATCGCCAGCGCCGCGTGGCGGCTGCCGTAGACGACCGGTTTGAGGTTCAGCGCGACGGTCCGGTCCCAGTCCTCGTCGTCGTAGTCGAGGAACGGCACCGAGCCGATCGTGCCGCCGACGTGGTTCATCTGCACGTCGAGGCGGTCAAACTCGGCGAGCGCCGCGGCGACCGCGCCACGCACCGAGTCCGAATCGGTGGCGTCGGTCTCGACGAATATCGCGCGGCGCCCGAGTGCCTCGACCGCGGCGACCGTACGGCACCCGCCGTCGGCGTCGAGGTCGGCGACCACGACATCGCAACCGGCCCGGGCCAGCTGGACGCAGTGGCTGCGACCCATTCCCTCCCCGCCACCGCCGAGCACCAGGGCCACCTCGTCGACCAGCCCGAGCAGGTCCGGATCGATGCTGAAGGCTTCGCCGGTCATCCATCGGTTTTCTAACTGTCATTCGATAACCTGTCAAGGCGATGGGTTCGGAGCCGCCGCCACTCGTGCACGAGATCCTCGGCCGGGCAGCCGCAGGCGACCCCGAGCGACCCTGGCTGACCTTCACCAACGGCGCCACCCACACGCTCGCCGACCTCGATGCGCGGGTCGACCGGGTCGTCGCCGGCCTCCAGGCCGCGGGTGTCGCCAAGGGCGACCGCATCGCGATCATGGCGTCGAACCGGATCGAGTTCGTCGCCACCTGGTTCGCCGCCCACCGCGCCGGGGCGATCGCCGTCCCGGTCAACGTGGCGATGCGTGGCGACGTGCTCGCCCACGTCCTCGACCTGGTCGAGCCGACGGCGATCGTGATCGAGGGCCAGTACCTGCGACGACTCGCCGACGCGATCGGCGGCCGTGAGTACCTGCGCTCGGTCTCCGTCCTCGACCCCGAGCCCGACGCGGACGCCGCCTGGCCTGGCTGGGCCCCCTACGCCGACCTGCACAGCGCCGAGACCCCGCGCCGGGTCGAGATGTCGCCCAACGATCCCTCCTCGATCATGTACACGTCGGGGACGACCGGGCCGTCGAAGGGCATCGTCTGGACCCACGGCTCTACCTGGCACATGATCCAGATCCCGCGCGTCCAGATGGGCTACGGGCCCGACGACGTCGTCTACACCTGCCTGCCGCTCTTCCACGCGACGGCGCTGATCGTCTCGATGCTGATGTCGCTCGCGGCCGGGGCGCGGATCGTGATCGCACCGCGCTTCAGCGTCTCCGGCTTCTGGGACGACGTGATCGCGCACGAGGCCACCGGCACCGCCTTCCTCGGCGCAATGACCCAGCTTCTGATCGCCGTCGAGCCCTCACCGCTCGATCGCACCCACCGGCTCCGCACGGCGATGATGGTCCCCGCCAAGGAGGAGGACCGCGCGGTCTTCCGCGAGCGCTTCGGGCTCGAGGTGGTCGAGTCGTACGGGCTCACCGACTTCGGCTGGCTGGCCTGGCCGCGCGTCGGCGAGCCCGTCCCCCCGGGCTCGGTCGGTCGCCCCCACGAGAGCTTCGAGGTGCGCCTCGTCGACGCCGACGACGAGGACGTCCCGGTGGGGGAGGCGGGCGAGATCGTCGCCCGTCCGCGCCGCCCATGGACGACGCCACTCGGCTATTGGGGGATGCCGGAGGCGACGCTCGAGTCGCGCCGCAACCTTTGGTTCCACACCGGCGACCTGCTGCGCGCCGACACCGAGGGCTACCTCTACTTCGTCGACCGTGGCAAGGACGCGATGCGGCGCCGGGGCGAGAACGTCTCCTCGTTCGAGGTCGAGCGGGCGGTCGCCGGCCACCCCGCGGTCGCCGAGTGCGCCGCCTACGCGATCTCCTCGGACTTCTCCGAAGACGAGGTCGCGATCGCCGTCGTCCTGCGCGACGGCGCCGAACTCGAGGCCGCCGAGCTGATCGCGGCGATCGAAGGCCGGCTCCCCTACTTCGCCGTGCCCCGTTTCGTGCGCTTCGTCCCGGCCCTGCCGAAGACCCAGACCGAGAAGGTGCGCAAGGACCAGCTGCGCGCGGCGGGCCTCACCGACGACACCTGGGACAGGGAAGCCAGCGGCTACCAGGTGTCCCGCTGAGCGGGAGGAAAAGGGAAGGGACACGTCGAGATTCGAGGGAAAGATCGTCGCCGAGCGGCTCGAGCAGTTCGGACCGAACGGCGTCGTCGGCCTGACCCGCGGGCTCACGGTCGAGTGGGCCCGCTACGGGATCCGCGTCGACGCAGTCCCCCAGCTCACCGAAACCGAGACGCGGTGCCCCGCACCGACTGAAAGGCCTCGGTCCGCTCGAGGTAGTGGGTGCCGAGCGGCGAGACCTCGATGTCGAGGTAGGGAAAGAGCGGCAGCGAGCTGAGCCGGTCGTGCAGCGCGTCGGCGTCGGCCGCACTCCAGACCCCGAGCGCGTCGCGTCGCCCCGGAACCCTCCACATCCGCAACAGTGCGCCATCCCGGATCGCCGCTTCACCGGCTTCCTTCTCGGCCTTCCTCAACTCCTTGATCCGCTCCTCGGGCAGCGCATCCAGCCCGTCGATGACAAAGCTGACGAAAAACTCCATCCTTCCTCCTTGTTGGCCGGCGCTCAGCCGGGTTGACCTTCGAAGTGGTCGAGCATCTCGGCGAGCCCCTGCTCGAGCGTGAAGTGGGGCTCGAAGCCGAGCACCTCGCGGGCCCGCGAGCCGTCGCCGATCGGCGGCGCCGGGATCACCGCCGGGTATGGCTCCGGCTCGACCTCGGCGCCCGGCCGCAGGCCCTGGAGCACTTCGCAGATCTCGGCGGCGGTGTAGCTGCGCAGAACCGGCGTGTTGAAGACCGCCTGCGGCTGCGGACCGGCGAAAGCGGCGGCGATGAAGAGGGCGGCCATGTCGCGGTTGTAGATCGGCTGGGCAGGCAGCGGGTCCCAGGACGGGATCCGCCCCGGGCGGCCGTGGGCGACTTCGAAGACCGCCTTGTTGAAGAGGCCGACGCCGCCGGTCAGACGGCCGATGCCGTAGGCGGTGGGCGGTCGGAGGCCGATCGCGGCGAGCCCGGTTGAGTCACGGTAGGAGCCCGCGATCACCTCACAGGCGAGCTTCGAGATCCCATAAGCCTGGGTCGGAGAGCCCCGATAGTCCTCAGGAACCTCCTCACCTCGGTAGTCGGGACGGGTCTCGTTGACGGCGATCGTGCTCGCCCAGGAGACGCCCGCGACGTCGAGCGCCAGCGCCGTCTCGAAGACGTTGGCGCTGCTGATCACGTTGTCGGCGACCGCCCGGGCCGGACCGGCCGCCGAGGCGAAGGCGATCGAGGCGGCGAGGTGGACGATCCGCTCGGTCCCCTGACGCTTCGCGGTCCGCAGCAGCGCGGTCAGGTCGGTGACGTCGCCGGCGACGACCTCGACGTCGTCGCGGAAGGGGGCGAGGTTCTCGCCGTCGGGCACGAGATCGAAGACGACGACCCCGTGGCCCTGTTCGAGCAGCTGCTCGACCACCCGCCACCCGATCAGACCCGAACCACCCGTCACCAGCACCTCAGCCATCACCTGACCTCGCTTTCTCGTGAACCTTCCCGGCGACCGCCGGCAGCACCGAAGACTTCATCCGCGCGCACCAGCGGGCCGGCGGGCCGCAGATCTGCAGGCCGACCTGGTCGGCTCCGGCGGCCTCCATCGCACGCAGCTCGCCGGCGACCGCGTCGGCGTCACCGACGAAGGCGACCGCGCCGATCAGCTCCGGCGAGAGGAATCGGCGGAACCGGCCGGGGACCTCCACCAGGTAGCCCTCGTAGCCATCGAGGTGGGCCTCCTCGGCGGCGAGGTCCTGACGCCGGCGCAGGTATTCGGCGAAGGCCGCCCGGAACGGTTCCGGCACCGCCGCCGGGTCGTCGAACCGGGTGGTCAGGAAACGCAGCCGCGAGATCGCCAACGGGCCGAGCGCGGCCTGCGCCTCGGGTTCGGCGAGCTCCTCCTCGCTCTCGACCGGGTAGACCGAGGTCAGGAGCCCGATTTTCACCGAGCCCGGCTGGCGAGCCGAGGCGAGCGCCCCCTCGTCGATCTGCCGGCGCACCGCGGCGAGCTTCTCGGCGCCTTCCCAGCGCACGTAGACACCATCGGCGTAGGCGCCCGCCAGCCGCTGCCCGCGCGGCCCGAAAGCTGAGACCCAGAGCTCGAACGGATGCGACAGATCGAGCCAACGGCCGCGTCGGTGAATCAGCCGCACCCGCCTTGAGCGACCGCCCTCGCGGTAATCGATCGTCTGCCCACTCAGCAGTCCCCGTACCGCCTCGGCGAAGGCATGCGTCTCCGCCAGCGTGGCCGGCTCCATCCCCAGCGAGAAGCGGGCCGAGCTGCCAACGCCGAGGCCGAAGGCGACGCGGCCGGGCGCCGCCACGGCAAGCGTGCCGAGCGCCTGCGCGGTGGCAATCGCCGACCGCGACCGCGGGTTGGTGACGCCAGGACCGACAACCAGCCTGGTCGTGGTCCGCGCGGCCTCGAGCAGAGCCATGTAGGGGTCGGCGTAGACCAGCGGGCTGTCGTAGGCCCAAAGGTGAGAGAAGCCGGCCTCCTCGACGGCACGCGCCGTCTCGCCGATCCCCAGGTGCGAATCGGTGTAGATCCCGACGTCCATCACCGTGACGCGAGGGCGACCGCCTGGCCCCACGGGGTGAGGAGGCGGGGCATCGAGGGCAGCGTGTCGTCGGGCACCGCCCCGGCCGCCACCAGTCCCGCCTCGGCGTTCGGCAGCGAGTCGGCCTCGAAGACCGGGTGCATCACCTTGGCGGCCTCGGGGTCGAAGGCGGGCCGCAGGACGCCCTCGGGGTCGGGGATCAGCAGCTCCATCGGCTCGAAGTTGAAATCGGCGCAGCGTAGGAACCCGATCCGGATCTGGGTGCCGTGCGGAAAGCGCTGGTCGGGCACCGAGCGGTCGGGCTCGGGGGCGGGCTCAGCGTCGGGGATCACTGTCCAGACGCCGCCCGAGCGCATCATCCGCGGCAGCTCGAAGACCAGCTCGCAGCCGAGATGCTCGACAAAGAACCGGACCGCTTGGTCGAAGTCCGGCACCCGCAGGCCCATGTGGGCCGTGCCGCGGTTGGTCGGCACCGGGGCCCGTGGGGCGGGCTTCGGCGGCGGTCCCTCGACGGCCCAGGTGTGGGGACGAGAGGGGTGCCAGCAGACGACCTCGGCGCCTTCGATTTCATAGGCGACCGGGTGTGGGTTGGAGATCAGCTCAAGGTCCATCCCCCAGGGCGAGTCGAAATGGATGTAGGTCGATTCCTCACCCGCCTCCGCGGCGAACCGGTCGAGCACCGTGTTGCCGGCCGCCATCCCCTGCTCGCGGACCCCGGCGACCGCCATCTCGATGTCGTCGACGTACCAGCAGGGGTGGGAGTCGAGGCCCCAATGGGGCAGCAGCGGCTCGCCGTCGGCGTCGTCGAGCTGCTCGACGACGAGATCCGGGCCGTTGGCGAGACTCAGACGGGCGGTCCGCAGGATCCTGCCGTCGTCGCCGATTGCCGGCCCTCCGCGGGCCTCCTGGCGATAACCGAAGGCGCCGAAGACCCGGATCGCCTCGTCGAGGTCGGGCACCAGCATTCCGAGCGCGATGACCCTGGCGGAGGCGCTCACGCGAACATGCCGCCATCGACGACCAGCTCGGCCCCAGTCAGATAGGCCGACTCGGAACTGACCAGGAAGGCGACGGCGCGGGCGACGTCGGCGGGAGTCGCCAACCGCCCCAGCGGGATTTTCGCCAGGGTCGCGGCATCGGCCTGGAAGCCCACTTCGCTCACCATCGGGGTCTCGACCAGGCCGGGGAGGATCGCGTTGACGCGGATGCCGCGCGGCGCCAGCTCGACCGCCGCCGCCCGGCTCATCCCGCGCAGCGCCCACTTGGTCGCCGAGTAGGCAAAGAAGCGATGCGAGCCATGCAGGGCCGACCCCGAGCAGATGTTGACGATCGCGCCGCCGCCTGCCCGCTCGATCGCAGGTGCCGCGGCCCGCATCCCGTAGAAGGGCCCCGACTGGTTGATGGCGAGGTGGAGCGACCAGTTCTCGTCGTCCGTCTCCGGCAGCGTCGCGGGTCGGTTGATCCCGGCGTTGTTGACCAGCGCGGTGAGCCTGCCGAACCGTTCCTCGGCGGCCGCCACCACCGTGGTCCAGGCGCGCGGGTCGGCGACGTCGTGGGGGACGAAGGCGGCGCGGTCGCCGAGCGCCGCAGCGCTCGCCTCGCCCTCGTCCTCGCGCAGGTCGGTGAGCAGGACCGAGGCGCCGCGCTCGCACATGACACGGGCGAACTCGGCGCCCTGCCCGCGGGCGGCACCGGTGACGATCGCCACCGTCGCGCTCAGATCGCCGATCTCAGTCAACGGTCGCCGGCTCCTGGCCGAGCGGCCGGCAGCGCTCGCGCAGCGTCGTCTTCAGCACCTTGCCGCTGCCGTTGCGGGGCAACTCGTCGAGCCGGAGCACGTGCTTCGGGCACTTGTAGGAGGCGAGGTGCTCCCGACAGTGGGCGATCACCTCGGCGTCGCTCAACTCGGCCCCCGGCCCGAGGACGATCACCGCGCAGCCGACCTCGAGCCACTTCGGGTCGGGAACGGCGACTACCGCGGCATCGGCGATCAGCGGGTGGGCGACCAGCGTCTTCTCGACTTCGGCAGGCGAGATGTTCTCGCCGCCGCTGCGGATCATGTCCTTCTTGCGCCCGGCCAGGAACAGCAGCCCGCCCGACACCCGGCCGACGTCGCCGGTGCGCAACCAACCGGAACCGAAGGTGGCGACGCTCTCCTCGGGCCGGTGCCAGTAGCCCTCGGTGGTGCCGGGACCGCGGACGAGGATCTCACCGGACTCCCCCTCCGCGCTCTCGCGGCCCTCCTCGTCGACCACTTTGACCTCCTTCAGTGGGAACGGGCGGCCGATGCTGTCGGGGTGACGGAGGCCCGCCTCGTGGTCGAGGAAGGTCGACTGGGTGCCCTCGGTGAGACCATAACCCTGGCGGATCTCGACCTCCGGAAAGCGTTCCTGCGCCGCCTCCAGCGCCCAGCTGAGGATCGCGTCACCGCCGGTGAAGATGCCGCGCAGGCTCGGCAGCCGCTCGGCGTCAAGGCCCGGCAGCCGCATCAGGTCGTAGAGCATGAACGGGTAGAGCATGATGTCGGTGACCTCCTCGGCGGCCATCACCTCGACCACCCGCTCGATCTCGAAGCCGCCGGTCCGAGTGGCGATCGCCCGCCCCTGCCGCATCAGCGTCGGCAGCAAAAGCGCCTCCAGCGCGCCAGCGTGGTAGAGCGGGCCGGTGGTCATCATCACCGTCGAGGAGTCGAGCCGCAGCTCGAGCGCCTGCGCCACGAGGCAGCCGAGCGTCGTGTCGTGGGTCCATACCGCGCCCTTTGGGAAGCCGGTCGTCCCCGACGTGTACATCAGCACCTGCGGATCGGAGCCCTCGGGGCGCGCGACCGGCGGCTCGTCGTCACGGTTGCGCAGGAAGTCGGCGCCGTCCTTCGCCCAGAGCGGCCGCTCGGCGGCGCCGAAGGCGACGTACGCACGGACCGAGAGCCGGTCCCGCAGCGGCTCGATCCGCCGCAGCAGCTCGCTGTGCGCACAGAGGACGGAGGTCTCGGAGTCGTCGAGGGCGAAACGCAGCTCCTCGCCCGTCAAACGCGTGTTCAGCCGCACCGCGATCGCGCCGATCCGAGCGGTCGCGAAGTAGAGGGCGAGGTAGTCGAGCGAGTTGAGGAGCAGGATCCCGACCCGGTCGCCGCGCTCGACGCCGAGCTCCAGCAGCGCGTTGGCGTAGCGGTTCTGCAACACCGCCAGGCCGCCGTAGGTGATCCGTTCCTGGCGCTCCAGCGAGAAGGCGGTCCGCTCGCTGTCGCCGAGCGGGATCTGCGCCTCCGAGGCGGCCGTGATCCAACCGACGTCCACCGGCGCTACCTGATCCCGTCCGGGTAGAGCTCGTAGACCGCGTGGTCGTGCATCGGCAGCAGGTAGTCGCCCTCGCGGTTCGCCTTCTTCAGCGCCTCGACGGTGTCCCTGGTGTTGACGGAGTAGCCGGGCGGGACCTCCTGGGTCAGCCCTGGGTCGATCAGGTAGGCGACGTCGCCGACGATGACCGCCTGCCCCGAGTCGACGTCGACGTAGACCATCTGGTGCCCGGGCGAGTGGCCGCCCGTGACCACCGTGCGCACGCCCGGCGCGATCTCCGAATCGCCGTCGAGCAGCTCGACCTGCTTCCACAGCGGGTCGACGATCTTGGCGATGTCGACGCGGTCGTAGAAGACGTCGGGGAAGTGCGGTGCCGCCGCGTAGCCGAGCTCCGAACGCTGCATCACCAGCCTCGCCTTCGGCAGCTTGTCGGCGACCCCGGTGTGGTCGAGGTGCAGGTGGGTGAAGAGCAGGATGCCGATGTCGCCAGGCTCGAGCCCGTGCCTGGCGAGGTTCGCCTCCAGCGTCTGCTCGGGTGACTGGCGGAAGGGGAAGCCGGAACTCTCGAACAGCTCGTCGACATCGCGGAACCCCGCGTCGACCATGATCGGCGTCTCGCCGCCCAGGATCAGATAAGTCGAGCAGGGGATCCAGCGCTTCTCCCCCGGCGTCATCGACCAGACCATGAAGCTGGTGTCAGCCTCCCCTTCGCCCAGGTTCATCGGTTGGATCTCAAGTCCCATCAGCCCTCTTTCTCCTTCACAACCCTTTCCTCAATCTAAGCCAACATCGAAATTGGGTGCCGCGCTCGAGGCTCAGATGGCCGCCATGCCCGGCAGCCCGAACCCGGTCGACTCGAGGAAGCTGGCCTTCGCCTTGCCGACGAAGAGCTCCTTCTCGCGCTCTCGTTTCGCCTGTACATGTACGGTCCCGAGATGACGGTCGAGATCCTCTCGCGAGCGCCATTTCTCGATCAGAAAGACGCGCTGCTCGTCGTCAACGACCCGATGGACCGCGTAGATCAGGCAGCCGTCGTCGCGCGCGTGGGTCTGCTCACAGAGCTCGGAGAGGACCCCCAGGGCCTCGTCCTCGCGCCCCGGCGCGAGCTCCATCTCGGCGACGACCACGATTTCGGACACGTCCAACTCCCTCTCCTCGACCCAAGGATAATTCGAACCAGAATTCGAATCTAGTAGGTTACGCGAATGGCCGCCGGAGGGAGCTTCGAGTACATCCGATACGCGGTCACCGACCACGTCGCGCGGATCACCCTCGACCGCCCCGAGAAGCTGAACGCACTGATCGACCCCGCCTACGCCGAGCTGCACCGAGCGCTCGACGCGATCGACGCCGACGACGATGTTCGGGCGGTGGTGATCACCGGTGAGGGCCGCGGCTTCTGCGCCGGCCGCGACCTCTCCGGCGGCGGCGAGACCTTCTCCTACGACACGCCGATCGACCGGCATCGTGACATCGGCGGCCTCCTGACCCTGCGCATCTTCCGCTGCCTGAAGCCGATCATCGCCGCCGTCAACGGGCCGGCGGTCGGGATCGGCGCGACGATGCTCTTGCCGATGGACGTCCGCCTGGCCTCCACCGAGGCGAGTTTCGGCTTCGTCTTCGCCCGCCGCGGGATCGTCAACGAGGCCGCCTCGAGCTGGTTCCTCCCGCGCGTCGTCGGGATCAGCCGGGCGATCGAATGGGCGACGACGGGGCGCGTCTTCGACGCCGACGAGGCGCTCGAGGGCGGCCTCGTCCGCAGCGTCCACGAGCCCGACGACCTGCTCGCCGCCGCGGACGAGTTGGGCCACGAGATCGCCGACAACTCGGCCCCGGTCTCGGTCGCGCTGATCCGCCAGATGATGTGGCGGATGCTCGGCGCCGACGACCCGATGGAGGCGCATAAGATCGACTCCCGCGCGGTCGCCGCCCGGGGCGCCTCCGCCGACGCCAAGGAGGGGGTCGAGGCGTTCCTCGAGAAGCGGTCGGCGCAGTTCCCGATCGGTGTCAGCGATGGGATGCCGGACTTCTTCCCGTGGTGGGAGGAGCGCCCGTTCAGTTGAGGCGGGCCCGGCCGGTGAGCGCGTGAAGACCCGCTTCACCGAGGCCTTCGGGGTCGAGCACCCGCTGATGCAGGGCGGGATGCAGTGGGTCGGTCGAGCCGAGCTGGTCGCCGCGGTCGCCAACGCGGGCGCGCTCGGCTGCATCACGGCGCTGACCCAGCCGACTCCGGAGGACCTGAGCCGCGAGATCGCCCGTTGCCACGAGCTCACCGACAGGCCGTTCGGGGTCAATCTGACCTTCCTGCCCGCGATCGACCCGCCGCCTTATATGGAATACGCGCAGGCGATCGTCGAGTCCGGCGTCAAGGTGGTCGAGACGGCGGGCAACAACCCGGCCGAGTTCCTCGAGTTGTTCCGGCCGGCCGGGGTCAAGACGATCCACAAGGCGACCACGGTCCGGCACGCGCTGAAGGCCCAGGCGCTCGGCGTCGACGCGGTCTCGATCGACGGCTTCGACTGCGCCGGCCACGCCGGCGAGGACGACGTCCCCGGGCTGGTGCTGATCCCGGCCGCGGCCGACGCCCTCGACACGATCCTGATCGCCTCGGGCGGGATCGCCGACGGCCGCGGGCTGGTAGCCGCTCTGGCGCTCGGCGCCGACGCCGCCAACATGGGCACCCGCTTCATGTGCACGGCGGAGTCACCCGTCCACGCGGCGATCAAGCGCCACCTGGTCGAGGCCGACGAGCGCGGCACGGTCCACATCCTGCGCTCCTTCCGCAACACCTCGCGGGTCGCCCGCAACAAGGTCGCCGAGGAAGTGGTCGCGATCGAACACAAAGGCGGCGCCTTCGAGGACGTCCGCGCGCTGGTCGCCGGCGCCCGCGGCCGCCGCGTCTACGAGGCCGGCGACCCGGATGCCGGGATCTGGACCGCCGGCCTCAGCCAGGCCCTGATCCACGACGTCCCCACCTGCGCCGAGCTGGTCGAGCGCATCGTCGGCGAAGCCGAGGCCCTGATCGAAGACCGCCTGGGCGTGCTCACCGGCGCCTGAGCGGACGAGTCCTTGCGATCCGACGGCCGGGGCCAGCGGCGGAGCGGCGTGGGGTCCGGGCCGAAGCGGCCTAAGTCCAGTCAGGTGGGCCGAGGGATCGACCGTCTACGCGCCGACAACCGTGATCGGGTGGCGGGCCAACGGTGTCACCTCGATCCGCATCCAAGGAAAGAGCGGCAGCGCCGCCAGCGCCTCGTGCAGGTCGGTGGCGTCCTCGGCCTCCCAGACGCCGATGTTGCGGAGGCCGCCCGGCACCCGCCAGACGTGCTTGATCTGACCGTCACGAAGGTATGCGCGCCCCAGTGCCCGCTCGCGCGAGAGCAGGTCCGCCCGCTCCTCCTCGGGCAGTTCCATCGGCATGCTGACGTCGATCTGGACCAGGAACTCCATCAGCTGCTCCGGGCCAGCTTCGGCATCGACACCGGTGCCGAGCCCCGCGGGTAGACGTGGCTGCGAAGCAGGCCGGCGCAGCCCGGGCAGAAGTACTCGTCGACGACGAACGTCGACTCGCCCTCGCGCGGCTTCACGTACATGTCGACCGCGGCGAAGCGGGCGACCGCCTCGCCGTGGCGGCGGGTCGCGCGCTCGCGCCAATCCTCGTCCGCCGGGCCGAGATCGGAGTCGCAGTAGGCGCAGCGCCAGTCGTGCTCGTCACCGATCACGACCGCCACGCCAGGCGTCTCCGGTCCGCCCTGCTCGCGCTCCGGGTCGGCGTCGATCCGCTCGCGGCGGATCTTCGCCCGCAACTCCGCGGTCGCGTCCACTTCGACCGACCCGTCACCGGCGAGGGTCACCCCGTAGGCGTCGCGCGCGTTGTCGGCGGTCACGTAGCGGTCGGCGACGTCGCGGGCGACCTGCGCCGCGTCGCGCAGGAGCGGGTCGCCGACCCCGCCGCCGCCGTTGCCGGCGACGCGCAGGACGTCGCCGCGGGAGAGGACGAGCCGGCCGAGGTTGGAGGGCACCCTCGGCGTGCGGCCGGTCAGGGTGGTCGCATCGAGCTGCTCGCCCGCGGCGAGGCTCTCGACCACGTTGGTCCCGTGGGTGGGAGCCCAGGAGCCGGTGCCGCCGGCGTGACCGCCGCCGGTCCCCTGCGAGGGCGCCTCGCTGACCAGCAGGGTCATCGCCCCGTCGAGGCCCTCGGAGTCATGGATCGAGAAGGCGATCTCGAGCCCCTGGCCACCGCGGTGGATGCCCGGCCCGCCGGAGTTCGGGACGAGCCGCCGCCACAGGTAGAGGGCCGGCTGCAGCGCCTCGTTGGTCTCGATGCTGTTGAGGCCCACGCCCGGCATGCAGGTCGCCCCGTAGCAGTCCTGGCCGTCGCCGATGCTCTGGGCACCGCCGCCGTTGCCGGTCGCGTTGTCCATGAAGAAGACGACGGTGGGGACGCCGCCGTGGCCTTTGCCGGTCAGCGGGTAGAGCCCGGTGCCGTCGGCGGCGATGCCGGCGACCCGGCCGCGCAGCACCGGGTCCTGGCTGAGGCCGCAGGCCTGGTTGAGGACGTCGCGGACCGAGCGGATCACCCGGAGGCCGGCGATCGAGTGGCCCGCACTGAGCGCCGCCGGCGGCACCGCGTTGACCACCGTGCCGGGCGGGCCGATGTCGATCGTCAGCGGCCGCCACATGCCCGCGTTGAAAGGCAGGTCGCCGTAGGCAAGCGCGGTCAGGATCGTCGTCATCAGGCAGCCGTAGACCACGCCTTTGGTGCCGTTGACGAACGCATTGGCCTGCTCGTCGCCGCGGAAGCTGAAGCGCAGGTCGGAGTCGGCGACCTCCAGGGTCACCCGCACCTCGTAGAGGTTGTCCTCGCCGTGGCCGTCGAACTCGATCCAGTCGACCGCTTCGTAGACCCCATCGGGGAGCTTCTCGATGCGTTCGCGGAAGGCGTCCTCGGTCAGCTGCTTGTTGATCTCGCAGTACTCGACGAATCGCGCGAGGCCGAAGCGGTCGATCACTTCGGTCAGCTTCATCTGGGCGACGTTGTTGGCGGCGATCATCCCGCGCAGGTCGTTGAGCACCAGGTCGGCCACCCGCACGTTCGATTTGAAGTGCTCCACCCAGCTGGGGTCGAGCATGCCATCCTTGACGATCTTGGTCGGCACGAAGCGCAGTCCCTCGTCGAAGACCGAGACGGCGCCCGGCGCGAAGCCGGAGATCCCCATGCCGCCGATGTCGGCGACGTGGACGTTCGAGAAGGCCCAGCCGACGTGGTCGCCGGCGTAGAACTGGGGCATGATGATCGCCACGTCGCCCTGGTGCATCGCCCCCGACTCGAAGGGATCGTTGACCACCCAGCCGTCGCCCGGGCTGAGGTCGCCTTCGCGCTCCGCCGCGGCGATCACCGCCTGGGTGCCGACCAGCGAGGAGCCGGCGTGGAAGATCAGCGTCGAGGACATGCTGAGGTGCTCGCCCGCCCTGTCCATCAGGCAGGTGACGAAGTCCTGGACCTCGTAGACCACCGGCGAGCCGGAGGTACGGGTCAGCGCGATCGCCATCTCGGTGGTGATGTTTTCCAGCGCCTTGCGGTGGATCTCGACCGAGACGGGATCGTAGGTCGTGGTCGCCATCTCTACTCCTCCTCCTTGCTGAGGATCAGGTTCATCAGGCCGTCGCGCTCGGCGACGACACCTGGCGGGACCAGCAGCGTGGTGTCGATCGCCTCGACCAACGCGGGCCCGCGGACGCGGCTGCCGGGGGTCACCTTCGGCTCGACGTAAATCGGGATCTCCTCGCGCCGGCCGACCGTCGGCAGGTGGACCTCGCGGCGGCCGCGAATCATCTCCTCGGGCTCGCGCGGTTCGAGCGGCCGCTCCTCGATCGAGGGCCGCGGCAGCCGACCGGTCACCGTCACCGAGAGGTTGAGCAGCTGCGGCGGGACACCCGGCCAGGCGGTGCCGCGGCCGTAGGTCCGCTCGTACACGTCGTGGAAGCGGGTCTGCAGCTCGCCGACGTCGGCCTCGACGAGGTCACGGTCGGGCAGCGACATCGAGAGCGCGTGGACCTGCCCCGCGAACTGCATGTCGCCTGCCCGACTGACCTCGATCTCCTCGGCGCCGAACCCCTCCTCGCGCATCGCCTCGCGACCAGCGGCGATCAGCACCCGGCCCGTCTCGTTGATGCGGTCGAGCTCGGCGGCGCTCGCCAGCGAGGCTTGGATGGTGCGGTCGCTGCGGATCACGAAGTCCGAGGCGAGCAGGCCCCGGGCACAGAAGACGGAGCTCGAGTGTGGGATCAGCACCGTGCCGATCCCCAAGACCTCGGCGATCTGCGCCGCGAACCACGGCAGGGTGCCGCCGTAGGCGTAGAAGACGAAGTCGCGGGGGTCGTAACCGTGGGCGACGGAGACCTCCCGGACCGCGTTCGCCATGTTGGTGACGACGAGGTCGTGGATCGCGTTGGCGGCCTCGTCGACCGTCCACCCCATCGGGTCGGCGAAGTTCCTGCGGATCGCCTCGATCGCCAGGTCGCGCCGCAGTTCGACCCTACCGCCGAGATAGTTGGCGGGGTCGATCAGGTCCATCGCGATCATCGCGTCGGTCACCGTCGGCAATTCGCCGCCGTTGTTGTAGGCGGCGGGGCCCGGGGTCGAGCCGGCGCTCTGCGGACCGACCTGGGGAGCTCCGCGCTCGCTGATCCAGGCGATCGAGCCGCCCCCGGCTCCGACCGAGATCACATCGACCAGCGGCAACGAGGTGGCGAACCGCCCGACCTGGACGTTCTTCTCGATGTGGACGACATTGTCGTGGATGAGGCCGGTGTCGAAGCTGGTCCCGCCCATGTCGCCGAGCAGGATCTTGGTGTGGCCGAGGCGCTTGGCGAGCTCGTTGGCCCCGGTCGCGCCGCCCGCCGGGCCCGCTCCGAGCAGTTTCAGCGGCAGCCGTTCGGCGCCCTCCTGGCTGATCCCGCCGCCCAGGCCCTGGAAGAAGGAGACGCTGCCGGAGAGGCCCGCCTCCTTCAGCTTCGTGCCCAGCGCGCCGAGGAACCGCTTCGCGTCTTCGTGGACGAAGCAGTTGAGCACCGCCGTGATCCAGCGCTGGTACTCGCCGCGCACCGAACTGACCTGGTGGGAGCAGGTGACGAACAGCTCCGGGAAGGTCTCGGCGATCAGTTCGGCGGCGCGCAGCTCGTGGGCCGGGTTGCCGTAGCTGGAGAGGAAGCAGACGGCGACCGCGCTGACGTTGCTCCCCTCGGCCAGCTGCCGGGCCGCCTCGAGCACGTCCTCCTCGTTCAAGGGGACCAACTCGGTGCCGGAGAAGTCGATCCGCTCGCGGATCTCGAGCACGTCGCCGCGGGCGACGATGTCGGGGACGTTGGTCTGCGCCTGGTCGTCGAGGTTGCGAGTGCGCGGACCGCCGCCGAAACGGAACTCGTCGCGGAACCCCTTGGTCACCAGCACCCCGACCTTGGCGCCGCTCAGCTGGGTGATCGCGTTGGTGACCACCGTGGTCGCGTTGACCAGCAACTGGGTCGAGCCGAGCAGGTCGTCGAGCGACAGGTCGAGGTTCTCGGCCGCCACCTCGATCGCCCCGAGCACGCCGCGGCTGAAGTCGTCGTACGTGGTCAGCGCCTTGCCGCGAGCTTCGCGATCGCCCGCGATGACCTGTACGTCGGTGTGGGTCCCGCCGACGTCGACCCCGACGAATGCTTCCAGATCCGGCATCTCTCCTCCTCCTCCTCGCCGGAGCCTTCCTCGCCCGGCCTTCGCGCGGCAAACCTACCAGGGCAATCTAACTTGGATTTGAATTTTTGGCTACTCTGGACCAGGGACCAAAAGGACGCCTGCAGAGGCGCGGACAAGGGAGTCGAAGAGATGCCAGATCTGGAAGGGAAGTCGGCGGTCATCACCGGAGCGGCGAGCGGGATCGGGGCCGGTTCGGCCCGCGTGTTCGCCCGCGAGGGAGCCCGTGTGGCGTTGCTCGATCGCGAGATCGCGCAGGCCGAAGAGGTCCTCGCCGGGCTGCCGAAGGTCGACGCCGGCGAGCACGTCGCGATCGAGATCGACGTCGGCTCACCCGAGTCGATCGACGCCGCCTGGGGAAAAGTCGACGCCGCGTTCGATTCTGTCTATGCGCTTGCCAACTGCGCGGGGGTGCGCGGGGTGGGCAGCACCCTCGACCTGACGCTGGAGGAATGGGAATTCATCCACGACGTCAACCTCCGAGGCAGCTTCCTCTGCGCCCAGCACGCGGCGCGGCGGATGGTCGACGCGGGCAAGGGGGGCAGCATCGTCAACATCGCCTCCACCTCCGCCCTGCAGTCCAACAACCGCCGCATGGCCTACTCGTCGAGCAAGGCCGGCGTGCTGGGCATGACCCGCGGCATGGCGCTCGACCTCGGCGAGTTCGACATCCGCGTCAACGCGGTCTGCCCCGGGCTGACCAAGACCGGCCTCACTGCTCCCTACTTCGAGGATCCCGAGTGGGTCCGCGTGGCGACTTCCAACATCCCGCTCAAGCGCCATGCCGAACCGATCGAGACCGGCGAGGTGATCGCCTTCCTGGCCAGCCCTCGGTCGAGCTTCGTCAGCGGAGTCACCCTCCTGGTCGACGGCGGCATGTCGGCGATCCAGGAACTCGGCGGCGGCGGCACGAACTTCTCCGTCGACCGCTCCGCCTCCAGCTGAGGGGCGGCCGTCAGTTCGGCGCGTGAACGAGGAACTCGTCCAGGTCCGGCACGCGCGTCATCTCCCAGTAGTCGACGCCGCGCCACGGAGTCATCGAGACGATCCGCCCGTACTTGTTGCGATACCAGGTGGTCATCCCCGGGTGAGTCCAGATCAGGTGCTCATGTTCGGCGTCGATCCGGCGGTTGTAATCCTCGGTCACGTCGGCCCTCACCTCGAGGCTTCCGATCCCCCCCTCGACCATCGCGATCAGCAGCCGCGACGTGTAGGCGATCGCCGACTCGGCCATGTAGATGGCGCTGCCGCCGTGGCCGGTGAAGGTGTGCGGACCGCCGATCAGGAAGAGATTGGGGAAGTTCGGCACCGAGACGCCGAGGTAGGCGGAGGCGTCCTCGTCGCCCCATTGTCGGTGCAACTCGACGCCGCCGCGACCGTGAACCTCGACCGGCCAAAGGATGCGGGTGCTGTGGAACCCGGTGGCGAGCACGACCACGTCGACCGGGTAGCGCTCGCCATCCCCGGTGACGACAGCCTCCTCGCTAAATGCGGCGACATCCTCGGCGATCAGCTCGACGTCGGGGCGACGCAGGGTCCGATACCAACCGTTGTCCATCAGGATCCGCTTGCCGTAGGGCGGATAGGTCGGCACCACCTTCGCCAGCAGATCGGGGCGCCCCTCGAGTTCGGCTTCGATGTGGGAGAGGAAGTATTCGCGGTGGCGGTCGTTGATCGCGTTCACCGACCGCTCCGGGTGTGGCCACTCAGGGTCGCGGCGGAGCGTCGCCAAGAGCTTGTCCTGGAACTGCCAGATCAGTCGCATCCGGTAGAAGCTCGCGTAGTAGGGCACGTGCTCCATCAGCAGGCGGGCGCCGTCGGACACCTCGCGCAGGTAGTTGGCGTTGGGGGCAACCCACTGGGCCGAACGCTGGAAGACAAGGACGCGCTCGGCGCTGTCGGCAATCGCCGGGACGATCTGCATGGCCGTCGCCCCGGTGCCGATCACGGCGACCCGCTTGCCGGCCAGGTCGACCGAGTAATCCCACTCTGCCGGATGGAACATCGGCCCGCGAAACCTCTCCATCCCCTCGATCTTCGGAATCTTGGGACGGCCGATGATCCCGACGCAGGAGATCACGACACGTGCTTCGTAGGTGCGGCGCGCACCACCGGAGGTGCGGGCCTGCGCGGTCCAGACCTCACGCTCCTCATCCCAGTCGAGCCGCTCGACCTCGGTTTCGAAACTGACGCGGTCAGTCACGCCGTGCTCATCCGCGACCCGTTGCAGGTAGCCGAGGATTTCCGGCTGTTTGGCGTAGTAGCGCCCCCACGACCGGTTCGGCGAGAAAGACAGCGAATACATATGGGTGGGGGTGTCGACGCCGGCCCCGGGATAGTCGTTCTCCCACCAGACGCCGCCGACCGACGGATTCTTGTCGACGATCGTGTGCTCGATCCCGAGCGCCTCGAGCATCGTCCCGACCGCGATCCCCGAGGGTCCGGCGCCGATCACCAGGGCGCTCATCTCGTCGGCGGCCGTCGGACGCGCGCCGTGCCAGGCGACGTCCTCGCGGGGAACGAATCCCGCCTCCTCGGCCATCGGCCGCCCGTACTCGGAGGGCACCTCCTCGCCCAGGGAGACGCTGACCATACGGATCAGCTCGTCGTCGTCGGGCGGCGGCGGGACCTCGACGCGCTCTTCGCGCAGTTCCCTCAGAACATCGAAGGCCGCCCCGCGGATCTCCTCCTGGCGCTCCTCGGTGAAGCCGCCGGAGTCGTTGTCTTCGAGCGCCCGTGCGCGCGTCGGGCGGTAGGGCTCCTCGAGCCACCGCTCTTCCCCGGTCAGCATCTTCAGGACCAGCAGGAGAAGCGGCAGGTTGCCCTCCGCGATCGCCGCCCGGAGATGGGCGTCGTCAGCTGCCAGCGGCGGCAGCGACCGGTCGATCGGCTGGTATGGCCCAGAGGGTGACATTGCCGGAGGATACTAAAAAATCAAATTTAGATTCGAAAATTCTTCACCTGAGTCGATTCCGTGACCTCTTCGCCCCCGACCTATCCGTTCAACCCACTCCTGGCACGCCCGGTGCGCTGCCTCCGGTCTCGCTCAGCTCATCGAGTATCTCGGTAATCTAACCTTAGTAAGAATGCGAGCGAACCGCGGGGCGGTAATCATCGAAGGCCTCTCCCAGGCGGCGTTCGTGCGTCGACTCGGGATTGAGATCGAGACGGTCGACGTCGACCGGGCGGTCCTGTCGCTGGCCTTCGACGACGAGAAGGTGACCGTCCAGGACATCATCCACGGCGGCGCGATCGCCTCGCTGATCGACACCGCCGCCGTCGTCGCCGCCTGGTCGACGGTCGACTTCGAGGGCGACCAGGCTCACGGCGCGACGGTCAGCCTCACGGTCAATTACCTCTCCTCAGCGCGTGCCCAGGGAATCTCGGCGGAGGCGAAGGTGCAGCGGCGCGGGTCCAGCATCGCCTTCCTCGAGGTGACCGTCACCGGATGTGAGGACGGCCGCGTCATCGCCACCGGTCTGGTCACTTACCGCCTGGCTGGGGCCCGCACCACGTTCTGAAGCTCTTCCCCGTCGGCCCATCGACACGCCTGCCGAGCGGCAAGCTCGATCGCGCGGTGATTTCCCAGCGACGAGTTGCCGGCGAGGTACGGGGTGATCGACAAGACACCGGGAGCGGCCCAGAGAGGATGCGCGTCCCAGATCTATCCGACCAAGGACGAGAACGTACCCGAGGACACCGTCGGACCGCGCTCAGCGGCGGAGGCCGGCCTGCCGCAGCAACGGGATGACGCGCTCGCCGAAGTAGCCGAGTTCCTGTTCCCAGTCGGTGAATCCGAGCATCGCGCCGTCGAGGCCGGAGTCAGCAATCGCGGCCAGCTGGTCGACCACCGCCTCGGGGTCGCCGACCACGAGGGCGGCGCCTGCACCGGCGATGAACTGTTCAGCGAGCGGCCCGCGAATGTTGTCGTCGAACGATCCGCTCTGGATCCCGAGCACCGAGATCCAGTTGTTGGCCGCCTCCCAGTCGGCTTCGTCGAGGATCCACTCGAGCGCTTCGCGCGCCTCGGCCTCGGTGTCGCGGCAGATCACCAGCGCGTAGGTGAGGACGCCGATCTCCCTGCCGTAGCTCTCACGCGCGGTGGCCTTCACCGCGTCGACGTAGTCCTTCGCCGCACCAGCCGACGTGTACGAGGCGAAATTGAAGTCGGCGTGTCGGGCCGCCCAGGCGGCGCCGGTCGGCGAGCTGCCCGCATTGAGGACCACCGGGCGCGTCTGCACCGGCTTCGGGTGCGCTTGCGCCGCGACCAGCGAGTAGAAGCGGCCCGCGTGGTCGAAAGGCGCCTCCTCCGTCCACAGCCGGTCGACCACCTCGATCCACTCCGCTCCGACTTCGTAGCGGGTCTCGTGGTCGCGCTGTTTCATGCCGAACATCTCGAACTCGGGCTCGAGCCACCCCATCACCACGTTAAGGCCGGCGCGCCCGGCGGCGATGTGGTCGATCGTCGTCACCATCTTGGCGGCGACGATCGGGTGAAAGATCGGCACATGGACGGTGGAGAAGGCCATGATCCGCTCGGTGCTCGCCGCCACCGCCGCGGCGAACGTCATCGTCTCGAAGCTACAGCCTGACCAGTCGGTGGCGCCGCCAACTCCCCGCCACCGGGCCACCGGGATGAAGGCATCGAGGCCGAGCGCGTCGGCGCGTCGGGCGAGCTCAAGCTGGTAGCCCCACTCGATCCGATGGCTCGAGTGGGCCTTCGAGATCACCATCCCGCCGCTGGTGTTCATCGAGAAGAGGCCCAGCTTGAGTCGATTCGACTCGTCGTAGAGCGGGCTGTCGCGTCGCCTCTCCGCGGCCAGTCGCTCCGCGTCTTCGCCCGTCGGCGCCACCGTCACTCTCGCTCGGCGGAGAAATCGACCCCGTAACAGTCGAGGAACATCTGCCCGAGGCGACCGAGCTCGCCGCCGTCATCGACCAGTTTCGCGGCACCCCGGAACATCACGTCCGAATCGCCCTCGGTCCAGGTGGCATGAAGAGTTTTGCGGCGGATCAGCCACCCCGTTCCGGTCCGCACGACCTTGTCGTGATACTCGCCGCCGATCATGAAGACCTCGCCCTCGAAGAGATGCGGCGCGTGCACGTAGCAGACGACGTCGGCCTCGTCTCCTTTCACTTCGGCGGTGATGTTCGAGATCAGGTGTTGGTTCACATCGAGACCTTCGAGGCCGCCGCGAAGGTGGTCGAGCAACTCATCGGGTCCGCTTTTCACCCCGCCCTGGTCGAGGTAGTCGACGACCGCGTCGGGGGTGAAGGCCGACAGCAGCAGGTCCCAGTCTCGGCGGTCGAGGCCGCTGCAGTAGCGGTACTCGAGATCCTGGATCTCGATCCGGTCGAGCAGGTAGCGGGTGGTGTCATCCATCTTGTTCTCCTTTTCGGTGAGAGGTCCTCGAAGTCGGATCAGCCGATCCGCACTCGTCTCGACTCGGCCCGCGCACCGAGCACCGAGAGGAGCAGAACGGCTCCGTTGAACAGCGGCTGCCCCCAGAACGGCACACCGACCAGGCTCAGCCCGTTGTAGCCGACCGCGATCAGCAGGATGGCGATGATCGAGCCGGGCACGTTGAAGTAACCGGGGCGGTAGGCGACCACGCCCAGGAACGCCCCTGCATACGCAGGTAGCAGAAGTTCAGGTCCGAAGGTCGGGCTGGCGCTGGTCGTCGTCGCCAACTGGGCCAACCCGGCGAAGCCGACGAGGATGCCGGCCCCGACGAAGGCGAGGGTCTTGATCCTCCCGGTCCGAACCCCGGCCAGGAACGCTACCCGTTCGGAGCCGCCGGTGGCGTAGAGCCGCCGTCCGAACGGGGTCTGCTCAAGCAGGTAGACGAGCACGACTGCGATCAAGAGAATGACCCAGATCGGCAAGGCGATGCCGAGGAATTTGTCCCGCCCGAAGGTGGCGAGGCTTTGCGGCAGCCCTTCGAACAACACTTCGCCACCCGAGATCGCGAGCGTGCCGCCACTGAGGATGATCCCCACCCCGAGCGTCGCGATGAACGAATTGATCTTGAAGCGGACGATGAAGAGTGAGTTGAAGAGGCCGACGAAGACGCCGAGGAGGAGCACCGCGAGGATCATCGGCACCAGGCCCCACCCCTGCCCGGCGAGGTAGGCACCGAACATCGTCGCCAGTCCCGCCGCGTAACCAAGCGAGAGGTCGAACTCGCCGGCGATCAACGGCAGTAGGGCCGCCAGCGTGATCAGCGCAACCACCGCCTGCTGATTGACCAAGGTGGTGAGATTTGTGGTGGTGAGGAAGTTCGAACTCGCGATCGAGAAGCCGACGATGAGGATCGCCAGCATCAACAGAGTGGGGTATCGAAACAGCAGCGCCAGCCAGCGATTCGGAGCCTTCGAGGTGATCGGGTTGGCGGGCGCATCGCTCACCTGCGTTTCAACCGACGTCGTCATTCCTTCTGCCTAACCTCCGTATGCGGCGAGGATGTCGAGCGCCTCGGGCGCTTCAAGTTCCTCGCGGTTCAGTTCCTTTGCGACCCGGCCCCCGGCGATCGCCACCACCCGCGTGCACTGCCGGACGAGCTGCTCCGGCTCGCTCGAGAGGAGCACCACCGCGAGGCCGTCCTCCGCGGCTTCGCCGACAAACCGAAAGATCTGCTCGCGCGCGCCCGGGTCCACTCCGACGGTCGGGTCGTCGAGGATCAGCACCCGCGGCCGGGTCAGTAGCCACTTCGCGATCACGACCTTCTGCTGGTTGCCACCGCTCAGGGTGCCCATCAGCGCGTCCGGGTTGGGCGGGCTGACGTTCAACGCTTCAATCAGCCGCGCGACGACCTTCCGTTCGTCGCGCTTCCTCCCCCAGAAGCGGCGGGCCTCGGGGAGCGTGATGTTCTCCCTCACCGAGAGCGACATCACCCCTCCCTCCTTGTGCCGATCGCTCGGCGTGCGAGCGATGCCCATCCTCATCGCGTCGACCGGGTCGGCATCGCGCGCCAACTCGTGTCCCGCGACGCGGATCGTCCCGCCCTGGCGGCGCCTGGCGCCGGCCAGGATCTCCGGCAGCTCGTGGACGCCGCTGTCGGCAGTGCCGGTCAGCCCGACGATCTCGCCCGGGTGCACTTTGAGTGCCGTCTTTCGCAGCAGGGCACCCTCAAGATCCTCGATCTCGAGAGCGGGCCTCTTCCGGTCTTCGCCGAGGTCCTCGCGCCGCCAGACGCCACGAATTTCGGCAATCCCTCCCGATCCGCCTTCGACCTTCAGTTCGGCAACGGGAGCTGCCTGCCTGACCCTGTCCGGCTTCGGCGCCTGATCCTTTGGCGGTACCGCCGCCATCAGATTGACCATCTCGGTGAGGGTCAGGTCGGCGGCCGGCCCCGAATAGACGACAGCACCGCCCGAGAGGACGATGGTGCGATCGGCGAAGGCGAGGACCTCCTTGAAGCGATGGGTCACCATCAGGATCGGGATGCCGATCCCGCGCAGGCGAGCGGCTCCGGCGAGGAACTCCGCCGCGTCCCCCTCGGCGATATGCGCCGTCACCTCGTCGAGGATCAGCAGCTCGACCCCCTGGTCGGCGTCGGCGAGCGTCATCGCCAGTGCGACCATCGCCCGCTGGGACGGTGACAGAGTCGCCGGCAGCGCGTCGGGGCTGACCTCCACTCCGTACCGCTCCAACGCCTGCTGCACGTGCCGGGTCAATTTTCGCCACCGGATCGGCGCCGCGCTGCCGCGTCCCGGGAACCCCGTCGACAAACCGAAGTTCTCCTTCACCGAAAGAGAGTTGACCAGCGGGTTGTCCTGGTGCATCACACGGACCCCCGCCCGGGCCGCGTCGGTCGGGGTCAGAAACCGGCGCACCGCCGGAACCCCGCCGAGCTCGATCGAGCCTTCGTCGGGCTGATAGACGCCGGCGACGCATTTTGCGAAGGTCGACTTGCCGCTTCCGTTCGCGCCCAGCAAAGCCACCAGCTCGCCCTCGCCGACCTCCAAGCTCACATGATCCAGAGCTTGGAGGTCGCCGAAGGCCTTGGAGAGGTTGCGAGCACGGAGGCTCATCAGCCTCCGATGCCCCAGAGCTTTTCGAATTCGCCCCGGAAATCAAATGGCGCTTCCCACGGCGCCGCACCTTCGGGCGGCGCGTTCTTCTTCGTAAACAGCTTCAGCGGAACCTTCGGCACGGGGAGTTCCTGCCCGTTCAGCTGCCGCAGCATGGTGTCCGCCGCCTGCCAGCCGGCGTAGTTGTTTTCGTAGCGGAGGTCGGCGGCAATCACTTCTCCGTTGCGAACCAGCTTCAGCGCCCGCGGTTCGCCGCCCTCGCCGAGAACTTTCACCGGCAGGCCCGCCTGTTGGATCGCCCGCGCCAGCGGATAAGACTGTCCGTCGTACCAGCACACCACCCAACCGATTTCCGGGTGGCTCTGCAGGAAGGCGACGATTTTCTGCGGCGCAGTAGTTTCGGCTTCTGCGGCTGAGGTCGTCATTTCGGATTCACTGCACCCTGGACATATTTCGCCGAGCTTTTCCCGGAACAGTTTGTTCTGGATCACGATCCCGCCAGACGATTTGTCTTCCAGCGTAAGCACCGAACCTTCACCGTTCGATTCGGCGGTGATGAAATTGACGTCCGCTTCGGTGGCTTCCGGGAACGAGAAGGCGATGTCGCTGAAAGTCCAGGGCCTGCCCGCCGGGTCGACCGCGGGATTGGGTGGGGTATCACCGTTGTAGAGGCTGAGTACCGGTACTTCGGCTTCTTCAGCTGCCTTCAGTCCCTGGCTGATCAGTTCGGCCGGCGTCGAGCTGACGACGATCGCTTCACGCCCTTCGTTGACCGCTTCGATGATCGCCTTGTTCCACTTCGCGGGTTCGTATTCGACGTTGAAATCCTTCACGTTCCAACCGAGTGCTTCGCCCGCTTCCTGGAACGCTTCGGAGTTTTCGCTGCAGCCGACCAGCGAAGAGGCACAAGGGATCACCGCGGCCGAGATCTTCGGAACTGCCTTCACCGGTTCAGTCGGGCCTTCCCATTTCGTCGGCCCTCTTTCCGCCGCTTCCGCGCCTGCCCGCGCCTTGTCGACGTTGGCGCTGCCGCCGCTTTCGCCTGCCGGTGTTTCGCCGCTTTCACCCGCGGGCGCTCCGGTCTTTTCGCCGCTCGAAGTGCTGCTCGAGCCGCCGCCGCAGGCGGCGAGGGCAATGCCCAGCATCAGGACTGCGCCGCCGATCGACAGGGCGAGCTTCCAGGACCGGAACGGGCGAAACTCAACGCTTCGCTTCATCTCTCTCCTCGGTTCGTGCCGGGGGCGCATCCCAAGCGCCTCGACTGTCCCGCGGAATCTAACTAGCCTTCGAATATTCTGTCAAGTGCCGGCTAGATTCTAGGATACACTAGAAATTGCGCGAATAACGGTTTCAATAAGGCAAATATGCCTGTTTTGCTGTAGCCAGATTCAAAATGGGCTTCAAAAATTGCTACTATGACTAGCAGGCGCAGATCACTCGAAATTGCCGGGGCTCGTCACCGCCGCCCTCCTCTCGGCACCGGGAGCCTCCGCTTGGGTCGTCTCGGCCTGGACCGTCGGCGGCTCGCAACACCTGCCCGGCGCGCCGCCTGAGATCTAGGCAGAACGCTTGCGGGGGACATCCGGCGGTGCGATCGCCGCCAGGAGCAACTCTCTCGTCACCACACTCATCTCCTCGATTGGCCGCCGCGTGCGCTCCGGCCAATCGGGAAATCGATCGAGTGCGTTGATGATGAACAGTCGCAACGCATAGGGATCGAAGTCAGCGCGAATTTCTCGTGCCGCGATGGCGTCGCGGATCAGCTTTTCCCACAGTTGCCCCAGCGACCGTCGGATCGGCAGCAGCCGAGCCTGGATTGCCTCCGGAGCCTGCTCGAAGGTGCCAACCTTCGGCGGCACGATTCCACTTGCCCCACCGCGTGCCGCCAGTTGAGCGTCGATCGCCGTCTCCAGTCGTTGTCGCGGGGTCGATCCCTCCGACAGTTCGGCCAACGCGCTGACCACATGCTCACGTGTACGTTCCATTCCCTGGACGAGCACCTCCTCGACCAGCCCGTCCATCGACTTGAAGTAGTAGTACAAGCTGCCGCCCTGAATTTCGGCCCGCTCGGCGACATCGTTGAGCCTGGTCTCGTGGTAGCCCTTTTCCTTCAACAGTTCGGCTGCTGCCAGAAGAATCCGCTGCCGGGTTACCGAGGACTTGGCGAACGAACGCGTCCTCGGCTTCCTCGACCCGGCTAGCTGATTGTCTTCGACGCCGCCCACCAATACGGATCATAGGGTCACCTAGGCCTCCGGCAAGAGCGCGGCTGGATATCCGCCGCCGAGGACCATCACGTAGAGCGTGCGCGGGCTGACCCATCCGGCGGCGCCATTCTCCATCCTCGACTCGTTTACCAGCCGCCCGGAACTCAATCGACTATCGCGTGCGCGGTGACCTCGGCACGAGATGGGCGCTGAGACTGCCGTCTCGCTGTCCCATTTTGAGGGCTTCGCGCACCGAAGGAGTCGGATCGACGTTCCTTTTGGACCGTCGATCCGGGGGGACTTCCGCGGCGTCGACGAGTCCGTCCCCCGACCCCCACGCAGCCGCAGGACAGGCAGGCGGGCCTGTAGGCCGTGCCCTGATCGCCTCGCATCTCCCCAGATTTCGACGATGTGGGGCACCGTCAGACCCGCCGCCGCCTTGTACCGACCGGTCCGCCCGGTGAGCTGCTCGACGGGATCGACTGGGTCCGAGACCGGAGACCGACGGTACGTTCGTCTTTGGTCAGGTGGTCCGGCGTGGGGGCTGAACGCTCGACGAGCTTGAGGCACCGACGCCGCATGCTCACCGTCTGAGGCCGTCGAGGGACACCCGGGTCTCGCGCTCCAGGCGGGAGGCGTGGGAGTCGAGGGTCCGGGTGCGATCCGCGGGCACCTTGGATCCCCAGGCGTCGCGCAGCAACTCCTCCTTCGAGAACACCCAGGTCGGGTCGGAGGCGAGGACACGCAGGAGGGTGAACTCCTTCCTCGACAGGCGCACCTCGCGCCCGCCGACCGTGACCAGGCGGCGGCCCGGGTCGAGCAGGAGGTCGCCGACCCTGACGGCGGCGTCGCCGCGGCCGTGGCGACGGCGCAGGACGGCGACGATCCGTCGGCGCAGCTCCTCGTGGGCGAAGGGCTTCTGGACGAGATCGTCGACGCCGAGGTCGAGGCCACGCAGCTCGGGTCCGCCGCGGGACGCCAGGCCGATCACCGGCAGGTGCGCGTCGAGGCGGGGGGTCGGCCGGGTCGGCGGAGCGGATCGTCTCAAGCAGGCCCGGACCCACCTCCCCGGGGAGGCCGAGGTCGAGCACCAGCAGGTCGGGTCGGTTGTGGCGGCAGAGGCGCAGCGCGTCGCCGGCCCCGGTGGCGGGCAGGACCTCGTGGCCGTCCGCCAGGAGGCGATCGCAGACGTGGTCGAGCGGGGCGTCGTCCTCGATGCAGAGGGCGATCGTCGCCGAGGGTCCGGGGGCGGCCTCATCGGGCACACCCCGTCCCGGCTCCGCCGAGCCGGTCGAGCAGCGCGTGGTGGGCGTCGTGGATCGCGGTGGTCTCCGCGTAGTCGGAGTTCCCGTCGAAGTCATCGGCGATCGCCGCGACCATCGCCCGCGCCTCCTCGTCGGGCAGGTCGATCTCCAGCCGGTCGAGGGCCTCGAGCAGTCGGACGAAGGTCGCCCCGTTGCGCGCGTTCTTCGCGGGGTCGGACAGCTTCTCGGGGGTCCGGAGATCCTCCAGGACCCCGGCGAGCCCGCCGAAGAGGTCGGATCGCAGGATCTCCGTCTGGGCGGTGGTGAGTCCCAGGGGCACCGTGCGTAGGGTTGTCACAGGACATGAGGAGCAGAACCTCCTTGCGTCTCAGGCGGCCCGTCGCGTTCCACCGCGGCGGGTCGTCGCTTTATGTGGTCGGGTTCAGGTAGCAGGGTTGGAGGGATTTTCCCTCCAACCTTGCTACTCGCCGCGGATGATTTCTCCGACCGTCGTGTGGTGAAGACCTGCCTCTTCCGCGATCTGACGCTGGGTGAGGATCTGCTGGGCCTTTGCGAAAGCGCGGCTGCGCGCCTCTCGCGCCTTGTCGCGTTCGCGCTCGTAGCGGGCCTGGGCCTCGCGAACTTCCTCGCGGGCCTTCTGCTCGGGGTCGGCGGGCATCTAAGGAGCCTATGGGTCCGCACCAGAAATTGGGGTCAACTGAGTGTCAGCGCTCTCGGGGGCCTCTCCGAACAGAGACAATTCTTGGCCTACAATGCGCCCGTTGCCGGCGTAGCTCAGTTGGTAGAGCACTTCATTCGTAATGAAGGGGTCCTCGGTTCAAGTCCGAGCGTCGGCTCTTTCGGCGTGCGTTGCTGTGTACGTCATGCGCATGCGGGGACGATCCGTCTTTCCTTGACCGATTCCTTCAGCCATATGTTGCGCACCGGCCGCGCCGCCGACGTCGAGGCGGTGCTGGCGCTG
This sequence comes from Actinomycetota bacterium, assembly GCA_018268675.1. Taxonomy (GTDB): domain Bacteria; phylum Actinomycetota; class Thermoleophilia; order Solirubrobacterales; family 70-9; genus VAYN01. The sequence goes on from JAFDWB010000093.1 coordinate 82,162, forward strand.
TGGCGGCGGGCGGAGGCCTCGCCGTCGAGCACCGAATCGAGCGAGGACGTGGGCGGGCTGATCGGTCGCGACCCCGAGGCGCTCCTGGTCGCCGAGGCGGGCGGTGAGGTGGTCGGCTCACTGATCGTCGGCTGGGACGGTTGGCGCGCGACGTTCTACCGCCTCGCCGTCGACCCCGCCCACCGCCGCCGCGGTCTTGCGAGCGCGCTGGTGCGGGCGGGCGAGGAGCGGCTGGCGGCCCTCGGCGCCCGGCGCCTGAACGCGATCGTCGAATCGCACAAGCCCGGAGCGATGGCCTTCTGGGCCTCCGCGGGCTACCAGCTGCAGGCGGGCCGCAGCCGCTTCGTCAAGAACCTGCCGTAGGCGGGCGCCGCGGCGCGCTCGGCGCGCTCAGACCTGGCAGCGCTCGCACCACCAGGTGGTGCGGTTGGCGTCGCCCTGACCGCGGCTGCGGATGCCGCCGCCGCAGCGGGTGCACGGGCCGCGGTGCTTGTAGACGGCGAAGCGGTGGCGGCCACCGGTGGCGACGGCGTCGAGCATCTGGGCGCGCGCCGCCTCGAGGACGGCGGCGAGGTCCGCGTCGGTGAGGTCGCCGAGCGGGCGCCAGGGATCGACGCGGGCGGCGAAACAGGCCTCGCTCTTGAAGATGTTGCCGATGCCGGCGACGAGGTGCTGGTCGAGGAGCGCGTCGCCGATGCCGCGGGCCTGGTCGGCGGCGCGGAAGCCGGCGAGGAGGCGGTCGCGGTCGAGGTCGTCGGCGAGGACGTCGGGGCCGAGGCGGGCGAGCTGGGGGTCGATCGCGAGCCGGCTCGCGGGCAGGACGCGAAGGGTCGGGCCGCCGAACTGGATCGCCTCGGCGCGCTCGCCGGCCAGCACCGCCCAGGCGGCGGAACGCGGCCGGCGCCACGGCACGCCGTGCGCGTAGAGGTGCCAGCCGCCGCTCATCCCCAGGTGGCTGTGGAGGACGAGGTCGCCAAAGGCGAGGAGGAGGTGCTTCCCGCGCGAGTCGACCCTCTCCAGCGTGCGCCCGTCGAGCCGCTCGACCCCGGCGGCGCGCCCGCGCGGATTCGGAGCGCTCACCGCGATCTTGTCCCCGACGAGCGCATCCGCGATCCGCCGCCGCAACCGCAAGATCGTGTCCCCCTCGGCCATCCGCACATGGTCCCCCACCCGACGCTTGTCTTCGATACGAAGACAAGCGTCGGGTGGGGGTCAGGCCAGGTCGAGCTCCAACTGGGGCTTCGCGCGGCGACGCTCGATCGCGTCGGCGTAGGCGCCGTGGAGGGTGCTCCTCGCGCCGACGTCGCGCACGCCGTAGGCCTCTTCCATCGCCCGGGCCAGGGTCGCCTTGAAGGTGCGGCCATGCCAGGCGTGCGCCTCGCGGGCGCGACCCACGTGGAGGTGGACCAGCTCGTGGAGCAGGGTCTCGAGGACGTCGCCGGGGCGGACGCCCGGGTAGGCGGTGACCTGGAGCCGGTGTTCGGAGGGGACCGCGAAGCCGACCCGGTTGGGACGGCGACTCGCCCGCCGCACCTTCAGCTCAGGGCGCATCGCCAGCGCGCCGCCGGCGAAGACCGGCAGGCCGCGCAGCCGCTCCAGCTCCTCGTCGAGGCGCACGCCCGCCACCGTGAAGTAGGCGGGCAACCGCGCCGGAGGCGGCCGCCGCTCGCGCCGCCGTCGCAGCACCCTCAGGCGCTGCTCCCCCCGGCCGTGGGGCTCTCGCCGCTCCCGTTCCCGCCACCGTCGGCGCGAAAGCCGGTCGGATTCGCCTGGAACTCGTGCGACTCGATCACCCGGTCGATCAGCCCGTACTCGCGCGCTTCCTCGGGCTTGAAGAATTTGTCGCGTTCCATGTCGAGGGAGATCTTGTCCATCGGCTGGCCGGTGTGCTCGACGTAGATCTGGTTCAGCCGGTCGCGCAGCGCCAGCACCTCGCGGGCGTGGATCTCGATGTCGGAGGCCTGGCCTTCGAAGCCGCTGGAGGGCTGGTGGATGAGGATGCGGCTGTTCGGCAGCGCCATCCGTTTGCCTTTCGCCCCGCCGGTGAGGATCAGCGACCCCGCCGACATCGCGATCCCGTAACAGATCGTCTGCACGTCGGGCTTGATGAACTGCATCGTGTCGTAGATCGCCAGGCCCGCGTAGGCGGAGCCGCCGGGCGAGTTGATGTACAGGCTGACGTCCTTGTCGGGGTCGTCGGCCTCCAGGTGGAGGAGCTGGGCGATGATCAGGTTGGCCAGGTCGTCGGTGACGGGCTCGCCGAGGAAGATGATCCGCTGCGACAGCAGCCGGCTGTAGATGTCGAAGGAGCGCTCCCCGCGAGCGGTCTGCTCGACGACCATCGGGACCAGTGGCATTTCAGTCTCTCTTTCTCGGTGTTACGCGAAGCTTTCCGTGCTCATCACGCGCAACTATCCGGTTGCGCGTTCCCCAGCCTAGCAGGGTGTGCAACCATTGAGTTGCGCATCCGTACTCAAGACGAGAGGAGCAGTCTCCATGACCCTACCCAGGAGCGAGCGCCGGCCGTCCGCCGAACGCGTGTCCCGGAGCGTCGAGCTCGACGCCGGGCCGGCCGAGGTCTGGGACGCCCTCACCGAGCGGGCGCTGCTGGCCGAGTGGCTCGCCGACGAGGTCGAGCTCGAGGCCGAGCCGGGTGGCGTGATCGTCTGCCGCTACGCCGACGGCGAGGAGCGCCGCGGCGAGGTCGAGCTGGTCGAGGAGGCCGAACGGCTGGCCTGGAGCTGGCGGCGCGAAGGCGGCGGCCCGAGCCGGGTCGAACTGGTCCTCGACGCGGTCGCCGACCGCACCCGTCTCACCGTGATCGAGACGGCGCCGGCTTTCGACTCCGCCCCGTTCGGCGCCACGGGCCCACTGCTCGTCGGCGCCCCGCTCGCCGCCGCGACCTGGAACGTGCCCCTGGCCCGCCTCCGCGCCGCCGTCCGCCTCGTCCTCGCCTAGAGGCGGCGCCGTGCCGCAGCCACACCCCCGGCCGGGCGCTCCCGGCGGCGACGCCGAGGCCGGCGCGGTCTTCGCCGCGCTCGCCGACCCGACCCGCCGCCACCTGGTCGCGGCGCTCGCCGCGGGCGGCGGCGCCACCGCGACCGGGCTCGCCGCCGAGCTGCCGATCAGCCGCCAGGCCGTCGCCAAGCACCTGGCGACGCTCGGGCGCGCCGGCCTCGTCTCGCAGCGCCGCCGTGGCCGCGAGTCCCTCTTCGAGCTCGATCCCCGCCCCCTCGCCGACGCCGCCGCCTGGCTGACCACGGTCGGCGCCGAGTGGGACACCCGCCTCGCCGACCTCCAGCGCCTGCTCAAAGGTTGATGGGCCGCCGGCCTGAGGCGGCGCGGGCCAGCCTCGCAAGGACGCAGGGAAGCGAGGTGAGGGAAGCGCACTCCGGTGCGTGACCCGAACCGAGCGACCGAGGACGCCGCGAGGCGCCCCCACGCCGCCTCAGGTCAATCTTCGTCGCCGCTGAACTTGTACCCGACCCCGCGCACGGTCACCACCAGCTCCGGTTTCTGCGGGTCGCGCTCGACCTTCTGGCGGAGGTTGGAGATGTGGACGTCGCAGGCGCGCTCGTCGCCGTCGAACGGCGTCTGCCAGAGCTCCTCCATGATCTGGGAGCGTTCGAAGACCTCCCCCGGCCGCCCCACCAGCAGGCGCAGCAACTGGAACTCCGAGCGGGTGAGGTTGACCGGCACGCCGCGCACCGTGGCGACGTGGCGGACGAGGTCGATCGACACCGGTCCGGACTCGATCTTCACCTGCTGGGCCATCGGCGAGCGGTCGAGCTCCCGCCGGCGGAGCTGCGCCCGCACCCGCCCGAGGAGCTCACGGACCGAGAACGGCTTGGTCACGTAATCGTCCGCCCCGACCTCCAGCCCGACCACCTTGTCGACCTCCGCGTCCTTCGCCGTGAGGACGATGATCGGCACCGCGCTCCGCCCCCGCACGTCGCGGCAGATGTCGAGGCCGCTCGGCCCCGGCATCATGATGTCGAGGATCAGCAGGTCGAAGGGGATGCCGTCGCCGAGCAGGTCGCTCGCCTCGTCGCCGTCCGCGGCCGGGGTCACCTCGAACCCCTCCTGGGTCAGCGCGTAGCCGACCGAGTCGCGCACCGACGGCTCGTCGTCGGCGATCAGGATGCGTCCGCTGCTCATCCGCCCGTCCGGGTGATCGAGATCTTGCTCACGCTTTGTTCAAGTCTTCCAAACATCTGAGTTCGCTTTATACGCCCCAATGATTAAGCGACGGGAGTAGGGCTCGGTTTCGCCAGCGGCAGGCGCACCCAGAAGGTGCTCCCCTCCCCCAACACCGATTCCGCCCCGATCGTCCCGCCCATCACGTCGACCATCCGCCGCGCGATCGCCAGGCCGAGCCCGAACCCCTCCTGCTTGCGCGACTCGCTGCGCCGGTAGAAGCGCTCGAAGACCCGCTCGATCTCCGCGCCCGGGATGCCGGTGCCGGTGTCGATCACCTCGACCACCACCTCCCCCACCCCTTCGTGCCGCCCCCGCAGGGTGACGGTCCCCGGCGGCGGCGTGTTCTTGAAGGCGTTGGTGAGCAGGCCGATCATCACCTGCCGCAGCAGGGTCGGGTCGCCGGCCGCGGCGAGGTCCTGCTCGACGTCGACGATCAGCTCGATCCGCGGCGGCGGCTCGACCGCGGCGACCACGTCGCGCACCGCGATCGCCACGTCGACCACCTCGTTCTCGGCGGCGCCACGGCTCTCCACCCGGGCCAGGGTGAGCAGGGACGCGGTCAGCGCTTTCATCCGCTCGGCGTCGTCGGCGAGCCGGTTGAGGAAGTGGTCGCGGTCCAGCGGGTTGTTCTTGGCGCCGCTCTGCAGCACCTCGATCGCTCCCGACATCCCGGCCAACGGGTTCCGCAGCTCGTGCGCGGCGTTGGAGATGAAGTCGGCTTCGGCGAGCTCGCGGCGGAGCTCGTCGGTGCGGTCGCGGAGCACCGCGAGAACGGCGCGCTCGTCGGGCAGCGCGCGGGCGGTCATCGCGTAGGCGCGGTCGCCGATCCGCAACGCCGGGTGGGCGGCGAACCCGACCTCGGCGGCGCGGCGCATCTGCGGCTCGATCACCTCGGGCGGCTCGCCGCCCGCCCCGAGCAGCCGCGCCGCGGCGCTGTTGGTGAAGCGCACGGGGCCCTCGTAGGCGACCACGATCACCGCGTCGGTCAGCCCGTCGAAGATCGCCGCCAGCTTGTTGCGGTCGGCGGTCAGCACGCCGAAGCTCTCCTGCAGCGAGGCCCGCATCGCGTCGAGCGAGCGCGCCAGGTCGCCGATCTCGTCGAGCCCGCCGGTCCGCAGCGGCGCGTCGAAGGAGCCCTTCGCCATCTCCCCCGCCGCCCGCGCCAGGCTCACCACCCGGTGGGAGATCGCCACCGCGATCAGGAACCCCGCCGCCATCCCGATCAGCACCGCCGCGATCAGCGCCTGGTGGTTGTCGCCGAAGAAGTAGACGGTGGCGGCCGTGATCAGGCTGACCGCCGCGAAGGCACCGGTCAGCCAGAGGCGCATACCGAAGCGTGGAGTTTCGGGCTGCGGCCGTGAAATCTCGTCGCCGCTTGCCATGAGGAGTTCCTAACACAATCCTCTCAGACCGACCGCGGCCGGTTCCGGATCAGCCCCCCGTGGAACAATCGGCAGCCCTTGCGGACTCTCGTCTTCATCCCCGCCTGGAACGAGGCGGCCTCGCTCGAGGCCGTGATCGCCGACGTCCGCACGCACATCGAGGGGGCCGACATCCTCGTCGTCGACGACGGCTCCACCGACTCGACCGCGGAGCGGGCGCGCGCCGCCGGCGTCCTCGTGGCGAGCATGCCGTTCAACCAGGGGCTCGGCGCGGCGCTGCAGACCGGCTACCTCTGGGCGCTGCGCGAGGGCTATGACTTCTGCGCCCATCTCGACGCCGACGGCCAACACCCGGCCTCCGAGGTGGCGCGGGTCCTCGCCGAGGTGCAGGCGGACCGCGCCGACCTGGTGATCGGCTCCCGCTACGCGAAGCAGACGGAGCCGCTGCCGGGAGTCGCGCCGCAGGGCGAGGACTACAAGGCGACGCTGACGCGCCGGATCGGCATCAACGTCTTCCGCCTGCTCCTGACCCTGGCGACGCGCCAGCGCTTCACCGACACGACCAGCAGCATGCGCGCCGCCAACCGCCGCGTGATGAAGCTCTTCAGCGAGAACTACTCGCCCGATTTCGCCGAGATCGAGTCGCTGCAGCTGGCGGTGCGCGAAGGGCTGCGGGTCAAGGAGGTGCCGGTGCGGATGCTGGAGCGGACCGGCGGCAGCTCCTTCCTCACCCCGGTGCGCTCGGCCTTCTTCATCTTCAAGGGCCTGGTCGTGATCCTCGTCGGCCAGTTCAAGCCGCGCCACGCCGGGGCCGAGCGATGATCCCGACCGTCCTCGCCGCCCAGGCCGACAAGGTCAGCCTCACCGCCCAGACCCGGATCATCGCCGCCGCCCTGGCGATCCTCTTCATGCTCCTGATCCTCGACCTGATCCGCCGCGACCGCCTGCAGGAGCGCTACAGCGTGATCTGGTTCGTCGCCGGCCTGGCGATGCTGGCCGGGGCGGCGTTCCCCGGCCTCCTCGGCCTGGTCGCCGACCTGATGGGCGTCCGCGACACCAACGTCGCCCTCTTCTCGATCGTCCTCCTCCTGCTCCTCGGCCTCGCCCTCAACTTCAGCGTGATCATGTCCCGCCAGGCGGCCCAGATCACCCGCCTCGCCCAGGAGCGCGCGATGGAGCGCGCCCACGAGCAGGCGGCCCGGGACGATCTCGAGAGGCGCCTGAACGGGACGACGCGGGCCGAGGACACGGCGACGGGCCCGAACCCGGACGCCTAGATCCTCCCCGGGCCGCGGGGAAGGACGCCAGAGGTGCGGTCGACCTCCGGCACCTCCCCCGGTCCCGCCCCTACGCGGTGCGCGCGAGGCGGTAGAAGAGGGCTTCGAGGGCCAGCTCCTCGGAGACGTTCAGGTCGAGGCCGCGCCGCGCGTGCTGCACCGCGGCGGCGCCGGCGCGGGCCCAGGCGGGGTCGACGTTCGCCGCCTGGGCGCGGAGGAGGTCGAGGCGGTCGAGGTCGAAGGCCACCTCCTCGGCGCCCGCCGCGACCGCGCCCAGGTCGCGGAGCCAGAGCGCGCAGAGCTCGAGCCCGAGGTCGAGGATCTCGGTGCGCCGTCGCCGGCCCGCCCGTTTGGCGCCGTCGCCGATCTCTTTCGCGGTCCGTCTGAGTCCCGCCTGAGACTCCTCCTCGAGCGCCTCGCGCGCGGCCCCTTCCGCCTCCTCCCCGGCCGCCGTGGCGCGGTCGAGGAGCCGGCCCCACGGCGCGCTCGCGAGCTCGTCGGCGAGCACCGCCGCCAGGCACGCCTCGACCTCGGCCCGGAGCTCGCGGCCGGTCGGCGAGAGCAGCAGGCGGGCCCGCTCGAGATCCCCGGCGGCGAGCCGCGCCGCGGCGGCGATCTCCTGCGGCGCCGCGCCCGCCGCCTCCGGGGCGCCCGCGAGCCGCGCTTCCACGACCTCCGCCGGGAGCGGCGCGAAATCGACCGGCTGACAGCGCGAGGCGATCGTCTCCAGGAGCCCCTCGGGCTCGGAGCTCAGCAGGATCAGGTGGACGAAGGGGGGCGGCTCCTCCAAGGTCTTCAGCAGCGCGTTCTGGCTCTCGTCGCGCATCGCCTCGGCGGCCTCGAGGACGAAGACGCGATGCTCGCCTTCGAAGGGTCGGTAGGCGGAGGCGCGGATCACCCTTTCGCGCACCTCCTCCACCAGGTGCTGGGCGCCGCGCGGCGCCAGCCAGACGAGGTCCGGGTGCGGCGAGGGGTCGAGCAGGGCGCGCCGCCGCGCGTCGTCGGGATCGGGCGCGCCCCTCGCGACGATCTCCGCCGCGAAGGCCCGCGCCGCCGCCCGCTTCCCCGCCCCGCGCGGTCCCCGGAAGAGGTAGGCGTGGGACGGTCCCGCCTCGAGCGCCGCGCGCAGCGCCACCCGCGCCCGCCCCTGGTGCTCGGTCGCCTGCTCGAGCGCGGTCGTCATTTCCCACCTATGGCGCGGGTCAGGACGACCACGGCCGACGGGCTCACCGGTGGGCCTCGACCGCGGCCAGCACGCGAGCGTGGACCTCCTCGACGGTCCCGTCGGCGTCGACCACCACGACCCGGTCGCTCGCGATCACCGCGATCTCCTCGTAGGCGTCCGCCACGGCCCGCTGCAGGTCGAGCCCCTCGGCCTCGAAGCGATCTTCGCTCCGCGCCCTTCCCAGCCCCACCTCCGGGTCGACCCGGAGCAGCAACGTCAGGTCGGGCCAGAGGCCGTCGGTGGCGGTGTCGCAGAGGCCGATCACCTCGCCCACCCCGAGCCCCCGCGCCGCCCCCTGGTAGGCGACGCTCGAGTCGGAGAAGCGGTCGGAGACGACGTCGTGCCCGGCCTCGAGCGCCGGGCGGATCACCCGCTCGGTGAGGTCGGCGCGCGCCGCCAGGAAGAGCAGCAGCTCGGCCAGCGGCTCCAGCTCGGTCGCCGGGTCGGCGAGCAGCGCCCGGATCCGCTCGGCGGCGGCGGTCCCCCCCGGCTCGCGGATCGCGACGGTCCCCTCACCCAGCGCCTCGACCAGCAACCGCGCCTGGGTGCTCTTGCCGGAGCCGTCCACTCCCTCCAGGGAGATGAACACGGCCTCGCCTCAGCCTTTGGCGCCGGCTTTGGCGCGTTTGCGCCCGCGCGTGGCAGTGTCGGCTTTCGAGGCTTTGGCTTTCGCTTTCGAGCCCTTGCCGGCGCCGTTCGCGGGCGCCGCGTCCTCGTCGCCTTTCGCCGGCGGCTGCTTGTCCATCTCTTCTTTGGCCTTTTTCGCCGCTTCGCGCTCCGCCCGCCGTTTCTTCATCTCCTGCATCGACTCGCAGTCGTCGTTCAGGCAGAGGTTCCAGGGCCTGCCGCGGAACGGCTGGACTTTCAGCCGCGGCGTCTTGTCGCAGATCGAGCAGCGCTCCTCGAGCCGGAAGACGTCGCCGCGCTGGGGCAGCGGGAAGGTCTGGTCGCACGACTTCGGATCGCCCGGCTCGGCGTCGGCTTTCCAGCCCGAGCAGCCGACGAACCGTTTCCCCGATTTTTTCGCCCGGATGATCCGCAGCATGTTCGGCGAGCCGTCCTCCTTGGTCCGCCCCGCTTCTTCGCAGACCTTGCACGGACCGAGGATGCGATCCTCGTCCATCCCTTTCCAGACGACTTTGGCAAGGTCTTCTTTCTTCTCGTCGATCTCCGTCCAGGTTTTGTGCAGCAGCTCGCGCGAGTCCTTGACCACTTCCGCTTTGGTCATCTGGCCCTGCGCGATCCGGTCCATTTCGGCCTCGATGTCGGCGGTCATCTCCGGCGTCGCCATCCGCGGCACGTACTGCTTGAACGCCTCATACAGCGCGATCCCGGTCTCGGTCGGGATCGGCGGGTTGCCGTAGACGTAGCCGCGGTCGAAGAGCTTCTGGATGATGTCGGCGCGCGTCGCTTTGGTGCCGAGGCCGCGCTCCTCCATCAGCTCGATCAGTTTGCCCTGCGAGATCCGCGACGGCGGCTGCGTCTCCTTGGCGACGATCCACGGGTTCGCGTCGGGCTCGCCCTCGGCGCGGAACTCCGGCACCGCGGCCAGCTCCAGCGACTGGCCCTCCTGGAGCGCCGGGATCTCCTCGTCGGCGGAGCGCGCGTAGGTGTAGATCGCGGCGTAGCCCGGGTCGACGACGACCGAGCCGCGGACGAAGTAGGTCTCCGTCCCCGCCTCGATGTCGGCGCGGGTCGACTCGGTGATCATCGGCGGGCTGAAGGTGGCGAGGAAGCGCCGCACCACCAGTTCGTAGACCCGTTTCTTGGGACCCTCGAGGGCGCCCGGGTGGATCGCCTGGGTGGGGTAGATCGGCGGGTGGTCGGTGGTCTCTTTTTTGCCCCGGGTCGGCTTCAGCTCGGCCAGGTCGTTGAGACCGGACGCGGCGGAGAACTCCTTGACGTTGGTCAGCGAGCGGATCAGCTCGCGGGTCGGCAGCGAGCTCGGGTAGACCGTGTTGTCGGTGCGCGGGTAGGAGATGAACCCGTCCATGTAGAGGTCCTCGGCGATCCGCATCGCGCTCGCGGGCGTGATCCCGAGCCGCGAGGAGGCGTCGGTGGTGAAGGCGGTCGTGTTGAAGGGGGTCGGCGGTTTGCGGGTGTTCTTCCGCGCCGTCACCGACTTGACCACGCCCGGTCCGCTCGTCCCGGCGAGCGCCTTGTCGGCTTCCGCCTGCTCCCAGAATTTGTCGACGGTGTGGTGCGTCTCGAAGCTGCCGTCGGGGTGCTCGAACTTCGCGAACAGTTCCCAGAACGGTTTCGCGACGTGGGCGCGGCGCTCCATCTCGCGCTCGACGATCAGGCCCAGGGTGGGGCTCTGGACGCGGCCGACGGAGAGGAAGTTGGAGCCGAAGCGACGGGTCGAGAGCGAGACCGCCCGGGTCAGCGTCGCCCCCCAGAGCAGGTCGATGTCCTGCCGCGCGGCGCCCGCGTTGGCCAGCGGGTAGCTCAGGTAGTCGAGGTTGTCGAAGGCGCGGAGCAGTTCCTCTTTGGTCGTCGCCGAGTAGCGCGCGCGGAGGATCTTCAGCGTCCCCGCCGCGGTTTCCTCGCGGTTGCCGAGCGCCGGGTTGGCGTCGAGCATCTCCTCCAGCGCCTCGAGGCCGATCAGCTCCCCCTCGCGGTCGAAGTCGGTGGCGATCACCAGCTCGTCGGCCGCTTTCGCCATTTTCCGGATCGCTTTGACCACGTTTTTGTCGGTCGGCTCCTTGATCAGGTGCGCGTCGATCAGGTCGTGGAGGTCCGTCTTCTGCCAGTTCGAGTAGCCCTCGGGGAAGGCGGGGCCGAGCACGTGGCCCTTGAGGCCGATCGCCATCTCCTCGTTGCCGTCGGCGTCGGTCCAGGTATAGAAGGGGACTTTGTAGCTTTTGTCCGCCTTCGGGCCGCCGGAGGGCGCGCCGAGGACCTCGGCGATTTTTTTTGCGCTGCTGTTCTTCTCGGTGACGATCAGACGCATCGGGCCGCGAGGGTAGCAGGGCCGCGCGGCCGTCCCGCCGGCCTCCTCCCCGGAGATTCCACGCCTGCCGCCGGCGAATCCCCATAGGATCGGCGGCCTTATGCGGACCTTGGTCACCGGCGGAGCCGGGTTCATCGGCTCCAATCTCGTCGACGCGCTGCTCGCCCGCGGGGACGAGGTGACGGTGCTCGACGACCTCTCGACCGGGCGCCTCGTCAATCTCGAGGGCGCGCTCGCGGCGGGCGCCCGGCTGGCCGAGGTCGACGTCCGCGACGCCGAGGCGGTGGGCACGCTCTTCGCCGAGGGGCGGCCGGAGCTCGTCTTCCACCTCGCCGCCCAGATCGACGTCCGCAAGTCGGTCGAGGACCCCTTCTTCGACGCCGCGGTCAACGTCGGGGGCACCGCCAACGTGCTCGAGGCGGCGCGCGCGGCCGGGGTCGGCCGGGTCATCTTCATCTCCACCGGCGGCGCCCTCTACGGCGAGGGGGCCGACAAGCAGCTGCCGCTGCCCGAGTCGACGCCGATCGCGCCGCTCTCCGGCTACGGCCAGAGCAAGTACGCGGCGGAGGGGTACCTCGGGCTCTACGAACGGCTCCACGGGCTCTCCGGGATGTCGCTGCGGCTCGGCAACGTGTACGGGCCGCGTCAGGACCCGCTCGGCGAGGCGGGCGTGGTGGCGATCTTCTGCGGCCTGGTGAAGGGCGGCGGCGTGCCGACCGTCTACGGCGACGGCACCCAGACCCGCGACTACATATATGTGGGCGACGTGGTGGCGGCGGCGCTGGCGGCCGGGGCGACCCGCCTCGGCGGCGCCGTCAACATCGGCACCGGGCGCGAGGCGAGCGTCCTCGACCTCGTCGACGTCCTCGCCGGCCTCGCCGGCCGGGAGGACTTCACGCCGCAGTTCGCCCCGCCGCGGGCGGGCGAGGTGCAGCGCATCTCCCTCGACGCGGCGCGCGCGGAACGGGAGCTCGACTGGGCGCCGGGGACGACGCTCGAGCAGGGCCTCGCGCTGACCCTCGCCGCCGTGTAGCTGCGGCCGCAGCCACATCACTAACCTTCCTCTCATGCCCGCACAGGCCTACGCAGGCAAGGAGTGCGTCTGTCAGTTCCGCAAGGGGATCTGCGACCAGTCCTGCGTCCGGGACATGCTGGAGACGCCGTTCTACATCGCCTGCCTGAAACTGAGCGGGCGCCGGTGCCTGGTCGTCGGCGGCGGCGACGTCGGCCTGGAGAAGGTCGAGGGCCTGCTCGCCTGCGGCGGCGACGTCATCCTGATCGCGCCCGCCGCGCACCCCGAGCTCGAGTCGCTCGCCGAGGAGGGCTCGATCGAGTGGGAACAACGACCCTACGGCGGCCCCGAGGACCTCGAGGGCTGCTTCATGGTGATCGCCGCGACCGACGACTCCGAGGTCAACATCGGCATCTACTACGACGCCGAGCGGCGCGCGATGCTCGCCAACGTCGTCGACGTGCCGCCGCTCTGCAACTTCATCCTCCCGGCGATCGTCCGCACCGGCCCGCTGGCGATCGCGATCTCCACCGCCGGCGCCTCCCCCGCCCTGGCGAAGCGGATGAAGCGCGAGATCGCCGATCTCTTCGGCGAGGACTACGCCCGCCTCGCGGTGATGCTGAACGACGTCCGCGGCTGGGCGAAGGGCACGCTTCCCACCTACGACGACCGCAAAGAGTTCTTCGAGGGCATCGTCGGCGGCGACCCCGACCCGATCGTCCTCCTGCGCGAAGGCCGCGAGGCCGACGTGCTGGCGATCATCGACGCCGCCAAAGAGCGCGCCGCGGCGACGCTCGCCTGAGTCGCCGGCCCCGGGCGGAGCTGACGCCCGGAAGGGATGGGGCGCTTGCCTGCTGGCGCCCGAGAAAGTGACGCGGCCGTCTCGGCCACGACCCTGGCACCGAAGTGGGACCTCGTGACGGAGACGTCGGGAAGGTCGGGGACCTCGTCCTCGTCAGGAGGACGCCCTCCGTCCAGCTGTTCCTTATGCCGGTATATCGGCCATAAGGAACAGCTGGACGGGGTCAGGGCGAGGAAAAGGGGAGATCGTTCACCGTTGCTCTCGTCTTCCTCATGCCTTCCCATCGTGCTGTGGCGCCTTACTCGGCCTATACGCGAGTAAGGCGCCAGGGGCACCCCGTCGCCGCCGTCGGTGGCCTCCTTTCCGCACGAGACCGTCACGGAAATCCGACTTCCCCCCGTCCCTGTGCCAAGAACCCGACGGACCCCTCACGTCCCGGGCGTCTCATTGGGGTGACAGCCTGCCAGGACCCCCATGAGGCGCCCGGGACGCAGCTCGGACGGCCGCGGCGGTCCCGGACCCTCCGCCCCGTCCCTCCCTCAGTCCCCGAGGAGGCGATCGGCAAGGCCGCGGGCACCAACTCGACGATGCGCGAGCTCGGCGGCGTCCTCGGCATCGCGATCGGCGCCGCCGCCTTCACCGGCGCCGGCGGGCTGCGCCTCCCCGACCGCCTTCAGCCACGGCTTCGTCGCCGCGATCACCGTCAGCGGCGACCTCTCCGTCCTGCCGCCCTGTTCGGCGCCGCGCCCCCGAGCTGCTTCGAGCCGTCCGCCCCGGTCGCCGGGGCGGTGGCGGAGGGATAGCTTCTGGCGCCCGTCGGCCGCTGCGCTACTCGCCGCTGCAGGCCGTGCCGCGGACCGAGTCCAGGGTCGCGCGGAGCTCGTCGGCCTGGCGCTCGGTGAGGCGGGCGGCGAAAGCGAGCTCGAGCTCGGCGGAGACGACCGGGACCATTTCTTCGAGCAGCTCGGCACCCGCCTGGAGGAGGGTGGCGTAGCTGACGCGGCGGTCGGTGTCGCAGAAGGTGCGCTCGATCAGACCCGCCTTGACGAGGCGGTCGACCAGCTTGGTGAGGCCGCCGCGGGTGATGACCAGCGCGTCGGCCAGTTCGCCCATGCGCATCCGCTGGTCGTCTGCCGACGCGATCGCGGCGAGCATCTCGAACCAGGCGAGCGGTGGCAGCCCGGCGGCGGCAAGCGCCTCCTGCATGCGGCCGCTGACCGCGGCGTGGGTCCGGGCGAGCGACCGCCAGGCCTCGTGGTGAGGCGAGCAGGTGCCGAGCGGGGCGCTCGCGGGCGCCGGCCCCTGGGAGATGGATCGTTCTGCGGGCATGGCGGACGAATGAGGCATGTCTCAATGATGACACACTCTACTTGTCAAGACAATAGTTGCGCCCACAATTATTTCTGCTAAGATCGTTTCTGCGTCAATCTTTGACTTTGAAAAGGCGTGCATAGCGCAGAGAACGAAAGGCAAGCACCGATGAGCACCGACACCGCCAATCAGCAGATCCCCGCCGGCACCTGGGCCGTCGACCCGATCCACTCCTCCGTCACCTTCTCGGTCACCCACAACAACGTCGCAACGTTTCGCAGCAAGTTCGACAGCTACGAGGTGACGCTGACCGGCGGCGACGCGCCGCGGCTCGAGGGCTCGGTCGACGTGCAGAGCATCGACATCGACGAGCCGCAGCTGAAGGGCCACCTGATGTCGCCGGAATTCTTCGACACCGAACAGCACCCGAAGGTCACCTTCGCCTCCAGCCGCCTGGACATCTCCGACGACGGCTCCGTCCGCCTCACCGGCGAGCTCGACATCAAGGGCAACAAGCGCGAGGTCGAGGCCACCGGTCGCTTCGGCGAGGTCGGCGCCGACCTCGGCGGCAGCCCCCGCGTCATCCTCTCGCTCGCGAGCGCGGTCGACCGGCGTGACTTCGGCATGGAGTTCAACGCCGACCTGCCGAGCGGCGGCCAGGTCCTCGAGTGGGAGGTCGCGATCAACGTCGATCTCGAGCTCGTCGCCCAGGAGGCCTAGTCGTGCGGGTCCTGGGCATCTCGGGAAGCCTGCGCCGGGACTCCTACAACACCGCCCTGCTGCGGGCAGCCGCCGAGCGGCTGCCCGACGGGGTGGAGTTCGTCGCCTTCGAGCGGCTGGCCGAGATCCCGCCCTACGACGCCGACGTCGAGGAGACGGTCGAGACCCCCGACGCGGTGGTCGGACTGCGCGCCGCGATGCGGGAGGCCGACGCGGTCCTGATCGCGACGCCGGAGTACAACAGCTCGATCCCCGGTGTGCTGAAGAATGCCCTCGACTGGGCCTCGCGGCCGGCCGGCGAAAGCGCCCTGATGGGCACGCCGGCGGCGGTGATCGGCGCCTCGACGGGGATGTTCGGCGCGGTCTGGTCGCAGGCGGAGACCCGCAAGGTGCTCGGCGCCCTCGGCGGCCGGGTGCTGGAGCGCGAATTCCCCTTCCCCCGCGCCCAGGACTCCTACGAGGACGGTGAGCTGAAGCTGACCCCGGAGCAGACCAGCACGCTGGAGGAGCTCCTGCGCGAGCTGATCGCCTCGGCCGAGGAGGCCGAGGAGGCGCGCGCCCGGGCCGCCACGGCCTAACGCCCGACACACTTCCTTCGCCCTTCCGCGCGTCAGGCGTGCGGGAGGGCGAAGAAGAAGATCACCGAGAAGTGGACCAGCGCGGCGGCGATCACGAAGGCGTGGAAGACCTCGTGGTAGCCGAAGATCGCCGGGTTGGGGTCGGGCCGCTGGATCGCGTAGACGACGGCGCCCGCGGTGTAGAGGAGCCCGCCGCCGACCAGCAGCAGCGCGCCGCCCGGGCCGAGCGTGTCCCAGAGCTGCGGGAAGGCGACCGCGGCGACCCAGCCGATCGATAGGTAGACGGTCGCCGAGACCCATTTCGGGTGGCCGATCCAGACCATCTCGACGATCGCGCCGGCGATCGCGCCGATCCAGACCGCGACCAGGATCGCGGTGGCGAATGCGCCTTCCATGACGATCAGCGCGAACGGCGTGTAGGTGCCGGCGATGAGGAAGAAGATCATCGAGTGGTCCAGCCGGCGCATCCAGCGGCGCACGTTCGGCCGCTTCCAGTTGACCCGGTGGTAGAGGGCGCTGGTGCCGAGCAGGGCCGAGAGGCTGACCGCATATATGGCGACGGCGAGGGTCGCCTTCGGGGTCTTGGCGAAGAAGATCAGGGCGGCGCCGAAGACGAGCGAGACGAAGAACGCCCACTCGTGGGAGACGCCGCGCAGGCGCGGTTTGACCGCGGCGATCGCCTCCGCGGTCGCCTCTTTGGCGGCGACGGCGCGCTCGTTGACGGCCTCTTTGGCGGCGCTCGCGCGCTCGCCGACCGCCTCGCGGGCATCGCGCGCGCGCTCGCCCATCGCGTCGCGGGCGGCGCTGGCACGCTCGCTCATCGATTCGGCTCCGCGCCGGAACTCGTCGACCATTGCTGGAGGGTACCCGCAGAGGACCTTCGCCGAGTGTGCGGAGTTGTCAAAATATGTAGGCACCCGGGCGTCGACAAAGAGTCGTTATTTGCGCTGTCGCACCCTTTTGCCGTCCGACGAGTGGGCCATTCTCGCTAACCCCGAAAAGCCGCCTGCGAGAGGAGCAGTTTGATGTCCAAGACCGCCACTACCAGTCCGAAGAACGGTCTGCGGGGCCTCTCCGTGGAGCGTCGTTTCTCGACGCCTGGCGTGCATCCTTTCGACCAGATCGAGTGGGAGATCCGCGATGCCGTGATCGGCAATCCGGAGAAGCCCGCGTTCGAACAACGCGGCGTCGAGTTCCCCAAGTCCTGGAGCCAGAACGCGACCAACATCGTCGCCCAGAAGTACTTCCGCGGGCGGCTCGGCCGCCCCGAGCGCGAGAGCTCGGTGAAACAGATGATCGGCCGGGTCGCCGGGACGATCGCGGGCTGGGGACGCGAGGGCGGCTACTTCGCGGCGGAGGCCGACGCCGAGGCGTTCGAGCTGGAGCTGACCGCGATCCTGCTGAACCAGAAGGCGGCCTTCAACTCGCCGGTCTGGTTCAACGTCGGCTTCGAGGAGCAGCCGCAGTGCTCGGCCTGCTTCATCTTGAGCGTCGACGACACGATGGAGTCGATCCTCGACTGGAACACCAAGGAGGGGATGATCTTCCGCGGCGGCTCCGGCTCGGGCATCAACCTTTCGAACATCCGCGGGTCGGTCGAGCACCTCTCGAAGGGCGGCCTCGCCTCCGGCCCGGTCAGCTTCATGCGCGGTGCCGACGCCTGGGCGGGGACGATCAAGTCGGGCGGCAAGACGCGGCGGGCGGCAAAGATGGTCGTCCTCGACGTCGACCACCCCGACATCGAGGACTTCATCTGGTGCAAGGCCAAAGAGGAGGAGAAGGCGGCCGCCCTGCGCGACGCCGGCTTCGACATGTCGATCGACGGTGAGGGCTTCACCTCGATCCAGTACCAGAACGCCAACAACTCGGTGCGGGTCACCGACGACTTCATGGAGGCGGTCGCCGCCGGCGAGGACTGGAAGCTGACCGCCCGCACCGACGGCTCGGTGACCAAGACGATCGACGCGCGCGAGCTGATGAATCAGATCGCCGACGCCGCCTGGCGCTGCGCCGACCCCGGCATCCAGTACGACACCACGATCAACCGCTGGCACACCTGCCCGGAGTCGGGTCGGATCAACGCCTCGAACCCGTGCTCCGAGTACATGCACGTCGACAACTCGGCCTGCAACCTGGCCTCGCTGAACCTGATGAAGTTCCGCCGGCCCGACGGCAGCTTCGACGTCGCCGATTTCGAGCACGCGGTCGACATCGTCTTCCTCGCCCAGGAGATCATCGTCGGCCCGTCGAGCTACCCGACCGAGGAAATCGGCGACAACGCCCGCGCCTTCCGCCAGCTCGGCCTCGGCTTCGCCAACCTCGGCGCCCTGCTGATGGCGGACGGGATGCCCTACGACTCCGACGAAGGCCGCAACGTCGCCGCCGCGATCACCGCGCTGATGACCGGGCGCGCCTACCGCCAGTCGGCAATGATCGCCGAGTCGGCGACCGGGCCCTACGACGAATATGAGAAGAACCGCGAGGCCCACAACGGGGTCATGCGGATGCACCGCGACGCCGCCTACGAGGTCGAGGCCACCGGCATCAAGGGCGACCTGCTCGAGGCCGCCCGGCGCTCCTGGGACGAAGCGGTCGAGCTCGGCGAGGAGCACGGCTACCGCAACGCGCAGGCGACGGTGTTCGCGCCGACCGGGACGATCAGCTTCCTGATGGACTGCGACACGACCGGGATCGAGCCCGACTTCTCGCTGATCAAGTTCAAGGAGCTGGTCGGTGGCGGCTCGATGACGATCGTCAACCGCTCGGTGCCGCTGGCCCTGCAGACGCTCGGCTACTCGCAGAACGAGATCGACCAGATCGACGCCTACATCGCCGAGAAGAACACGATCGTCGGCGCGCCCCGCCTCAAGGAGGAGCACCTGCCGGTGTTCGACGTGGCGGTCGGCGAGCGGGCCATCTCCTACACCGGCCACATCGACATGATGGCGGCGACCCAGCCGTTCCTCTCGGGGGCGATCTCGAAGACGGTCAACCTGCCCCAGTCGGCGACGGTGGAGGACATCGCCGACGCCTACACGCGCGGTTGGGAGGGCGGCCTGAAGGCACTGGCGATCTACCGCGACGGCTCGAAGACCGCCCAGGCGCTGCGCACCGACGCGCAGAAGGAAGAGGCGACGGAGGTCAAGACCGCCGAGCCCGTGCGCAAACGGATGCCACAGGAGCGGGAATCGATCACCCACAAGTTCAACATCGCCGGGCACGAGGGCTACATCACCGCCGGCAAGTACGAGGACGGCACGGTCGGCGAGATCTTCCTCACCGACATCGGCAAGGAGGGCTCGACGATGCGCGGGCTGCTCAACGCCTTCGCCACCGCGATCTCCC
The DNA here is from genome assembly GCA_018268675.1 of Actinomycetota bacterium. Lineage (GTDB taxonomy): Bacteria > Actinomycetota > Thermoleophilia > Solirubrobacterales > 70-9 > VAYN01. The sequence goes on from JAFDWB010000093.1 coordinate 100,967, forward strand.
TCGGCCTGCAGTACGGGGTGCCGCTCGAAGACTTCGTGCGCAAGTTCAGCTACATGCGCTTCGACCCGGAGGGCATGACCCAGAACCCGGAGATCCCGTTCGCTAAATCGATGCCGGACTACATCATGCGCTGGCTCGCGAGCCGCTTCATCGATGACACCGAAGTGCTCGAGGAACTGGGGATCATGACCCAGGAGGTCCGCAACAAGAAGGAAGCGGAGACCTCACAGCTCGGCCTCGGGATCTCGACCGACACCGCCGGCCCGGCCAACGGCGGCAATGGAGGCAACGGCCACGCGAAGTCCGGCAACGGCGGCACCAAACCGGCGGCCTCCGCGTTCACCGAAACCCCCCCGGTCCGCCCGGCGATGATGTCCGGCATGGAGCTCGGCCCGGCCTGCGACCAGTGCGGCGGCATGATGCAGCGGACGGGCAGTTGCTACACCTGTTCTTCCTGCGGTAACAACACCGGCTGCGGCTGAGCCGCCAGGGCACACTTCGCGGGAGGTCACCCGCGCCCTGAGGTTCTATGGCACGGCGCGCTGCCGCACCCGCGGCTGCGCGTCGTGCTGATGCACTGCCGCTTCGCCGCGGGCACGCCATCGCTTGGCCCTAGGACCTCAGGGCAGCCGAGTCGCGCGGTGCTGAGACGCCGTTAAAGGCTGATGCCGCGGCTCGCCAGGTAATCGGCGACCTGGACGGGCGGCTCTTTGCCGAAAGACATGCGGACGGCCTCGCCGAGGACGTGGTCGGGCTCGTGGTCCTCGTTGCGGTCGTGGGGGTGAAGGCCGAGCCAGGCGGCCGCGGCGGCACAGGCGAGGACCCCACCGTCGTCGCCTTCCGGGTCGATGCCTTCGGCGGTCGCGACCAGGGTCCCGGGAAGGTCCTCGAGCGCGGTGACCGGACGGTTGTCGTCCTCGTAGATCTCGTAGAGGGCCATGATCGCGTCGTCGGAATCGCCGGGATCGACGATCGCCGCGGCGTCGCGCACCGCCTCGGCGACGGTCGGGATCCTCTCGTGGTCGCGGTGTTGCGGCATCGCCGGAAGACTACCCGCGCCGATGCGCCGCTAGGTGAGGACAACCTCGGCGTTGCGGCGGGGGGTCTCGGTGATCGCGCGGCGGAAGGGGCGCTCGGCGGCGGGGTCGGCGGGGCGGATCGTCCGGCGGGCGAGCAGCTCGCACAGGACGATCGCCATCTCCTGCTGGGCGAAGGCGGCGCCGAGGCAGCGGCGGACGCCGCCCCCGAACGGGATCCAGGTGTAGGTGCCGGGCGGCGTCTCGAGGAAGCGCTCGGGGCGGAAGCGGTCCGGCTCGGGGTAGATCGTCGGGTCGCGGTGGACGAGGTGGATGCTCGGCACCACCGTGACCCCCGCCGGCAGCTCGTAGCCGCCCAGCTCGACCGCCTCGGTCAGCCGGCGCAGGACGCCGACGATCACCGGCCGCACGCGCAGCGTCTCCTGGATCGTCGCGGTCAGGTAGGCCTCCTCCCCCGCCTCGATCTCGGTGCGCAACCGCGCCAGCTTGTCGGGATGGCGGACCAGCCGCTCGACCGCCCAGGAGAGCGCCGTGGCCGTGGTCTCGTGGCCGGCGACCAGGAGGGTGAGGAGCTCGTCGTGGATCTCGGCGTCGCTCATCGGCGAGCCGTCCTCGTGGCGGGCGGCGACCAACAGCGAGAGGACGTCGTCGCGCTCCTCCAGGTCCGCCGCGGCGCGGCGCTCGGCGATCTCGCCGACGATCAGCGCCGCGACCCGGTCGACGCGCCGCCGGAAGGGCGGGTACAGGCGGATCCGGTCGGGGCCGATCGTCAGCATCGGGACCAGCATCCACGGGTGGGTCAGCAGGTCGAGGAAGGAGCGGAGCGCCCCGCGCAGCTCCCCGAGCCGGGCACCCCCGTGCACCCCGAAGACGGTCTCGAGGATGATCTCGAGCGTCATCGCCTGCATCCGCGGGCGGAGGCGGTAAGGCGCGCCGGTCGGCCAGCTCTCGATCTCGCGCGCCGCGATCTCCCGCATCGTGGCCGCGTACCCCTCCATCCGCCTGCCGTGGAAGGGCGGCAGGAGCAGCTTGCGCTGGCTCATGTGCGCCGCCTCGTCGAGGGTCAGCAACGAGTGCTCGCCCAGGAGCGGCCGCAGGATGTCATTGCCGTCCCCGGCGTGGAAGACCTTCGGGTCACCGGTGAAGACCTGCTTCACGACCTCGGGGTCGGAGACCACGACCCAGGTTCCTTCGTACGCGATTTCGAGGCTGAACATCGGCCCGAAGCGGCGCCGGCTCTGGGCGAGCATCCACTGCGCCTGCCGCGACCAGATCGCCGTCTGGATCGCGCGTGGCATCCGGGGGCGGGGCGGAAGCCCGCTGGGCGCTTCCATTGCCCGACCATACGCCCGCGCCCGCGCCACCCGGTGTGACATTCGTCGCACAGATCGGTGTCACGTGAAATAGCCTTCCGCCATGGCCGAGCTGCCGCGCCTGCCGGTGCCGATCGAGCACCGCGTGCTCAAGTGGGCCTGCGCCCTGCCGCCGCGCGCGAGCCGCCTGCTCTTCGGCAAGCCGCCGACGATCGACGGCCAGACCCTCTCCACCGACACGCACGCCCTGCTGACCCTCGCCCGCTGGTCGGGCAGCGACGGCTTCTACGCCGGCCGCGGCGTCGCCGAAGCACGGGCGGAGTCACGTTACGAGGCGCGGGTCACCGCGTGGCGGCGGCCGCCGCGGATGGCCGAGGTGCGGGCCGTCGAGATCGCCGGGCCGGACGGACCGCTCCCCTCCCGCCTCTACGTGCCACCGCTACCGACCCCGGACGAAGCGGCGCCGCTGCTCGTCTACTACCACGGCGGCGGCTGGGTGATCGGCGACGTCGAGATGTACGACGATCTCTGCCGGCTGATCGCCCAGGCCGCCGGCTGCAGGGTGCTCTCGGTCGAGTACCGACTCGCCCCCGAGCACCCGTTCCCGCAGCCGCTCGAAGACGCCTTCGCGGCATTCGAGTGGGCGGCCGCGAACGCGGCAGAGCTTGGAGCCGACCCGGCGCGGATCGCCGTCGGCGGCGACTCGGCGGGCGGCAACATGGCCGCCGTCGTCAGCCAGATGGCGGTCGAGGGCGGCGGCCCTCGCCCGGCGATGCAGTTGCTCTTCTATCCGGTGACCGACTCTGCCGACGACACCCGCTCGCGCCACCTCTTCGCCAACGGCTTCATCCTCACCAGGGCCGACATGGAGATGTTCGAAGAGGCCTACCTACCGCCGGGCGTCGACGCGAGCCACCAGCGCATCTCGATCCTCCAGTGCCCGGACCTGAAAGGCCTGCCGACCGCCTACGTCGCCACCGCCGGCTTCGACCCGCTCCGCGACGAGGGGGAGGCCTACGCCCTCCGCATGCGCGACTGCGGCGTCCGCGTCGCCCTCCGCCGCCACTCCGGCCTGGTCCACACCTTCGTCAACCAGACCGCGGTGAACCGCACGGCCCTCGGCGCCGTGCTCGAGGCCTGCGGCGCCCTGCGTCTAGGGCTCGCGGTCGCGTCGTTGTAGGGCGGGCCGGTCGGCTGGCGCCGAGCCGAGGCGCGCGCCGCGGTGCGGCCGTGTGCATCGGTCAGCAAGTCCTGATCCCAACCCACTGTCCTTTGGTAGCCCTCTGGGCGACCAATCACCACAGGGTTGGGCCCGGTCGGGTCCGCCACCCGTCCCCGGGTGGCGGGAGGGTCGGTCTGCGGTGTTCCTTACTTGCCATATCCGCAAGTGAGGAACACCGGAAGGCCGGGGCTCCCTGATCCCGGCGCAGACCCAGGCGCGCCCGTCGCCCTCATAGCCAACCGAAACATGAGGGGGACGGGCGCGCCGGGAGGCGTCAGCCGGTCCGCGGTTCGGCGCGGAGGGCGAGCTCGAGCTCGAAGCGCGCGTCGGGGTCGTCGAGCTGGTCGCCGAGGAGCTCGCGGAGGCGGGCGATGCGGTAGCGGGCAGTCTGGGGGTGGACGTGCATCTCGGCTGCCATCGCCACCGCGTTGCCATCGTGCCGGAGGTGGGCGAGGGCGGTCTCGCGCATCCGGGCGCGGGCCTTCGGCGTCAGGTCGGCGAGGGGGGCGAGGCGGCGCGCCGCGATCCGGCCGGCGAGGTCGCGCGATTCGTAGAGGAGGAGCGCCGCCAGGTGGTCGTCGACGCGGAGCGGAGTGGCGTCCTCGCCCTCGGGCAGGGCTCCGGCCGCGGCAGCGCGCATCAACACCTGCGCCAGGGCCCAGGACTCGGCCGCGGCTCCGGGCGCCACCGTGGGACCGAGCGCGAGGCGCGCCTCGGCGGCCGCCCGAGCCAGGGCCTCGGCACGGCCCGGGCCCTCCGGGTCGGGAAGCAGCAGGCAGCCCTCCCCGTCGACCACGGTCGCGAGCGCTTCCGGCGGCAGGCGGCGCGCCACCCGGGCGAGCGCCTCCTCCGGGCAGGCGAGCGCCGCCAGCCCGGTCGGCACATCCCAGGCGGCGGCGCGGGCAGCCGCCGTGACATCGGCGGCGTCGGCGGGCGGGTCGGCGAGGAGCAGCGCCACCAGCTCGCGGCGGCGGCGGCGGCGCAGGTCCTCGACCTCGGCCTGCGCCTGCGCGTACCCCTCGACCGAGTCGGCGGCGAGCTCGTCGATGTAGGCGAAGACCGCCTCGGCGAGGAGGGCGAGCGGCTCGGCGCCCACGCCCGCGCGTCGGCAGGCATCGGCGAAGCGGCGCCAGGCGACCCGGGCGCCGATCCGGTAGGCCGCCTGGAGAGAGTCGAGGGTGCGGCCCGCGCGCTGCTCGCCGCGGCCGAGCGCCAGGTACACCTCGCGGCCGGAATCGCGGCCCGCCTCGGGGTCGCGGATCAACGCCACGAACTGGGCCAGCGCCTCCCCCACGCCACGGCGGATGCCACGCCCGAAGCGCCCGTCGAGCGGCCGCGCGTACTCGGGCACCTCGCGGGCGATCGACTCGAGGATCTCGACCGAGATCGGCTCGACCTCCCCTTCGAGCAGGTCGGCGACGCGGACGGGCAGGCCGCGCCAGGGCTCGGTGTCGAGAGCGAGGCGAGTTCTTGGCATCTTGATTACAAATTCTAGCCCACCGAACTTGGCTCAGACGCTAATACATATCGCCCAGGTAGGCGTAACTTGGTGCGAGATGGGTGAGATGACCACTTTCGAGAAGGCCGCCAACCTGGCCGGCGTGGTGGTGCCGTTCGTCGCCACCATCGTCGCCATCGCCCTCCTCCCCGGCAGCCTGGTCAGCCCTGGCATCCTCGCGATCGCCGCCTTCATGTACCTGGTGACCGCGATCGGGATCACGGTCGGCTTTCACCGTCTGCTCACCCACCGTTCGTTCCAGACCTCGAAGGGGCTCGAGTACACCTTCGCGGTGCTCGGCACGATGGCGGTCCAGGGCCCGGTCCTCTCCTGGGTCGCGGACCACCGTAAGCACCACGCCCACACCGACAAGGAGGGCGACCCACACAGTCCCCACGTCGGCCACGGCGAGGGCCTCCGCGGCTTCTGGCACGCACACACCGGCTGGCTGATGGAGACCCAGGGGCGCGCCGACTGGAAGAAATACGCCAAGGACCTCTACGAGGACAAGGGCATGCGCTTCATCTCGCGACACTTCGTCGCCCTGATCGTGGTCAGCCTGCTGATCCCGACGGCGCTCGGGTACGCGATCACCGGCACCTGGGTAGGGGCCGTCGCGGGCCTCCTCTGGGGCGGCCTGGTGCGAGTGTTCTTCGTCCACCACATCACCTGGAGCGTCAACTCGGTGTGTCACTTCCTCGGCAGACGCCGCTTCGACACCGACGATCAATCGACCAACGTCTTCTGGCTCTCGATCCCCTCGCTCGGCGAGTCCTGGCACCACAACCACCACGCCTTCCCGCGCTCCGCGGTCCACGGACTGAAGCGTTGGGAGGTCGATCCCTCGGCGCTGATCATCGCCGGGATGGAGAAGGTGGGGCTGGCCCGCAACGTGATCCGCATCTCACCCGAGCGGCAGGCCGAACTCACCCGCTGAACCCCGCCGCAGCCAACCGGTTTATTGCATCGGGTGGATCGGTTAAACAGTGTGCAGGTTCGTATGGCACACTCGCAGCACTGTTGCACCGAAACCGTGGGTTGGATGGAAAGGATCTAGATGCCTAGCACGACGAATGTCCTTGACGAGGCGCGCGCGCTCGTCGAGCGACGCCTTGCCGATCTCGACGACGAGCGCCGCCGGCTCGAGCGGGCCCTCGCGGAGCTCGGGGGCAAAGCGAAACGGTCCCCCGGCCGCCCGCGTGGCAGCGCTTCGAGCGCCGCGGCGAAACCCGCCGCCGCGCCGAAAAAACGTCGCCGCCGTCGCGGTGGCACCCGCGCCGACCAGGCGGTCGAGCTGATCGCTTCGCAGCCGGGGATCAGCGCCTCCGACGTCGCCAAGACGATGAAGATCAAACCGAACTACCTGTACCGGGTGCTCGGCGATCTGGAGAAAGAGGGCCGGGTCAAGAAGGACGGCCGGCAGTACTACCCGGCGGGCTGAGTCTCACCGGCACCGGCGGCAACTGACAGCCAGGCCGAGCGCGCCCCCGACCCAGGGCGCCAGCGGCTGTCACGGAGGGCCGGGCGGTCCTCCTCCAAAACACTCAAGCGCGAAGCGCGTTTTGGAGGAGGACCGCCCGGCCCTCTCTTGTCAGGCCTAGACCAGGCCCAGGTTCGAGACCGCGTCGCGCTCCTCCTGGAGCTCGAAGACGCTTTTCTCGATCCGCTCGCGCGAGAAGTCCGGGACGTCGAGCCCCTGCACGATCGACCACTCGCCACCGCTGCACTGACACGGCATGCCGCAGATGATGCCCTCGCCGATCCCGTAGGAACCGTCGGCCGGCACGCCCATCGAGACCCAGTCACCGTCCGGCGTGCCGAGCACCCAGTCGTGGATGTGGTCGATCGCGGCGTTCGCCGCCGAGGCGGCGCTGGAGGCACCGCGCGCGTCGATGATCTCGGCGCCGCGTTTCGCCACCCGCGGGATGTACTCGTCGCTGATCCACGCTTCGTCGTCGACCTGATCCCAGGCGCTCTCGCCGTCGACCTTGGCGTTCACCAGGTCCGGGTACTGGGTGGTGGAGTGGTTGCCCCAGCTGGTCATGTTCGTGACCGCGCTGACCGGCTTGCCGAGCTTGTTGGCGACCTGGATCTTCGCCCGGTTGTGGTCGAGGCGCATCATCGCGGTGAAACGCTCGCGCGGCACGTCGGGCGCGTTCGACATCGCGATCAGGCAGTTGGTGTTGGCCGGGTTGCCGACCACCAGCACCTTCACGTCGGCGGCGGCGCCGGCGTTGATCGCTTCGCCCTGCGGCTTGAAGATGCCACCGTTGGCCTCCAGCAGGTCGGCCCGCTCCATGCCCGGCCCGCGCGGCCGCGCGCCGACCAGCAGGGCGACGCTCGTGCCCTCGAACGCGCGCTTCGGGTCGTCGGTGATGTCGACCCGGCTGAGCAGCGGGAAGGCGCAGTCGTCGAGCTCCATCGCGGTGCCCTCCGCCGCCTTGATCGCGTCGGGGATCTCCAGCAGGCTCAGCTCGACCGGGGTGTCGGGGCCGAGCATCTGGCCGCTGGCGATGCGGAACAGGAGGGCGTAGCCGATCTGCCCGGCGGCGCCCGTAACGGTGACCTTCACGGGGGTGCTCACGTTTTGTCTCCTCGGAATCGGAATTACGGCGACGACTAGGAGCTCGTCCCACCCATCGCCCGCTGCAGGTTGTCGTCGATCGACGCCAGGAACTCCTGCGTGGTCTGGTAGCCCTGGTCGCCGCCGACGAGCAGCGCCAGGTCTTTCGTCATCTTGCCTTCTTCGACCGTCTCGACGCAGACGCGCTCAAGGGTCTGGGCGAAGTCGCCGACCGCGGGGGTGCCGTCCATCCGGCCGCGGGCCTCGAGGCCGCGCGTCCAGGCGAAGATCGAGGCGATCGGGTTGGTGGAGGTCGGCTTGCCCTGCTGGTGCTGACGGTAATGACGGGTGACGGTGCCGTGCGCGGCCTCCGCCTCGACCGTCTTGCCGTCGGCGGTCATCAGCACGCTGGTCATCAGCCCGAGCGAGCCGAACCCCTGGGCGACGGTGTCGGACTGCACGTCGCCGTCGTAGTTTTTGCAGGCCCACACGTAACCGCCCTCCCACTTCAGCGCGGCGGCGACCATGTCGTCGATCAGCCGGTGTTCGTAGGTGATCCCGGCGGCCTCGAAGTCGGCCTTGAACTCGGTCTCGTAGATCTCCGCGAAGAGGTCTTTGAAGCGGCCGTCGTAGCGCTTCAGGATGGTGTTCTTGGTCGACATGTAGACCGGGTAACCGCGGTCGAGGCCGTAGCGCAACGAGGCGCGGGCGAAGTCACGGATCGACTCGTCGAGGTTGTACATCGCCATCGCGATGCCGCCGCCGGGGAAGTCGTAGACCTCGAGCTCGATCGGCTCCGCACCGTCCTTGGGGGTGAAGGTCATGGTCAGCGTGCCCTCGCCCGGCACCACCAGGTCGGTGGCGCGGTACTGGTCGCCGAAGGCGTGGCGGCCGATCACGATCGGCTTGGTCCAGCCGGGCACGAGCCGCGGCACGTTCGCGATCACGATCGGCTCGCGGAAGATGACGCCGCCGAGGATGTTGCGGATCGTCCCGTTCGGCGAGCGGTACATCTCCTTCAGGCCGAACTCCTCGACCCGCGCCTCGTCGGGGGTGATCGTCGCGCACTTGACCCCGACCCCGTACTGCTTGATCGCGTTCGCGGCGTCGACCGTGATCTGATCCTCGGTCGCGTCGCGGCGCTCGATCCCGAGGTCGTAGTACTTCAGGTCGACGTCGAGGTAAGGAAGGATCAGCTGCTCTTTGATGAACGACCAGATGATCCGCGTCATCTCGTCGCCGTCGAGCTCGACGACGGGGTTCTCTACCTTGATCTTCGCCACCGGGCGGCGATGCTATCTGGCCGGTGACCTCGGCGCTTTGGCCGGGCAGCCGGCACAATCAGGTTCCCGATGGCAACCAGAGAGCGACCCACCTTCGGCAACCACACCGTTGCCAACCAGCCGCCGCCGCTCGTCGACTACAACGTCTTCGAGGCCGACCGGGTGTTGGTCGAGGCGGTCGACCGCGAGGGAGCCGACTTGGCGGTCGAGCGGATCGCCGCGGTCGGCGAGTTCGCCGGGTCGGCCGAGGCGCAAGAGCTGGGACGGCTGGCGAACGAGCACGGGCCGGTGCTGCGCACCCACGACCGGTACGGCAACCGCGTCGACGAGGTGGAGTTCCACCCGGCCTGGCACGAGCTGCTCGGGACGGCGGTCGAACACGAGCTGCACTGCGCGCCGTGGAGCGACCCACGGCCCGGCGCCCACGTCGCCCGCGGCGCCGCCTTCATGTGCTTCTCCCAGGCCGAGGCCGGGGTCGGCTGCCCGGTCTCGATGACCTACTCGGTCGTGCCGGCGCTGCGCACCCAGCCCGAGCTTGCCGCGGTGTGGGAGCCGCGCTTCCTCACCTCTTCCTATGACCCGCGGAACGCGCCCGCGTCGGGGAAGCGCGGCGCCCTCGCCGGGATGGGGATGACCGAGAAGCAGGGCGGCACCGACGTGCGCGCCAACACCACGGTCGCCCGTCCCGTGGACGGCGGCGGGCCGGGCGCGGAGTACGAGCTGACCGGCCACAAGTGGTTCATGTCGGCGCCGATGTGCGACGCGTTCCTCGTCCTCGCCCAGGCCGAGGGCGGCCTCTCCTGCTTCCTCTTTCCCCGCTGGACTCCGGATGGCGAGCGCAACCGCTTCCGCCTCCAACGGCTGAAGGACAAGCTCGGCAACCGCTCGAACGCCTCCAGCGAGGTCGAGTTCGACGCCGCCTCGGCCTGGCTGGTCGGCGAGGAGGGGGCGGGCGTGCCGACGATCATCGAGATGGTCAACCACACCCGCCTCGACTGTGTCCTCGGCAGCACCGTGAGCATGCGCGCGGGCCTCGCCCAGGCGATCCACCACACCTCCTACCGCTCGGTCTTCGGCACCGTCCTGGTCGAGCAGCCGCTGATGCAGAACGTGCTGGCGGACCTGGCGGTCGAGTCGGAGGCGGCGACGATCGCGGCGATGCGCCTCGCCCGCGCCTACGACGAGGCGCTGGCCGGCGACGCCGAGGCGCAGAGCCTGAAGCGCGTCGCCAACGCGGTGCTCAAGTACTGGATCACCAAGCGCGCGCCCGCCCACGCGGGCGAGTGCCTCGAGTGCCTCGGCGGCAACGGCTATGTCGAGGAGTCCGGCCTGCCGCGCCTCTTTCGCGAGAGCCCGCTCAACTCGATCTGGGAGGGCAGCGGCAACGTCCAGTGCCTCGACGTCCTCCGGGCGATGGTGAAGAGCCCCGCCTCGGTCGAGTCCTTCTTCGCCGAGGTCGCCGAGGGCGCCGCCGCCGAGCCCCGCCTCGCGTCGTTCGCCAACGCCCTCCGCGACGAACTGCCCGGCGACGTGGCGACGATCGAGTCCCGCGCGCGCCGGGTGGTCGAACGCATGGCGCTGGCCCTGCAAGGGTCGTTGCTGGTGCGGTACGGCGACGAGGCTGTCTCGGACGCCTTCTGCGCCTCGCGCCTGGACGGCGAATGGGGACGGGCATTCGGGACGCTGCCGGCCGGCGTCGACTTCGCGCGGATCATCGAAAGGCATCGAGCGGCGGCGTGAAGGCTGGCGCCTCCGGCCGGTTGGTGAGTTGACCCCGCTGGGGTGTGGTCAACTCACCAACCGTCCGGCGGTTTTCAGGATGGGGACGGGGTTCGGGACGCCTTGCGTTGGAGCTCGTGACGAAGTGCGCGGCCTCGGCGCGTCTTCCGTCCGCCCTCCAGGTTGATGGGCCGAAAACCGGACTATCTGACGGGTTTTCGGCCCATCAACCTCGGGTGGCGCGGGAGGCGCGGACGCTTGCTGAGTTGAGGGCGCCAGGGCACCCGCAACTCAGCAAGCGACGGGGCGCCCACGCACGGAAGCGTGACTTCTCCCGCTTCGTCACACCTCCCCGCCACAGGAGCCGCGGATGCCGGGCCGACCTCAGCCAGCCCGGGTCGGATCGGCATCCGCGGCTCCTGCGCGGCACTCAACCCGCAACCCTCCTCGGCCAGCCGCCGTCCCTTGCCGCCGCCCCCTACGCGCGCGTCTGCGCGTCCCGCAACGCTCGTCCGACCTGCTCCACGGTGATGACGCCGGACAAGCGCCCGTCCGCGTCGACCGCCATCAGCGCGCCGAGGCGGCGGAGGTTCTGGTTCGACAGCAGTGAGGTCAGCGGGGTGTCGTCGCGGATGAAGAGGCCGCGGTCGGCGTCGACCAGTTCGGCGACGCGGGAGCCGGCGCGGGAGACCTCGGGGACCTCGTCGGCGGCGTCGCGGTTGAGCAGGCCGAGGAAGCGGTGGGCGGCGTCGACGACGGGGAACCAGGGCCAGCGGTAGCGGAGGAAGTACTGGTCGAGCGCCTGCTCGATCGAGAGGTCGCCGGGGATCGTCACCGGTTCGCGGTCCATCACGTCGGCGACCGAGATCGTGCCGATGCGCGAGTTCATCCGGGTCTGGACCGAGGCGCCTTTCGCGGCGCCGTTGATCATCACCCCGATCAGCGCCAGCCAGACGCCGCCGAAGGTGCCGAAGATCGAGTTGGTGATCGTCATGTAGATGCCGGCGGCGATGAAGAAGTAGCCGAAGATGCGGCCGAGATCGGCGGCGAACTTGGTCGCCGCGTTGCGGTCTCCGGTCACCTTCCAGGCGACCGCCCGGGCGACGCGGCCGCCGTCCATCGGGAACGCGGGCAGCAGGTTGAAGCCCAGCAGGAGGAGGTTGATCGAGGCCAGCCAGGCCATCATCGCCAGCACGCCCGAGGCGCCGGAGTTGGTTTCGACCAGCGCCGCGTGGCTGAACTCGCCCCAGCCCCCGGCGGCGACGCCGGCCCCCATCAGGGCAAGGAAGATCGCCGCGGTCACCGCCGGGCCCGCCAGCGCGACCCGCGCTTCGACCCCCGGGCCGTCGGCTTCGCGGTCCATCCGCGCCATGCCGCCGAAGATCCAGAGCTGGATCGAGCTGATCCCGATCCCGTTGCGGGTGGCGACGAGGGCGTGCCCGAGCTCGTGCAGGAGGATCGAGCCGAAGAAGCCCGCGGCGCTGGCGACGGCGAGGATGAACGGCGTGCTCGAGCCCCCCGACGGCCCCAGCAGGTCGGTGTAGAAGTTGGACATCCAGAAGATGACCAGGAAGAGGATCAGGAACCAGGACCAGTCGACCGCGATCCGGATCCCGCGGACGTGGAACAGGGTGATCGAGCCGCCGCCCAACATGTACTCAATGGTAAGCGGGTAGCGTGGCCGGCTACATGGCCAGGCACACAAACGGCACAACTTCGTCGGCGGCGATCGGGAACCCCGACCAGGCCTGGTTGCGCGCGCGGCTCGAGGAACTCGAGCGCATCCCCCGCCCCTCCGCCTCCGAGGGCGAACGGCGCGCCGCCGAGTGGCTGGTCGGCCGGCTCCGCCTGCTCGGCGCCGACGCGCGGATCGAGGCCGCGGCCGCGCACGGCACCTACTGGTGGCCGCTCGGCCTCGGCACCGCCCTGGGCGCGCTCGGCGGGATCGCCGCGCTGCGCGGCCGGCGAGCGCTGGGCGCGGCACTCGGGGCCCTCGGCGCGGCCGGGATCGCCTCCGACTTCCCGCCCCACCGGCGCCGCCTCCGCGCGCCGCTGGCGCAGCGCACCGCCTACAACGTCGTCTGCGAGATCGGCGACCCGCGCGCGCCGCGGACGGTCGTCGTCAGCGCCCACCACGACGCCGCCCACTCCGGCCTTGTCTTCCACCCGGCGCTGCCGCGGATCGCCGACCGCCTCGGCCTGATCGAGCGCGCCGACACGAGCCCGCCGCTGATGGCGCCGGTGATCGGCGGCCCGCTCCTCGTCGCCCTCGGCGCGCTCACCGGCGCGAGGGCGCTGACCAAGGTAGGCACCGCGCTCGCCGCCACCGCGACCGCGGCGATGGCCGAGATCGGCGCCCGCCAGGTCGTCCCCGGCGCCAACGACAACGGCACCGCGGTCGTCTCGCTGCTCGCGCTCGCCCGCCGGCTCGCCGAGGCCCCCGTCCCCGGCGTCCGCGTCGTCCTCCTCTCGGCCGGCGCCGAGGAGTCCTTCAGCGAGGGGATGAAGGCGTTCGGCGAGCGCCACTTCGACTCCCTCCCCCGCGACTCGACCTTTTTCCTCTGCCTCGAGTCGACCGGCTCGCCCCACCTGTTGGTGCTGCGCGGCGAGGGCTTCCTGAAGATGCACGAGTACCCGGCGGCCGCGCTCGAGCTCCTCGACTCCGCCGCCGCGGAGCTCGGCATCTGGCTCTACCCGAACCTGCGCCTGCACAACGGCACCGACGGGCTCGAGCCGCTCGCCGCCGGGTACGAAGCGGCGGTGATCGCGGGCTGCGACGACCGCAAGCAGCCGGCCAACTACCACTGGCCGAACGACCTCGCCGAGAACGTCGACTTCGGCACCGTCGCCGACGGGATCAGGCTCTCCGAGGCGGCGATCCGGCGCTTCGCCGAAGCGTGACGAATTCAAGGAATCCCGACTGCAAGCTCGGATTTCCTCTCTATAGCATCCGGCCTCGTGCCATCCCACGACGTACTCGTCATAGGGGCCGGGCTCGCCGGCCAGCGGGCCGCCCTCGCAGCCGCGGAGCAGGGCGTATCGGTGGGGATCGTCTCCAAGGTCCACCCCGTCCGCTCCCATTCCAACGCCGCTCAGGGCGGGATCAACGCGGCGCTCAACCCTGACGACACGTGGGAGTCCCACGCGTTCGACACCGTGAAGGGCTCCGACTACCTCGGCGATCAGGACGCGATCGAAATCATGGCCAAAGAGGCGCCCGAGGAAATCCTCCACATGGAGCACCTCGGGGTCACCTTCCACCGCAACGCGGAAGGCAAGCTCGGGACCCGGGCCTTCGGCGGCGCCTCCGCCGCCCGCACGTACTACGTCGCCGACATCACCGGCCAGGCGATCATGCACGTGCTCTACGAGCAGCTGATGAAATATTCGGAGCAGATCACCCGCTACGAGGAGTGGTTCTCCTCCTCACTGGCGATCGACGAGAACGGTGAGTGCTGCGGCGTCGTCACCCGCAACGTCGCCGACGGCTCGATGGAACTGTTCCAGGCCAAATCGGTGATCCTCGCCACCGGGGGCTCCGGCCAGATCTGGAAGCCCACCACCAACGCCCTGATCTGCACCGGCGACGGGATCGCGATGGCCTACCGGGTCGGCGCCAAGCTGATGGACATGGAGATGATCCAGTACCACCCGACCACGCTGGCGGGAAAGGGCTTCCTGATCACCGAGGGTGCCCGCGGCGAGGGCGCCCTGCTGCTGAACAAGAACGGCGAACGCTTCATGGAGAAGTACGCGCCGAACAAAATGGAGCTGGCCTCGCGCGACGTCGTCTCGCGCGCCGAGCAGACCGAGATCAACGAGGGCCGCGGCTTCCCCGACGGGACCGTCGCGCTCGACATCACCGTGGTGCCGAAAAAGCGCATCCACGAGGCGCTGCGGGAGATCGTCCTGGTCGGCCGCGACTTCGCCGGCGTCGACATCACCCGCGAACCGATCCATATCAAGCCGGGCAACCACTACACGATGGGCGGGGTCAAGACCGACGTCGAGGGCCGCACCGACATCCCCGGCCTCTACGCCGCGGGCGAGGTGGCCTGCGTCTCGGTCCACGGCGGCAACCGGCTCGGCGCCAACTCGCTGCTCGACACGCTGATCTTCGGCAAGCACTCGGGGCGCGACGCCGCGGCGCGGGCGCTCCGCACCGACTGGGCGAAGCCCTCGGGCAAGGTGCTGGAGGACGAGCAGGCGATGGTCGACGACATCAACGGCCGCGAGAAGGGCTCCGGCCGGCGGGTCTCCGAGATCAAGCTCGAGCTCGGCCAGACGATGGACTCCAAGGTCGCGGTGTTCCGCGACGAGGCCGGCATCACCGAAGCGCTGGAGACGGTGCGCCGGCTCAAGGAGGAGGCGAAGACCGCCTACATCGACGACCACGGACAGGTCTTCAACCAGGACCTGATGGGGGCGATCGAGCTCGGCTACATGCTCGACTGCGCCGAGTGCTCCTGCGTTGCGGCGCTGGAGCGGAAGGAGAGCCGGGGCGCCCAGTACCGCACCGACTACCCGGAGCGCAACGACGAGGAGTGGCTCAAACACATCGACCTCGAGCGGACGGACGAGGGCCCGGAGATCTCCTACTCCGAGGTCACGATCACCCAGTGGCAACCGGAAGCGAGGACGTACTGATGGCCGACTACACGATCAAAGTCCGGCGCTACCAGCCGGAGAGCGGCAAGCCCGCCTACTGGGAGGAGTTCGGGGTCGAGCTCGATCCCTCGCTGTCGGTCCTCGACGGGCTGCTGCAGGCCAAGGACCGCGACGACGGCTCGCTCGCCGTGCGCTGCTCCTGCCGGGCGGCGATCTGCGGCTCCTGCGGGATGAAGATCAACGGCCAGTCCGGGCTCGGCTGCCAGACCCAGATCGGCGAGGCGCAGGAGCTCGCCGACAAGAAGGCGGCGGCGGTCGGCGGCGCGGCCGAGGGCAACGTGATCACGATCGAGCCGATGGGGAACATGCCGGTGATCAAGGACCTGGTCACCGACATGGAGTCGACCCACTGGACCAAGATCCGCCGCGTCACCCCGTGGCTCCTCCCCTACGGCGAGCCGCCCGAGCGCGAGTACATCGTCGAGCCGGAATCGATGGTCGACATCACCCAGTCGATGGCCTGCATCCAGTGCGGCGCCTGCGTCTCCTCCTGCCTCTCGATGGAAGTCGACCCGCTCTTCATCGGCCCGGCGGCGCTCGCCAAGGCCTACCGCTTCGTCGGCGACCCGCGCGACGCCGAGACCACGGAGCGCCTTACCGACCTCGCCCACGATCCGCACGGGATCTACGACTGCACCCACTGCTTCAGCTGCGTCGACGCCTGCCCGAAGGGCGTGGCGCCGATGGACCAGATCATGCGGCTGCGCCGCAAGGCGGGCGAGAACGGGATCGAGGACCCGAACTCGGGGCACTCGCACGAGATGGCCTTCGTCAAGATCATCGAGAAGAAGGGCACCCTGGACGAGTCGCTGCTGCTGCAGGAGTCCTTCGCGCCGGGCGTCCTCGGCAAGCTGCTGCCGACCAAACGCGCGATCAAGGAAATGATCGGCTCACTGCCGACCGCGGTCCGCGGGATCAAGACCGGCAAGATGCGCTCGCTCCCGAAGCTGATCCCCGGCGTCCACCACAAGCTCCCGGGCAACGCCCAGGACGAGGTGAAGGCGATCTACAAGCACGCCGAGGAACACAACGAGGAATTCAACCTGTACATCAAGGGCGAGGAGGGCGACGAGGAGGCCGCCGTCGAGGAGCGCCTCGAGCCTGCCGCCGCCCCGGGAGGCGAGGAGGCCTCGAATGGCTGATCAGATCAAAGTCGCCTACTGGCCCGGCTGCGTCTCGCGCGGGTTCACGCCCGAGCTGCACGGCTCGATGGCGCTGGTCGCCCAGAAGCTGGGGATCGAGCTGGTCACGCTCGACCGCGCCAACTGCTGCGGCGCCGGGGTGATCGCCGAGCACAACCAGGAGCTCGCCGACACCCTGAACGCGCGCACCTTCGCGCTCGCGCAGCAGACCGGCCTCTCGATGATGAACATCTGCTCGACCTGCCAGGGCGCGCAGTCGGAGTGCCAGCAGCGGCTCGACGCCGACTCGGCCTACCGGGCGCACGTCAACGAGGCGCTCTCGGGCCAGGGCCTCTCCTACGAGAAGTCCGCCGACGGCTCCTGGAACAACAAAAACTTCCTCTGGCTGCTGGTCGAGGACTACGGCCTCGACCGCCTCGCCGCCCAGGTGAAGCGGCCGCTCTCGGGCCTCCGCGTCGGGCCGTTCTACGGCTGCTACATCGTGCGGCCGAAGGAGCGCCTCGGCTACTCCAAGTACCCCGACCGGGACATCTACCTGGAGAAGGTCATCGAGACCCTCGGCGGCCAGATCGTCGAGTACGACGGGGCGCGCAAATGCTGCGGCTTCCCGGTCATCACGATGAACCGCGAGACCTCCCTGACCCAGGCCGGGACCCACGTCGGCGACGCGATCGACGCCGGCGCCGACTGCCTCGTCACCCCCTGCCCCCTCTGCCACCTGAACCTCGACATGCAGCAGCCGGAGGCGGCGAAGGTCGTCAACCGCGACCTCGGCCTCGCCGTCCTGCACCTCCCGCAGCTGGTCGGCCTCGCCCTCGGCGCGACGCCGAAGGAGCTGGGCATGGAGAAGCACATCGCCTCGACCAAGTGGGTCGAGGAGCGGTTGACCGCGGTTCCGGCGTAGCGGGCGAGGGGCGCGGCCGGCCGGCGCCTCGCGGCGCGGCCATCCCCCTCATCGCTCGGCTGGTTATGAGGGCGATGGCCGCGCCTTGGTGTGCGCCACGCTGGTGAGTTCGCAGTTGGCCACAACAGTCGTAGATAAGTGCGAACTCACCCCGGGGCGGACCGGTCCGTTCGTCGCTTGTACCCATATACGGCACAAGCGACGAACGCATTGCGGGCCCGTGCCCCATCCGTCACCGGATACGAACGAGGCGCCCGTCCCGCCCTCATAACCAACCGAAGCATGAGGGGGACGGGCGCGCCGCCGGGCGGCAGCCGGCCGGGGGCCCATCCCGTGACCAAAGGCTCTCGCGCAGGCGCTCTAGTGATGGTGGAGGCTACCCGCGGATACGAGCAGCACCAGCAACGTCGCGAAGGCCAACAGCATGACCCAGTCGACCGTCTGTCCCTGCCGACACCACCGATCCCGCCGGCGTTCTTCTGCTTCCTCAAGGCGCTCGATACGTCGTTTCCAGTGACTTCAACTCCCAGTCTTCTGCCATGCGTCGAGGCTAGGAGAAATACCCGCGCGCGTGGTGGGCATAAGTGGAACATTTCGGTTAAGCCGGTGGCCGGTCAGCTGAAGAAGATTTTGACCATCACGGCCACGAAGATCCCGACCCCGATCGTTCGGTTGGTCGAGTCAACCTTGGAATCGAGCCTGTTGAATCGTTCATCGATCTTGCCGTCGACCCTCTCGAACCGTGCTTTGACATCTGCCTGGGACCGATCGAACCGCTCGTCAACGTTGCGTTCGAAGCGATCGAATCGCCGGTCCACCTTGTCAAAGCGGTCCTTCACGTCGCCTTCGAACCAACCTACTCGGCCGGCGAAGTCGTCGATGCGGTTGTCGGTCCACTCGTCGTCCATCACACTCACAGAAGGAGCGTAGGGAGAAAATGCGCGCGTGTGGTGCGCGGAAGTGTGACTTTTGCGTCAGCGCTGGGAGATGAGCCAGCGGCGCTCGACCAGGATCTCGGCTACCTGGACCGCGTTGGTGGCGGCGCCCTTACGGAGGTTGTCGCCGGCGACCCAGAGGTTGAGGGTGCGCTCGTGGCTCGGGTCGCGGCGGATGCGGCCGACGAGGACGTCGTCGCGGCCCGCGGCGTCGATGGCGAGCGGGTACTCGGCGTCGGCGGGGTTGTCGACCACCTGCACGCCGGTCGCCTCCGCGAGCAGGGCACGACAATCCTCCGGCGAGAGGTCCTCGCGGGTCTGCACGTTGATCGACTCCGAGTGGCCGACGAAGACCGGGACCCGGGCGCAGGTGGCGGAGATGCCGACCTCCTCGCCGAAGCCGAGGATCTTGCGCGTCTCGGCCATCACCTTGCGCTCCTCGGTCGTGTAGTCGTCGCCGTCCTTGAAGCTCTCCACCTGCGGCAGCACGTTGAAGGCGATCTGGCGCGGGTAGACCGCGGGCGCAGGCGGCTCGGCACCGTCGAGGATCGCCTTCGCCTGCGCGCGCAGCTCTTCGATCGCCTTCTGGCCGGTCCCCGACACCGCCTGGTAGCTGGAGACGATCAGCCGCTCGAGGCCGACCGCGCGGTGGATCGGCGCCAGCGCCATCAGCGCCGTCATCGTCGTGCAGTTGGGATTGGCGACGATCCCCTCGTGGTCCTCGGCCGCCTCGTCGTTCACCCCGGCGACCAGCAACGGGACCCCGTCGTGCATGCGCCAGTAGCTGGTGTTGTCGACCACGGTCGCCCCCGCCTCGACGAAGCGCGGCGACCACTCGGCGCTCACCGCGCCCCCCGGCGAGGACAGCACGACGTCGACCCCCTGGATCGTCTCCGCGTTCAGCGGCTGCACGACCAGCATCGTCCCGCCCCACTCGATCTCCCTGCCCGCCGAGCGCTCCGACGCGTAGGCGACGACCTCGCGCGCCGGGAAGCCGCGTTCCGCGAGCAGCGCCAGGATCGTCGTCCCGACCGCGCCGGTCGCGCCCATCACCCCGACTCTGTAGCCGTCGCCCGCCATCTTCGGTGGCGCGCTAGCCGGCGACCGTCGAAGTCTGGTCGGAGCCGCCCGCGCCTTCCGGCCGGACTGCGTCGTCGCCGAGCTCGAACGCCGCGTGCAGCGCCTGCACCGCGTCGGCGACGCGGCCGGCGGCGATGACGCACGAGATCTTGATCGGCGAGGTGGAGATCATCTCGATGTTGATCCCCTGCTCGCCCAGCGTCTGGAAGACCTTGGCGGCGACCCCCGGGTGCGAGCGCATCCCGGCGCCGACGACGGAGACCTTGCCGATCTGCTCTTCGGCCTTCACCGCCACCGAGACGTCGCCGAGCCGGTCGATCACCTCGCGCGCCACCGACAGCTCGTCGCGGTCCACGGTGAAGGAGAGGTCGGCGAGCTGGTCGTCACCCACCGGCTCGTTCTGGATGATCACGTCGACGTTCACGTTGGCGTCGGCCAGCGCGCTGAAGATGCGACCGGCGACGCCCGGCTCGTCACGCAGACCGGTCAGGGTCACGCGCGCCTCGGCGTCGGAATGGGTCACGGCGGTTACGAAAGGTTGCTCCATGGTCTCTTCCTCTGACACGACGAGGGTACCGGGACCGTCCTCGAAGCTGCTGCGACAGTGGATCCGGACCCCGTGGTTGCGGGCGTACTCGACCGAGCGCAGCTGCAACACCCGCGCCCCGGATGCCGCCATCTCCAGCATCTCCTCGAAGGAGACCTGGGCCAGCTTGCGGGCGTCGGGGACGATCCGCGGGTCGGCCGAGTAGACCCCGCGAACGTCGGTGTAGATCTCGCAGACACCGGCGGAGAGGGCCGCGGCGAGCGCCACCGCGGTGGTGTCGGAGCCGCCGCGCCCCAGCGTGGTCACGTCGCGACTGTCGGTCGACACCCCCTGGAAGCCGGCGACGAGGACGATCCGGTCCTGCTCCAACGCCTGGCGGATGCGGTCGGCGCGCACGTCGATGATCCGCGCCTTGGTGTGGGAGGAGTCGGTGACGATCCCCGCCTGCGAGCCGGTCAGCGAGATCGCCTCGTGACCCATGTCGTGGATCGCCATCGCGCAGA
This sequence comes from Actinomycetota bacterium, assembly GCA_018268675.1. Taxonomy (GTDB): domain Bacteria; phylum Actinomycetota; class Thermoleophilia; order Solirubrobacterales; family 70-9; genus VAYN01. The sequence continues at coordinate 121,381 of JAFDWB010000093.1, forward strand.
GCGCGCAGGAGATCCGCTCGCCGGTCGAGAGCAGCATGTCCATCTCGCGGGCGACCGGGCGCGGCGAGATCTCGTGCGCCTGCTCGACCAGTTCGTCGGTCGTCTTGCCCCGCGCCGAGAGCACCGCGACGACGCGGTTGCCCGCCTCGCGGGCGGCGACGATGCGCCCCGCCGCGCGTTTGATCTGCTCGGGGCCGGCGACCGAGGTGCCGCCGAACTTCATCACGACTATGTCGGCCGAGCGATCGGGCATGCGACTACGAGGATAGAGAGCGTCAGCTCCCCCCGAGGTTCCCGAGCATCGCCTGTTCGGCCATCCGGATCAGGCCGAGGCCGCTGTGGGGGCGCATGTCGCTCGAGCGCACGCGGACGTGGGAGCCGTGGGGGCCGATCACCTCGACGATGGTGCAGACGTCGCCGATCTCGCAGTCATCGCCGTAATCGGCCTCGATCGCTTCCATCTGCTCCGCCACGACTTTGCCGATCTTGCTCTGGTCGAGCATCAACGCCTCCTGTAGTTAGCCGGTTCCGGCTTGACGATAGTGGTGCCGTACCCGGAGACGGGCGTTTCAGGACTTCGGCGAGGACCTGTGCTTGGGCTTCGCCTGCTTTTCCGCCGCGGCCTTTTCTTCGGCTTCGACTTCTTCCTGCGACCTGAACAGCGCGGCGCTCAGGGCGGGGACCTTTTCTTCGGCCGCGTAGCCGAGCGGTTCGACGCCGAGCATCGTCTGCAGCGTCTTCAGCAGGGTGAAGTGGTTGGCGAACTGGGCTTCTTCGACCTTCCCTGGTTCGACGTAGGGCGAGATCAGCAGCAGGCCGACCTTGCCGCCGCCGCCCGTTTCGACCACCGATTCGGTGCCGTAGGCGGTGGTCGTGCTCGTAGTCGTAGTGGGCGTCGTCGGGGCGGGCGTCGGGGCCGGGGCCCGAGCCGGAAGGTTCGGATACGCGGGCACCAGACAGCACGCCTTCGAGTCGAGGTGTTCGCCCGTCTGCGGCGCCTCGGCGGAGGTGATCAGGATCATGCCGCCTTCTTCGTAGGCGGGTGAGGCCATGATCGCCGGCACCAGCGTCTTCAGCTCCGCGGCGACGCCGTTGGCGCCTTTCGGAGCGCCCGGTTCGCATTCGAGCCCGCCGCCCGAGTGGCACGCGTTGGGGAAGATCAGCGACAGCGTCGGCGTCTTCTTCTTCGCCTGGAGGTCCTTGCTCAGCAGTTCGAACCCGACGTCGACCTTTTCGCATTCGGGACCTTCGGCGATCGCGGCGAAGTAGACGACCGGGTTGCGCCAGGTCACGTACTGGTCGCCGGGAGCCGGCATCGGGCTCCAGTCGGGGCCGCCGAGGGCGGGCTTCCGACAGCGGAACGGCTGCCCGATCGCGCCGCCGTTTTCCATGTCCTGGACGTAGGCGCGCCAGCTCACCCCCTTTTCGGTCAGCTGGGTCGGCAGCGACTTGACTTCCTTCCCGTACACGCAGCCGTTGCCTTCGACCTGCCCGGCGGTCGGCGACACCGTACCCGGCGCGATCGCCGTGTAGCTCGGACAGTCGACCGCCGTTTCCGGCGTCGGCCCCTGGCCGCTGAGCAGGGCGATCTCGTTGGCGAGGACGCCGCCCGTCACCCCGTAGTAGTTGGGGATCAGCTCGCCCTTCTTCGGCAACACCTTGGCCAGGTAGGGGGCGGTCGAGGTGGCCCCGAAGGTTTCTTCGTAGCCGCCTTCGCCGAGCACGATCAGGAAGGCGTGTTTGACTTCCGGCAGCTTCCCTTCTTCTCCCGCTCCTTCTTCGCCTTCGGGAAGTTCCGTTTCCGGTTCTTCGAGCGGGTTGAATTCGACCGGCGGCGGCAGTTCGCTGCTCGCTTCTTCGGGGAGCGGTTCTTCGACCACTTCTTCGGGCAGCGCTTCTGCGACGGTTTCTTCGGGCGCCGCGGATTCTTCGGACGCGGCGGCGACCACCGGTTCCGGCGCTTCGGCTTCTTCTTCTGCGGCCGGCGATTCTGCTTCCGGCGCCTGGGTCGCGCGGGCCGGGTACTCGAGCAGGATCGTCGAGAGCGGCGCGGAGGACGCGATTTCGCTCATCGCCGAGCCGAGACCGACGCCCAGCGCCAGCATGCCGATCACTGCGATCGCGATCGCCGGCGGCGAGGGCATCCAGGACCAGCCGGCGTCCTCCTCGCCCTCCCCCTGCGGCTTGGACGCCTTGCCCGACGCCGCGGCGGCGAGGTCCCGGCCCCTCGCCGTGAGCCTCGTGAGCGTGCTCGCGACCGCCCCGGGCAGGCGCCCGCGGCGCGCGCCGCAGGTCAGGCAGTAGCGCTGGTCGGGGGCGAGCGGCGCCCCGCACTCGCCGCAGGCGCCGCCCCGCGCGCCGGGGGCCGAGCCCCCCGCCTTCCCCGTCGGCTCGGGGGTCTGATCGTCCTTGCCGTCGGCCACCTCTGGGGCCGATTATGCGAGCGGGAAGAGGCGTCGATGTAAAGATTTTGCATCGACGCCGGCGGCGCTCCCAGACGGCGCTCCCAGATGGCATCGGGGCTTATTCACAACTCTTAAACACCGCCGCCGCGGCGCCATCTGAAGATGGCCCGGTGAGTGCCGGTCCCGAGCGAACCGAGCCGGCGGCGCCGGCTCCCCCCGCGCCCCCAGCGGATCCGCAGCCGACGCCGGTGACGGCGTCGATGGCGGCGTTCGGCGCCGGCAACGACTCCTGTCCCGACTGCGGCGCGCGGATGGCCGCGGACCAGCGCTACTGCCTCAACTGTGGCCACCGCCGCGGCGACCCGCGGCTGCCGTTCATGGACGCGGTGGTCTTCATGGAGACGATGAACGCGCCGGCCGGCGCACCCGGAGCGCCGGCCCCTCCCCCGCCCCCCGAGCAGAAGTCGAGCCGGATGAACGCCAACGCGGCGTTGATCGCCGGCGTCGCGACGCTGGTGCTGGCGATCGGCGTCGGCTTCCTGATCGGCCGCTCGGGCCACGACACCCCGACCCAGGCCGCGGCGCCGCAGGTGATCAAGGTCGAAGGCGGAGGCGGCGGCGGCGAAACCGCGGCGGCGGCGCCCACCGAAGAATCGAGCGGGTCCGAAAAGGCGAACAAGGGCGGCGGCAAGTCCAAGGGCAAGAGCGGCGGCAAGTCGGCGATCTCCGGCGCCGAATCCGGCAAGGCCACCAAGAAAGCCGCCGAAAACTCGAAGGAAGGCGAACACGGCGCCTCCGAAGGGGTCGAAAAGGTCCTCCACACCTCGAACGGGGTCGAACTCGAAACCGAAGTCGAAGTGGGCGGCAAATGCAAGTCCGGCGCCGCCGGCTGCGAAGGCGGAAAGTTCACCGGCAACTTCTTCGGCGAATGAGACTCCCCGGCTCGAGACCCAACACCTCCGCCAACGGCGTCGGCAAGTCGCCGCCGCCCCCGGGCGCGCCGCCGCCCGTCGCCCGCCCGACCCCGTTCCCGGCGGGCGCCACGGTGCGCGCCGGCGGCC
>JAFDWB010000094.1 GCA_018268675.1 Actinomycetota bacterium
TGTCCCGGACGTCCGAGGAAGACGGGAGGAAGGGTGACGGACCTCCCGTTCCCCGGCCGACCCCGGTCAGCTGTTCTTTTTGCCGGACTGGTCGGCATAAGGAACAGCTGGAGGGAGAGACGTCCTCGAGGCGACGGCGAATTCCCACTTCGGTGACCGACCCGTGGCCGTCCCGTGACGCCGCCGCGACCCTTTCTCCCTCTCCCCGCACCCTCGGCCGTCTCGGCCGCGGCCACAGCCCGCCAGGGTCGTGGCCGAGACGGCCGCGTCCTACCCAGGCGTCGCGCCCTCGTCGCTCGCGCCCGCCTCGACCGGGGCGTAGCGGTGGTGCAGCATCAGGTCGTTGCCGTCGGGATCGGTGAAGAGGGCCATGTGGCAGACGCCGGTGTCGAAGGTCTCGCCGAGGAAGGTGACGCCTTTGGCTTCGAGGTCGGCGCGAGCGGCGGCGACGTCGTCGACGTGGAGGGCGGGGTGGGCGTTCTTCTGGGGCGCGAACTCGAGGCCGAGACGGGCCGGCTCCCAGATCCCGAAGCAGGTGTCGCCGACCCAGAACTCGAACTGGCCGTGGGGGTCGGGGCGCAGCCCGAGGGTCTCCACGTAGAAGCGGCGCGAGCGCTCCGCGTCGGTCGAGGGAACGCCGACAAAGTCCAGCTTGGTGATCATCCGCTCTCCTTCGGGAAGTGGCCGCTCGGGAACACACTTTAGAGTGGACCTGGTGTCACGTCCCCTCGACAGGCTGCTGTCGCCGTCTCTGCGCGCCGCCGCGCTGATGCCCGCCGCCGTCCTCACCGTCCACCAACTGCGCTACCTGCTCGCCTTCGGCGGTGAGTCAGGCCAGGAGCTGGAGCAGGAGGGCCACCAGTATCTGGGCGCCCTCGCGGCGCCGATCGCGATGCTGGTGGCGATCGTCGTCGGTCTCTTCTTCGCCCGCCTGGCGGGCGCGCGACGGGACGGCGCGGCCGTCGAGGGCGCGCCGCGCCGCTCTTTCCTGCGCCTGGCGCTGCTGATCGCCGCCGCCCTGCTGGCGCTCTACTGCTGCCAGGAGCTGCTCGAGGGGATGCTCGCGAGTGGGCACCCGGGCGGCTTCGAGGGCGTCTTCGGCGCCGGCGGCTGGTGGGCGCCGCCGCTCTCGCTGCTCTGCGGCACCGTCGTCGCCGCGGCCCTGCGCGGGGCGCGCGCGGCGATCCGTTGGGTCGCCTCCCGCCGGCGCCGCGCCGTCGCCTCCCACGGGCGCCCGGCGCCCGCCCCGCGACCCCGTCGCCTCGTCCTGCCGCGGCCCGTGCCGTTGGCGGGAGCGGCGGCCGGGCGCGCGCCGCCACTCGCGGTCTAGCCACTCGCGCGCCCCGGCGCGCCGAAACCGCGATCCAAGGAGAAACGATGAGGAGCGCCAGACGGGCGCTGCTGGTCGCCGCGCTCGCCCTCGTCTGGGCGGCGGCGCCTGCACCTACCCACGCCCTCGCCCACGGGGGCGATCCGAACTACCGGTCGGAGATCGACTCGATCCAGCCGCCGCTGCCCGGCGGCGTCTCGATCCAAGTCCTCGACTACGACAGCTACCTGCAGGTGATCGATCGGCACGGCCACGAAGTCGTGCTCTACGGCTACGAGGGCGAGCCCTACGCGCGGATCGAGCGGGACGGCACCGTGCAGGTGAACCAGCGCTCGCCCGCGACCTACCTGAACGACAGCCGCTTCGGCGAGGTGACGGTGCCACCGATCGCCGACCCGAAGGCGCCGCCGCAATGGAAGACGGTCGACACCTCGGGGACGTTCATCTGGCACGACCACCGCATGCACTACATGTCGCGCTCGCTGCCGCCGCGGACCGTCGCGGCGAGCGCGAAGACCAAGGTCTTCAGCTACGAGGTCCCGTTGTCGGTGGACGGTCGCCGGACCGCCCTCCGCGGGACGCTCTGGTGGGTCGGCGGCGCCGGCACCTCGAAGCTGCCGTTCGCGATCGCGGCGATCGTGATCGTCCTCGGCGGCGGCGCACTTGTGCTGTGGATCCGGCGGCGGCGGGGCGGAGAGGATGGCGCGGGCGGTTCCGGCGAACGGCCCGGCTCGAGCGAGCCCACGGGCGAGGCCTGGTAGATGCGCCGGCGGTCCCAGACGCGGCGCCTTCGCACTTCACCGCGGTATGCGCGGGTAACCGCGAACGCGTTCGCGGCGCTTGTCGCAGTGGCGCTCCTGGCACCCGCGGCGGCGTCCGCGCACGCGCGCCTGGAAGGGACCACCCCGCCACAGGGCGCGGTGACGAGGCACGAGCCGGCCGCGGTGATCTTCGAGTTCGACGAGCCGGTGGAGGGGAGCCTCGGCGCGGTCCGCGTCTACGACTCGGCGGGCGAACGGGTCGACCAGGGCACCACCTTCCACCCCCACGGCGAAGGCCCGAAGCTCGCCGTCCACCTGCGGCCCGACCTCCCCGACGGCAGCTACACCGCCACCTACCGGGTCGTCTCCGCCGATGGCCACGTCGTCGCCGGCGGCTACGTCTTCTCGGTCGGCGCGCCCGGCAAGGCGCCCACGGAGACGGTCGGCGAACTCATCAGCGGTGGCGGCAGCGGCACCGTGACCGAGATCGCCTACGGCCTGGCCCGCGTCCTCGAGTACGTCGCCATCGCGCTCGCCGTCGGTGGCGTCGCCTTCCTCCTGATCTGCCGGCTCCCGGCCCTGGCCGCCGCGACCGGTGTGGGGGAGGACTCTCGCCACCTCGCCGCCCGAGCCTTCTCCTCCCGCCTGCGCCTCCTCCTCTGGGCGGCAGCCGCAACCGGCCTGATCGCCGCCGCCGCCCAAATCGTCCTTGAGGGCGCCGCGGCCGCCGGCGTCACCGTCTTCAGCCTCACGAAGCCAACCCTCGAAGCGACCGTTGAGACCCGCTTCGGCACCGTCTGGGCCTTCGCTTTCATCGCCTGGCTCGCAATCGGAGCTCTCGCACCGCCCGTGACGAGCGGATCAGGGGACCCCCGAACGAACCTCCCCGCTGTTCGTGAGAGAGGGGGTCCCCTGATCCGCCCCCTCGCAACGCTTCCGATCACCACGCTCCTGATCGCTGCTCCTCTGGTCTACCTCTGCCTCTGCCCGGCCCTGGCCGGCCACGCCTCGACCCAGTCCCCCGTCGCCCTGAACTTCCCCGTCAACGCCATCCACGTGGCCGCGATGGCGATCTGGCTTGGTGGGTTGGCGGCGATGTTGCTCGTCCTGCCGGCGGCTACTCGCTCGGTGGCAGCCGCCGACCGCGCCCGCCTGCTCGCCGGCCCCCTCGCCCGCTTCTCGACCCTCGCCCTCGCGATGGTGACCCTGATCCTGGCCACCGGCCTGATCCAGGCCTACGTCTACGTCCGCCACCCCGGGGACCTATTCTCGACCGGCTACGGCCGCGCCGTGCTCGCGAAGTTCCTCCTGCTGCTCGGCGTGATCGGCGTCGCCGCATACAACCGCCGCGCCTCGGTGCCGCGGCTCGAGGCGATCGCCGAGCGCGGCGCGCCCCCCGGCCTACCCGGCGTCCTCCTGCGACGCGCCCTGCGCGCCGAGGTGGCGCTGCTGGCGGTCGTGATCGGCGTCACCGCGGCGCTCGCGAGCTCCGCGCCACCGATCTCCGCCGCGAGCGGTCCCTTCTCGACCTCCACGGCGATGGGGCCGACGACGCTCGGGCTGGACGTCGACCCGGCCCGGGTCGGCGCCAACCAGATCCACCTCTACTTCTTCGACGCGAAGACCGGTGCCCCGTACCGGCGGGGCAAGGAACTGACCCTCACGGCAACGCTCCCCGCGAAGGAGATCGGGCCGGTGCCGCTCACCGCCCAGCCCGCCGGGCCGGGCCACTACATCGTCGCCGACGCACAGCTGAACGCCCCCGGCGAGTGGGAGATCGCCCTCGTGCTGCGCGTCTCGGAATTCGACCAGCTCGAAAAGACGGTGGAGGTGGGAGTCGGGTGAGCGCCTCGTCCACGAAGAAAGGAACCAGATGAAAGCCAAGACAGTCGTCCCGGGTGCGCTGCTCGCGTTGGCCCTGCTCGTCCCCGCGGCGGCGCGGGCCCACGTCACCGTGCAGCCGAGCGAAGCCCCAGCGGGCGCCTACGCGGTGCTCGACGTGCGGGTGCCGAACGAGACCGACCACGCGAACACGACCAAGGTAGCGGTCCAGTTCCCGGCGGGGTTCGGGCAGGTTTCCTACCAGCCTGTCCCCGGCTGGCGGGTGCGGGTCGTCCGCGACAAGCCGGCGAAGCCGATCCAGACCGACGACGGCCCGATCACCGAAGGCGTCCGCGAGGTGATCCTCAGCGGGAGCTTGCCGCCAGGCCGGTTCCAAGACTTCCCGCTGTCTATGCAGATCCCCGGGAAGCCGGGCGAGGAGCTGACCTTCAAGGCGCTCCAGACCTACGACGATGGCGAAGTCGTCCGCTGGATCGGCGGGCCGGAAAGCGAACACCCGGCGCCGCGGGTGCTGGTCACGGCGGTGACGGAACCGGGGCGGACTGCGAGCGCGCTGGCCGGGGAGGCGAACGATTCCGGCTCGAGCGACGACGGCCTCGCGATCGCCGCGCTCCCCATCGCCGCGATCGCGCTGATCGTCGCGGCCGCGGCGCTTCTCGGGGCGCGGCGGAGGGCCGCGTGAGCCGCGCCCTACGGCAACCCGGGGTCGAAGCTCACCGACCAGACGCTCATCCCCGCTTCGGGGACGAGCGTGACGGTGTGGGCGCCGTGGCGCTCGTGCGCCGCCAGCTCATAGATGCCGGGCCCGGGGATCTCGAGCGCGCCGCGGTCCTCGCCGTCGACGCCGACCGCGAGCGACCCGTACCCCTCGACCGTCGCCCACACGCCGCCCGCTTCGTATTCGACCGCCAGCTCGTCGGCCTCCTCGCCGGCGATCCAGGGATGCTCCCAGCCGCCGCCGGGGAAGACCTCGGCGCTCGGCGCGATCACCCGCGCGTTCGGCGCGTCCTCGGGCCGCAGCGGCGCCATCGGCGCGGGCAGCGGCCGCAGCGCGTCGGCCTCGCGCAGCTCCTCCTGGATCGCCATCTCGGTCCCGAGGTAATCGCCCTCGCCGAAGTGGACCCAGGTGAGCGCTCCGCCCAGCGACCAGAGGAAGAGGCTTGGCCAGCCTTCGCAGCCGTAGAGGTGCCACAGCTCGCGCTCCGCGTCGATCGCGACCGGGAATTCGACCCCGAGCCGTCCCAGCCCCGCGGCCACCGCCTCGCGCTCGGCCCCGAAGGGAAAGCGCGGCGATTGCACGCCGATCACCGAGAGCCCGGCGTCGCGGTAGCGCCGCGCCCACTCGCCGAGGTAGGGGAGGGTGCGGACGCTGTTCAGCTGCGCGAAGTCGAGGAAGTGGACGATCGCCGGCCCGCCCGCGGTGAGCGCCGGCATCGAGTCCGGTTCGGCGCCGATCCACTCGATCCCCGCGGGCAGGTCGGGTGCGGCGATGTTGTCGCGGCCTGGGCGCACGGGCGGACGTTATCCGGGAGCGCCGCGGCGCGGCGCCGGGGTGCCCTCCGATGAACATCGCCCTGCCGTACGCCCACGCCCTGGTCGCCAAGCAGGACCTGCCGATCCCCGCCTGGCTCTTCGCCTGGGGGGCGTCGATCGTCCTCGTCGTCTCCTTCTTCGCCCTCTCCGCCGCCTGGCGCAGGCCCCGGCTCGAGCAGGAACGCTGGCGCCCCGCGCCGGCCTGGCTGACCGCGGTCCTGCGCGCCTGGCCGGTCCAGCTCCTCTGCGGCGGCCTCGCCGTCTTCCTCCTCGCGGTCGGCATCTACTCCGGCATCCACGGCACCGAAGCCCCGGACCGGAACTTCGCGATCACCGTCTTCTTCGTCACCGTCTGGATCGGCTTCCCGCTGGTCTCGGCGCTCTGCGGCGACGTGTTCGGGGCCTTCAACCCGTGGCGGGCGATTGCCCGGGTCGCCGGCGGTGCCTACCGGCTCGCCGCGGGGCGCCGCCCGAGCCACCTCGCCTACCCGGCGCGCCTCGGCCGCTGGCCCGCCGCGGTCGGCCTGCTCGCCTTCGTCTGGCTCGAGGTCGTCTACGGCTCGAGCGGCGGTGTCGCGGTCGGCCTCGAACCCGGCGCGGCGGGCGTCGCCGCCTGCGCCTACAGCGTCTACACGCTGGCGATGATGGCCCTCTTCGGCTGCGAGGAGTGGTGCGCGCGGGGCGAGATCTTCTCGGTCTACTTCGGGATGTTCGCCCGGCTCGCGCCGTTCGGGGTGAAGGAGGGGCGGATCGGCCGCCGCCGGCCGCTCGCCGCCGCGACCCGCTGGGCGACGGGCGTCCCCGGCTCCGCCGCGGTCGTGATCGCCTCGATCGCCACGACCAGCTTCGACGGGGCCGAGGACGGCGCCTACAAAGCTCCCTTGGAAACCGGCGGCAGGTGGGTCGGCGACGCCGGCGCCGGCCCGCTGGCGACGATCCGCATCACCGACACCATCTTCATGGCCGGGACCGTCGCCGGGATCGCGATCGTCTACCTCCTCGGGGTGCGCGGTATGCGCTCGGTCCCCGGCGCGCCGCCCTTCAAGGTCCTCGCCCGCGGCTTCGCCCACACCCTGATCCCGATCGCCCTCGCCTACCTCGTCGCCCACTACTTCAGCCTCCTCGTCTACCAGGAGCAGGCCCAGTTCACCTACCTGCTCTCCGACCCCCTCGGCACGGCGACGACCGACCTCTTCGGCACCGCCGAATCGGGGATCGACTTCGGTGCCCTCACCCCGAACGCCATCTGGTACGTGCAGGTCGCCGCCCTCCTGGTCGGCCACGGCCTCGGCCTGACCCTGGCCCACGACCGCGCCCTCGTCTACTGGCCCGACTACCGCCGCGCCTCCCGCTCCCAGTACTGGATGCTCGCGGTGATGGTCGCCCTCACCTGCTTCGGCCTCTACCTGCTCTCGATCGGGGCGAGCTGATGCCGAGCGCGATCGCCGTCCCGGCCGCCCACCTCGGTCACTGGGCCTGGGTCTTCTACGCGATCCCGATCCTGATCGTGATCGGCGGGATCATCCGCTCCACCGGCGCCGAGAAGAAGCGCGAACGCGAAGAAGAGAAGGGCAAGCGCCGTTAGGGGACGGCGTGGGCCAGCCTCGCAAGGACGCAGGGAGCGAGACGAGGGGAGCGCACTCCGGTGCGTGACCCGAAGGCGCGCGACCGAGGACACCGCGAGGCGCCCCCATGCCGCTCCCTAGAGGATCTCGGCGAGGCGGCGCTCGAGGGCGGCGGAGATCTCGTCGCGGACCGGGCCCTCGGCGAGGCGTTCGACCAGGGCCTCGAGGAAGCCTTCGATCACCAGGGTCTTCGCCGCCGCCTCGGAGAGGCCGCGGGAGGTGAGGTAGAAGAGCTGGTCCTTGTCGACCTGGGCGATCGCCGCGGCGTGGGTGCAGCGGACGTCATCGGCGAGGATCTCGAGGCCGGGGATCGCGTCGGCGTGCGCCTCGGGGGAGAGGAGGAGGTTGCGGCTCTCCTGGAAGGCGTCGGTCTGCTGGGCGCCGGGATCGACCTTGATCATCCCGCGCCAGACGGCCGTCGAGCCCGCGGCGAGGACGCCGCGGAAGGCGAGGTCGGAGTTGGTGTGCGCCGCCGCGTGCTCCTGGGTCGTGTCGTAGTCGAGGTGCTGGCCCGGGCCGCCCGCGTAGCCGCCGGTCACCCGCGCCTCCGACCCCTGGCCGGCGAGCTTGGTCTCCATCCGCACCTTGCCGCGGGCCGAGCCGAAGCCGAGCGCCGCCCAGTCGAGCCGCCCGTCGCGCTCCACCTGGGCGCGCTGGGTGGCGAAGATCCACGCGTTCTCGGAGATGTCCTGGGTGTTGACGTAGCGCAGCGTCGCGCCCTGGCCGACCGACAGCTCGACCACCGAGTTGAGCAGCGCGTCGACCTCGTCGTCGGGCGAGGACCAGTGCTCCCAGACCTCGGCTTCGGCGCCCTCCTCGAGCACGATCAGCGTGCGCCAGCTGACCGCCGCGCCGCTCGCGTCGACCGGCACCTCGATCCGCACCGGCTCGCTCAGCTTCGCCCCGCGCGGCACGTGCACGAGCACGCCGTCGCGCCAGCCGGCCTCGTTGCGGGCCACGAAGGGGTCCTCGACCGGCACCAGCGACCCGAGCTTCTCCTCGAGCAGCGCGCCGTGGGTCTCGATCGCCGCGGCCAGCGAGACCACCGTCGCGCCCTCGCCGCCGCTCGTCTCGACCGTCGCGTCGGTGCCCGTGTAGGCGTCGAGGTCGAGGCTCGCCAGGTCGGTGAATTCCCAGCCCTTCACCCGCTGGTCGGGGAGGGGGAGGGTCTCGACCAACGCCGCGCCCTGCCGCCGCCGCTCCTCCAGCCAGGCCGGCTCAACGGCGAGCTCAGCCAATGGAACCCTCCATCTGCAGCTCGATCAGCCGGTTCAGCTCGACCGCGTACTCCATCGGCAGCTCCTTGGTGACCGGCTCGATGAAGCCGTTGACGATCATCTTCGAGGCCTCCTCCTCGTCGAGCCCGCGGCTCTGCAGGTAGAAGAGCTGCTCGTCGCCGATCTTCGAGACCGTCGCCTCGTGGCCGACGTCGGCGTCGTTCTCGTCGATGCGGATCGTCGGGTAGGTGTCCGAGCGCGAGTCCTCGTCGAGGAGCAGCGCGTCGCAGACCACCTTGGAGCGGCTTTCGGCGGCCCCGTCGGCGACCTCCAGCAGGCCGCGGTAGGTGGCGCGTCCGCCGTCCTTGGAGATCGACTTGGAGAAGATCGAGGACGACGTCTTCGGCGCCCCGTGGATGATCTTGCCGCCCGCGTCCTGGTGCTGGCCGTGGCCGGCGAAGGCGATCGAGAGGATCTCCCCGTGGGCTTCCGGCCCGAGCAGGTAGATCGAGGGGTACTTCATCGTCAGTTTCGAGCCGAGGTTGCAGTCGACCCACTCCATCGTCGCCTTTTCGTGCGCGACCGCGCGCTTCGTGACGAGGTTGTAGACGTTCTGCGACCAGTTCTGGACAGTCGTGTAACGGACGCGTGAGCTCGGCTGGCAGATGATCTCCACCACCGCCGAGTGCAGCGAGTCGCTCGAATAGACCGGCGCCGTGCAGCCCTCGATGTAGTGGACGTCGGCGCCCTCCTCGGCGATGATCAGCGTCCGCTCGAACTGGCCCATGTTCTCGGTGTTGATCCGGAAGTAGGCCTGCAGCGGCATCTCGACCTTGACCCCGGCCGGGACGTAGACGAAGGAGCCGCCCGACCAGACGGCCGAGTTCAGCGCCGCCAGTTTGTTGTCGTTGGGCGGGATCACCGTCGCCCAGTACTGGCGCACCAGGTCCTCGTGCTCGCGCAGGGCCGTGTCCATGTCGGTGAAGATCACGCCCTGGGCCTCGAGCTTCTCGTTGACCTGGTGGTAGACGACCTCGGACTCGTACTGGGCGCCGACCCCGGCGAGGAATTTGCGCTCCGCCTCCGGGATCCCGAGCCGGTCGAAGGTGTATTTGATGTCCTCCGGCACCTCGCTCCAGTCGCGCGAGTTCTTCTCGCTCGCCCGCACGAAGTAGTGGATGTCTTCGAAGTCGATCTGGTCGAGGTCGCCGCCCCATTTCGGGGTCGGGCGGGCTTCGAAGTGTTCGAGCGCCTTCAGCCGGAACTCGCGCATCCACCGCGGCTCGTCCTTGAACTCGGAGATCGTTTCGACGACCTCGCGGGAGAGTCCCTTCGGCGCTTTGTAGGCGTAGCCCGTCTCGGGATCGTTGAAGCCGAACTTTTCCTTGTAGTCGGCGTTGATCCCGGCGAGCCCTTCCTTCTCGGCGATTACCTCGGGCGACGTAGCCATGTTCTTATGCGACCTCCAGGGTGACGGTGTCGTCCGCGACGGCGGTCGCGAACGTCTTCACCGGCTTGAATGCGGGGAGCGTCCTCGGCCTGCCGGTGGCCAGGTCGAAGAGGGAGCCGTGGCGGGGGCATTCGACGGTGCAGGCGGCGGCGTCGAACTCGCCCTCGGCGAGCGGGCCGTCGTCGTGCGAGCAGCGGTCCTCGATCGCGTAGATCGTGCCGTCGCAGTTGAAGACGCCGATCTTCATCCCCTCGTGCTCGACCAGGCGCCGCGCGCCGGGCGGGAGCTCGGCGACGGAGCAGACTGAGATCGTGATTCCTGCGGTGTCGGTCAAGAGGGTGATTGCTTCCCGGGGCGGCTCATAGCCCCAAATACGTACGAAATAAGACGAAGTTGAGATGTAAACCTACTGCGCTGGTCGGATTTTAGCGGTCGGGCGCCCGCGGCCTCCGACCGGCGACATACGAGTTCTTCACCACCTGGCGATGACTTTCGCCCCCGGCCGTGGTCTTATGGGGCAAGGACCACTTCGGAAGGAGCGAGAGATGAGTGAGCGGACGAGCTACGAGCCCGGCACCCCGAGCTGGGTCGAACTGTCGGGCACCCCGGACATCGAGGCCAGCGAGCGGTTCTACCGCGACCTGCTCGGGTGGGAGATCCCCGAGCAGCCGAACTCGGCGCAGCTGGGCGGCTACCGGCGCGCGCAGCTGAACGGCAAGGACGTCGCCGGCGTCTCGCCGAAGATGGACGACTCCCAGCCGTGCGTGTGGGCGACCTACGTGTCGGTCGAGGACGCGGGGGAGACGCTCGACAAGGTGCGCGACGCGGGCGGCCAGGTGATCGTCGACGCGATGGACGTGATGGGCCTCGGCAAGATGGCGGTCTTCACCGACCCGACCGGGGCGGTCTGCGGGATCTGGGAGCCCGGCACCTTCGCCGGCGCCGAGATCGTCAACGAGGACGGCTCCTTCGGCTGGAACGAACTCGGCACCCGCGACGTCCCCGCCGCGCGCGAGTTCTACGGCAAGGTCTTCGGCTGGACGGTCGAAGAGCAGGACATGGGGGAGATGGGCACCTACAACCTGTGGAAAGACGGCGAGGCGATCCGCGGCGGGATGATGGACCTCACCGGCATGGCCCCCGAGGAGACGCCGCCCCACTGGCTCGTCTACTTCACCGTCCCCGATGCCGACGCGGCGGCGGAGACGACGAAAGCGGCCGGCGGGCAGCTGCTGAACGGGCCGATCGACATCCCGCCCGGCCGGCTCGCGATCCTGCAGGACCCCCAGGGCGCCTTCTTCGCGGTGATGGCGCCGACCGACGAGACGCGCGAAAACGCGCCGTAAGCCACGACCTGGGACGAACGAGGGAGCGAGCGATGAGCAAAGTGACGAGCTACCAGCCCGGGACCCCGTGCTGGGTCGACATGGCGGCGGCCGACCTGTTGGACTCGACGTCGTTCTACGGCGATCTGCTCGGTTGGGAGGTGCCCGAGCTGCCGAACTCGGCGGAAATGGGCGGCTACCGGCGCGCGCAGCTGGACGGCGACGACGTCGCCGGGATGATGCCGATCCAGCAGGAGGGCCAGCCGCAGGTGTGGAGCACCTACGTCGCGGTCGCGGACGCCGACGCGACCGTCGAGAAGGCCAGGCAGGCGGGTGGCAACGTCATCTTCGGGCCGATGAAGGTGATGGACCTCGGCAAGATGGCCATGTTCAGCGACCCGGACGGCGCCGTGATCGGCATCTGGGAGCCGGGGACCTTCGCCGGCGCGACCCGCGTCAACGAGGCCGGCGCGCTCTGCTGGAACGAGCTCGCCACCCGCGACCCGGACGCGGCGAAGGCCTTCTACAACGCCGTCTTCGGCTGGACCACGCGGGAGTTCGACCTCCAGCGCGCCGACGGCGGCCCGGGCCCGGCGAAGTACGTCGAGTTCCTCCGCGCCGACGACGGCCATGACATCGGCGGCATGATGGACGTCCGCGGCGTGCTCCCGGACGAGGTCCCGTCCCACTGGCTCGTCTACTTCGGCGTCGAGGATGCCGACGCCGCGGTGGAGAAGGTGAAGGCCGCCGGCGGCGACGTCCGGTTCGGCCCGGTGACGATCGAGGCCGGCCGCTTCGCCGTCGTCACCGAGCCGAGCTCCCCGATGACCGCCTTCGCCGTGATCCAGCTGCCGGAGAGCTAGAGCGCCGCCGCTTCGCTCGGGTCGCCGACCTGGCCCTCGTCCTCCCATTCGGCGGGCTGGCCGACGGCGGCCGACTTGACGATCTTCAGGCCGAGCATCGCGCACTTCATCCGCGTCGCCGAGATGTCGATGCCGAGCAGCTCGAGCACGTACTCCTTCGGTAGCCGCAGCAGTTCCTCGCGCGTCTTGCCGATCAGCTCGTCGGTGAGGAGCGAGGTGGCGGCGGTCGAGATCGCGCAGCCTTTTCCCTCGAAGGCCACCTCGGCGACCCGATCGTCCTCGTCCAGCCGGATCGTCACGTGCTGCTCGTCGCCGCAGAACGGGTTGGTGTCCTCGAACTCGAGGTCGGCACCCTCGACGACCCCGAAGTTGTGGGGCCGCTTGTAGTGCTCGAGAATCTGGTCGCGGTAGAGCTGATCTTCCATCGTTCGAGGCTAGCGAAGCGTCAGAGTCCGAAAACCCGGCGGGCGTCTTCGAGGCCACAGGCCAGGCGGTCGATCTCCTCCGTGGTGGTGTAGACGCCGAAGCTGGCGCGGGCGGTGGCGGCGACGCCGAGGCGCTCCATCAGCACCTGCGCGCAGTGGTGGCCGGCGCGGACGGCGACGCCGTGGCGGTCGAGGATCTCGGAGACGTCGTGGGCATGGACGCCTTCGAGCTCGAAGGAGACCGGGCCGAGGCGCTCCGGGCCGCGCGGCGGGCCGAAGATGCGCAGGCCGGGGACCTCGGCGAGCCGCCCCAGCGTGTAGTCGGCGATCGCGCGCTCGTGGTCCCGTACCGCCTCCATCCCCAGCTCCCCGTCGAGCCAGTCGAGCGCCGCCCCCATCCCGATCGCCTGCGCGATCGCCGGGGTACCCGCCTCGAAGCGCGCCGGCACGTCGGCGTAGGTCGTGCCCGCGCGCGTGACCTTGCGGATCATCGAGCCGCCGCCCAGGAACGGCGGCATCGCCCGCAGCAGGTCGAGCCTGCCCCAGAGCGCCCCGATCCCGGTCGGCGCGTAGAGCTTGTGGCCGGTGATCGCGTAGAAGTCGACCCCGAGTGAGCCGAGGTCGAGCGGCAGCTTCGGCGCGCCCTGAGCGCCGTCGGCGACGACGATCGCGCCCGCCTCGTGCGCCCACGCGGCGATCTCGGCGAGCGGGTTCTCGGTCCCCAGCACGTTCGAGACATGGGTGATCGCGAGGACCTTCGGGCCGCGTCCGAGCAGCGCTCGCAGCGCGTCCAGGTCGAGCGCGCCCTCCTCGTCGACCGGCGCCCAGTCGATCTCCGCCCCGACCCGCTCGGCCAGCTGCTGCCAGGGCACGATGTTCGAGTGGTGCTCCATCTCGGTGAGGAGGATGCGATCGCCGGCGCCGACGTTGGCGTCGCCCCAGGCGCGGGCGACGAGGTTCAGCGCCTCGGTCGCGTTGCGGACGAAGACGACCTCGCGCCGGTCGGCGGCGCCGACGTGCCGGGCGACGGTGTCGCGGGCGCCCTCGTAGGCCGCGGTCGCCTCGCCCGAAAGGGTGTGGGACCCGCGGTGGACGTTCGAGTGGTGGCGCCGCTCGTAGTCGTCGACCGCCTCGATCGAGGCGAGCACCTGCTGCGATGAGGCGCCCGAGTCGAGGTAGGCGACCGGGACCCCGCTGACCTCGCGTGCGAGCACGGGGAACTGCTCGCGCACCCGCTCGATCGGGAAGGTCCCGGCCGTCACGGTCATGCGGCCGCCCCGACCTCCTCGCGGATCCAGCCGTAGCCTTTCTCCTCCAGGATCCCGACCAGCTCCGGGCCGCCGTCCTTGACGATCCGGCCCTCGAACATGATCGACACCTGGTCCGGCCTCACCATGCTGAGGATCCGCTGGTAGTGGGTGATGATCAGCACGCCCATGTCGGGCCCGGCGAACTTGTTGACGCCCTCGGCGACGGTCCGCAGCGCGTCGATGTCGAGCCCCGAGTCGGTCTCGTCGAGCACCGCCAGCTCCGGCCGCAGCAGCGCCAGCTGCAGCAGCTCCATCCGCTTCTTCTCGCCGCCGGAGAAGCCGTCGTTCAGGTAGCGGCTGGAGAAGTCTTTGGGGATGTTCGCGAGCTCCATCGCCTCCTGGGCGACCCGGGCGAAGTCTTTGATCTTGATCTGGTCTTCGCCGCGCGCCTCGCGGTGGGAGTTGATGATCATCCGCAGGTACTTGGAGACGGAGACGCCGGGGATCGCGACCGGGTACTGGAAGGCCATGAAGAGGCCCGCCTGCGAGCGCTCCTCCGGCGCGGCCTCGGTGATGTCCTCGCCCTTGAAGGTGATCGTCCCCTCGGTGACCTCGTAGGCCGGGTGGCCCATGATCACGTTGGCGAGGGTCGACTTGCCGGAGCCGTTCGGCCCCATCAGGGCGTGGACGCGGCCCTTCTCGACATCGAGGTCGAGCCCTTTGAGGATCTGCTTGTCCTCGATCTTGACGTGCAGGTTTCGTATCTCCAGCTCAGCCATTTCGCTCCGTTTCTGGGGTCTTTCGGGAAGGTTCGGTGACGCTCACAGGGCGTGGACCACCGCCGGCTTGGCGTGCTCCCGCGGGATCGGGGGCGCGTGCGGGGTCGAGAACTCGACCAGCTCCGCCAGCGTGGTGCCCGCCAGGGCCTTGGTGACGCCGTTCTGCACCCGCGTCCACAGCAGCTTGGTCGAGCAGGCGCGGTCGCCGTCGCCCTCGTGCGAGCACAGCACCCGCCCCTCGGGCGTCTCGTGGAAGCACTCCATCGGCGCGATCTGCCCTTCCAGGGCCTGGACGACCGCGTCCATCGTGATCTCCTCGGCGGGCTTGGCGAGCCGGTAGCCGCCGTGCGCGCCGCGGGTCGAGGTGACGAGGCCGGCCTTGCGCAGCTTCGCCACCAGGTGCTCCAGATAGGAGAGCGGCAGCCGCTCCGCTTCGGCGACCGAGTTCAGCGAGATCGGGGTCGACCCAGGCTGACGACCGAGCTCGATCATCAGGCGCACGCCGTACTCGGCTTTGGTCGAGAACAACATCGGGAACAAATCCTACCGAAGCACTAGGTTTTGAGTCCGGCTAGGGCTCGATCAGCCCGCGGCGGATCGCGTAGCGGACCAGCTCGACCCGGTCGCGCATGCCGAGCTTGCGCATCGCGTTGGCGCGGTGGTTCTCGACCGTCTTCTCGGAGAGATGGAGGAGCTCGGCGATCTGCTTGGTGGTATTCGCCTCGGCGACCAGCTTCACGACTTCCTCCTCGCGCGGGGTCAGCTCCTCCTCGCCGGAGGACCCCCGCTCGAGCACGTCCTTGATCAGCGCCCGTTGCGCCTCGGGGCTGAGGAACGGCTCGCCGCGCTCGACGGCGCGGATCGCCGCCAGCAGGTCGGTGTCGGCCTGCGCCTTCAGCACGTAGCCGGAGGCACCCGCTTTCAGCGCCTCGAAGAGGTAGCGCTCGTCGTCGTGCATGGAGAGGATCAGCACCGCCACGTCGGGCGCCTGGCGCTTGATCTCGCGCGTCGCCTGCAACCCGGTCAGGTTCGGCATTTTCACGTCGAGGATCGCCAGGTCGGGCCGCTCGCGGATCGCCAGGTCGCGCGCCGCGGCCCCGTCGGCGGCCTCGGCGATCACCTCGATGTCGGGCTGGCGCTCCAGCAGCAGCCGCAGACCGGAGCGGACGATCCCATGGTCGTCGGCGATCAGCACCCTCACGGCGTCGATTCTCCCGGGATCGTGAGGCGGACGGTGGTGCCCGCGCCGGGGCGGGACTCGATCGTCAGCTCGCCGCCGACCAGCAGCGCGCGCTCGCGCATGCCGCCGATGCCGAGGCCGCGCTCGGACTCGGCGAAGGCGAAGCCGCGGCCGTCGTCGGCGACGGTCAGCTCGACCCCTGTGGGGCCGCGGCGGAGGGCCACCGCCACATGGGCGGCGCCGGCGTGGCGGGCGGCGTTGGAGAGCGCCTCCTGGGCGACCCGGTAGACGACCAGCTGGGCGTCGTCGCCGAGGTCGGAGAAGTCGCCGTCGACCGCGATCGTCGCCTCGATCTCGCCCTCGCCGAGGCGCTCGACCAGCCCCGCGATCGCCGCCGCCAGCCCGAGGTCGTCGAGCGCGGTGGGGCGGAGCTGGCGCGCCAGCGAGAGCAGCTCGCGCATCGCCTGGTTGGCGAGCGCCTTGGTCTCGGCGAGCTCCGGCTCGAGCTGCGGCGGGGCCGCGGAGCGCGCCGCCTCCAGCCGCAGCAGCAGGCCGGTGAGCGACTGGTTGACCTCGTCGTGGAGGTCGCGCGCCACCCGCGCCCGCTCCTCCTCCTGCGCCCGCAGCGCCGCCGACCCCGCCCGCCGCCGCTCGGCTTCCAGCCGCCGCATCATCCGCAGGAAGGCGAGCTCGATCCGCTCCACCTCCTCGGTCTCGCCGACCCCGTCGATCGAGGCGGGGAGGAGGGAGCCAGGCCGGGCGAGGTCGACTTTCTCCATCTCCTCGATCAGGTCCTCGAGCGGGGCGAAGCGGCGGCGCAGCAGGATCGCGTTGGCGGCCGCCCCGGCGACCACGGCAAGGACGGCGATCCCGACGACCTCCCCTGCCGAGACCCCGGCGATCGCCCCGGCGACGATCGCGATCGCCCCCAGGAGCACCGCGTTGACGACCAGCACCTGGGTGAAGAGCGCCCGTCTCCGCACCGCCCAAGCCTAGATGGCTGACTCCCTGAGCTTTGTGCGGGCCCACGTGCCGGCTGTCGCCCGAGGGGCAAGGGACGCGGCCGTCTCGGCCACGACCCTGGCGGGCTGTGGCCGTGGCCGAGACGGCCGGGTCTGGGGGGAGAGGAGGAAGGGTCGCGTGGGGGTCACGGGAGCGCCACGGCTCCGTCACCGAAGTGGGAATTCGCCGTCGCCTCGAGGACGCCCCTCCCTCCAGCTGTTCCTTATGCCGACCAGTCCGGCAAAAAGAACAGCTGACGGGGGTCGGCCGGGGAAGGGGAGGTCCGTCACCCTTCCTCCCGTCTTCCTCGGACGTCCGGGACACGCTGCAGCGATAAGGGTCGCTGGGGCGACACTTATCGCTGCAGCGGGTGTCGGGGCCCCGATCTCGGCCTTGAAAGGGCACGGAAGTGTGACGTCCCGACGTCTTCGTCACGGACCCGTGCCCTCTTCCCCACGCACCCCTCACGTCCCGGGCGCCTCATGGGGGTCACAGCCTGCCAGGACCCCCATGAGGCGCCCGGGACGTGACTCGGACGGCCGCACCGGCCCCGAACCCTCGCCCGTCCCTCCCCGGCCGTGGGATCAAGCATCCAGACGCCTGCCGCGGCCGGCCTCGGCCGTCGCTCAGTCGCCGCGCTTGGCGGCGTGGCGGCGGGTGTAGAGCTTCTCGCGCATCTCCATCGCCCCGGGGTGGCCCGCTCCCGGCCACGGGGTCAGCAGCAGGAGCAGCCGGGCGTCGCTCCTGGCGCTCACCCGGTGGCGCTCGCGCGGCTCGAACTCGACCACCATCCCGGGCCCCCCGGCGGCGGCGCCGTTCCCGGCGTCGACCTCGACCTCGCCCCTCAGCACGGTGAGAAATGCCCGCTCGTGCACCTCGTGCTCGTCGAGACTCTCGCCGGCGGCGAGGTCGAGGGCGATCACCCGCGCGTCGTCGCTCGAAGAGAGGATCTCCGGCAGTCGCGGCTTCAACTCCAGGCCGTTCAGGTCCCAGCTCTGCACAGTCTCTCCTTCCGTCGTCGACGCCCGCGGCGCCGAGCATGGCGGGCCCATCCTATCCGCCGCATAGGGACTGCCCCCGCCGCCTTCAGGGGGTGGCCCCTATGGTCAATCCGCCGCGGCGTGGGGATAATCCGTCGTCCACTTCTTCCCCCAGGAGCACCCGAACGAGATGAAGACCACCAAGCAGTCGACCCTCAGCGCGACGCTGCGCACGACGATCCTGTTCGCCGCCCTCGGCGGCCTGCTGGTCCTGATCGGCGCGCTCATC
Source organism: Actinomycetota bacterium (assembly GCA_018268675.1). GTDB lineage: Bacteria > Actinomycetota > Thermoleophilia > Solirubrobacterales > 70-9 > VAYN01. The sequence continues at coordinate 17,852 of JAFDWB010000094.1, forward strand.
GGCGGGCCGCAGGGCGCCGGCCTGTTCCTGCTGATCGCGCTGGCGATCAACGCGGGCTCTTATTTCTTCAGCGACAAACTGGCCCTGGCGGCGAGCCGCGCCAAGCCGATCGACGAATCGGAAGCGCCGCGCCTCTACCAGATGGTGCGCGAACTGACGACCCGCGCCGGGCTGCCGATGCCGCGCCTCTACATGATCCCGAGCGACCAGCCGAACGCCTTCGCGACCGGCCGCAACCCGAAACACGCGGCGGTCGCGGTGACCCGCGGGATCACCAAACTGCTCTCCGAGGACGAGCTGCGCGGGGTGCTCGGCCACGAGCTCACGCACGTCCGCAACCACGACATCCTGATCCAGTCGGTCGCCTCGGCGATCGGCACCGCGATCACCTACGTCGCCTACATGCTGATGTGGTTCGGCGGCGAAGACAACAACTCGCCGCTCGGGCTCGTCTCGGCGCTGGCGATGGTGATCCTGGCCCCGATCGCGGCCTCGATCATCCAGCTGGCGATCTCGCGCCAGCGCGAGTACGCGGCCGACGCGGGCGGGGCGGAACTGTGCGGCAACCCGGAGTCTCTGGCGAGCGCGCTGCTGCGGCTCGAGCAGGGCGCCGAAGCGATGCCGATGCAGGTCTCGCAGGCGGCCGAGCCGCTCTACATCGTCCGCCCCTTCAAGGGTCAGGGGCTGGCCGGCCTCTTCTCGACCCACCCGCCGATCGAAGAGCGGGTCCGCAGGCTTCGTCAGATGCGCCCGAGCCTTTAGGGCGCTCCCGAAGGGCTAGGTCTCGTCCGGTGACCTAAGTCGCGCCGCGGCCGTCGATCCAGACGGCCGCGGCGCTTTTTTTGCGTTCCCGAAGCGGGTCGCTATACTTTTTGAAGTAAAGCTGATCCGAATTAGGGGATTTGAAGAATGGCGACTGGCGCAGGAACCCAGCAGACGCAGGTCATCGAGGAGATCGAACCGTTCGAGGCGGCGCAGGAGATCGAGGGCGGCGACGTCGTCCTGATCGACACGCGCGAGCCGCACGAGTACGAGGAGGCCCACCTGGAGGGCGGCAAGCTGGTGCCGCCGGCGATGCTCGCCGACCAGATCGAGGCCGTCGCGCCCGACAAGTCCGCCCGCACGATCCTCTACTGCCGCTCCGGCAACCGCTCCGGGATCGCCGCCGCCCAGATGCAGGCGATGGGCTACACCGACGTCGCCTCGGTCGGCGGCGGCATCATCGCCTGGCAGGAACAGGGGCTGCCCGTCGTCTCGCCCTCCGGGATGACCCCCGAGCAGCGTGAGCGCTACTCGCGCCACACCCTGCTCCCCGAGGTCGGCGTCGACGGCCAGCTGAAGCTGCTGGACGCAAAGGTGCTGCTGCTCGGGGCCGGCGGCCTCGGCGCGCCGACCGCGCTCTACCTGGCCGCCGCCGGGGTCGGCACGATCGGCCTCGTCGACGACGACGTGGTCGACTCCTCCAACCTGCAGCGCCAGGTGATCCACAACACCGAACGGATCGGGATGCCGAAGACGACCTCGGCTCGGATCTTCATCGAAGGGCTGAACCCCGACGTCAACGTGGTCGAGCACAACGGGCGCCTCGACGCGAGCAACATCCTCGACGTCATGGCCGACTACGACATCGTCGTCGACGGCGCCGACAACTTCCCCACCCGCTACCTCCTGAACGACGCCTCGGTGCGGCTGCGCAAGCCGGTCGTCTCGGCCTCGATCCTCGGGTTCGACGGGCAGATCTCGACCTTCGTGCCCTACGAGGGCCCTTGCTACCGCTGCCTCTTCCCGACCCCGCCGCCCGCTGAGCTGGCCCCGAGCTGCTCCGCCAACGGTGTGCTCGGCGTGATGGCCGGGACGATGGGGACCCTGCAGGCCAACGAGGTGATCAAGCTGGTGCTCGGCAAGGGCGAGCCGCTGATCGGTCGCCTGCTTCTCTACGAGGCGCTCAGCACCACCTTCACCGAGCTCAAGGTCCGCCGCGATCCCAGCTGCCCGATCTGCGGCGACGACGCGCCCGAGATCCCCGCGTCGGAGATGGGCCGGTTCCCGGACTACGACCTCTTCTGCGCCGGCGCCGGCGGAGACCGCTAGGACGCGAATACCGGCGCTTCGCGTCCTAGTAGGATCCCCGGCCGATGGCAACCGTCCGCATCCCCCCAGTCCTGCGCCCGAAAACCGGCGGCGCCCCCGAGGTCGAAGCCGGCGGCACCAACGTCGGCGAGGTCCTCCGCGCCCTCACCGACGCCCACCCGGAAACCTCGGTCCAGCTCTTCGACGCCGAGGGCGAGCTCAACCGCTACGTCAACGTCTACCTGAACGACGAGGACGTCCGCGTGCTGGACGGCCTCGGCACCGCCGTGAGCGACGGGGACACCGTGGTGATCCTCCCGGCGATGGCCGGCGGCGCCGCTTAGCTCGGAGGGACGAGGGCCTTGCAGGCTGGCGCCCGGGAAGGGTCGAGGGCCGTCAGACGTCGCGATCGCGCTGAGTGAATTTGCCTCCCTATACGGTGGAAATCTCACTCACGCGTTCCCGGGCCCCCGGCCGTCCGGCCCCGAGCTAGCGCTCGAGGACCAACCCGAGGAAGCGCTGGGTGCGCTCCTCGCGGGGGCTGTCGAGGACCTGTTTCGGGTCGCCTTGCTCGACCACGACCCCGCCGTCCATGAAGACGACCCGGTCCCCGACCTCCTTGGCGAAGCCCATCTCGTGGGTGACGACGAGCATCGTCATGCCTTCGCCGGCGAGCTCGCGCATCGTGTCGAGGACCTCTTTGACGAGCTCGGGGTCGAGGGCGGAGGTGACCTCGTCGAAGAGCATCACGTGCGGTTCCATCGCCAGGGCGCGGGCGATCGCGACGCGCTGCTGCTGGCCGCCGGAGAGCGTTTCCGGATACTGGCCGAGGCGGTCGCCGAGGCCGACGCGCTCCAACAGGGCCCGACCTTTCTCCTCCGCCTCTGCCTTCGATCTGCCGAGCACCGTCTGCGGCGCCAGGCTGACGTTCTGCAGCGCGGTCTTGTGGGGGAAGAGGTTGAACTGCTGGAAGACCATGCCGACCCGCTGGCGGACGTAGTCGAGGTTCCAGCTCTGCTCGCCGGTCCCGGAGCCCGGGCCTTTGCAGATGTCGCGCCCCTCGAGGAAGATCTCGCCCTCCTCCGGCGGCTCCAGAAGGTTGACGCAGCGCAGCAACGTGCTCTTGCCCGAGCCGCTCGGCCCGAGGATGCAGATCACTTCACCTTTGGCGACGTCGAGGTCGACGCCTTTCAGCACTTCGAGGTTGCCGAAGCGCTTGTGGATGCCTTTCAGCTGCAGCATCGGCTCGGCCATCAGCCGACCTCGATGTGCGCGCCGCGGGTGACTTTCGCCTGGTTGCGTCTGATCAGGAAATCGACCAGCCGCGCGCCCGGCAGGCAGATGACGAGGAAGAAGAAGGCGGTGAGGATCAGCGCCGAGCTGTTCAGCTGTTCGGCGAGGATTTCGCGGCTGACCAGGGTCGACTCGGCGAAGGCGATGAAGCTGACGAGCGTCGTGTCCTTCAACAGCGAGATCAATTCGTTCAACATCGGCGCCGGGATCTTCGTCACCGCCTGGGGAACGACGATGTAGCGCATCGCCTGGAGATGGCTCATGCCGAGCGACCGGGCGGCCTCCATCTGGCCGCGCGGCACCGCTTCGATCCCCGCCCGGTAGACCTCCGCCATGTAGGCGCCGTAGACGAAGACGAGCGCCGCGACGCCGTACCAGAAGGGGTCCGGCTTGCCGAACCACTCGGGGATGCGGATGCCTTTCGGGATGAAGGTGAGGAAGGGCACGCCGCCCGAGATGATCAGGATGATGACCAGCAGCGGGATCGCCCGCAGGAGGTCGATGTAGGCGATCGTGATGAAGCGGAGCACCCCGGTCTTCCGACCCGGCGTCTGCCGGACGACGGCGAGCAGGAGGCCCCACGCGAGGGCGACGATGCCCGCCACGACGAAGATCAGCAGGTTCTGCAAGAAGGCGTCGAAGACTTCCCAGAAGTGTTCCCCCATGATGTGGAAGTCGAAGTACTGTTCGAAAAAGACGCTCAAATCTCGCTCCTGATCCTGCGCTTCCCAACCGAAGAGGGGGCACCGACTCCGGCGCCCCCTCTGTCAGACGAGTTCCGCGTACCGCCTGTCGTTACTTCGATTCAGCTTCTTTGATGGCCTTTTCGAGGCCTTCCAGTGGCGGCGCCGTGTGGAACCACTTTTCGTAGACCTTGGCGTATTTGCCGTTTTCGATGGTTTTCTTCAGGCCGTTGTTGATCTGTTCGAGCAGTTCGGTGCTTTCCTTCGGCATCGCGATTCCGTACGTTTCGTTGGTCGCCACTTTTTCGGCGATTTCGATGCCGCTCAGTTCTTCGGTCGCCTTTTGGGCCACCGGGGAGTCGATGATCACCGCTTCGACGGTCCCCGCCTTCAGGGCGTTGATCGCGCTGGGGCCTTCCGGGTAGGGGCGGAGTTCGGACGCTTCGGCTTTTTCCTTGCCGAGCGCGAGCCCGGTCGTGCCCTGCTGGGCGGCGACGACCTTGCCCTTGAGATCGGAGAGGCCTTTGATCGGGCTGCCTTCCTGGACCACGATCGCCTGCTCGGAGAGGTAGTAGGGCAGCGAGAAGGCCACCACCTTTTCGCGTTCGGGGGTGATCGTCGCCGCCGACATCACCACTTCGAACTTGCCCTGGGCGACATCGCGGAAGATCGTTTCGAACGAGGACTTGATGAATTCCGGCTTGCGGCCGATTTCTTCGCCGATCGCTTCCATCAGGTTGACGTCGAAGCCGGTGTAGCTGCCCGGTTTCCCGAACTCGAACGGGGGATAGGGGATGTCGGAGCCGACCGTCAGCTTTTCGCCGCCGCCGCTCGCTTCTTCGCCACCCGCGGCGCCCGCGCCGGCGCTTTCTTCGCTGGTGGTGGTTTCCGTGCTCGAGCTGCTGCCGCCTCCGCACCCCGCGACGACAAGCGCCAGCGCCCCCACGAGTAGCACCGCCCAGACGGCGGTCAGCCGCACTTTGCTGAACAAACTCTCCTCCGATCAGAAGTTTGCTGGACCGAACCGAACATACACCCGATCTGGGCGGATGCGTCCGTCCAGACGCCGGGATCGGGCTTTTTCCAGGCCCGACCGGGGTAGGGGCATAGGGGTGGTTCGCGGTCGACGGAGGCCCATCCGGCGGTCTGCGTTCTCGACTCAAGTCCAACGCTCACATAACCGACGCATATCCGAGTCGGCCGTAAATCGAACGGCCAGAAATCGAAGGGAGACGACATGAATCGGATCAGACAGAAGAAATGGCGGGTGATTTCGGCCCTCGCGGTAGTCGCGATCCTGGCGATCGCGGCAGGCGCCTACGCCTATTTCTCGACCACCGGCTCGGGAACGGCGACGGCGACCGTCGGCTCCAGCTCGGCGCTGACGCTCCACGGCACCGTCACCGGCAGCCTCTACCCCGGATCGTCCTCGACGGTCACCTTCACCGTCGACAACCCCTCGTCCGGCAAACAGCGGCTCGGGACGATCTCGCTGGAAAAAATCGCGCCCGACGCCAGCCACTCGACCTGCTCGACCACCACCAGCGGCGCCAACCCGGACTTCACGATGGCCGAAGTCGCGGTCAACAAAGTCTACGGCCCGGGCACCGCGCAGGCGGTGACTCCGACCGGCACGCTGACGATGAACGAAACCGGCGTCAGCCAGGACGGGTGCCAGGGAGCGACGCTCACCCTGACGCTCAAAAGCAACTAGCTGACCCGCTGATCCGAGCCCATGTCTCCTGACCGCCCCGCGGCGGGCCGGTTGCGCCTGGCCAGGGTGCTGATCGCCCTGGCCACGGTGACGGTCTGCGCGGGCGCGGTCGTCGCCTACGCGGCGACCCGGCCGGAGGGGGCACGGCATGGGCCCAGGCCGGAACGGCTGCTGCGACCGCAGCTGCTCGAAACGCCTGCCGAAACCACGGCGGCGAGCGACCCCCAGTTCCGCTTTCACGTGCCGCCGCGGGTCACGGCGGCGCCGCCGGGGCGCTCGACCGAAGCGGGCGTGCCCTCGCGGACCTCTTCGCGGCGGTTCCAGTGCCGGGTCGACGGCGGCGGCTGGCGCGGGTGTCGGTCTCCGACCCGGCTCGCGGGCCTGGCCCCGGGCTCCCATCGGTTCGCCGTCCGCGTCTTCAACCGCGAAGGGCGAGTCGGGGAAGCCACCGGGTTCAGCTGGGTGCAGACAGCACCTGAGACCGCGGAGGTGCCCACGCCCGCGGTGCCACCCGCGCAGGGCGAGGCGGCGACGGCGAGGCAGTTCTCGATCGTCACCCTGCAGAATCCGGAAGAGCTCTATCCCGGCCAGGCGCCGACGCCGATCCCGGTCCGGATCGTCAACCCGAACGGCAGCGCGATCGAAGTCACGGAAATCGCGGCGACGATCGGCGAGGCGCCGGCCGGGTGCACCGCCGAGAACTTCGAACTGATCCCCGCCGGCGCCTCGGCCGGAAACCCGTTGGTCGTCGGGGCCGGGAGCTCCGTCGACCTGCCGGCCGCCGGGGTGGCGGCGCCCGCGATCCGGATGCTCAATCTGCCGGTCGAACAGGATTCATGCCGGGGGGCCGAAATCCCGATCGTCTTCAGCGGCAAGGCGCACGGATGAAGCGCGGGATCCGCTCATCGGTCGCCTTCACCGTCCTCGCCACCCTGGCGATCGCGATGGTGGGACAGGCCCTCGGCTATTTCACCGGGCCGGGCTCGGGCTCGGCCGCGGCCGCGGTCACCTCGTTGGGGGCGCCGACGATCAGCGCCGCGAACCCGGCGGTGGGCGGCACCGTGGGCCTGACCTGGGAAGCGGTCACGCCGCCCGGCGCGAAATCCGTGACGTACTACGTCACCCGCGACGGCGGCGAACCGGCGGGCAACTGCCCGACCGCGAAAGCCCCTGCCGCGGTGACCAGCTGCCAGGACGCCGGCGTGGCGGTCGGCGAACACAGCTACCGCGTCGTCGCCGTCTGGGGCACCTGGACCGCGGCGAGCGTGGCCAAGACGGCGTCGGTCACGGTGGGCGAAGCGGTCAAGTTCACGATCTCCGGCAGCACCTCGACGCCCGAAGCGGGCGCCGCCGTGAACCTCACGATCACGGCGAAGGACGCGGCCAACTCCACGGTCACCACCTATACCGGGTCCCACAACCTCGTCTTCTCGGGGGCGGCGTCGAGCCCGGGGGGCAACGCCCCGACGGTCGCCGACGGCTCCGGCACGGCGGTCGCCTTCGGCAGCGCGACCGCGCTCACCTTCACCTCCGGGGTGGCGACCGTGAGCGGCGCGACCAACGGCGTGCTGCGGCTCTATCGGGCCGGCGCCGCAAACATCGGCGCGACCTCGGGGTCGGTGACCACGCCGACGGCGCTGGCGCTGACGGTGAGCACCGGGGCGGCGGCGAAATTCGTGCTGTCCGCCGCGACGACCACGCCCGCGGTCGGCGCCACCGACGAACTCACGATCACCGCCCAGGACACCTATGGCAACACCGCCACGGGATACGCTGGCTCGCATTCCCTCGTTTTCTCGGGCGCCAACTCGAGCCCCGGCGGCAACGCGCCGACGGTCACCAACTCGAGTGGCACGGCGGTCGCGTTCGGATCGTCCACCGCCGTCACCTTCACCGCCGGGGTCGCCGAATCGTCCAAAGGCGGCGGCGGGAAAGCGGTCCTTTACAAAGTCGAGAGCGCCGCCCTGAAGGCGACGGAAGGAACGATCACGACCCCGACCGGGCTGGCGGTGACCCCGACTCCCGGCGCCGCCTCGAAATTCTCCCTCGCCGCGACCACGGCGACCCCGGTCGCGGGCGCCACCGACGAACTCACGATCACCGCCCAGGACACCTACGGCAACACCGCCACGGGATACGCCGGCTCGCATTCCCTCGTCTTCTCGGGCGCCAACTCGAGCCCCGGCGGCAACGCGCCGACGGTCACCAACTCGAGCGGCACGGCGGTCGCCTTCGGGGCCGCGACCGCGATCACCTTCACCGCCGGGGTGGCGGAATCGTCCAAAGGCGGCGGCGGGAAAGCGGTCCTCTACAAAGTCGAGAGCGCCGCCCTGAAGGCGACGGAAGGAACGATCGCGACGCCGACCGCGCTGGCCGTCACCCCGACCGCGGCGACGGCCGGCAAGTTCGTCCTCACTTCGTCGACGACGACCCCGGTCGCGGGTACGGCCTTCAACTTGACGATCACCGCCCAGGACGCCTACGGCAACACCGCCACCGGCTACGCCGGCGCCAAGAGCATCACCTTCGGCGGCGCCACGGCGAGCCCGAGTGGGACCCTGCCAACGGTCGCCAACAACGCGGGCACCGCGATCACCTTCGGCAGCGCGACGACGATCACCTTCACCGCCGGCGTGGCGGCGGTCGCCGAAGCGAAAAACGGCGTCGCCACCCTCTATCGGGCCGGAGCGACCTCGGTCACCGCCACCGACGGCACGATCGCGACGGCGAGCGCCTTGAGCCTGACCGTCTCGACCGGCACCGCCACCCGCGTCGCGGTGAGCGAACTGGTTGCGAGCGCCGGCACGGTGGGCTCGCCGTGCCTCTTCACCTGCTCGGTGACGACGCTCGGCAACTCGGGGACGATCAAGGCGAAGGCCACGATCACGGACGCCAACGGCAACATCGTCTCCAACCTCGGCCTGGCGACCGCGGTCACCGTCACCGTCACCCTCGGCGGCACGATCACCGGCTCGCCGCTGACCATCCCCGCCACCGGCAGCGCCGTCTCCAGCACCCAGTTCACCTACACGGCGCCCTCGACCGGCACCTACAGCCACACGATCACCCTCACCGCGGTCGGCTACACCTCGGCGACCGTCTCGGCGAGCAGATAGCACTCGGCCCGGCACCGGCCCACCCTCGCTACACTTTCTGAAGTAACGGGGCACCCGGCTGACCATGGCACCAGATCCAGTCTTGAACAGACCTTGCGGGGGACGCTTCGGCGATGTCGTCGAATCGATCGGCAATACGCCGCTGGTCGAGCTCAAGCGGCTCTCGCCGAAGCCCGATGTCCACATCTACGCGAAGCTCGAGGGGCACAACCCGACCGGTTCGGTGAAGGACCGGGTGGCGCGGTCGATGATCGAGAAGGCCGAGGCCGAAGGGGCGATCGAGCCGGGGCAGACGATCCTCGAACCGACCTCCGGCAACACCGGCATCGCGCTGGCGATGATCTGCCGGCGCAAGGGCTACCCGCTGCAGGTGGTGATGCCCGACAACGTGACCGAGGAGCGCAGTCAGTTGCTCCGCATGTACGGCGCCGAGATCGTCTACTCGGAGGGCGCGAAGGGCTCCAACGGGGCGGTCGAGGTGGCGCTCGAGCTGGCTCAGCGGCCCGGCTTCTTCATGCCCTACCAGTACGGCAACGAGGCCAATCCGCTCGCCCACTACAACGGCACCGCGGTGGAGATCCTCGAGGAGCTCGACGAGGTCGCCGCCTTCGTCGGCGGGCTCGGCACCGGCGGCACCCTGATGGGCAACGGCCGGCGCCTCAAGGAGAACGACCCCGACACCCTCGTCGTCGCCGCCGAGCCGATGCAGGGGGAGCTCGTCCAGGGCCTTCGCTCGCTTGACGACGGCTTCATCCCGCCGATCATCGACCTCGCTCTGCTCGACCGCAAAATCATGGTGTCCAACCGCGACGCGATCATCTGGACGAAGAAGCTGCTCGAGGAGGAGGGGGTCTTCGCCGGGGTCTCCGGCGGCGCCGTCGCCCGCGTCGCCGCCCGCATCGCCGGTGAGCTCGACTCCGGCAACGTCGTCTTCCTGATCCCCGACGACGGCTGGAAGTACCTCTCCTCCGGCATCTACACGAAGCCGCTCGAGGAGATCGAGAACCTCGACTCCACCGTCTGGTGGTAGCGCCGTAAACAGCGCTGTATCGATCATCGTCGCCGTCGCGGTGACGATGGCCATCGTCACCGCGCCGGCGGCGGGAGCGGCGCCCCCGCCCGGCTTCTTCGGGGTGGTGCCCCAGGCGGCGCCGAGCGAAGCCGATCTCGCGCGGATGGCGGGGGCGGTGGAAACGCTGCGGCTGCCGATCTACTGGTTCGAATGCGAGCCGAGGCGGGGCGAGTACGCCTTCACCAGCCTGGACCAGGAGATCGGGGCGGCGGCTGAACACGGGGTCCGGGTGCTGCCGTTCGTCTACGGGACGCCGAGTTGGGTCGACCCGGTGCAGGCGCACCCGCCTCTGGGCGGGGCGGCGCTGGCGCGATGGAAGGGATTCCTGCACGTGCTGGTCCACCGCTACGGCCCGCGCGGCACCTTCTGGCGCGGGCGCCCCGCCAAGCTGCCGATCCGCCGCTGGCAGATCTGGAACGAGCCGAACTTCCGCCTCTTCTGGGCGCCGCGGGTCGAACCGGCGGGGTACGCGAAGCTGCTGCGCGCCTCGGCGGCGACGATCCGCGCGGCCGACCCGCGAGCGAAGATCGTCCTCGCCGGGATCGCCCCGGTCGGCGCGGGGATGAAGACCTGGGTCTTCATGCGCCGCCTTCTCCGGGTGCCGGGCGTGCGCCGCGGTTTCGACCTCGCCGCCCTCCATCCCTACTCGGCGACGCTCCCCGAGCTGAACTACCAGCTGCAGAAAGTGCGGGCGGCGATGGTCGCCGGGGGTGCGGGCGCCAAGCCGCTGATCGTCACCGAGTTCGGGGTCGCCTCCTACGGCGACTACCCCTCGGCCTTCGTCGAGGGCGAATCCGGCCAGGCCCGATTTCTCCGCGAAGCCTACGCGCGCCTGCTGCGGATGCGCCACCGCTGGCGGATCGCCGCCGCCTACTGGTTCACCTGGCGCGACGGGGCCTCTTCCGATCCGCACTGCGGCTTCTGTCAGGGTGCAGGCCTCCTGCGCCTGGACGGGACCGCGAAGCCCGCCTGGTTCACCTTCCAGCGGATCGTCGCCGCGGCGCGCACGGGCGGGGAATAGGCGGAAAAGATCCGTCCGCGCAACTTCCGTATACAGGCAGGTGTTGAACCAACTGCGAAACCGGACAAGGCAGTTCGAACACAGGGGGATTCCGATGCGCAGGGTGGCGGTGCTGCTTTCCTTGGTGGTGGGTCTCGTGGCGGCGGTCGGCGTGGGGACCGCGCAGGCCAAACTCGACCCCTCGTTCGGCGAAGGGGGCGTCGCCTCGCTGCGGCCGCCGACGCCGGCCGGATGGACCAACGAATCGGCAGAGGCGATCGCGACCGGGCAGAACGGCGAAAGCTACCTCATCGCCGGCCAGCGAGCTTGCGCCAATTATCTCTGCTCAGAAGGGGATTTCCTGTTCCGCTACCTGGCGAACGGAGCGCTCGAACCGGCCTTCGCGGGTGGGCGCGGGTACGAAATCCCGAGAGAAACCCAACGGTCGTATGAACGCACCACGCCGCTGGTGACGGTCGACTCCGCCGGCTTGCCGGTGGTCGCCAGGACGGTGCTCTCGGGCGAAGGCTCCAGCGGCGCGATCGTGGTGCGGCGGCTGCTGCCGACCGGCGAGGTGGACACCAGCTTCGGCGCCGGGGGCGCGGTGCGCTTGCCCTGCCCCTGCCAGTACGGCCGGGAATCGCAGCTCCTCGCCGGGCCGCAGCAGTCGACGTTCTTCGTCGCCACCTCGACCACCCGCAGGAAGCGCCAGGGCCAGAAGAGCGGCGCGACCGCCGCGGCGACGCTGATCAAGCTCGACGCGACCGGCCACCGGGCGAAGGGTTTCGGCTCGCGCGGCTCGGTGACCGCGAAGATGCCCGGCGAAGGGGAGATCGAATACGACGCGATCACCCCGGCCGGCGCCACCTACTTCGGCGGTCGCGGCCTCACCAAGTCGACCGGGGCGGGCTTCCTGGTCAAGGTCTCGGCGAAGGGCAAGATCGACGGCAAGTTCGATCGGCGGGTGCTGAAGTCCCTGAAGCGGCTGAACGGCGTGAAGGGGAACGAAGTCCGCGTGACCGCCGCGGTGATCGGTCGCAGCGGCCCGATCGAGCTGTTCGGCACGGCCGGGAGCATCGGCGGCTTCGAGCTGCGGCTGCGCCGGGACGGCACCCTGCTTCGCGGCTGGGGCAGCAAGGGCCTGGCGCTGCTGCCGTTCCCGATCGCCGCCGCGGTCCAGGGCCGCGAAGGCTCGACGATGGCGCTGACCGGGGGAGAAGCGGCGCCTCCGCGGGTCCTGCGGATCCTCAGCAAAGGCAAGCTCGACCCGGTGTTCGGCAAGTCCGGCGAGCTGCTCCCCGGGGCGACGAACGAACTCGGCTTCGACCTTTACCCGGCCGGGCTCGGGCGCGTCGGGGTCAGCGATCTCGGCCTCCGCGAATGCCGCCAGGTCTGCGAATCGGCGCCGAAGCTCTACCGGTTCCTCGAAGGTCGCTGACGGGTCCAGTAGCCTCGCGGGCGTGAAGATCTCCCAAGAGCTGGTAGACGAGCTGATCGCCCACGCCCGCGAGGACCTGCCGAACGAGTGCTGCGGCATGATCGGTGGGTCGGGCGGGGTGGCGCGGAAGGTGGTGCGGGTCGAGAACGAGGCGGCGAGCCCGCTGCGCTACGAGATGGACCCGCAGGGCCAGTTCGACGCGCTGAAGGAGATCGAAGCCGACGGCGAGCTGCTGGCGATCTACCACTCGCACACCAAGAGCGCCGCCTATCCGTCCCAGACCGACGTGAACCAGGCCCAGAACTGGCCCGAACCGATCTACGTGATCGTCTCGCTCGCCGACGCCGAGAACCCCGACGTGCAGGCATTCCACCTGGCGGACCTGAAGATCGCCGACGCCGCGCTCGAGGTCGGGTGAGGACGGCGATGGCGGAGGCGACCAAGCACCGCGGCTCCCACTCGCGTGGCTCCCACGGCGGCGGCGGTCATCGCGACGAAGGGGGCGGGGGAGGCGGCGGTGGCGGTGGCGGCAAGCTGGTCAAGGTCGGCTTCGCCCGCAACCAGGCCGAGGCGGAGATGCTGCAGGCGCTGCTGCTCGAGTCGGGGATCCCGAGCGTGCTCAAACGGTCGGCCGGCTTCGACAACCCTGACTTCCTCGCCGCCGGCCCGCACGACATCTGGGTGAACAAGGAACACGCCGAGGCGGCTCGCGAGCTGCTCGCCGAGACGCTGACCGAGTCCGAAAGCGAAGAGCGCGAAGAGCTCGAAGACGAAGCGCGGCTGACCAGGACCGGCGGCGAGCCGACGAGCCCGGGGCGGCTCGCGCTCTGGGTCGGCGTCGCCTTCCTCGCCGCCGTCGTGATCATCTGGGTCGTCTACGAAATCAGCGGGTGAGCGTTCCCGGCCCGGTCAGCTGACGCCGGCGGGCCCCTTCACCATTTCCCGGAGGTGTTCGCGCCAGGCGCCCTCGATGTCGCGGAAGCGGGCGTCGAAGGCGTCTTCCAGCGTCACCCGCTCGCCGCCGGGGAGGAGCCGGTCGACCAGCCGCTCGCAGGCCTCCGGCCCGCGCTCGTTCTCGAGTAGGTCGAAGATCGTGCCGCCGAGGATCACCGCGTCGCGCCGCGCGGGTGGGAAGCTGACGCGCCCGCCGCCTTTCAGCCGCAGCAGCACCGCGGCGCGGTAGAGGCTGACCTGGCGGGCGAAGTACTGGGCGCCGCCTTCGACCAGCCAGGCCCAGCCCAGATAGCGGGCGAAGCGCCGCGGCGTCCAGGAGGGCGGGAGCGCCAGGTTGTTACGGGCGATGACCAGCTGCGCGTAGAGGCGCTCGGAGGTGCCGCGCAGCGCTTCGAGCGAGTCCTCGCCGGCGGCGCGCCGTTCCATATGGCGGTCGTTCAGGACGTGGAGCTCGTTTTCCATCGGCCAGCCCGCCATGTAGCGGCGCCCGGCCGGGGCCGCCGCCCAGCGCGCCGCGGGCAGGAACGGGTGGGCCATCGTCAGCGACACCGGGTTGGTGTGGATGACGACCGTGACCTCGGCCGGCATCCGCTCGAAGCGGTCTTCGAGTCGCAGCCGCAGCGTCTCCAGACGGTCGAGGGTGCGATCGGCGAACGCCGCGTCGTTGGAGTCGTGGCGCGCGGTGAAGCTGAGCGACTCGGTCTCGACCCACGACATAGGCGCAGGTTAGTACCAGCGTTCGTCTGACCAAGCAGCGCAAGGACGCAGGGAGCGAAGCGTGCTTTGCACGTGAGCGACCGAGGACGCCGCGATGCGCCGTGTCAGACGAGCGCTGGTTCGGCGGCGCCGCAGACTTCGCGTATCTCTTGCCGCGCGCGGTCGAACTCCTCGTCGGCCATCACCGGCGTGCCCTCGAAGGGCAGGTCGCGGTCGATCTCGACCCAGGAGCGGCAGCCGTGGTACTCGTCGCGGACCCGCACGGTGACCGGGCGGGGGATGCGGTGCACCCGCAGCAGCAGGATGTGGAGAGGGTGACGACGCTTCCAGGCAAGCCGCTTCTCGGCGTAGTCCGGCGTCCAGATGTAGTACGGCGAGAGGCAGTCGAGGGTGCGCCGGTCTTCGATCGTGACGTGGTCGGTCACTTCGGCCCAGGCGCGCAGCCGCACGCGGTCGGGCTGCGGGATGCCACCGTCCTGGATCAGCGCCTTCGGCGGCGGCTCCTCGTCGGGCCAGACACCCTCCTCGAGGGCGCGGCGCAGCTCCGGATGGTGCGACTCCCGGACGAGGTCGTTCCGCTGGTGGTCGAAGGTCGGGTAGAGGAAGAAGCGCTCGTGCTCGAGTTCGAAGTGCTTGTTCTCCTCGCGAATTCCACCCTTGCGGAGCGTGAGCAGCTGCTCACCCTCGGCGAGAGCGCGGACGGTTACAGCCCATTCCTTGAGAGCGATTGGCATTTGAAGTCAGTACCTGGGGAGGTCGTGTTCGATGTATGGGGGCGGAGCGTGACGCTTTGGCCGCGGGGCCGATGTGCCCACCCGAGGAGGCGCATTCTAGGGAAGGCCGGGCGAAACGCCAAACGATTCGGGTGGAAATTTAGGCATCACCGTGGCCTCCGCCCCCTGGCGTTTCGATCCGCAAACGGCTCCCTGGAGCTAAATTTCCCTCGCTCTTCGACGGAAGGTGATGATCGTCACAGAGGTTTTTCCCGGGTGCTCCGGCTTCGCCGCCGTCGCGGCCGCGGGGGGCGTGGCGGCGGCGCTCGGTGAGCAGCGTGAAGCGCATCGGGGCGAGCGCCTCGAGCTCGCGGACGAGGCCGTCACCGCCGCGGCGGGCGCCCTCGCCGCCGGAGCCGCGGCGGATCGAGAGCTCGCGGACGCGCAGCGGGAACTCGGTCTCGAGCGCCTCGACCGGCGTGTTCAGGGTGTTCGACATCGCGACGTGGATCGCGCTCGGGCCGGCGGCGTCGGGGCAGGCGCCCTGGCCGCCGCCGAGCGTCTCGTAGTAGGTGAACCCCTCGCCCGCGAGGGTCAGGTTGTTCATCGTCCCCTGGCCCTGGGCAGGGACCGGGCGGGCGCCCGAGAGCGCCGCGATCACCAGGTCGGCGACCCGGCTCGAGGTCTCGACGTTGCCGGCGACGACCGCGGCGGGCGGCTCGGCGTTCAGCAGGCAGCCGCGCGGGGCGGTGACCGCGATCGGGCGGTGGGCGCCCGCGCAGGGCGGCGCGTCGGGGTCGGTGAGGACGCGGACGGCGAAGAACGCGGCGGATTTCGTCACCGAGAGCGGGCAGTTGAGGTTGCCGTCGACCTGGGGGTCGGAGCCGGTGAAGTCGAGGTGGAGGGTCTCGCCGGCGACGGTGGCGGTGACGCGGAGGGCGACGTCGCGCTCGCGGCCGTCGGGCGAGTCGTCTTCGAGGAAGTCCTCGGCGGTGTAGGCGCCGTCGGGGAGCGCGGCCAGGGCGGCGCGGGTGCGGCCCTCGGCGTAGGCAAGGATCTCGGCCATGCCCTCGCGCAGGCCCGCGGCGCCGTGGCGCGCCGCGAGCTCCGCCAGCCGCAGCCGGCCGACCCGGTTGGCGGACTGCTGGGCGCGGAGGTCGGCGAGGCGCTGGCGTGGGCTGCGCATCCGGGCGACGAGGGAGTCGAGTGCGGCGGGCGTGGCGCAGGTCGGCGGGATCACGACGCCCTCCTCCTCGAGGCGGCGCGAGAAGGCGGGCATCGAGCCGGGGGTGGGGCCACCGACGTCGGCGTGGTGGGCGCGCGAGGCGGCGAAGCCGAACACCTCGCCGTCGACGAAGACGGGGGAGACCAGGGTGATGTCGGGGAGGTGGGTGCCGCCGCGATACGGGTCGTTGAGGATCCATTCGACCTCCGGCTCGTGGCGCTCGCCGAGGACCGCGGCGACGGCGTCGGGCATCGAGCCCAGGTGGACCGGGATGTGCTCGGCCTGCATCACCAGCTCGCCGCTCGCGTCGAAGAGGGCGGTCGAGCAGTCGTGGCGCTCCTTGATGTTTGCCGAGTAGGCCGAGCGGATCAGGGTCGCGCCCATCTCCTCGCAGGCGGCGCGGAGCGCGCCGATCATCACTTGGAGGGTGATCGGGTCGATGCTCATTCTTCCTCCGAGGCTCGGGCGGCGGGGGGCGCGGGTGACCCTTCTCTCACGAACTGCGGGGAGGTTCGTCCAGGATCACCCGCGCCCCCCGCGGTCGCGCTTCGGGTGGCGACGATCGTCCCGAACTCGTCTACTGAAGCGGACCAGCCCGGTGGCAGCACGAGGGTGGACTCGGGGAGCTCGAAGATGACGGGGCCCTCGGCGGACTGGTTGGCAGGCGGCTCGCCGCGGAGGACGGGGGTGTCGATCCAGGCGTTGGCGAAGCGGACCTTGCGGGAGGACTCCTCGATGCTTCCGTTTGCCGACGCCGGGCGGGGGTCGGGGCCATCGATGATCAGGGCGAGGCGGATGTCGACGAGGACCACTTCGCCGTCGGGGTCGCGGTGGCCGTAGCGGGCTTCGTGGGCGTCTTCGAAGCAGGCGATCAGGTCGGCCGGGTCGGGCTCGGGTTCGCCGGGGATCGGGAGCTCGAAGGCCTGGCCGGCGTAACGCATCCCATAGACCACGTCAGCTCGGGCCTCGCCGAGGCCCTCTTGTTGATGGGCCGAAAACCGCGCTATATCAGCGGTTTTCGGCCCATCAACGTCGTGGTTGCGGCTCGCGGTCGCTCGCAGGTCCCTCACCTCGGTGGCGATCCGGGCGGCGGTCAGGTCGGGGCCGGACAGCATCACCGTGCGGGCGGTGTCGCGGCGGCGGTCGGAGGCGCAGAGGCCGAAGGCGGAGAGGACGCCGCCCGCGCGGGGGCAGAGCAGGCGGTCGATCCCCAGCTCCTCGGCGATCGCCGCGGCGTGCATCGGGCCGGCGCCGCCGAAGGGCAGGAGGGCGAAGCGACGGGGGTCGACGCCGCGCTCGACGGTGACCACGCGGAGCGCCCGCACCATCTCCTGGTTGGCGACGCGGACGATCCCGGCGGCGGTCTCCAGGGGGTCGAGGCCGAGCTCGGCGCCGAGCGCGCCGACCGCCCGCTCGGCGGCCTTGGGGTCGAGCGCGACGCCGCCCGCCAGGGTCGAGTCGGCGGCGAGGTTGCCGAGCACCAGGTTGGCGTCGGTGACCGTCGGCTCGGTGCCACCGCGCCCGTAGCAGGCGGGCCCGGGGACGGCGCCCGCCGAGCGCGGCCCGACCCGCAGGGCGCCACCCAGGTCGCGCCAGCCGATCGAGCCGCCGCCCGCGCCGACCGTGTGGACGTCGACCGTCGGCAGCTGGATCGGGCGCCCGTCGATCGTGCGCGAGTCGGTGCGCCGCACGGCGCCGTCCTCGACCATGCAGACGTCGCAGGAGGTGCCGCCCATGTCGAAGCCGAGCGCGTTGCCGTCGCCGGAGAGGCGGGCGAGGAGCCCGGCGCCGACCGCGCCGCCCGCCGGGCCGGAGAGGACGCTCCAGGCTCCGGCGCGGGCGGCCTCCGTGGCCGGGGCGACGCCGCCGGAGGAGAGCATCACCTGTGGCTCGGGCAGGCCCGCCGCCGCGGTCGCGTCCTCCAGTCGCCCCAGATAGCGGCCGAGCAGGGGCGAGAGGTAGGCGTCGATCGCCGTGGTCGAGGCGCGCTCGTACTCGCGGAACCGCGGCAGCACCTCGTGGGAGGCGGAGACGTGGAGGGCGGGCAGGCGCTCGCGCAGGTGGGCGGCGAGGCGGCGCTCGTGGGTCGGGTCGAGGTAGGAGAAGAGCAGGCAGATCGCCACCGACTCGGCGCCCGCCTCCGCCAGCGCCGCCGCGAGGCGCTCCGGCTCGCCGTCGGCGAGCGGCTCGACGATCCCCTCCGGCCCGATCCGCTCGGCCGCCTCGAGCTTCAGCCCCTCCGCGATCAGCGGCGCCGGCTTCGGCGCGCAGAGGTGGTAGAGGCTGGGACGGTCCTGGCGCGCGATCTCGAGCACGTCGGCGAAGCCTTTGGTCGCGATCAGCGCCGTCCGCGCCCCCCGTTCCTCGAGCAGCGCGTTCGTCCCCACCGTCATCCCGTGGGCGAAGACATCGACGTCGGCGGGTCGGGCGCCCGCCCCCGCAAGCACCGCCTCGACCGCCGCCATCACCGCCCGCGACTCGTCCCCGGGCGTGCTCGGCACCTTCGCCGTGTGCACGTGCCCGTCGTCGAGCAGCACCGCGTCGGTGAAGGTCCCACCGACGTCGACCCCGAGCAGCATCCGGCTGACGCTACTCCCAGGTCTCGCGGCGCACCGAGCCGTCGGGGGCGAGGACGACGTGGACGGCGTCGAGGGACGGGTCGGTCTCCGGGCAGTCGGTACGCAGGTGGGGGCCGCGCGACTCCCGGCGCTCCAGCGCCGCCTGGGCGATCGCTTTCGCCAACGGGTAGGGATCCGGGATCAGGGCCGCCAGGTCGGTCGGGTTACGGAGCGGGCCGGCGCGGCGCCAGACCGCGTCGCGGGTCTCGTCGGTCGGCGGGTCGAAGCGCCACTCGGGCTCCGCCGGGCGCGCTCCCTCCGGCTCCCCGAGCGAGGCGCGCGCGGCCCGCCCGCCGAAGACGAAGCACTCGCTGAGCGAGTTCGAGGCCAGGCGGTTGGCGCCGTGCAGACCGGTGCAGGAGCACTCCCCGACCGCGTAGAGGCCGGGCAGCGAGGAGCGCCCGTCGAGGTCGGTCGCGATCCCGCCCATCGTGTAGTGGGCGGCGGGGGAGACCGGCACCGGCTCCGCCTTCGGGTCGAGCCCCGCCTCGGCGAGCGAGGCGAAGACGTTGGGGAAGCGGGCCGGGTCGATCGCGCGCAGATCGAGCCGCACCGCGTTCGTCCCCTCCTCGCGCAGCTTGGCGAGGATCGCCGCGCTCACCTCGTCGCGCGGCGCCAGCTCGTCGGTGAAGCGCTCGCCGTCGGCGCCGAGCAGCTGGGCGCCCTCGCCGCGGATCGCCTCGGTGATCAGCTGGCCGTCGAAAGGGGTGCCCGGGAGCGCGAGCGCGGTCGGATGGAACTGGCAGAACTCGAGGTCGGCGAGGTCGGCCCCGGCCGCCGCGCCGAAGACCGGCCCGGCGCCGATCGCGCCGCGCGGGTTCGTCGTCCGCCGCCAGAGCGCCGCGGCGCCGCCGGTCGCCAGCACCGTCGCCCGCGAGCCGAGCGCGCCCGCGTCGGTGATCACCCCGTGGCAGCGCGCGCCGTCGGACCAGAGCGCCGTCGCCGAAGTGCGCTCGCGGACCTCGATCCGGTCGTCTTCGGCGACCATCGCGGCGAGCTTCGAGGTGATCTCGCGGCCGGTCTGGCTGCCGCCGGAGTGGACGATGCGCCGCGCCGAGTGGCCGCCCTCGAGGCCGAGCGCCAGCCGCCCCTCCTGGTCGAGGTCGAAGACGACCCCGCGGGCCTGCAGGTCGCGGACCGCGGCGGGGGCCTCTTCGACCAGCGCCCGCACCGCGGCGGGGCGGCAGAGGCCGCGGCCGGCCGCGATCGTGTCCTCGGCGTGGCGCGCCGGCGAGTCGCCTGGCTCGAGCGCCGCGGCCAGGCCGCCCTGCGCCCAGAAGCTGGCGCTCTGGCTCAGTGGCGTGCGGGAGACGACGCAGACGCGGCCACCCAGCTCGGCGGCGCGCAGTGCGGTCCAGAGTCCGGCGGCGCCGCCGCCGACGACGGCGACGTCGTACTCGGCGACCGCGGCTATCGCTCCCCGCCCTCCCGGCGGATCTTGTCGATCCGCTCGCGCAGCCAGGCGGCGGCGCCTTCGCGGGCGCGGGCGCTCTCCGCCGCCACCGCTTCCTCGGCCTCTTCGGCGCGGCGCTCGGCGGCGGCGATGCGGTCCTCGGCGGCGTCGGTCTGTTCCTCGATCTCGCCGAGGCGCTCTTCGGCCGCGGCGATCGCCCGCTCTTTCGCCTCGCGCTCTTTCGCCAGCTCTTCCTCGTGGCGCAGCTCGAGCTCTTTGCGGTCGCGCTCGGCGGCGGCGCGCTGGCGCTCGATGTCGGCCTCCAGCGCGCGGATCTCGGCCTCGGCCCGCTGTTCGGCGGCCGCGGCGGCCTCGGCGGCGGCGGCGAGGGTCCGCTCGGCCTCGCTGATCCGCGCCCCTATCCCGCCTGCCGCTGCGTTCGAGTGCTCGTCGCTCATCTCGGAGTCCGCTCCGCGTCCCGGCGGAGATTTTCGATCGACGCCAAGGCCCAAATCTAAACCGGGTGGGCGGTCAGGTGCCGGTAGACCTCGATCACGCGCTCGGCCATCGGCCCGGCGGCGAGGGTCGCGGCGCGGGCGGCGCCCGCCACGCGGGGGTCGGCGGCGGCGAGGTGAGGGCGGGCGGCGGCGGCCCAGCGCCCGGCATCGAAGGGGGCGCAGAGGCAGCCCTCGACGCCCGCCAGGAGGTAGGGCGCGACGCCGACCGGGGTCGAGAGGACCGGCACGTCGCAGGCGAGCGCCTCGATCGCCGCCATGCCGAAGCCCTCATAGTCGGAGGTGACGACGACGGCGTCGGCGGCGTTCATCCAGGTGGCCATCGCCTCGGGGTCGATCGAACCGCCGGTGAGGAGCTCGGCCTCCGCGGCGGCGGCGAGCGCCGCGGCGCGGTCGTGGCGCTTCTCGGGCCGGCCGGGGTCGGCGGGGAAGAAGAGGTAGCGGCCGGCCGGGTCGAGGCCGAGCGCGGCGCGGGCGGCGACGCGCGGGGCGGGGGCGAAGCGCCCGAGCTCGGGGCCGCAGGGGAGGACCACGGCACCGGGGACGGGGGGCAGGCCGGGGCGGCCGTTCTCCTCCTCGTAGAGGGCGCGTGAGACGGTGGCGACGAGGTCGGCCTGCCAGGCGAGGCGGCGGGAGAGCGGCCCGACGATCGGGTGGCGCACGTCGGTGCCGTGGAAGGTGACGAGGAGCGGCCGGGCGCCGGCGGCGCGGGCGACCCAGCCGGCGAGGCCGTAGTGGGCGTGGACGAGGTCGAAGCGCTCGCGGCGCAGCAGGGCGCGGAGGCGCCGCAGCGCCGGCAGGTAGTTCGAGCTGCCGCGCGGGAAGCCGAACTCCTCGACCTCGATGCCCCGCTCGCGAATCGCCGCGACCTGGTCGCGGACCCAACGGCCACGCTGCGGGGTGGTCGCGTCGGGGACGAGGTTGGTGACGACGAGGACGCGCATCGCCGCAGGGTATCCCGGGTTATCCGGGGAATAATGGTGCGGCGATGATGGACGGCGAGGATTCGACGGTGCGGTGTGAGGCTCGGCGTTCGAGCGGCCGGCCGCCGCTCGAAGTCTGCTTGAGTGGTGGGGAATGACCCGTGTGAAGCTCGCGATCCTGGCCGTCTCCGCGGCATGCCTGGCGCTCGGCGGGAGCGCCGCCGCCGCGTCGCCGCCGCCGTCGATCTCCTTCCGTGAGCACGCCGCCGCGGCGCGCAGCTTCTGGACGCCCGCCCGGATGCGCGCGGCGCGGCCGCTCGAAGGGACGCCGCCGGCCCACGCGTCGGGTCTCAACCCGGAACTCACCGCGACCTCCGAAACGATCGCCGACCCGACCGAACCGCAGTACCGCGTGAACGGCGCGATCTTCATCTCCGAAGGCGCCGGGATCGGTTACGGCCGCTGCTCGGGCACCTCGGTCGTCTCGCCGAGCGAAAGCGTCGTCATCACCGCCGGCCACTGCGTCTACGACGAAGGGATCTGGTCGGATCGCAAGTGGGTCTTCGTCCCCGCCTACCACCACGGCGAACGGCCCTTCGGCACCTTCACCGCCCACTGGCTGGGGACGACGCCCGCCTGGCACGCGCACGAAAACGAGAACTACGACGTCGGCGCGGCGGTGGTCGGCCGCAACGAAAAAGGCCAGACGCTGGCGGCGGCGGTCGGCGCCGACCGGGTCGCGACCGGACTCTCCCCGAAGCAGACTTTCGACGTCTACGGCTACCCGGTCGAAAAGCCGTTCAACGGCGGCACCCTGCAGGTCTGCCGCGAAGCGGCCTTCGAGGGTCACGATTTCGGCTCGCTCTTCGAACCGGGACCGCTCGACCTGGCGATCAGCTGTGACGACAGCGCCGGCGGCTCGGGCGGCGCCTGGGTGATCGAAGGCAACGTCGTCAACGGCGTGACGACCTACGGCTACCCGAGCGACCCGTTCACGAACTTCGGGCCGTACTTCGGCAAGGACGTCGCGAAGCTCTACGCGCGGGCGAAACAGGTGAAATGAGGGGCGCGCACCGACAACCGCCCGCCCGGCGCGCCCGCCCCGCCCGGTGCGTTCGCACTTATCGACACTATGCGTGGATAACTGCGAACGCGCTCGCGGCGCTGGCGGTGATCGGCGGCGGCGCGCTCACCTCGGCGGCGCTCGGCGCCCCGGGTGGGGCGGCGCCGGGCGGCGCGGGGCACACCGGGCACCCCCTGGAAGTCGAACCGCGCCTCCAGATCCTCGGCTCCGACGGCTACCGCCTGCTGATCTCGGCGCGGGCGGCGACGGTGACGATCGGGGTCTCGCCGAAGGGCAACACGCCGCGCGCCGGCTCCTCGACCACCTACGTCGCCCGCGGCGTCTCCGGCCCGCACGGCATCCACGCCGATTTCCACCAGTTCGGCCGCGTCGACCTGAAGTTCCACCCGACCGCGGCGGCCGCGCGCGGGCTGCCGCCCGACTGCTTCGGCGGCACCACCGGGGCGGCGACGATCCCCGGCTACTTCACCGGGACCGTCGATTTCCACGGCCAGGGCGGCTACACGGGCGCGACGGCGCACCGGGCCCGCGGCGAGGTCGTCCTGCCGCCCACCGAACAGTGCCCCCTGGTGGCAGGCGGCGCCAACCCGCTGGTCGAAGACCCGAGCGTCGAGCTGCCGCCCGCGAAGACGCGGATGAACCTCAGCGCCTTCGACAAAGCCGGTACCGGCGGCCTCTTCTTCTTCGCCCGGCGGGCGGGCAAGACCGGCTTCTACGCGGAACGCTTCGGGACGGTCGGGCGGATCGGCCTGCTGAGCTTCGACTACGCGCTCGGCCCCCGCTCGAGCTTCGTCTCCGACCCCAAGGTCAGCTTCGGCAGCGTCCACCCGCCGAAGCCCTTCCTCGGCTCGGCGACCTTGAGCCGCGGCCCCGGCGGCACCCGCACCTGGACCGGCACTCTTGTCGCCACCTTCCCCGGCGGCGAAACCGTCCCCCTCACCGGCGACCAGTTCCACACCTCCCTTTCCAGAAGCTTTCCCTAGTCGTCACCCAATTGGCACTCGCGCGTCTTGTTCGGTGCGCATTCGAGGTTGAGCATCGCCCTCGCCAAACGAGGAAGGGAGAGCGATGTTCTACGCAGTCCTGGGATACCTGCACGCCGCCCTGTGGCGGACCAACCTCGCCGTCACCCGGCGGGTGAGGGCGATCCACGCCCTCGCCGGGGAGCGCGGCCAGGGGACGGTCGAGTACGTCGGCCTGATCCTCCTGGTGTCGCTGTTGATGGTCGGGATGGTGGCGGCCATGAAGGGGTTCAATAGTTATTTGACTAAGGGGGGATACTAACCGATAGGGCGGACGGAGGGGCACGCGGCTCGAAGTCGAAGCTCACACAGAAATGGCGACCTAGGGATGTGCGAACATATGTTCGTATTGTCTCGGAACTAAGGTAGGAAGCGATGGCGGATCGAAGCGCAATTGAGTGGACCGAGGCGACCTGGAATCCGGTTACCGGATGCGATCAGGTCTCTCCCGGTTGCGCCCACTGCTACGCGAAGACCTTCGCGGAGAGGTGGCGGGGAGTGCCCGGTCATCCATACGAGCAGGGCTTCGACCTACGGATGTGGCCGCAGCGCTTAGGACAGCCGCTGAAATGGAAGCGGCCTAGAACGATCTTCGTGAACTCGATGAGCGATCTGTTCCATGAGCGCATCCCGGCTTCATTTATCGCCGAAGTCTTCGACGTGATGGTGGAAGCGGATCAACACGTATTTCAAGTACTGACCAAGCGCCCCCATCGAGTTCTCGAACTCGCGTCCGAGCTTCCGTGGCCGTCGAATGTATGGATGGGCGTCTCGATCGAGAATCGGCGCTTCGTCCATCGGGCCGACTTGCTGCGGGAGGTTCCGGCGGCCGTTCGCTTCATTTCCGCCGAGCCACTTCTTGGCCCGCTGGAAGGGCTCGATCTGGAAGCGATTGATTGGCTGATTGCGGGTGGAGAGTCGGGGCCCGGGCATCGGCGTATCGACGAGGGATGGGTCATTGAGCTCCGCGACCGCTGTCTCGACGATGAAGTAGCTTTTTTCTTCAAGCAGTGGGGCGGAGCGAGGCCGAAGTCGGGAGGCCGTGAATTGCAGGGGCAGACGTGGGACCAGGTGCCGAGAGTTCGCGAGACGATCGCGGTCTAATTGAAAAGCAAGGCCGGTCCTGGGGCTTTTGGACCCAGGCGAAGCTGGAGATGCTTGCGAGCTACCTGGGGGCGTTCTCCACGGCCTCGGGCAGCGTCAGCGAGCGCGTGTATCTCGATGCCTTCGCCGGGGAAGGGAGCGGTCGAGATCGCGGTTCCGGCGAGGAGTTCGATGGCTCGGCCAGGATTGCTTTGGATGCCGGCGAGGGCGCTGGTTTCACCCGCTTCCGCTATTTCGAGATGGGACCGAAGGCAGCGGAGCTTGAGACTCGTCTGCGAACGGACTATCCGGGCAAGGACATCAAGGTCTACGAGGGCGATTGCAACCAGATGATTCCGGTGGCTCTTGCGGAGTTGTCAGACCTGAAATGGGCGCCGACGTTTGCCTTCCTCGATCCCGACGGGATGGAGTTGGAGTGGCGCACCCTTGAGGCTTTGGCGGCGCACAAGCGCGGCTATCGATCGTCGGCGTCCGCTAAACCCGAGTACAAGGTCGAGATGTGGATGCTGTTTCCCTCGTCGGGACTGATTCGCACCTTGGCGCTCGATGAGGGAAAAGTCCGCAATGAGGACTTTGAAAGGGCGACGCGACTCTTTGGCACCGACGAATGGAGGCCAATTTACGAGCGGCGACTTGCCAACCAGTTCTCGGGAGAGCAGGCGCGTGAGGAGTACGTGAACTTGATGCGGTGGCGTTTGGAGCGGGCACTGCGGTACGAAGCAGCGCACGCTTTCGAGGTGCGGAATAGCCGCGGCCCGATCTACCACATGATCTTTGCGACGGATAACAAAGCCGGGACCAAGATCATGAGTTCGATCTACAACAAAGCGGCGGCACGCCTCCCAGAGATGCAGGAGGAAGCGAGAAATCGCGCCGCTGGCCAGAGCACCTTTGATTTTGGTGACTCCGTCCTTGCAGCAAACGAGGGATATCACTACGAGCCTCCGTGGGAGCCGCCAGCCGACGAGTAGATCCGTCGCGCGATGTCGGATCGTCGTCCCTGGTACGCAATTCAATCGCTACACGCCTCGGAGTAAGGCATGATGGAGATGCAGATCGCGCTCAGCGCCGTCGCCACGACCACTGGCGCTTGGGCGTCTGGCGTTAGCCCGCTGGTGACGGCAATCGTGTCGGTATGCGTTGGCGCTGTGCTCGGATTTGGGGGCAGTTATCTACTCGGACGACAGCAACGCGGTTGGCAGCAAGAGCAATCTCGGTTCGAGCGGGAGCTTGCATTGGTCAAAGGCCTCGATGAGGCTCTTGTGGACGCCGAGCGACGAATTCTCGAACGGGAATCTCCACCGGACGGCGCCAGCCGCTGGGAATTTGCATTGGAAGCGTGGGAGCAAGCATGGGTCCGCTTATCTCCGTTCTTGGCAAACCATGAGATTCACGATCGCTACGAAGCAGTCGGGCGGATCTTGGCCGAGCTGGTGACTTATGACGGTGCGGCGCGGCCGGCATTCCAGCGGAATGCCGCGATGCGTGCGACTCTGAACGCCCGACAGGCGATCGCCTACTTTGGTCGCGAAGAGTTGCTTCCTCCCCGATGTTTTCCAGGACCCGACGAGTTGACCCGATTACTTGGCGAAGGCGATCCCGATCCTTTTGACCGCAATGCGCCGTTTGCGAAATGGCTAAAAGACCATCCTGCGGCGCCGTGGCGAATCGAGAAAAGCCTGGCGACAAATGAAGACGTGCCGGGGTCATAGGCTTCCCTGATGCCGACCGACCCGAAGGATGCCCTTCGTGCCTCCGTCCGGGCCGCTCAGAAACGCTACGAGGCGGAGGCCCACGCCGCGCGTCAGGTGCGGCGTGATGCCTTCACCAAGGCGCAGGAGGAAGGGTTGAGTCTTCGCGACATTGGGGAGGCGGTCGGGCTTCATCACAGTCGCGTCGGCCAGATCATTGAAGGCAAGTAGCCGATGATGTCTAGATTTACTCGACAAAGCCTGCTAGTCTAACGACGCAGACAAAAAAGCGCCCCCGCGCTGCGCAAACAGCCGGGGGCATGGCACAGGAGGTTGGACTCCCATGCACCCACAAGATAAGTCCGGGGGCGAGATCGGCACGCCCTCCTCGCCCGAGTTCGTCCCGCTGATCCTCCCCGACGCCCAGAGGGAGACCCTCCGGGAGATGTGCCTCGACTCCCTCCACGGCATCCTCGACGACCTCGCGACGCCCGACCGGCTCCGCGATCCCTCCTTCACGTCACGCGAAGGGGAGGTCTTCCGCCGGCTCTTGGAAGCATTGGACTCCGAGGAGATCCAGCTACCCGACCGGGAGATGCGCGAGCGCATCGGCCGCCTCTCCGAGAGCTACGACGAGATGGAGGAGGCCGCGGAGGTGATCGCCACCCACGAGGCCCACCACGCCCTCCTGCGGGTCCTCGACGGGGACGAGGTCACGGAGGACGCCGCCGCCGGGCAGGAGGAGTCCGCAGACGAGGAGGACCCCGCCGACGAGGACCCCGACGACGGCTCCCTCCGGCAGGGTCCCGGCTGGGACACCGATGACGCCTACGACAGCAGCCGGCGGGAGGTCCTCGACCTGCTCCTGGCCGAGGCGCCAGATTGGCTGACCTCCGCCGACCTGGAGGTGGCGCTCGCGGGCCATCCGGCGACCTGGGGGGAGAAGGACACGCTCGAAATCGCGACCCGCTCCCTGGTCCGCGAAGGTCTGGCCCATCGCCAGGGGGATCTGTTCGCCCCGACCCGGGCGGCACGGCAGATGGCCGCGCTCGGCTTCTCGGTCGGCTGATGGACGAGTTCGACGCCCGTGTCGCCCGCCAGCTCGGGCGACGCATCAGGAGGCGACGCCATTTCCTCGACCTCTCCCAGGAGGCCCTCGCCGAACGCTCGGGCATCCACCGCACCCAGTTCAGCCTCTACGAGAACGGCGAGCGGATGCCGATGACCTCGACCCTGATCAAGCTGGCGGCGGGCCTCGGCGTCTCGGTCGACCAGCTGCTGGTCGGGATCGAGTGGGAGGTCGTCGGTCCGCCGCTCCGCGACCCCGGCGAGGGCGATCCTCATGGTTAGCCCCGTCGCCGCGCGCTTCGCCGCCAACCTGCGGGTCCTGCGCGACCGGGCCGGCCTCACCCAAGAAGAGCTGGCCTTCCGCGCCGACGTCCACCGCACCCAGGTCAGCCTGATGGAGGGCGGGGAGAGACTGCCGCGCTTCGAAACACTGGTCAGGCTGATCGGGGCGCTCGGGGTCGACCACGGCGCCCTCTTCGCCGGGATCGCCTGGCAGCCGCCCGACCTCGTCCGCGGCGGGCTCCTCGTCACCCCCGTCGAGGCAGACGACGATGCCCCAGAAGAGGCGTGACCCCGAGGTCGCCGGGCGCTTCGGCGAGAACCTGCGCCGCGTCCGCAGGCGGGAGGATCTGAGCCAGGAGAGGCTGGCGGTGCGCGCCTCGCTGCACCGCACCGAGATCGGCAGGCTCGAGGCGGGCGAGCGCGTCCCCCGCGTCGACACGCTGGTCAGGCTGGCCGACTCGATGGCGGTCCCGGCGGGGGAGCTGCTCGACGGGATCCACTGGGTGCCGGCGCCCGAGGCGGAGGGGACGTTCAGCTTCGGATCGATCTCAATCTCACCGAGTCCCAGGACAGCAATACAAAAGGCGGCCGACTGAGCCAACGCTCGTTCCTCGCATAAGCGTCCAAAAAGGGGGGCCAGTTTCGTCTTTCGGCGTCTTGTTAAGAAATGGCCGAAAGACAGACCCTTGTTCGACTTATGGGGTAGATGCCCATGTCGAACCGTCAACCCTGGACGCGCGATTGTCCCTTTGCTCTGCCTTGCCGATCGGTCCGACCCCGATCGGCAAGGTCGGGGTGTGTGGGCTCCGCAAGGCGCCGCCGTTTGTGGCGTCCTAGGCGCGCCCGACTCTCTTACCACCCGGTTGCACACGCACTCACCGTAGGTCGATCTTCTTGTTGTGCGAGTCGCCGCACCTCGTCTCGCGCCGTTCGCACGCGGCCCCCTCGCTATCGCCTCCGCGCTGGCTCCACAGCGCTTCTCCGACTCGACGGCGCCGATCGCACTCCGCGCGATCACGATCGCCTCCGCGCTGGCGAGGCAACGCCTTTCCGCTGTCGCGTTCCCATCGGCGCTCTCTGCTGCGAGGCAGGGAGGTGGGCGTGACCAAGACCAAGTCCCCCACCTGTCCCCCGAGGCGCCCGCGCCGCGACCGCGCGGTCCCGCCGCTGTCCGACCTCGACATGCGGATCCTCGCGCTCCTGTCCCGTCACCGGGTGCTGACCCAGAACCACCTCTCCCAGATCGTCACCGAAACGCCGATCCGCACTCTGCGCTACCGCTGCGCGCGGCTCGCCCGCCACCGTCTCGTCGGGCGTAGTCGTCCCTACCGCGAACGCGGCTCGGCCCCGCACCATTTCTGGCCGACCCGTCGAGGCGAGGCGATCCTGACTGGCGGCCCGCCGCCGCGTGGAGGCGAGCGCCGCGAGCCCAACCCGCTCTTCCTCGCGCATGCTGCTGCGCTCAGCGACCTCTACGTCGCGCTGGCGACCGGACTGCCCGCCGGAATCGAACTTGTCCGCTTCGAGCGCGAGGGCGAGGCTCGCGAGTCGTTCGCGGGTCCGGCCCGCAAGGCGCGTGCGGTCGCCCCGGATGCCTACATCGAGATCACCGATGCCGACGGCCACACGCTCAGTGCCCTGGTCGAGCTCGACATGGGGACGATGTCCCACCGTCGCCTCAAGGCCAAGGCGGCGGGATATGCGGAGTACGCGAGGGCGGATGCATGGTGCGAGCGCCATCCGTTCTGTCCCGCATTGCTTTTCGTCACCACCACCGAGAAACGCGCCCGCTCGTTCCTCGCCTCGATGCTCAAGGAGTTGGGGCGCAAGACCCTTCTCCTCACTTGCGCCTGCGATCTCGCCCGCAGGCTGACGCGCATCTCGACCGAGCCCCGCTGGCGGTTGAGTGCCGACGAGGGGGCGGGCGTCGTCGACCTGCTCTCCGCCTTGCGCGAGGCGCGCCGCCCCCACGACGAAGAGGTGGCGAGCTGGGAAGCATGGCGCCGGGAGAAGGAGGCCAAGACGGAGCGCCTGCGCTCGGACCCAGAGGCGCTGCGGGACCATCTGCGCCGGTCGCCACGGCAGGATTGGGGCTTTGACCGCCTCGGGCGGTCGGTTGCGGAGGCTTTGCGGATCACGTTGGAGGGCAACGATCCGCTCGCCGGCTCGGAGCGCGGTGCCTTCCGGGTGCTCGGCGCGCTGCTCGCCGACCCGGTCGAAATCAGTATCGGCGATCGTGAGCCGACTGCGGCAGAGCGCTCCGCGCTCGATGACCTCATCGACTATCACCGTGCCGACCAACTGCGCCAAGTCGATGACCTAACCGGACGCCTTGGTGCGGTGCCTGTGTTACGACGGGCGCGGGACCAGCTGGAGGCTGGCGACCTCTTGGATGCTTCCGACGCATCCGCGCTTGCCCTCCGGGCTGAAGACGACCGGCGCTCGCGCGTTGAGCAAGAGCGGCTGTGCTCCGCTTACTTGGCCTGGAGAGAGGGAGAGGCGCGACGACTCGCGAAGGGGCAGGGCTTCGCCGCGCGACTTCGGCGGGGGCCGGACGACTTCCTCGAGGAGGTCGACCGCCGCGCGCTGCGCATCTGCAGCGATTGCAAGGAGATCGCCTACCCCGACCCCGAGCGGGTCCGATATCGGCGCGGGCGCTCCGATGTCGCCTCCCGCTGTCACTTCTGCGGGCGCGGGGATCTCCTTGACTTCGAGCCTCCGATCGGGGGGTGACGAACGGCATTGACCGTTAACTGCGGAATTCACGGAGCGGGGATGGGGGAGAGGATGGCGTTGCTCCGCCCTTGGCCGGGTGTGTTCGTTCATTTGGACGTACTGGGTGCAGGGCCGTCGTGAGGGCTGGCACCAAGCACCACGTAGGACCGGCCCTGCGGCGCCTTCCCAAGAGCGCCAGGACTGCGGCGGCCGCGAAGTCTCGCGGTGGTCCCGGTCAGCGGCTGGCCCGGGACCGCTTCTCACGAACCTTCGCGGCGGTCCTCGCCGAGCGCTACGGCGGAAGCTGGACCGTCAAGTGGAAGGGTGCGGATCGTGCCGCGCTGCCCTCGTCGCGGGACGGGCGGACCTTCCCCGGCGAGGAATAGGCGGGTCCGCCTGGCGATCGGGAACTTGCCGTTCCGTCCTCGCTCTGGCGTGCGCCAGACAAAGACCGAATCGAAGACGGAGTGGAGGACGCGACGGCGCTGTTCGACATTCAGGTCGTCCCAGACCTTCTCAAGGTCAGCGTCGAGTTCGACGGGGGCGCGTTTGCTCTGAACCTCGGCCAGTTCCTCGCGCAGAGCTTCGAGGTTTGCGCTCCGCCGCTCGACGGTCCGCAGGAAAGCGACGGAGTTCGCGCCGCCCAATGCCTCAGCGAGGCGACCGTCCAAGGCGGCTTCCAACTCGGCTTCTTCGGCCGCGATCGCATCGAGGATGCGTTGTTCGTCGCCGTGCTCTTCCGTGGTCTCACCGGCGGCGCCCTTGGCGAAGGCAAACAGGCGCTCGGTCACGAACGGCTCGATCACGGTGGCCTTGACGGCGGCGGGGGAGGGGCAGCGCCCGCCCGCCTTGTCGGGCTTGCAGTTGTATTCGACGAACTCTTTGCCGTGTCGGGTTCGGCTCTGCTTGGCCTTCATCGCGTAGCTGCATCCGCCGCAGCGCAGGATGCCCGCCAGGACGCCCGTGCTGCGTCCTGAGCGGCCGGGAGCGACGCCCCGCGCCCGATTGGCCGCGTTCCACTCGGCAAGGCTCACGATCGCCTCGTGCGCGTCCGGGTTGACGATCGAGCCGGCGCGAGCCTCGCCCAGGTAGACCCTGTTTCGGACCAGCGAAGCGACGCTCGCGACGGTCCAGTTCGCGTTGTCCCAGGGGGTGATGACGCCCTTCTCCTCAAGGAAGCGGGCGAGCTGCGCCCAGGAGACTTCGGCACCCCGTCGCACAAAAAGCTCATGGACGATCGGCGCCGTCACCGGGTCGGGCTCAAGGATGCGCTCGGCGTTCCGCCGGTAGCCGGTCGGCACTTTGCCCGAGACATGGATGCCTCGCGCCACCGCCGATTTGCGTGCCGCGTTCCAGTTCTCCCGGATGCGGGCAAGCTCAAGCTCGCCGAGCGCTGCGAACAAGTCGGCGAGGAACTTTCCCATGTAGCCCGACGTGTCGATGCTCTCGGCGACGGTGCAGAGGATGCCGTCGGCCGCCCTGATCCGAGCGAGCAGATTGGCCGAGTCCTGCACCGAGCGGCCGAAGCGATCGAGCCGGGCGACGACGAGGCCCTGCGTCTTGCCGGACTCAATCCGGTCCATTGCTGCGATCAGGCCGGGTCGATCAGCTTTAGACCCCGGCTGGTCGAGGTCCTCGTGCCATTTGGCGATCGTGTGGCCGTGGGCTTTGGCCCAGGCCCGGACTTTCTCTTTTTGCTCACCGGGCGAGATAAAGGCGTCCCCGGACCGCCCCCCGACCCGCGATACTCGGACATAGCCATCTAGGCGCATAGTCCCCCCTTAAGTTAGAGGCTGAACGGCAAGCAGGGGACCGAGCTCGCGGACGTCATCGTCAACAAGATCAAGGAGGCGGTCGACAAGGTCGCGTTCAAATGAGGGGGCGGGGCGTCGCCGTCCTTGGCGGCGACGCCGCTCCCGCGCATGACAGACTGCCGCCGATGACCGCCTCGCGCAGCTACGACCGTGCCCCGGCCGACATCCGGCCGGTGACGATCGACCCCGGGTTCGTCGAAAGCGCCGCCGGCTCGGCGCTGATCTCGGTCGGGCGGACGCGGGTGATCTGCACCGCCTCGGTCTCCGAGCAGGT
Source organism: Actinomycetota bacterium (assembly GCA_018268675.1). GTDB lineage: Bacteria > Actinomycetota > Thermoleophilia > Solirubrobacterales > 70-9 > VAYN01. The sequence goes on from JAFDWB010000094.1 coordinate 50,350, forward strand.
GCCGCGCTGGATGGCCGGGCGCGGCAAAGGGTGGGTCACCGCGGAGTACGCGATGCTGCCCGCCTCGACCGGCGAGCGCAAGCAACGCGACGTCTCGAAGGGCAGGCAGGACGGCCGCGGGGTGGAGATCCAACGCCTGATCGGGCGCAGCCTGCGAGTGGTGGTGGACTTCAAGGCGCTCGGCGAACGGAGCGTCTACGTCGACTGCGACGTGCTCGAAGCCGACGGCGGCACGCGGTGTGCGTCGATCACCGGCGGCTTCGTGGCGCTGAAGCTGGCGTTCCAGCGGCTGGTCGACCGCAAGCTGATCGAGGCGATGCCGCTCACCGGCTCGATCGCCGCGGTCAGCGTCGGGATGGTCGACGGCCGGGCTCTCTGCGACCTCGACTACAACGAGGACTCGCGCGCCGAGGTCGACGCCAACGTGGTGATGACCGGCGACGGCGGCCTGGTCGAGGTGCAGGCGACCGCCGAGCGGACGCCGCTGTCGCGCGCCTCGCTGGACGAGCTCCTCGGCCTCGCCGAGGGCGGCATCTCCCGTCTGCGCGAAGTGCAGGACCGGGTCGCCCCCTGACGATCTGCCGTTGACGCTCCGCCCGTGCTCCTCGCGACCTCCAACCTCCACAAGGTGGGGGAGATGCGCGAACTGCTGCCAGGGGTCGAGCTGGAGCCGCTGCCCGACGGCTACGAGTCGCCGGTCGAGGACGGCGACAGCTTCGAGGCCAACGCGCTGATCAAGGCGCGCGCGGCCCACGCGAAGCTGGGCGGCGCCGTGCTCGCGGACGACTCCGGGATCGAGGCCTACGACCTGGGTGGCGCGCCGGGGATCCATTCGGCCCGCTACGCGGGGGCGGCCGCGAGCGACGAGGACAACCTCGACAAGCTCCTGCGCGAGGTCGACGCCGTGGGAGGCGACCGCCGCGCGGCCTACGTCTGCGTCCTCGCGCTGGTCGAGGTGGACGGCACGGAGCGCGTCTTCGAAGCCACCTGCGAGGGCCGCCTCCTGCCCGAGCGCCGCGGCACGGGCGGCTTTGGCTACGACCCGATCTTCGTCCCCGACGAGACCGGCCCCGACGACGACCGGACGATGTCGGAGCTCACCCAGGCCGAGAAGAACGCGATCAGCCACCGCGGGCGGGCGGCGCGGCTTCTGGCGGTGCATCTGGCGGATGGGTGATCGGCCGTTGCGCCCGTCCGACGTTGCGCCCATCCGACGTTGCGCCCGTCCGAGGTGGTCCCGGGCGCCTCATGGGCGTCCTGGCAGGCTGTGACCCCCATGAGGCGCCCGGGACGTGAGAGGTGCGTGGGGAAGAGGGCACGGGATCGTGACGAAGACGTCGGGGACGTCACACTTTCGTGCCCTTTGAGGGCCGAGATCGGGGCGCCGGAGCTCGCTGCAGCGATAGGTGTCGTCCCGGCGACACCTGTCGCTGCGGCGCGTATCGGACGCCTGAAGAAGACGGGAGGAAGGGTGACGGACCTCCCGTTCCCCGGCCGACCCCGGTCAGCTGTTCTTTTTGCCGGACTGGTCGGCACAAGGAACAGCTGGAGGGAGGGGCGTCCCCCGGGCGACGGCGAATTCCCGCTTCGGTGACGGAGCCGCGACGTTCCCGTGACTCCCCCGCGACCCTTGCTCCTCTCCCCGGACACCCGGCCGTCTCGGCCACGGCCACAGCCCGCCAGGGTCGTGGCCGAGACGGCCGCGTCCCTTGTGCCCTCGGGCGCCAGCTTCCTGAGGCCCGCCCCTACGGCTCCGGCAGCAAGTTCACCGCCGCGGCCAGTCCCACCGCGCACAGGGTGATCGTGTAGCCGGTGTAGCCGCTGATCGCGAAGAGGATCGCGGCGATGGCGCAGGCGGCGACGACGGTGATCCATGACGCTCGGGCGAGTGGCACGGTCGGTATCTTCGCCTAAGTGCCCGACGCCGTCGCAACAGCTCCTGCACCCGCGGATGCCGAGGCGGCGCTTTCGTTCCTCACCGAGATGTCGCCCGACCTGCGCGGCGGGGCGATCCTGACCGGAGATGGGACCGTGCTGGCCGCCTCCGGCGATGCCGCCGTGTGGGCCGAGGAGGCGGTGGGGATGCTGCGGATCGCCGACGCCTCCGGGGGAGAGCCGGTGGAGCAGGTCCATGTGGCGACCCAGGCCGGGGAGGTCTTCGCGCTCCGCGCCCACGGCTTCGTCGCGGTGACGGTGACCGAGCGGTTCGCGCTCGCCTCGCTGACCTTCTTCGACATGCGCTCCGCCCTCCGCGAGCTGGCGCAGGGCGGCGACTGATGCCGCCTAAGCCGCACCGGGTCCTGCTCGACCGCGTCTCCGGCTATGCCGACGAGGCCGCCGCCTACATGCGCCGCCGCCGCGTCTCGCGCAAGCCTTTCGCCCGCCTCTACTACGCGGGCGGGCGCGCCAACGAGCTGCCCACCGACTCGACCGCGGGCGCCGAGCTGTTTGTCGCCGCCGGAGCCGTCATCGACCTCACCGCGAGACGGCGCCGCGCGTGAGCGAGCTGCTCGACCAGGAGGTCGCCGCGCGCGTCCTCTCCCGTGCCCTGGCCAACGGCGGGCGCTTCGCCGAGGTCTTCGCCGAACGGCGCGGCGGGCTGACGATGGCGATCGACGAGTCGCGCATCGAGTCGGTCCAGGCGGGCGCCGAGGAGGGCGCCGGGGTCCGGGTGGTCGACGGCGCGACCACCTACTTCGCCCACGTCGACGGGCTCGAGCCCGCCGAGCTCGAACGGGCCGCCGACGAGGCCGCCTCGGCGCTCCGCTCCGGTCGCACCGAGCCCCGCCCGCTCACCGCGCGCACCGTCGTCCCGGTGCCGATCGCGGTCGCGCCGGAAGGCGTCCCCGCCGCCCGCAAGGCGGAGCTCCTGCGCGAGCTCGACCAGCGCGGCCGCGACATGGGCGCCGAGGTCGCCCAGTTCACCGCCTCCTACGCCGAGGCGCGACGAGTCGTCACGATCGCCAACTCCGACGGCCTCTTCACCGGCGACGACCGCACCCGCACGCGGATCGGCGCCCAGGCGGTCGCCCGCCGCGGCGACAAGGTGGAGACCGGGGCGGAGACGCTCGGCGCCCATCGCGGCTTCGAGCTGCTCGAAGACGACCCAGGGCTGATCGCCGAGCAGGCCGCCCGGAAGGCGCTCACCCTCCTCGACGCGCGCCCCGCGCCGTCCGGCACGATGCCGGTCGTGGTCGGCGGCGGCTTCGGCGGCGTCCTCTTCCACGAGATGACCGGCCACGGCCTCGAGATCGACCACATCCACAAGGGTGCCTCCGTCTACATCGGCAAGCTCGGCGAGCAGGTCGCCCAGCCGCTGCTGAACGCCTACGACGACGGCCGGCTCCCCAACGAGTGGGGGAGCGACGCGATCGACGACGAGGGGCAGCCGACCCAGCAGACCAAGGTGATCGAGGACGGCCGCCTGATCTCCTACCTCTACGACCACCTCGGCGCCGAGCGCGACGGCGTCGCCTCGACCGGCAACGGCCGCCGCGAGAGCTTCCGCCACCTGCCGCTCCCGCGCATGACCAACACCTACATCGCGCCCGGCGAGACGACCCCCGAGGCGATGATCGCCGCGGTCAAAAACGGCTTCTATGCAGTGTCTTTCGGCGGCGGCCAGGTCGACCCGGCGACCGGCGACTTCGTCTTCGGCGTCTCCGAGGGTTACCTGATCGAGGACGGCCGGGTGACCAGCCCCTGCACCGGCGCGACGCTGATCGGCAACTGCCTCGACGCGCTGGCGGCGATCGACGCGGTCGGCGACGACTTCTTCATGAAGACCGGGATCTGCGGCAAGGGCGGCCAGAAAGTCCCGGTCGGCACCGGTCAGGGCCACGTGCGGGTGGGCAAGATGACGGTCGGGGGGACGCAGCTGTGAGGACGGCGCGCCGATGAGCGAGCTGCCGAGCGTCGAGCTCTCGCCGGCCGCGGCGCGCGCCGTCGAGGCCGCCCTCGCCGCCGGGGCGAGCGCCGCCGAGGCCTACGCGGGCCGCGACACCGGCCGCGAGGTGCGCGTCCACGGCGGCGAGGTCGAGAGCCTCACCGCCGCCACGCAGACCGGGATCGGCATCCGCGCCTGGGACGGACACCGGGTCGGCTACGCCTACGGCACCGACCTCTCCGAGGCGGGCGTGGTCGCACTCGCCGCCCGCGCCGCCGAGATGGCCGCGGTCGCCGACGAGGACGAGTTCGCGGCGCCGCCCGCCCCGGCCGAGATCGAGGCGCTCCCCGGCCTCGACAGCCCGAGCGTCGCCGAGTGGAGCGCGGGCCGGGTCGCCGAGCTGGCGCTCGCGGTCGAGCGCGCCGCCCTCGCCGCCGACTCCCGCGTGGCCGGGGTCGAGACCGCCGTCTACGCCGACTCGACCGAGCAGGTCGCGATCGCCTCCTCGACCGGGATCGCCGCCTCCTATGAGTCCTCCAACTGCTTCGCCTACCTGCAGGCGCTCGCCGAGGGCGAGGGGGGCCGCGAGACCGGCCTCGGCTTCGGCCTCGGGCGCGGTCCCGAGGACCTCGACCCGGAGGCGATCGGCGCCGAGGGTGCGGAGCGCGCGGTCGCGATGATCGGCGCTGGCAAGCCCGCCTCGCGCTCGTGCCCGGTCGTCCTCGACCCCACCGTCGCCGCCAGCTTCGCCGGCCTGATCGGCGGCGCGCTCTCCGCCCGCGCCGTGCAGCGCGGCCGCTCGCCTTTCGCCGGGCGGCTCGGGGAGGAGATCGCCTCGACCAGCTTCGCCCTCCACGACGACGGCCGCGACCCCGCTGGTGCCGCCTCGGCCCCGTTCGACGGCGAGGGCGTGCCGCGCCGCCGCACCGCGCTGGTCGAGGGCGGCGCCCTGCGCGGCTACCTCTACGACACCTACACCGCCAACCGTGAGCGGACGGCCTCGACCGGCTCGGCCGCGCGGTCCGGCTACCGCTCGCTGCCGTCGGTCTCGACCTCGAACCTGATCGTCGCCGCCGGCGAGCTCTCCACCGAGGACCTCCTCGCCGAGGCGGGCGACGGTGTCTTCGTCACCGACGTCGCCGGCCTTCATTCCGGCGTCAACCCGGTCACCGGCGTGTTCTCGGTCGGCGCCTCGGGGCGGGCGATCCGGGACGGTGCCCTGGCCGAGCCACTGCGCGAGTTCACGATCGCCGGCGAGCTGGTGGCGATGCTGCGGGCGGTCGTCGCGGCAGGCTCGGAGACCCGCTGGGTGCCCTTCGGCGGCTCCGTCTCGACCCCGCCTCTGCTCGTCTCCGAGCTCGCGATCAGCGGCACCTGAGCAGGCGTTTTTGCCCCTGCCCGGGCCGCCGGTCAGGACCATCTGACTGAGCGGTCAAGGGCTCTTTTGGCTCCCGGCGCGGTTTCCCGCCGCCGAGCGTTGTTAGATTGCGGCTCGTCTTCAACCCCCGAGGAGGAATCTCGACGTGACCAAGGCTGAGTTTCTGGACCAACTCGCATCCGACGACCGGCTGGGCAGCAAAAAGGCGGCGAGCGACGCTGTCGACGCCGTCCTCGACGCGATCACCGCAGCGCTGGCAGCGGGCGACGAGGTCAGCTTCACCGGCTTCGGCAAATTCCACGTCGCCGAGCGCGGCCCGCGCCAGGGCGTGAACCCCCGCACCGGTGAGCGGATCACGATCCCGGGCGGCAAGGTGCCCCGCTTCTCGGCCGGCTCCGCCCTCAAGACCAAAGTCAAGGGCTGAGCTGATCGGTTTTGCGGACCGGCTGACGGCGCTCGTCGAAGAGCGCCGCAGTCAGGTTTGCCTCGGCCTCGACCCTGATCCCGCGCGGCTGCTGCCGGGGATCGCGGTCGAGGCCGACGGCGACGCCTCGCCCGCCGTGCTGGCGGGCCGCGCCGTCGCCGCCCACTGCCGCGAGCTGATCGCGCGGGTGGGACCGCACTGCGTCGCGGTGAAGCCGCAGCTCGCCTGCTTCGAACGGCTCGGCCCGGCGGGGTGGGAGGCGCTCGAAGCGGCCCGTGAGGCCAGCCGCCAGGCGGGCCTGATCTTCCTTGCCGATGGCAAGCGCGGCGACGTGCCGGTCACCGCCGCGGCCTACGGGCAGGCGCTGGTCGGCTCGACCCCGACGCCCTGGGGCGAGGTCCCGGGCCTCGGTGCCGACGCCTTCACCGCCAATCCGCTGCTCGGCCGCGACGCGCTCGAGCCGCTCCTCGACGCCTGCGCGGCGGCCGGGGCGGGGATCTTCGTCCTCGTCCGCACCAGCAATCCAGGTGCCGCCGACCTGATGGACGTGGCGGGGCCCGCGGGCTCGCTCCACGAGCGGATCGCGGCCCTGGTCGACGAGCTCTCGGGACGCCTTCTCGGCGACTGCGGCCTCAGCGGCGTCGGCGCCGTGGTCGGCGCCACCGAGCCGGAGCACATCGCCCGCCTGCGCGAGCTGATGCCGCGCACCGTCTTCCTGCTGCCCGGGGTCGGCGCCCAGGGCGGCGATCCGGGTCTCCTCGGCGCCGCCTTCGCGCCCGGCCCGGCGGCGGCGATCGTCCCTTCCTCGCGCGGCATCGCGGGCGCCCCCGACCCGGCCGCCGCCGCCCGCGAGCTGCGGGAAACGCTCTGGGATATCTCGAACGCCTGAAAAAAAGCGGCTGCTATTCGCCTCTTTCGCCGCTACGATGCCGCTCCGACGAAGTCCCGAGCGGTGCGCCGCGGGCACCCGGTCCGATGAAGAAGAAGCGAAGCTGGATAGCCAGGTTTCTCGCCCTCGCCGCCCTGGTGGGGACGGTGATCGTGCTGATCGTGATCGTCTCGAGCACCGATCTCCACTCCAGCTCCGAACACAACGGCGGCCAGACCGCGGCACAGAAGGAAAAGCACAAGAAGCCGCGGACCAACGCCAAGACCTACACCGTCAAGAGCGGCGACACCCTGACCTCGATCGCCCACAAGACCGGCGTCCCGGTCGCCGAACTGCAGGCGCTGAACCCTGAAGTCGACCCGCAGATCCTCGTCGCGGGCGAAGTCCTGAAGCTGCAGAAGTGAGCGGGCGCCGGATCGGCGCGCTGCTCGGGATCCTCCTCGCACTCCTCTTCTGCGCGAGCGCCGAGGCCGCCGAAACCCAGACCGAAGCCCCGCAGGTGCTCGCCCGGTCGTGGGCCGTGATCGACGGGCGGACCGGCGAAGTGCTCACCCAGCACGATGGCGAAAAGGAGCTGCCGATCGCCTCGACCACGAAGCTGATGACGGCCTACGTGGCGATGAAGGATCTGCCGCTCGGGAAGATCGTCCGCGCCCGGCCCTACGAAGCCGAACCGGGGGAGACCGTGCTCGGCCTGCCGCCGGGCACGAAGGTCAGCGTGCGCGACCTGATCTACGCGATGATCCTGCTCAGCGCCGGCGACGCCGCCAACACGCTGGCGATCGACGCGGCCGGGTCGGTGCCGAGGTTCGTCGCCCAGATGAACCGCTACGCGGCCGCCCTCGGCCTGACCAACACCCACTACGCCAACCCGATCGGGCTCGACCAGCCGGGCAACTACTCGAGCGCCCTCGACCTGGTGGCGCTGGCCCGGGAACTGGAGGCGATCCCGGCCTTCGCCAAGATCGCCGATTCGCGCGAAGTGGTCCTGCGCAGCCTCCGCCCGCGGCGGCGCATCCACACGATCAACGACCTCCTCGAAATGGCCTCCTGGGCGACCGGGGTGAAGACCGGCCACACCCTGCAGGCCGGCTACGTGCTGGTCGGCGCGGGCCGGAAAGAGGGGATCCAGCTGATCTCGGCCGCGGTCGGCGCGCCGACCGACGAAGCCCGCTTCACCGACAACCTCGAACTGCTCGAATGGGGATTCCGGCAGTACTCGCACCGCGAGGTGGTGCGCCGGGGCCAGGCGCTGGCGAGTCCGTCGATCCAGTACTCCGGTGGCAACCTTCCGCTGCGTGCGGCGCGCACCCTCACGGTCGGCCTGCGCGTGGGTCAGAAGGCGACCGTCGAAGTCGACGCGCCCGAACAGGTGACCGGCCCGATCCGCCGCGGCGCGCGCCTCGGCACAGCGGTCGTGACCGTCGACGGCCTGCGCGCCGGCAGCGTCCCGCTCCTCGCCGGCCGTGCGGTCCCCGAGGCGAGCGCCTTCGACAGGATCCGCGGCTTCCTCGGCGAACACCTCGTGCCCCTCGCGATCACGGCGTGCGCGATACTGATTGCAGCGATTCTTCTCGGGCGGTCCATCCGCCGAATCCGAAGGGGAAAGCGGGTGTCGAAGAAGTGATCCTCACGGTGACGCTGAACGCGGCTATCGATCGCACCGTCGCGGTACCGAACTTCCGCCTGGGCCGTCGCCACCGGGCGGTCGAGAGCCGCACCGTGGCGGGCGGCAAGGGCATCAACGTGGCGCGGGCGCTGAACCTGCTGGGCCGCCCGGTGATCGCCTCGGGATTTGTCGGTGGCCCGTCGGGGACGCAGGTGCTCGAACAGCTGAACGAAGAGTCCGTGCTCACCGACTTCATCGAGATCGCCTCCGAGACGCGGGTCAACCTGGCGGTGATCGACCCGACCTCGGGCGAGCAGACCGAGATCAACGAGCGCGGCCCGGCGGTCTCCGCCGAGGAGACCAAGCGGCTCTTCGACCGGATCGGCTACCTGGCAGGGGGCGCGAAGATCTGCGTCCTGGCGGGATCGCTGCCGCCGGGCGCCGGCGACGACCTCTACGCACGGTTGATCGACGACCTGCGCCGGCGCGGCGTGCCGGTCGTCCTCGATGCCGAGGGCGAGGCGATGTTGCACGGGGTGCGGGCGGGCGCGGCGATGGTGACGCCGAACGAGACCGAGGCCGAGGAGCTGGTCGGGCAGGAGTTCGCCGACGGCTCCGACCTCGTCACGGGCCTGCTCGAGATCGTCCGCCTGGGCGCCGAGCGGGCGGCGATCACGCGGCCGGAAGGGTGTGTGGCCGCGGTCGGCGAGAGTTCGGAGCGGCGCCTCCTGGAAGTCAGAACCGAGCCGCTCGAGCCGGTCTCGACCGTCGGCTCCGGCGACGCCTTCGTCGCCGGCTATGTCGCCGCGCGCTACGAGGGGCGCAGCGAGGAGGAGTGCCTCGCCTACGGCGTCGCCTGCGGCGCCGAGTCGACCCAGCACTTCGGCGCCGGCACCGTCGACCGCAACCAGGTCGAGCGGCTGCTCGGTGGGGTCTCGGTGCACGATTTGGAGGTCCCGGCCGAAGTGTAGTCTGGCTAGTTCACTGCCAGCCCTGGAGGTCACCACCTTGGAAATCGAAATCGGCCGCGGAAAGAAAGGGCGGCGCGCCTACGGATTCGACGACGTTGCGATCGTTCCTTCGCGCCGCACGCGGGACCCAGACGACATCGACATCACCTGGACCCTCGGTCCGTACCGCTTCGAGCTGCCCCTGCTCGCCTCCGCGATGGACGGCGTGGTCAGCCCCCAGACGGCGGCGCTCACGAACAAGCTCGGCGGCCTCGGCGTCCTCAACCTGGAGGGCATCTGGAGCCGCTTCGAGGACGCCGAAGCGAAGCTCGAGGCGATCTCCGCCGCGCCCAAGCACGAAGCGACGCGGATCATGCAGGAGATCTACACCGAGCCGGTCAAGCCTGAGCTGATCGCCCGGCGGGTCGAGGAGATCAAGGCGACGGGCGCGGTCGTCTGCGGCTCGCTGACCCCGCAGAAGGTGCGCGACTACTACGAGGTCGCGATCGAGGCGGGCCTCGACATCCTCGTCATCCAGGGCACCGTGATCTCGGCCGAGCACGTCTCGACCACGGTCGAGCCGCTGAACCTGAAGGAGTTCATCGCCGAAGTGCCGGTGCCGACGATCGTCGGCGGCTGCGCCTCCTACTCGACCGGCCTGCATCTGATGCGGACCGGCGCGGTCGGGGTCCTGGTCGGGGTCGGCCCGGGTGCCGCCTGCACCACCCGCGGCGTGCTCGGGATCGGTGTCCCGCAGGCGACGGCGATCGCCGACGTCGCGGCCGCCCGCGCCCAGCACATGCTGGAGACCGGCGAGTACGTGAACGTGATCGCCGACGGCGGCATGCGCACCGGCGGCGACGTCTCGAAGGCGATCGCGATGGGCGCCGACGCGGTGATGATCGGCTCGCCGCTCGCCCGCGCCAAGGAGGCGCCGGGCCGCGGCTTCCACTGGGGGATGGCGACCTTCCACCCGTCGCTGCCGCGCGGTACCCGCGTCTCGACCAAGCAGGACGGCACGATGGAGGAGATCCTGCTCGGCCCGGCCCAGGAGAACGACGGCACCTTCAACCTGATGGGAGCGCTGAAAACCTCGATGGCCACCTGCGGCTACGAGGACATCCGCTCCTTCCAGCGGGCCGAGGTGATGGTCGCGCCGGCGTTGATGAGCGAGGGCAAGAAGCTGCAGAACGAGCAGCATGTGGGGATGGGGTCCAACGGGCGGGCCGCCGTTTCCGCGGGGGTTGCCGTATCGGATGACTAGTTCGACGGGAGCGTCCCGGCCGGCGGGTCCTGTCGTGGATGGGGTGCCCTCGTCCTCGCAAGCTGCGGGCGAGGACACCCCATCCACGCCACCCGCCGGAGGGGCGTCGGAGGAGGTTCTTGTCCTGGACTTCGGGGGGCAGTACTCACAGCTCATTGCCCGTCGGATCCGGGAGTGTGGGGTCTTTGCTGAGTTGTTGCCGGCGACGGTGGACGTGGAGCGGATCAGGGCTCGGCGGCCGAAGGCTTTGATCCTCTCCGGCGGGCCCGCTTCGGTGTACGAAGAGGGGGCGCCGGCGTTTCCGGAGGGGCTCTTGGAACTCGACGTTCCGATGCTGGGGATCTGTTACGGGATGCAGGTGATGGCGCTCGGGCTCGGGGGCAAGGTCGAAGCGGCCGAGGCGGGGGAGTTCGGGCGCACCGAGCTGACCCTGACCGGCGGCGGGGGGCGGCTGCTCGGCGGGCTGCCCGAGGAGCAGAGCTGTTGGATGAGCCACCGCGACGTGGTCCGCGAGGCGCCCGCGGGGTTCGCCGCGCTGGCGTCCTCGCCGAGTTCGCCGGTGGCCGCCTACGAGATGCCCGACCGCGGCCTCTACGGCATCCAGTTCCACCCCGAGGTCGTCCACACGCCCTATGGCACCGAGATCCTCACCCGCTTTCTGCGCGACGTCGCCGGCTGCACCGAGCACTGGAGCGCCGCCTCGGTGATCACCGAGCAGGTCGAGAAGGTCCGCGCCCAGGTCGGCGACGGCAAGGTGATCTGCGGGCTCTCCGGCGGGGTCGACTCCTCGGTCGCCGCGCTGCTCGTGCACCGGGCGGTGGGGGAGCGGCTCACCTGCATCTACGTCGACCACGGGATGATGCGGATGAACGAGTCCGAGCAGGTGGTCGAGACCTTCTCCCAGTTCGGCATCCCGCTGATCGCGGTCGACGCCGAGGAACGCTTTCTCGCCAAGCTCGCGGGTGTCGACGAGCCGGAGCGCAAGCGCAAGATCATCGGCGAGGAGTTCATCCGCGTCTTCGAGGAGGAGGCGGGGAAACTCGACGACGTCGGCTACCTCGTCCAGGGCACCCTGTACTCGGATGTGATCGAGTCCGGCGGCTCCGACCACGCGGCGACGATCAAGTCCCACCACAACGTCGGCGGGCTGCCCGAGGACTTCGACTTCGAGCTGGTCGAGCCGCTGCGGATGCTCTTCAAGGACGAGGTGCGCGCGGTCGGGGCCGAGCTCGGGCTGCCCGAGCGGATGGTCTGGCGCCAGCCCTTCCCCGGCCCCGGCCTGGCGATCCGGATCGTCGGCGGCGAGGTCAACCGCGAGCGTCTCGACATCCTCCGCGCGGCCGACGCGATCCTGCAGGAGGAGATCCGCGCCGCCGAGCTCTACCGCCAGCTCTGGCAGTCCTTCTGCGTCCTGCCGGTGGTCCGCTCGGTGGGCGTCCAGGGAGACGGCCGCACCTACGCCTACCCGATCGTGATCCGCGCGGTCACCTCCGACGACGCGATGACCGCCGACTGGGCCCGCCTCCCCTACGACCTCCTCGAGCGCGTCTCCAACCGCATCATCAATGAGATCAGCGGCGTCAACCGCTGCGCCCTCGACATCTCCTCGAAGCCGCCGGCGACTATCGAGTGGGAGTGACCCCGGGGGTCTGGAAGACGTTCAGCGGGACGACATCGTCGTCGTCGAACACGGCATTGATCTCGAGGCGTCCCCCGAGAGCCTCGACGTAGTCAGCGAGCGTTTCGAGGTAGACGTTCCTGGTCCGCTCCATCCGGGAGACGTTTGCCTGACTCGTGCCCAGTACTCCGGCAAGGCTCGCCTGCGTCTGCCCCCGATGCTGGCGCAGCTCGCCCAGCTTCAGCCCCGCTCGGATTCCGGCCTTGCGCTCCTCGATTTCCTCGTGCGCGCCCGGCTCCTGGCGTACTTCGTCACTCAGCTCCTGGAACTCCCTCAGTGGGGTCTTTGCCATCTCAATCCTCCAGTAGGTCCCGCAGGTGCGCATCGTAGATTCTGTCCGCCTTGGCGATCATCTGCGTGTAGAAGCGCTTCGTCCGCCCGGCCTTGTCGCCCCCGATCAGCAGCACGGCCACGCGTCTGGGATCGAAGGCGAAAAAGACTCGAACGGTCGTTGAACTCCTCGGTCCTCTCCGCGCGCCATGCCACGCGGCGGCCATAACACGGAAATTGTACAACGTAGACGTTGTTACAGAGAATCTACGAAGAAGTTGCAGTTACGGCACGATCACCCGGTGGTTGGACGATCGGCGGGTCGTCGGCGCCGGGGCGGTCGCGCTGGGCCCAGACGAACCAGGCGGCGCCGGCGAGGGTGAGGAGGATCGCGACCCAGAAGTTGAGACGCTGGCCGAGGATGTGGTGGGCGGGGTCGACGCGGAGGCTCTCCTCGAAGATGCGGAAGGCCGAGTAGCCCATCACGTAGAGGGCGAAGAGGCCCGGCGGCCGGATCCTGCGGCGGTGCCCGAGCCAGACGAGGAAGGCGGCGAGGGCGAGGTTCCAGATGATCTCGTAGAGGAAGGTCGGCTGGAAGGTGGCGAAGTGGGCGTAGCCCTCGGGGCGGTGGGCGGGGGAGATCTGGAGCGCCCAGGGGAGATTTGACGGTCCGCCGAAAAGCTCCTGGTTGAAGTAGTTGCCGACCCGGCCGATCGCCTGGGCGACGAGCAGGGCGGGGGCGGTGCAGTCCATGAATGCCGGGACCGAGACGCCCGCCTTGTGGACGCGCCAGATGCCGACCGCGGCGCCCGCCGCGATCCCGCCCCAGATCCCGAGGCCGCCGTCCCAGACCGCGAAGGGGCCGTACCAGGTGTGCGGCATTTCGCCCCAGCTCGTGATGTCGAAGTAGAGGCGGCCCCCGATCAGGCCCGCCGGGAAGGCCCAGATCGCCACCTGGAGCGGGAGTTCGGGATCGCCGCCGAGCGCCTTCCACCGCCGCCGCACGATCAGCACCGCGGCGGTGACCGCGATCGCATACATCAGCCCGTAGACGTGGATTTCGAACGGCCCGATGCCGATGCCGCTGCTCGAAGGGCTGGGGATCGAGGCGATCACGGGAGCAAAACCTAGAGGGTCGCGAGGTTGACCTGCCAATCAGGAAGGAGAACAATTCTCATTATCGTGTTAGTCTTCCGCGCCGACGGCGGGAGTGTCGCCGACCCGTTCTCCGCCCCGACCACGAGAAAGGAGCGCCCATGCCGGTACCGCGCCACCGCCTCATCGCCACCGCCCTCGCGCCGCTCGCCGCCCTCGGCCTGCTCGTCGCCGGCTGCGGCGGCGGCTCCTCGACGGCGGCCTCGGGGGCGGGGGGCAAGATCACGGCGGTCGGGGCGGAGAACGAGTACGCGAACGTGATCGAACAGATCGGCGGCAAGTACGTCGAAGTCAGCGCGATCGAGAGCGACCCGAACACCGACCCGCACACCTTCGAGGCGAGCCCGAGCGTCGCCCAGAGCGTCGGCGCCGCCGCCGTCTTGGTCGAAAACGGCCTCGGCTACGACAGCTACATGGAAAAGATCGCCTCCGCGTCGCCGTCCAGCTCGCGCAAGGTCATCAACGTGCAGAAGCTGCTCGGGCTGCCGGGCTCGACCTCCAATCCCCACCTGTGGTACAAGCCGGAAACGATGCCCGCGGTGGCCAGGCAACTGGTCGCCGACTTCTCCGAACTCCAGCCGGCCCACAAGGCCTACTTCGAGGCGAACCTGAAGAAGTTCGAAGCGGCGCTCGAACCGTGGGTCAAGGGCCTGGAAGAATTCTCGACCAAGCACCCCGGCGCGGCCGTCGCCACGGTCGAGCCGGTCGCCGACTATCTGCTCGAAGCCGCCGGGATCAAGAACCTCACCCCCGTCAGCATGCAGGTCTCGATCATGAACGGCACCGACCCCGCGCCCCAGGCGATCGCCCTGGAGGAAGCGCTCTTCACCGAAAAGAAGGCCGCCGCCTTCGTCTACAACCAGCAGGTGACCGGCCCGATCACGGAAAAGTTCCTCGCCACGGCGAAGGAAAACGGCGTGCCGGTGGTCGGCGTATACGAGACGATGCCGCCCGGCTACACCTACCAGCGGTGGATGGAGGCCGAGCTGAAGGCGCTCGAAGAAGCGGTCGCGCACGGCAAGTCGACGGAAAGCCTCTGACCCGATGAGCGGGCGGCGGTGAGCGAGGCGGTTCTGACGGTCGAGGGCCTCGGCGTCCGGATCGCCGGGCGGCAGGTCCTCGACGGCGTCGACTTCGCGATCGCCCCCGGCGAGTTCACCGGCCTGATCGGTTCCAACGGCGCCGGCAAGACGACGCTCTTCCGCGCGATCCTCGGCCTTCAGCGGCCGACCTCGGGTCGCGTCCTGCTCGGCGGGCGGCCGCGCTCCCGCCGCGGCGCCGGGATCGGCTACGTGCCGCAGAAGTTCCTCCTCGACCCCGACCTGCCGCTGCGCGGCCGCGACCTGGTCGCGCTCGGGTTCGACGCCGGGCGCCTCGGCCCGTCGACCCGGCTGCGCCGGCGCCGCGCGGCGGTCGAGGAGGCGCTCGCCGCGGTCGACGCCGAGGCGTTCGCCGACACCAGGGTGGGGCGCCTCTCCGGGGGCGAGCAGCAGCGGATCCTGATCGCCCACGCGCTGATCTCGCGGCCCCGCCTGCTGCTTGCCGACGAGCCGCTCGCCAACCTCGATCTGCGGAGCGCCCAGGAGGTCGTCTCCCTGCTCGCGCGCGTCTGCCGCGAGCAGGGCGTCGCCGTGCTCATCTCCGCCCACGAGATCAACCCCTTGCTGCCGGTGATGGACCGGATCGTCTACCTGGCGCACGGCCGCGCCGCGAGCGGGACCAGCGAGGAGGTGATCCGGGCCGACGTCCTCAGCCGCCTCTATGGCCACCACGTCGACGTGATCGACGTCCACGGGCGGGTGCTGATCGTCGCCGGGGCGGGCGACGACGCCGACCTCGCCGGCTGCGAGGAGACGGTCGAGCACACCGAGGTGATCCAGTGAGCGCCGGCCTCTTCGTCTTCGCCCCCGGCTTCTTCGACAACGAAGCCGTCCACGTGGCGCTGGCGGTCGGCACCGCGGTGGCGATCGTGACCGCCGTCGTCGGCGTCTTCACCGTGATGCGGGGCCAGTCCTTCGCCGGCGAGTCGCTCGGCGACATCGGCACCACCGGCGGGGCGGCGGCCTCGCTACTCGGCGTCGGCCCGCTCGCCGGGTTCGTCGCGATCGACGTCCTTGCCGCCGCCGCGATGGAGCTGGTCGGCGTGCAGCGGGTCCGCGGGCGCGACCTCGCCACCGGCGTCGTGCTCGGCGCCGCGATCGGGCTCGCAGCGCTCTTCCTCTACCTCGACACCACCCAGGGCAGCGGCAACGGGTCGACCGTGACGATCCTCTTCGGCTCGATCTTTGCGATCTCGAGCGCGACGATCCCCGCGGTGGTCGCCCTCGCGGCGCTCTCCGTGGCCCTGATCGCGATCCTCTATCGGCCGCTGCTGCTCGCCACCGTGAGCCCGGAGATCGCCGCCGCCCGGGGGATCCCGGTGCGCCTGGTCGGGGCGCTCTACCTGCTCACGCTGGCGCTGGCGACCGCGCTCGCCGCGATCACGATCGGCACGATCCTCAGCACCGCGCTCCTGATCGGGCCGGCCGCCGCGGCCCTGCGGCTGACCACCAGGCCGCTGCGGGCGATGCTGGTGGCGACGGCCATCGGCATCGCCGCGGTCTGGGTCGGTGTCGTGCTCGCCTACGACAGCTACCACTGGCCGCCGCAGGAACACGGCTGGCCGGTCAGCTTCTTCGTCGTCGCGCTGATCTTCCTCGGCTATCTGGCGAGCGGCCTCGTCAAATGGCGGCAGGAGCGGGAAGCGTGATGTTCGAAGGCTTCATGGTCAACGCCTGGGAGGTGGCGAGCATCGTCGCCGTCGTCGCCGGCGTGGTCGGCTTCTTCACCGTCCTGCGCGGCGCCGCCTTCGCCGCCCACTCGATCCCCAACGGCTCCTTCGCCGGTGCCGCCGGCGCTTCGCTGGTCGGTCTCGGGACGCTCTTCGGCCTCGGTGTCTTCGCCTTCGCCGGGGCGCTCGGGATCGGCCTGCTCGGCCGCCGCGGCCGCCACGACGCGGTGACCGCGCTGATGCTGGTGATGATGCTCGCCCTCGGCGCCTTGTTCGTCAGCTTCAGCAGCGAATACGCGCCGGAGGTCTACTCGCTGCTCTTCGGCGAGGTGCTCGGGATCAGCGCCAACGCGGTGCTGCCGACGCTCCTCCTCGGCATCCTCTGTCTGCTCGTCGTCGCGATCCTCTACCGGCCGCTGATGCTCTCCTCGGCGCTCCCCGAGGTCGGCGAGGCGCGCGGGATCAGCGCCTTCGCGATGGAGCTCGCCTTCCTCGGCGTGCTGGCGCTGGCGACGACGATGACCGTCCCCGTGGTCGGCACGCTGCTGATCTTCAGCCTGATGATCGGCGCGCCCGCCGCGGCTCGTTCCTTCACCGACCGCCCAGCCGTCGCGATGGCCCTCTCGGTCGCGTTCGCCCTGGCGATCGTCTGGTTCGCGATCGCCGCTTCCTACGAAACGAACTGGCCCGTCGGCTTCTTCGTCGGCACCGCGAGCGCCGCCGCCTTCGTCCTCGGCCGGGTCTGGGCCTATGCCCGGGCACGGATGGGCAGGCGCCCGTCGGCGCGCCCGTCCCCCTCATAGTTCGGCTGGTTATGAGGGGTACGGATGCGCCTCGCGCGTATCCGATCAAGGATCCGTCGTCGCCCAAGCGTCGTTTGCTGAGTTGAGGGCGCTCTGGCACACACAACTCAGCAAACGACCCAGGCCCGGTCCCTGCGCCCCGGCCTGGCGCCGCGAGGCGCCGGCGGGCGGCGGCGCCGAATCGACCATCTAGCATTGGAGGCGATGGGCACGGCGACGAGATCGGACTGGGCCGAGCGGGCGCGCGCCACCTTGAGCGACGCGGGCTATCGGCGCGGGGGCGCTCGGGCGGCGGTGATCGACGCGCTGGCCGGGCAGGACTGCGCGATCACGGCGCTGGAGCTCGAGGATCTGCTGCGGCGGAGCGACGCCGGGGTCGGGCGGGCGAGCATCTACCGGGCGCTGGAGCAACTCGAGCAGCTCGGGCTACTGCAGCGGATCGAGGTCTCCCGCGGGACCGCCGGGTACGAGCGGGTCGAATCGGACGGCGAGCACCACCACCACGCGATCTGCCGCGAGTGCGGGCGCCTCATCCCCTTCGAGGACAGCTCGCTGGAGCGGGCGATCGAGCAGGTGGCGGGGCGGATCAGCTTCGACGTCAGCGAGCACGACGTCGTCCTCCGCGGCCTCTGCGAGCGCTGCGACTAGGCGTCCGAGCGGGACGCGCCGCCCCTCAGCCCGAGGCCAGGTCCGCGGCCAGCGTTTCGACGCCCTGGCCGCCCTCGATCTCGAAGCGGTCGAGTTCGTAGGGCAGCCCGCGGCTCGCGTAGCCCGGGTTCTCGGTGACCGCGCCGACGTAGCCCGCTTCCTTCACCGCGGCGATCGTCGTCGCGTCGTATTCGCTCGACGGGTAGCAGAAGTTGTCCGAGGGGATGCCGAAGGTGTGCTGCAGGTAGTGGCGCGAGCCCGCCACCTGGAATTCGAGTTCTTCCCCCGCGAGTTCGGTGAGGTTCGGGTGCGTGGCGGAGTGCGAGTCGACCTCCCAGCCCAGTTCGATCACCGGGCGGATCTGGGACGAATACAGGTGTTCTTCGGTGATCTCGAAGAGGACCCCGGGCCAGCCGTACCGCGAGAGGACCTTCGGCGCGAAGGTCACCTGCGCGGGGTAGCCGTTGTCGAAGGTGATCACGATCGGCTTCGTCGGCAGGGTGCCGCCGTGGTACCAGGCCTGCTCGACCTGGTCGAGGGTCACCGCTTCGAAGCCGTGGGAGTGGAGCCAGGCCATCTGCGCTTCGAATTCCGGTTCGGGGACATAGAGGCCGGGGTATTCCTCGGTCGGCGGCGCTTCCCCGAGGGCGTGGTAGACGAGGATCGGGACCGGGCCGGTGTGGGGCTTCCAGCTCGGCTGCGGGGTGGCGTTGCGGACCAGCTTCGAATCGCTCGTCGATCCGCTGGTCGATTCGCCCTTCGCGTGATGTCCCGCCCGCCGCCGCGCGGTGGAGCGGACCGGGCGCGGGGGCGAGATCGTCGTCCCGCCGATCGCGGTGAGGGCGGCGACGACCCCGACCACGACGAGGACGGCCAGGCCGCCCGCGGCCAGGTAGCGGTTCCCGCCCTTTCGCCGCCTCGATTCCCTACTGTTCAAGGAGCCAACGGTACCCCTGATCGCGTCGGCCGGCAGACCTGGCTATCATTCCCCGGCCGCGTGGGCACTGCCCCGCGCTTTTTTGTGACCGATAGCGCGATGAAGACCTTTGTAGCCACAGCCGAGAATCGCCAGCGCGACTGGTACGTCGTCGACGCCGAGGGTCAGACCCTGGGCCGGCTGGCGACCCAGATCGCCGACGCGCTGCGGGGCAAGCGCAAGCCGACCTACACGCCGCACGTCGACACCGGCGACTTCGTCGTCGTCGTCAACGCCGAGAAGATCCGCGTCACCGGCGACAAGCTGGCGCAGAAGACCTACTGGCGCCACAGCGGCTACCCGGGCGGGATCAAGTCGCGCAGCCTCGCCGAAATGCTGGACCGGCGCCCCGAGGAAGTGATTCGCAAGGCCGTCAAGGGCATGCTGCCGCGCAACCGGCTCGCCCGCCAGCAGCTGACCAAGCTGAAGGTGTACGCCGGTCCCGAGCATCCGCACGCTGCGCAGCAGCCGAAACCGATGGAGATCCAGCGATAGATGTCTGACGAGACGAACGAGACTTCAGAGCAGCCTGTAGGCGAGACGGCGGAGGCTCCGGCCTCGCCGGCCGCGGGTCCTGTCCCGGATGAGGTGCCCTCGTCCTCGCAGGCTGCGGGCGAGGACACCTCATCCGCGCCACCCGCGGGTGAGGCGCCGGAGGCCGACGCCTCGGAGGCTGCAGAGGAACCTGAGCCGGAGCCCGTTGCCGAGGAGCCCAAGAAAGAGGACAAGAAGGACGTCATCCCGGGGGCGAACCTCGAGCCGATCGCGATCGAGCCGGACGCTCCCGAGCTGTCGGCGGAGGAGCGGGCAAGGCTCGAAGCCGAAGAGGAAGAGCGCGCGAATCGTGAGGCGGAGCTCGCCGCGGCCGACAGCGACTCGCCCGCCGACCGCGCGCCGGCGAAGATGGAGAGCGGCGCCCGCTTCCTCGCCACCGGCAAGCGCAAGAGCTCGATCGCCCGCGTCACCCTGCTGCCCGGCGACGGCAAGTTCAGCATCAACGGACGCGAGCTGGCCGAGTTCTTCCCCCGCCCGCTGCACCAGACGATGGTCAAGCAGCCGCTCACCGTCTCCGGCTACGAGGGCAACGTCGACGTCCGCGTCCGCGTCCATGGCGGCGGCATCTCCGGCCAGGCCGGGGCGGTCCGCCACGGCATCGCCCGGGCGCTCACCGAGGTCGACGCCGAGCTGCGCGGCGACCTCAAGCGCCGCGGCTTCCTCACCCGCGACGCGCGGGTCAAGGAGCGCCGCAAGGCCGGCTTCAAGAAGGCCCGCAAGAAGCCGCAGTTCAGCAAGCGCTGAGCCCCCGCTCGACCCACTTTCCGCATTAGGCTCTCGGCGTGGCTGACGCGAGCAGGAAGCTGTTCGGGACCGACGGTGTCCGCGGCGAGGCGGGGACCTTCCTCACCGCCGAGCTGGCGACCGCCCTGGGGCGCGCCGCGACCGCCTCGCTGGGGGTCGAGCGCCCGCAGGTCCTGATCGTCCGCGACACCCGCGAGTCGGGGCCGATGCTGGAGTCGGCGCTGGCCGCCGGGATCGCCGCGGCGGGCGGCGACGCGCTGCTCGCGGGCGTGCTGCCGACCCCCGCGGCGGCGATCCTCGTGCGCCGGCTCGGGCTCGACCTGGCGGCGGTCGTGTCGGCGTCCCACAACCCCTACCGGGACAACGGCATCAAGTTCTTCTCCGCCGCCGGGACCAAGCTGCCCGACGAGGTCGAGGCGCGGATCGAGGCGCTGATGGACGGCGAGGGCCCGCCGCCCGCGACGGCGCCGGGCCGGATCGAGGAGCTGAACGGGGGGGAGGACGACTACGTCCGCGAGCTCGCCGCCGCCTTCCAGATCGACCTCACCGGCCGCAAGGTGGCGCTCGACTGCGCCCACGGCGCCACCTACCGGGTCGCGCCGCGGATCTTCGAACAGCTTGGGGCGACCGTGGAGACGGTCGGCGTCGACCCCGACGGGCGCAACATCAACGACGGGGTCGGCTCGACCCACGTCGAGGCATTGGCCGCGCGGGTCGCCGCCTCCGACGCCGAGATCGGCTTCGCCTTCGACGGCGACGGCGACCGGGTGCTCGCCGTCGACGCCGACGGGCGCGTTCACGACGGCGACGAGCTGATCGCGCTCGCCGCCCGGGGGCTCGCCGGGCGCGGGGAGCTCGGCGGCGGCGTCGTCGTCACCGTGATGACCAACTTCGGCTTCCACCAGGCGATGGAGGCGGCGGGGATCGAGGTCGCCGTCACCCAGGTCGGGGACCGTTATGTGATCGACGAGATGCTGCGGCGCGAGTGGCGGCTCGGCGGCGAGCAGTCCGGCCACATCATCGCCTCCGACATCGTCGCCACCGGCGACGGCATCGCCGCGGCGCTGCTGACGATGCGGGAGCTGGACGGGACGGCGCTGGCGGCGGCACCGACGATGGAGAAGCTGCCGCAGCGGCTGGTCAACGTCGAGGTCGCCGACCGCGAGAGCCTGGCGGGCGCGGTCGCCGTCTGGGACGCGGTCGGCAAGGAGAACGCGGCACTCGCGGGGCGCGGCCGGGTGTTGCTGCGGCCCTCCGGCACCGAGCCGTTGGTGCGGGTGATGGTCGAGGCGCCCGAGGCCGCCGAGGCCGATGCCGTCTGCGACCGCCTCGTCGCCCTGGTCCGCACCGAGCTCGGCTGAGCCCGCCCGCGGTTCAAGGTCGGCGCCGGCCGGGTCGAGACAGCGTCTAACCTCTTCTTCCTTCTATGTGCGGAATCGTCGGATACGTGGGCGGCCGGCCCTGCGAGGAGATCCTCCTCCAAGGTCTGGAAAAGCTCGAATACCGCGGCTATGACTCGGCCGGGATCAGCCTGCTCGACGGCGGCGCGGTCGAGTCGGTCCACGCGGTCGGCAATCTCGCCAACCTGCGCGCCGCGATCGACCGGGCCGCGAACGGCAACGGCGCCCTCGCCCCGGCGGCGACCGGCATCGCCCACACCCGCTGGGCCACCCATGGGCGGGTCACCGAGGAGAACGCCCACCCCCACGACGACAGCTCCGGCAAGGTCCACATCGTCCTCAACGGGATCGTCGAGAACCACGCCGAGCTGCGCAAGCGCCTGATCGCCGAGGGGGAGGAGTTCACCTCGGAGACCGATGCCGAGGTGGTCGCCCACCTGATCGCCCACCATTACGACGGCGATCTCGCCACGGCCACCCGCGACGCCTACGCCGAGCTGCGCGGCCACTACGCCTTCGTCGCCATGCACGCCGACGAGCCGCACCGCCTGCTCGGCGCCCGCAAGGAGTGTCCGCTGGTCGCCGGGATCGGCGCGGGGGAGACCTTCCTCGCCTCCGCCATCCCCGCCTTCCTCGCCGACACCCGCGTCGCGGTCCCGATCGAAAATGGCGAGCTGGTGGAAATCGAAGCCGGCGAGGTGCGGATCACCGACACCGAGGGCAACCCGGTCGAGCGCGCCCCCGAACAGGTGACCTGGGACGCCGAAGCCGCCGAGAAGCAGGGCTACGAGACCTACATGCTCAAGGAGATCCACGAACAGGCCGACGCGGTCGCCGAGACGATCACCGACCGCCTGCCGGAGACCGACGGGGTCGACCTCTCCGACGTCGACCTCACCGACGAGTTCCTGCGCGACGTCGGCCGGATCGTGATCGTCGCCTGCGGGACCAGCTACCACGCCGGGCTGGTCGGGCGCTACGCGATCGAGGAGTGGGCGCGGGTGCCGGTCGAAATGGACATCGCCTCCGAGTACCGCTACCGCAACCCGGTGATCGGGTCGGGCGACCTCGTGGTCGGCATCACCCAGTCCGGGGAGACCGCCGACACGCTCGCCGCGATGCGCCTCGCCCGCGAGGCCGGCGCCAAGGTCCTCGCGGTCACCAACATCATGGGCAGCCAGGCGACCCGCGACGCCGATGCCGTCCTCTACACCCGCGCGGGCCTCGAGATCGGCGTCGCCGCGACCAAGACCTTCCTCGCCCAGGTCGCGGTGATGTACCTGCTGGGTCTGCGGATCGCGCAGTTGCGCGGCACCCTGCCGCCCGCGCGGATCGCCGAGCTGGTCGCCGAGCTGAAGATGCTGCCGTCGAAGATCGAGGAGACCCTGGCCGCCGCCGAGGCCCCGGTCCGCGCCGTCGCCGAGACCCACGCCCAGCGCGAGTTCTTCCTCTACCTCGGCCGCCACATCGGCCTGCCGGTCTGCCTCGAGGGAGCGTTGAAGCTGAAGGAGATCTCCTACATCCCGACCGACGCCTACGCGGCGGGGGAGATGAAGCACGGCCCGATCGCCCTCCTCGACGAGTCGACCCCGGTCGTCTGCGTCGCCACCGAGAGCCCGGTGCTCGAGAAGGTTCTCTCCAACGTCGAGGAGGTCCGCGCCCGCGGCGCCGACACGATCGCGATCGCCACCGAAGGCTCCGAGCGCCCCGCCGAGGTCGCCGACTCGACCATCTATGTCGCCGCGAGCGACTGGATCCTGCAGCCGATCCTCGCCGTCCTCCCCCTCCAGCTCCTCGCCTACGACATCGCCCGCGCCCGCGGTCTGAACGTCGACCAGCCGCGCAACCTGGCAAAGACCGTCACGGTCGAGTAACGAGTTCCCGGAGCCGCGCCCCGATCCACGTTGATGGGCCGAAAACCTCTCTATATCAGCGGTTTTCGGCCCATCAACTTAGGTCCCTAACCCACGAGCCATCCCGGCCGGGTCCTGCACTGGTATGAACCTTCCATGCACGCGCCGCGGAAGGTTCACAGGCTCCTGCTCATCTCGATCGCGGCGGTCCTCGCCGTCGCGCTCGCGGTCGCCGGTTGCGGCGGCGGCTCAGAAGGTGGGGGTGGTGAACCGGCCGGGTTGGCGCCGAAGCAGGCGCCCGTGTACCTGGAAGTGAACCTGAAGCCGGAAGCGAAGACGAGCGAAGCGCTGGACGAACTGACGCAGACCGCGCTCGGGATCGAAAACGTCGGCGAATTCGTCGCCGAAGAACTCGAAAAGGCGGCGCTCGGCGAAGGGCAGAAGTTCAACTTCGAAGAAGAAGTGAAACCGTGGCTGGGGGAAAAGGCGGGGATGTACCTGGCCGGGTACGACGGCAACCAGTTCCACGGGTACGGGCTCGCGATCGAAACGACCAACTCGGGCGAAGCCGAAGAATTCGTCAAGCAGCGCGTCGAAGCGAACGAAAGCGGTGCGCAACCGGGCGAATTCGAAGGGCACAAGTACTACGTCGAGCCCGAAGACGGATCGGTGCTCGGCATGATCGGCGACTACCTCGCCTTCGGCGAAACGAAGGCCGACTTCGAAGCGATGGTGAAGGCGTCCGCCGGCGAAGGCCTGAACGAATCGCCGAAGTTCAAATCCGCGATGGAAAGCGCGCCGGCAGCGGGGATCGGCAACGTGTACGTCGACGTCGGCGGCCTGATCGAAGAGGCGAAGGGCCAGATCCCGGCGGAATCGGAAGCGTTCTTCGACCTGGTCGGGATCGAACCGCGGCAGGCGACCGCGGTCGCGAGCGTGGTGCCGCACTCAGAACAGGTGGAGATCGACCTCTCGACCAACCTCGGCAAGGCGACGGCGAGCGCCGGCGACGCGTCGAAGCTGCTCGAATCGCTCCCCGCGAGCGCGTCGATCGGCTTCGCCTCGGCCGAATTCGGCAAGAGCTTCGGCGAAGGCATCAACGAACTGAGTGAAAAGGGCATCCCCGGCCAGCTCGAACCGGGCCAGCTGAAGCCGGCGCTGGAAACGGTGGGGATCAACCTCGACGCGATCGCCGAATCGATCGGCGACGTCGGCGGCTTCGTCGAAGGCTCGGCCCTCGGGAACGTGTCCGGAGCGGTGGT
This sequence comes from Actinomycetota bacterium, assembly GCA_018268675.1. GTDB lineage: Bacteria > Actinomycetota > Thermoleophilia > Solirubrobacterales > 70-9 > VAYN01. The sequence goes on from JAFDWB010000094.1 coordinate 74,864, forward strand.
GATCGAAACCAGCAACCCGAGCGAAGCGCGCAAGACGGTGTCGAACATCGGCCTCCTGCTGCGGGCGAGCGGCACCAAGGGCGTGACCGCGATCAACGGCGAACTCTCGGGCTTCTCGGTCCGCTCGCCCGAACTCGGGCGGCGGCCGCTGGTCGTCGGTTCGGCGGGCGAAAAGATCGTGATCGCCTACGGGCCGAAGGCGGCCGCGCGGGCGCTGAGCACCCAGTCCCAGACGCTCGGCTCGGTCGCCGGCTTCCAGGCCGCCAAGACCGCCCTCGGCTCGACCCCGATGAGCGCCTTCGTCCAGGGCGGGCCGACGCTGAAGCTGATCGACGCGCTCCTCTCGCCGACGGAACGGGCGCAGCTCGCCCAGGCCAGGCCGTTCCTCGACAAGGTCTCCTACCTCGCGGTCGGCTCCGAAGCGAAGGGTAAGACGACGACCGCGAAGGTGATCGTCGGGCTGCAGAAGTAGGGGCCTTGCGGTACGGCCATTAGGCTCGTCCGATGGAGCCGTGGCTGCGAGGCCTCTACGACGCGGAGGGGATGCGGGCGGTCGATCGCTGGGCGATCGAGGAGCAGAGCGTCGACTCGCTGGAGCTGATGGAGAATGCCGGGCGGGCGGTCGCCGAGGCGGTCGCGCGGCTGGCTCCGCAGGGGCCCGTGCGGGTCGTCTGCGGCAAGGGCAACAACGGCGGCGACGGCCTGGTGGCGGCGCGCCTGCTGCGGGGGATGGGCTTCGAGGCCGAGGTGCTGCTGCTCTGGCCCGCGGCTGAGCTGAGCGCGGACGCGACGGCGAACCTGAGGCGGCTGGAGGACGCTCCCGGGGTCGCCGGCAGCGACGTCGCGGCGCGGCTCGCGGGCTCGGGCGCCGTCGTCGACGCGATCTTCGGCACCGGCTTCTCCGGTGCGCCGCGGGAGCCCGCGGCCGCCGCGATCGCCGCGATCCACGCCTGCGACGCCCCGGTCGTCGCCTGCGACGTGGCCTCCGGGGTCGACGCCGCCACCGGCGAAGTGGCGGGCGCCGCGGTCGCGGCCGACGTCACCGTCACCTTCCACGGCGCCAAGATCGGCCACTACGTCGCCCCCGGCAAGTGGGCGACCGGGGAGCTCGTCGTCGCCCCGATCGGCATCCCGCCGGGCGCGCCAGAGCCCGTCGCCGCCGGGGTGATCGAGCCGGCCGTCCTCGACCTCGCCCCCCGCCGCGGCGCCCGCTCGACCAAGTTCAGCAGCGGCCAGGTGACGATCGCGGGCGGCTCGCGCGGTCTCACCGGCGCGGTGCGGATGTCCTCGACCGCGGCGATCCGCGCCGGCGCCGGGTACGCGACCGTCGCCGTCCCCGCCGATCTAGAGCCGGTCTTCGAAGCGGCCGAGGTCGAGGTCATGTCGCACGGCGTCGCCGGGCCTCCGGGCCACCTCGGCGCCGAGTCCGCCGCCGACCTCCTCGCCGCCTTCGAGCGCGCCGCCGCCGGCGTGCTCGGCCCGGGCCTCGGCCGCGACGAGGGCTCGCTCGCGCTCGTCCGCGAGGTCGCGCCGCGGATCGGGGCGCCGCTGGTCCTCGACGCCGACGGCCTGAACGCCTTCGCGGGCCGGCTCGACCTCCTTGCCACCCGCGGCGCGCCGACGATCCTCACCCCCCACGCGGGCGAGCTCGGGCGCCTGCTCGGGCGTGACGCGGCGGAGATCGGCGCCCACCGCCTCGCCGCCGCCCGCGAGGCGGCCACCCGGGCCGGCGCCGTCGTCGTCCTCAAGGGCGACGACACGATCGTCACCGACGGCGCCCGCGTCGCCGTCAACGCCGTCGCCGCCCCCGGCCTGGCGACGGCCGGGACCGGCGACGTCCTCTCCGGGGTCACCGCGGCGCTCCTCGCCCGCGGCCTCGAGCCCTTCGTCGCCGCCTGCGCCGCGGTGCTCGCCCACGCCCGCGCCGGCCGCGAGGCGGCGCGCCGCCTCGGCCTCGCCGAGTCGGTGATCGCCACCGACGTGATCGCCGCGCTCCCCGCGGGCCTGCGCTCCGCCGCGCGGGTCGAATAATCTCGCCCGACCGAGATGAAGACCGCCGCCGAGATCATGGACGCCGACGTCCCGAGCGTGACGCCGGACGACGAGGCCCGCACCGCGATCGACCTCCTCTCGAAGACCGACAAGGGCGCCGTCCCGGTCGTCGACGCGGACCGCAGGGTGGTCGGCATCGTCAGCGAGTCGGACCTGATCCTCGCCGACGAGGAGTCCGACCTGCACCTCCCGCATTACCTCGAAATCATGGGCGGGGTGGTATTCATCGGCTCGATGAAGGGCTTCGAGAAGCGGCTCGAAAAGGCCTTCGCGACGAAGGTTTCGGAGCTGATGAGCGCCGATCCGATCGTCGTCCACACCTACGAGTCGGCCGACCGGGTGGCGAAGAAGATCGCCGCTCACCACCACAACCACCTGCCGGTGGTCGACGAGGACGGGCGGCTGGCGGGCATGGTCACGCGGGCCGACGCGCTCGCCGCCATCGTCGACGGCGAGTAGCGATGGAGCGGGCGCTCGCCCGGGTCGACCTCGGCGCGCTGCGCGGCAACTGCGAGCGCCTGCGCGCCGAGCTCGGCGGGGCGCGGCTCTGCGCGGTGGTGAAGGCGAACGCCTACGGCCACGGGGCGGTCGACTGCGCGAGGGCGGCATCGGCGGGCGGGGCGACCGCGCTGGCCGTGGCGACCGCGGGGGAGGCGGCGGAGCTGGCGGGGGCCGGCGTCGCGGGGATGAGGGGCGGCGATCCCGGCGACGTCGACCTGCTGACCCTCGGCGCGTTGACCGACGACGAGGTCGACGTCGCGCTCGGCGCGGGCTCCGCGGTGGGCGTCTGGACCGAGGGTTTCCGACAGCTCCTCGCCACCCGTGCCCGCGCTCTCGGCGGGCCCGCCCGCGTCCACGTCAAGCACGACAGCGGCATGGGCCGGCTCGGCAGCCTCGACGGCGAGGAGGTGGTGGCGCTCGCCGCGGCCGTCGCCGCCGACCCCGACCTCGAGCTGGCAGGCGTCTGGACCCACTTCGCCACCGCCGACGAACCCGACGAGGACGACGGCTACTTCTTCGCCCAGCTCGAGCGCTTCGAGCCGGTCGCCGCGGCCGTCCGCGCCGCGCACCCGGGTGTCACCGTCCACGCCGCCAACAGCGCCGCGGTCTTCCGCTCGGCCCGCTCGCACCTCGACATGGCGCGCTGCGGGATCGCGATCTACGGTCTCGACCCCTTCCAGGACGACCCGGCGGCGCGTGGCCTCGCGCCGGTCCTCTCACTGGTCTCCCACGTCGCCGCGGTGAAGCGCTTCGGCGCCGGGCAGAGCGCCGGCTACGGGCGCCGCTGGCGGGCGCCGCGCGACACCTGGGTCGGCGTCGTCCCGCTCGGCTACGGCGACGGGGTGCGGCGGGCGCTCTCGAACGACTGCGACGTCCTCGTCGGCGGGCGCCGCCGGCCCGTGGTCGGGACGATCTCGATGGACAACCTGACCGTCGACCTCGGCCCCGACACCGACGTCGAGCCCGGCGCGGAGGCGGTCCTGATCGGCCGCCAGGGTGGGGAGGAGATCCGCGCCGAGGAGCTCGCCGCCCGCCTCGGCACGATCAACTACGAGGTGACGACGGCGCTCCTGCCGCGCGTGCCGCGGGTGCCGGCGGGGGACCCGTGAGCCTCGCCGACGACCTCCGGGCCGCGCCGCTCCCGCAGGCCGCGATCCGCGCCCTGGGTGGCAGGGAGGGCGTCTGGGTCGCGGGGGGCGCGGTCCGCGACGCGGCGCTCGGCCGCCCGGTCACCGACCTGGACCTGGCCGTCGCCGGCGATCCCGCCCCGGTCGCCAAGGCGCTCGCCCGCGAGCTCGGCGAGCCCGCCTTCGAGCTCTCCGCGGAGTTCGGCACCTGGCGCGTGGTCGACCACCGCCGCGGTTGGCAGGTCGACGTCACCGCGCTCCGCGGCGACTCGATCGAGGCCGACCTCGGCGCCCGCGACTTCACCGTCGGCGCCGTCGCCGTGGCGCTCTCCGGCGGCGAGGCGATCGACCCGACCGGCGGGCTCGCCGACCTCGAACGCGGCGTCCTGCGCGCGGTCGGTCCGCGGAGCTTCGCCGAGGACCCGCTGCGCCTGCTGCGCGCCGCCCGCCTCGCCGCCGGCCTCAACCTGAGGATCGGCGCCGAGACCGTCGCGCTCGCCCACGACAGCGCCGCCCGCGCCGCCGAGCCCGCCGGCGAGCGCCAGCTGGGCGAGCTGCGCCTGCTCCTCGGCGGCCCGGATCCGCTGCGCGGCCTCGAGCTGCTCGACGAGCTTCGCCTCACCGCCGTCGTCCTGCCCGAGCTGGAGGGGACCAAGGGGGTCGGCCAGGGCCCCAACCACCACCTCGACGTGCACGGGCACACGCTCGAGGTGCTCGCCCAGACGCTGGCGATCGAGGCCGACCTCGAGAGCGTGGTCGGACCCGAGCGCGCCGCCGAGACCGCCGCCCTGCTCGCCGAGCCGCTCGCCGACGAGATGGACCGCGCCACCGCGCTCCGCTTCGCCGCCCTCCTCCACGACATCGCCAAGCCCGCCACCCGGGCGGAGAAAGACGGCTTCGTCGGCTTCCGCGGTCACGACGTCGAGGGGGCGGCGACGATCGGCTCGATCATGGAGCGACTGCGCGCCTCTCGCAAGCTGACCCGGTACCTGCAGGCGATCACGCTGCACCACCTGCGGCTCGGCTTCATGGTCCGCGAGGCGCCGCTGCCGCCGCGCCGCGTCCACGATTACCTGCGGGTGACCGAACCGGTCACCGTCGACGTCACCTTGCTGACCGTCGCCGACCGCCTCTCGGCCCGCGGCGCCGGGCCGATCGCCCGCCCGGAGATGGTCCAGGCCCACCTCGACCTGGCCCGCGAGATGGTCGCGGCGGCGCTCGACTGGCGCCGCGAAGGGCCGCCGGTGCCGCTCCTGCGGGGCGACGAGATCGCCGCCGAGCTCGGCGTCGAGGGCCCCGAGATCGGCAAGAAGCTGGCCGAGCTGGAGGCGGCGCAGTACGCGGGAGAGGTCACGAATCGCGCTCAAGCCCTCGGCCTACTGCGCGGTTGAGGTACGCTCCCCGACCGCATGGCCAAAGAGGAAAAGATCGAAATGGAGGGCGAGATCACCGAGGCCCTCCCGAATACCATGTTCCGGGTCAAACTGGACAACGGGCACGACGTGCTCGGCCACATCTCCGGCAAGATGCGCCGCCACTACATCCGCATCCTGCCCGGCGACCGCGTGAAGATCGAGCTGAGCCCGTACGACCTCGATCGCGGTCGCATCACCTACCGCTACAAATAGGCCCAGGCGGCTGCAAATCGGCGCCTGGGGGTGTCCTCGGTCGGTCGGCCGCGGGTCACGCACTGGAGTGCGCTCCCCTTGCCTCGCTCCCTGCGTCCTACCCAGGCTTGATTTTCGCCGCCTGGACAGGCGGGAGGGCGGACGGGTCGGCGAGCTCCGCGATCAGCGCGGACCAGGCGAAGTCGCGGGCGCCCAGGCCGGTGCCGTCCCTGGGGTCGTAGTACTCGCGCAGCCCGGAGCGGGCGACGGCGCCGATCGCGCCGGCGGCGAGCCGGTCGGCCTCCTCCGCGTATCCGAGGCGGCGCAGGCCGAGCCAGGCGAGCCAGCTCGAGTTGATCCAGGTCGGGCCGCGCCAGTAACGGCGGATCGGCCCGCGGCCGCCGTCCGGTTCGTAGCCGGGCTCGGAGGCGGCGACCGAGGGCGGCGCCACCGGGGTGAGGAACTCGCGCTCGTCCAGCAGGTGCTCCTCGACCAGGCGGCGGCCGATCGCCTCCGGCAGGTCGGGCAGGGCCAGCGGCGCCAGGCTCGCCCAGGTGACCGGACCGGGGCGGAGGCCGCCGGGCTGGGCCTCGTCGACGAAGAGGCCGCGCCGCTCGTCCCAGAGGCGGTCGACCAGGGCGGGCGTCGCCGAGGGCCTTCCCAGGCTCTGCAGCGAGAGCGACCAGAGCGTGTTGACGAGCGTCTCGCAGAGGACCGGGCCGCCGCGGTCGCGGACCCGCCGCGCGTCCCAGCCCAGCCGCCGGTTGCGGGCGACCAGGAAGGGGAAGCCGATGCGGCCGACCGAGCGCCGTCCCCAGACCGGCTCGAACTTCGGCGAGGCGTCCAGCCCCGACTCGTCCGGCTGGACGATCCAGAGCAGGCCGTCGCCGTCGAGGTCGCGGTTCGCCACCAGCCAGTCGACCTGCGCGCCGATCCGCGGCGCCGCCGCCGGGTCGCCGACCGCGATCCGCCAGGCCCACGCCAGGAGCGGCGGCTGGATCGACCCGGTCTGGCGCGCCGAGCGGGTGGCGACGTTGTAGAAGAGGCGCCGCGCGCCGTCGACCGGCCGGTGCCAGAAGATCGTGTGGCCGATGAAGCCGTCGGCGCGCTGGGCGGCGAGCAGGCTCTCCAGCTCGGCCCGGGAGCGGCCCGGCTCGAAGCGCCGATTGGCGATCGCGGCGAAGCAGGAGTCCCAGTACCACTGCCACGGGTAGCGGCCGGGGCTCGGCGCGGTGTAGGCGTACGGGACGCCCTCGGCCTCGCCTTCGCGCCAGTTCTGGCGCACGACCCGCTCGGCCTCGGCCAGCGCCCGTTCCGCGTCCTCCATCGCGTCCGCAGGCTACCGGTGGCGCCGGCCCAGATCGTGCAAGGGGTGCCGCGAGCCTGCATCTCCGCCCGTGGCTCGTAAAGATTGGCGCCGCAACTGGCCCACCGAGCCCGTGTTGCCAGGAACTGAATGCCTGATTCGTCCCCCCATAGCCGCCGCCCGATCGTCCTCGCGCTTGCGTTCGCGGCCGCGCTCGCCACGCTCTTCGCGGTGCTCGACCCCGGTTCCGCCAGCTCGGCGCCGCTGACCGTCACCGTGCTCGGCCAGACCGCGGAAACGCCGCCCGCCTCCTGCCCCGGCAAGATCGTCAACAACGTCGAGGTCAAGCCGTGCCGGGTCGAGGGCCACGTGACCGGCTTCCAGTCGATCGCCGACGGCGTCGCCCGCCCTTACGAAGCGCCCTACGAAGGCAAGATCGTCGCCTGGTCGATCACCCTCGCCAAACCGTCAACGGAAGAAACCGAAACGACGACCAACGAGGTCGGCTTCTTCAACGAATTCCTCGGCGAACCGTCGGAGGCGCGGATCGGCATCCTGAAGCCGGTCGAAGGCACCAACCCGCCCCAGTACACGCTGGTCCGCCAGAGCCCCCTCCAGGTCCTCAACCCCTACTTCGGCACGACCCCGATCTTCGCCCTCAAGCGCCCGCTGGCCATCCTCCAGGGCCAGGTCGTCGCCCTCACCGTCCCGACCTGGGCACCGATGTTCGCCTTCAACGTCTCCAGCGAAAACACCTGGCGCGGCAGCCGCCTCCCCGAACACTGCTCGTCCAAAGAAGACATCCAGAACGGCCACCCCCAGCAGGGCGTCGGCAAGACCAAGACCTACGGCTGCTACTACTCGAACGCCCGCCTGCTCTACACGGCGACGCTCGTCAAAAACCCGAAAGCGCCTTAGAGGGCGCCTTGGCGGAGACCGCAGTAGGGGCAGTCGGAGACGTCGATCCCGATCAGCTGGTCGCAGCGCTTGCAGGCGCGCAGGTTCTCGGGGCTGCGCGGGAGGTCGGAGGCCGAGGGGGCCAGGGGGAGGACCATCGCGACGGGGAACATCTCCTCACCGGTCTCGCGGTCGCGGTAGATCTGACCCGGTTCGGCGGCGGTGATCGCCTCGCGGCCGGAGGCCGGGGCGCGCATGCGGTAGAGCTGCTTACGATTCATCGCCGCACAGACTATTAGCTTGGGCGGAAAGAGATGCGCGTCCTCCTCTTCCACGGCTACATGCTGCGCGGCACCGGCAGCAACATCTACAACGCCAACCTGGCGCCGGCCTTGGCGCGGCTCGGGCACGAGGTCCACCTGGTCTGCCAGGACCGCGAGGTCGAGATCCCTGGGGTCAAGATCCACAATCCCGACATCGGTGGCCTGCTGCCGGTCTATGTCAAGGACCCCTATCCCGGCTTCGAGGTGAAGACCTTCGACGAGCTGACCGACGCGGAGCTCGACCGCTACCTCGACGCCAACGTCGCCGCCGTTCAGGAGGTGGCCGCGCGGGCCGGGGGGATCGACGCGGCGCTCGCCAACCACCTGGTGATGGGCCCGGCGATCCTCGCCCGCGCCGACGTCGCCCCCTTCGCCGCCAAGATCCACGGCTCCGCCCTCGAGTACACCGTCAAACCCCATCCCCGCTTCCTCCCCTACGCCTACGAGGGCATGGCGGCCGCGCAGGGCGTCCTGGTCGGCTCCGCCCACACCGCCGAGTCCCTCTGGGAGGCTCTGCCAGACCTCCCAGAGCTAAAAGCGAAGACGCGCCTCGGCCCCCCCGGTGTCGACGTTGACGAGTTCCAGCCACGCGCCGCCGAGGGCGATGCCGGAAGCGCCGCCGCGCCTGTGCGTACGCCCGAAGCGGGCGGACGCACAGTCGTCTTCGTCGGCAAGCTGATCGTCTCCAAGGGCGTCGACCTCCTGCTTGCCGCCTGGCCCCTCGTCCGCGCCCGCCACCCCGAGGCCCGTCTCCGGATCGCCGGGTTCGGCGCCTACGAGGACGGCCTGCGCCGGTTCCAGGCGGCGCTCGACCGGGGCGATCTCGCCGACGCGCGCGCGGTCGCCGCGGCCGGCTGGGGCCTCGAGGGCGGCGAGGCGAAGCCGCTGCCGATCCTCTCCGCCTTCCTCGCCGACCCTCCCGCGGGTTACGCCGACGCCGCCCGCGCCGCCGCCGGCTCGGTCGCGTGGCTCGGGCGCCTCGAGCACGACGAGGTGGCCGCGCTCCTGCCGCGAGCCGAGGCGCTGGTGATGCCGAGCACCTTCCCCGAGGCGTTCGGGATGGTTGCGGTCGAGGCCGCCGCCTGCGGCGCCCTGCCGGTCTCCGCCGGCCACTCCGGCATGCGCGAGGTCTCCCGTCGGCTCGCCGCCGCGCTCCCGGCGAGCGTCGCGCCGCTCACCTCGTTCCCGGTCGAGCCCGGCGCCGTCGAGGCGATCGCCGACCGCCTGGTTCGCTGGCTCGAGCTCCCCGAGGCGACCCGCGCCGAGGCCCGCGCCACGCTCGTCGCCACGGTCGCCCGCCACTGGAGCTGGGAGGGGGTCGCCCGCGGCGTGCTCGACGCCGCCGCCGGAAACCTAGGCGGACTGCCGCTCCCGGCGGCATAGTGCCGAGCGTCATTTGGGCGGCAAAGCGCGACGCCGCCGCGCGTCAATAGAATGCCGCGCGGTGTTCAGCAAGCGCCTCCCGATAGCGAAGATGGCCGCTGCCGTCGTTGCCCTCTCAGCGGTGATCGCCGCGGTCATGCTGTCGATCAACTGGAACGGTGCGGAGGATTCGACCGCCGCCCCGAAGATCGACGACCTGCTGAACATCGAGATCGTCCTCTCCTCGATCATCTTCTCGATCGTCGTCGTCGCGCTCGGCTACGCGCTCTACAAATTCCGCGCCAAACCGGGGGACGAATCGGACGGCGAGCCGATCCACGGCAACACCCGCCTGGAGATCACCTGGACCTTGGTCCCGACGATCATCGTCCTCTTCTCGGGCGCCTGGAGCTGGAAAGTCCTCAACGAAATCGAAGAACCGGCCGCCCACCAGCTGACCGTCGACGTCTTCTCCCAGCAGTACGCCTGGTCCTTCGGCTATCCGGGCAAAGAATACGCCTACTCGCAGGGAGTTCTGCACGTCCCGGTGAACCGCCAGATCGTCTTCAAAATGCACTCCCAGGACGTGATCCACTCGTTCTGGGTCCCCCAGTGGCGGATCAAGAAAGACAACGTCCCGGGCATCACCACGACCGCGCTGATCACGCCGACCAAGATCGGGCACTACCAGGTGATCTGCACCCAGCTGTGCGGCTTCGGCCACGCCGCGATGCGGGCGAAGGTGATCGTCCAGTCCGAATCGGCCTTCGACAAGTGGGTGGAAGGCCTCAAAGAAAAAGTGCCGACCCCGCTGATGGTGTCGGTCAAACAGGACACCCAGACCAATCCGGAACCGCTTGAACAGGTGGAAGCGGAATAATGGAGGCGAAGTAGATGATTGCGACGTTCACCCGACCCGGCTGGTACCGCGCTGTGCTCTGCACCGTGCTCGCGGCCGCGTTCGGGTTCGGCATCGTGGTCCTCCTGCGCGTGATCTCCGGTCTCCCCGCGATGCAGACCGAGCAGACCGGCTACCCGCAGGTGGTCGTGCCGTTGATCACCGCGCCACTCGGCTTCCTGCTCGGCATCGGCTGCTTCGACTACTGGATCCGCTGGGGCATCGGCATGCCGACGATCCCCGACGATCACTCCTCCCACGGCGCCTACAGCTGGAAGGACTACTTCAAGGTCAACACCGATCACAAGGTGATCGGCATCCAGTACATCGTCACCTCGTTCTTCTTCTTCCTCGTCGGCGGCCTGATGGCGATGCTGATCCGGGCCGAGCTCGCGCAGCCGGGCACCCAGATCGTCAGCGCCGCCACCTTCAACGGCCTCTTCAGCACCCACGCCGTGCTGATGATCTTCGTCTTCATCATCCCGATGTTCGCCGGGATCGCGAACTACGTCCTGCCGCTGATGATCGGCGCGCCGGACATGGCCTTCCCGCGGCTGAACGCGCTCAGCTACTGGATGCTGCCGATGGCGGGGATCCTCTTCCTCGCCTCCTTCCTCGCTCCCGGCGGCGCCTTCGACGCCGGCTGGACGGGCTACGCGCCGCTTTCCACCGGGGCCCCGCTGGGCCAGTCGTTCTTCAACATCGGCGTCCAGTTCGCGGGCTTCTCGTCGATCTTCACCGCGCTCAACTTCCTGGTCACGATCATCACCATGCGTGCGCCCGGGATGACCTTCTGGCGCATGCCGCTGCTGGTCTGGGCGAACCTCTCGACCTCCCTGCTGGTCGTCGCCGCGACCCCGTTCATCTCCGGCGCCCAGTTCATGGTCCTCTTCGACCGCATCCTGCACACGAACTTCTTCCAGTTCGGCGCCGGCGGCGACGTGATCAGCTACCAGCACATCTTCTGGTTCTACTCCCATCCGGCGGTCTACATCATGATCCTGCCCGGGTTCGGGATCATCTCCGAGGTCATCTCGATCCATTCCCGTAAACCGATCTTCGGTTACCGCCTGATGGCGCTGGCGCTGATCGGGATCATCGTGCTCAGCTACTCGGTCTGGGCCCACCACATGTTCGTCGCGGGCATGTTCTCGTGGCTGCGCGTGCCGATGATGTTCACCACCCTGCTGATCGCGGTGCCGACCGGGATCAAGATCTTCTCCTGGCTGGGAACGCTCTATTTCGGCAAGATCCACACGAAATCGACGGCGATGCTGTTTGCGCTCGCCTTCATCGTGACCTTCACCATCGGCGGGATATCCGGCGTCATGCTCGGCATGGTGCCGTTCGACATCCACGTCTCGCAGACCTACTTCATCGTCGCCCACATCCACTTCGTGCTCTTCGGCGGCTCGGTCTTCACGATCTTCGCCGGCCTCTACCACTGGTTCCCGAAGATGACGGGGCGGATGTACGACGAGAAACTCGGCCGCATCCACTTCTGGGGAACCCTGATCGGCACCTGGGGAACTTTCGTGCCGATGCACTGGATCGGCATGGAGGGGATGCCGCGACGCGTCGCCGACTATGCCTCCCAGTTCGGCAACTGGAACCTGCTGATCAGCTGCTTCGCCTTCATGCTCGGCGCCGTGCAGCTCATCTTCGTCTACAACATGATCGTCTCCTGGCGGTTCGGCCCGAAGGCGGAGGCCAACCCGTGGCGCGGCAACTCGATCGAGTGGCTCGTGTCCTCGCCGCCGCCGGTGTTCAACTTCGACGAGATCCCGCGCGTCGTCGGCGGCCCGTACGAGTACGGCATCCCGGGCGCCCGCCACGCGATCATGGGCGGCGAAGGCGCCGAGGTTCCGGCGACCCAGCCGAGCGTGGTGGGCACGTGAGCGACGCTGCCGCCGGGGTCGAGAAGCGCCCGCTGCTCGTCTTCCTGAACGAGGTCGCCGGCGGTCGCGGCCTCCTGCACGCCGTACGCGAGCGCGTGGAGGGCGGCACCGTCTCCCAGGTGATCGTCGCCGCGCCGCAGAACCAGCCGACGATCGGCACGCTGATCGATCGCGACGAGCTCTATGCCTCCGCCCGCGCCCGGGTGGAGGTGACGATGTCGGTGTTCGCCGAGTTCGGCATCGACTCGGTCGGCGAGGTCCTCGACCCCGCTCCGCAGCTCGCCTTCGGTGACGCCCTGCGCGCCCACCGGCCCGCCGAGGCGCTCTTCTCGGCGCTCTACGACACCCGCTACGGGCTCGCCCGCAAGGACCTCGTCGAGGTGGCCCGCGCCGAGGCCGAGCCGGAGGTCGCGTTCACCCACATCCCGGTCCGCGTCGAAGAGGACGCGATCCGGCTCGACCTCAGCCACGTGCTGGTGGTGGCGACGAAGACGGTCGCCGCGCCGGACCTGGTCGCGCGCCTCAAGGAGCGCGCCGCCGTCCGCCCGCACCGCTACACGATCATCTGCCCGCGCACCGAGGACGTCCCCGAGGAGCAGGTCATCCGCGACCTTGCCTCGACCCTTGCCGAGCTCTACCGGGCCGAGGTCGACGCGACCGGCCTGCCGATCTCGAGCGACGACCCGTTCAAGGCCGTGCGCAACGCGATCGAGCACTACAAGATCGACGAGATCCTGATCTCGACCCTGGCCGGCGAGAAATCGCGCTGGCTGCAGAGCGACCTGCTGGGGCGGGTCCGCGAGATCACCGACAAGCCGGTGACCCATGTCGAGTCCGGCCGCGCTCCGGCGGCCTTCGCCGCGGTCGTGGCAGAGGGGGGTGAGCACTGATGGAGAGCGCTTCCGTACCGCTTCCGCACGGTGGCGGGGGGCACACCGCCGAGGCCCACCACCATGGGCCGCCGGCCGCGAACCAGAGCTCGCGGATCGACCGCCAGACGCTCGGCATCTTCCTTTTCATCATCTCCGAGGTGATGCTGTTCGGCTCCTTCTTCGCCTCCTACTTCTTCCTCCGCGTCGTCGTCAACCCGGTCTCCTGGCCGCCGTACCCGTTCGAATTGCCGGTCGCCATCGCGGGGATGAACACGGCGATCCTGGTCTCCTCGAGCTTCACCATCCACTACGCGCTCGAGGCGATTCGCAAGGGCAACCGTCAGGGCATGAAACTCGGCCTGGTGCTGACCTGGATCCTCGGCCTGACCTTCCTCTTCGTCCAGATCAACGAGTACGTGCACCTCGGCTTCAGCGGCCGCACCGAGTCGTTCGGGACGATCTTCTACTCGCTGACCGGGCTGCACGGCGCCCACGTCTTCATCGGGCTGATTCTGCTCTCGGCGGCGACCCTGCGCGCCTTCCGCGGTCACTTCTCCAAAGAGCCCGAGAAGCACCTCGGGGTCGAGGTGCCGGGCATCTACTGGCACTTCGTGGACATCATGTGGATCATCGTGTTCGCCACGGTGTACATCCTCTAGTGCGGTACTAGCGCCCGTTGAACTTCAACGAGGCGGCGGTCTTCAAATGGGTGCTGATCGTCGGGGCGGCGGGCGCCTCCGTGATCGGCCTGACCCTGCTGACCCGCCCCCTCGTCGGCGCCCTCTGGGGCCTGGTCCTGGTGATCGCCGGCTGCGTCTACGGGTACCGGTGGACGCGCGAGTGGTGGCGTAACGCGAAAGACCGTCCCGACGGTCCGGGCGGCTCCGCCTGACGTCACACAATTGGCACCTTCTCTCGTTCGGACAATAGTTCCTGCGCCTTAGCTTCCGTCCTATGGAGGCAACGACGGTAAGGCGAACGGAGATAGTCATGACAGAGGGCTCTGAGGTTGGGCTCGCTGATTTCGCGGCGAGGATGGATGAACGCTTCGACAGGGTTGACGAAAAGCTCGACCGAGCTGACGAAAAGATGGTCGAGCGGCTTGATCGGGCCGAGGAAAGATCAGACGGGCGCTTTGCAAGGGTGGACGAAAGGTTTGTCGAGGTAAACCGGCGCCTCGGTTACCTCGACCATGAGGTCGGGAGGGTGAACGACCGGGTCGACGATCTCGTCAAGGTGCTCATCGGCGGCCTCGTCGGGTTCACCGGAGCCATCCTGGCCGGCTTCGCGGCGATCCTCGCTATGATCGCTACGCAGCTTTAGGAAGGTCCTTAGGGCGTCGCGCGGGGACGCCGCCTGCCCACAGCTCGAGCGTCAGTAGGGTGAGCGCGACGGGGACGGTCGCGGGGGTAGTCTTGATCGCGAAGAAGAGGAGGTCCCAGGCGCAGCAGAGGGTGCCGGCGAGGATGGCGCCGCGGGCCTGGAGCCGGGGGTCGCGGGCCAGGAGGGCGCCGAGGACGGCGGCGATGAAGAGGTCGCCGAAGCCCATCAGCGCCCCGCCCCAGCTGACCAGCTGCAGCTTCGGCAGGTTGGCGGCGGGCGCGGCGGCGTTGAGGACCGAGTTCGGTTCCTGCAGCAGTTCGGTGAAGACGAGGTAGGCGTCGACCGCCGCCATCGCGTAGATGCCGAGCTTCACCCAGCGGGCGGGCACCACGCAGACGAGCAGCCAGCCGAGGCTGACGCAGGCGAGGGCCGAGAGCGCCAGCGCGCACGACTGCCCGCCGAGCTCGCCCCTCGCCGCCCAGGCGACCGCGAAGAGGGGGATCGCAGCGAGCGCCAGCCACGGACGCGCCCCGTGCACGAGCCAACCGAGCGCGACCGCCGCCAGGGGCGGGACCGCGACCAGCGCCAGCCAGGTGAGGAACGTCGCCGAGGCCGAGTCGAGGGCGATGCCGCCGATCGCGACGACGATCGAGAGCGGCAGCACGAGCGCCCACCAGCGTCCCTGGAGACGGCCCAGCAGGGGGATCTCGACTGGGGCCCTGGGCACGGCCACCAGGACCCCCTGGACGAGGCTGAGGACTCCGATCGAGAGCCAGAACGGGAGCACGAAGGCGCTCCGCTTGGTTCAGGCCGGACCGGCGCCCGCGCCGGCGGGTTCCGTGGCCCGGTTCGCGCCCCCGCCGCTCGCCGCCGCCGTCCCGGACCGAGGCTCGAGCCGTCCCGCGGCGGCGATCGTCCACAGCATCGCCAGCCAGTTGAAGGTGGCAAGCGCGACGTGCACCCAGACGATCTCGGTCGGGAGTTCGAGTTCCCACTGCACGTAGCCGACGACGCCCTGCACCGCGAGCAGGATCAGCACCACGGTGAGCGGTTTCAGCGCCCGCCGGTCGCCACCGGGGCGGCGCAGGTAGAACCAGACGCCGATCGCGGCGAGGCCGTAGATCGTGGCCAGGATGGCGTGGCGCTGCACCACCCATTCCAGCGTGCGGGCGCCCTCGAAGGTGAAGCGCTGGACGAACTGCCCCTGGAACTCGCCGGCGTGTGGGCCTGAGCCGGTGGCGACGGTGCCCGCGAGGATCGTCAGCTGCCCGAGCGGGACCAGGCAGCGCACCGCCCAGACGCCCTTGCGGTCCCACGAGCGCCGGCGGTCCCAGGGCTCGTAGCGCGAGCACCACATCAGCGCGAAGCCCGCGTCGAGCAGCATCATCGAGAGGATGAAATGGCCCATCACGAGTTCCGGCCGCAGGTCGTACTTGACCACCAGGGCGCCGAGGATCGCCTGCGCGACCACGCCGAGCGGGAGGAGGGCGCCGATCCACGCGAGGTGGCTGCGGAACGGGCGGCGGAAGAAGGCCAGGAGGCAGGCGGCGATCACCGCGATGCCGAGGAATGCGGTGATGATCCGGTTGCTCATCTCGATCACCGCGTGCGTTTCGAGCGGTGGTACCGGCCCGCCGTAGCACTTGGGCCAATTCGGGCAGCCCAGACCCGAGTCGGTCAGGCGGACGGCGGCGCCGGTGAGCACGATCAGCGCCAGGCCGCCGAGGGCGATCGCCGTCACCTGGGCGTAGCGGTGCGGGGAGATCTCGAAACGATTTCGAAGGCTCGCGAACATATTCAGATGGTGAACGTCGCGGCTCCTCGGCCGCCCACGCTCACTTGCCGCCGGATTTTTTGCCGGCGTTTTCGGCGAGGAATTCGGCCAGTTGTTTGAGTTCCGCCGGCGGGATTTTTTCGCCGAAGTTTTCCGGCATCACGCCCTTCGGGTAACCCGGGACGTTTCTGGCCTTGGCGTTGACGATGAATTCTTCGATCTGGGGGACCGACTTGCCCGGCAGGACTTCGTCCAGGTCGGGTCCGGTGGTGCCACCCGAGTTGGCGGCGGCGAAGGTGTGGCAACTGCCGCAGCCGTTGGTGGCGAAGACCTGGGCGCCGGGGCCGCCCGCGACTTCTGGCGGCTTCGCGCCCGGCACGCCCGCGTACTTGCCGACGTAGGCGGCGATGTCGTTGAGGTCGGTGCCCTCGACGAGGTGGGGCGGCATGGTCGCCATTTCGTTGCCGTTGCCGGGGCGGGGGGTGTCCACCTGAGCTTCGACGATGCCTTCGATCGTGGCGGCGTCGAAACCGCCGGCTTCGCGCGCCGCGGCGAACGCGTCGTCGAGGTTCGGTCCCAGCGTGCCACTGGTGCCCGCCTGGGCAAGCGTGTGGCAGGTGCCGCATTTCGCCACGAACAGCTCGCGGCCGCGAGCGACGTCGGGGTTGGTGGTCCCGCACCCGGAAATCACGACGACCATCGCGACCAGGGCCGCGATGGGGACGAGCAGGCGGATTGGCTTGGGGAGGTTCAGCATGCTGCCGAGGCGCCGCGGAGTCTATATGTCGAGGCACCCGCGACGACGTTTGCCGGCCGCCGAAAGCAGGGTACATTTGCATCGAATCGCACTATCTGGGAATCTGGTCACGAGGAGGTAGAGATGCAGGTCAGGGATGGCATGTCGGACGTCTCGGTGACGGTGGGCCCTGCGCACACGCTGCGACAGGCGGCGGTCGCGATGGTCGAGCGCAACGTCGGCGCCGCCCTGGTGATCGACGACGCGGCGCCGACGCCTGGGATCGTCACCGAGCGCGACCTGCTGCTCTCGATCGGCGCGGGCGAGGACCCCGACGCCGAGCCGGTCGCCGGCCACATGACCGAGTCCGTGATCGCCGCCTCCCCGGACTGGAGCCTCGAGCACGCCGCCGCCGAGATGTCGCGCCGCGGCGTCCGCCACCTGGTCGTCTTCGAGGCCGGCGAGGTCGTCGGCATCCTCTCGATGCGCGACATCGTCCGCGTCTGGACCTCGGCGGGGGCCACGAGCGAAATGCCCTTGCCGAGCACCGCCGCGGGCGCCGGCTGAGGCCCGTCGCCGGCGCGGGCCCGGCCTCCCGTGGGAGCCCCGTCCTCCAGCGGGCGTCTCAGCCCTGGGGACGGCTCGAGGAGGGGCGGGACTCGAGGTAGATCTGCTCGACCGGCAGGGTGGCCGGAGGGACGTCCTGGCGGCGGGGCAGGCTGAAGTAGCTGCGCACCGAGCTCTTGACGATCGCGCGGAAGGCGAAGAGCAGCACGATGATCCCGAGGTAGGACCAGATGAAGGCGGAGAAGACGAAGCCGTTGGCGTAGATCCCGGCCACGGCCGCGGTCGCGCCGATCGCGAAGAAGGCCGGGCCCCACGAGGGACGCGGCGTCTGGATCGTCTCGCCGGCCTGCGGGATGTGGCGGCGCTCGCTCATCCGTGGGCGATGTAGAGGAGCGCGACGATGAAGCAGAGCGCGAAGACCATCGCGGCAAACCCGCCGGCGACCAGGCCGGCGGTCATGTTCCTGCGTGCGGTCTCGCGATCCACAGGCGGATTTCTATCAGTCCCGGCGGTCCGAAGCCTCTATACGTGCGCCGCGATCGCCATCGAGACGAACAGCAGGGCCAGGTAGAGCAGCGAGAAGAGGTAGGTGCGGAGGGCCCAGCGGCGGTCCTTGGTGCGCAGGAGCATGTAGGAGAAGCCGATGAAGGCGGCGCCGAGGACCATCGAGGGGACCAGGTAGGCGGCGCCGAGGCCGCCGGCGCAGAAGGGCAGCTGGGTCACGGCGTAGAGGAGGACCGTGTACAGCATGATCTGCCGCCGCGTCTCGTCCTCGCCGGCGACCACCGGCAACATCGGGATCCGTGCCGCTTCGTAGTCCTCCTTCATCAGCAGCGAGAGGGCCCAGAAGTGCGGCGGGGTCCAGAAGAAGACGATTGCGAAGAGGTAGAAGGCCATGCCGCTGAGGCCCCCCGTGACGGCCGCCCAGGCGACCAATGGCGGGACCGCCCCGGCGGCGCCGCCGATCACGATGTTCTGCGGGGTCGAGCGCTTCAGCCACAGCGTGTAGACGAAGACGTAGCCGAACAGGCCGGAGAGCGAGAGCGCCGCGGCCGGCAGGTTCACCTGGGTCGCCAGCAGCAGGAAGGAGAGGGCGCCGAGGATGCAGCCGAAGCCGATCGCGGCGCCGGGGGAGACGCGGCCCGAGGCGACCGGGCGGTCCGCGGTCCGCTTCATCGTGCGGTCGATGTCACGGTCGACCGCGTGGTTGATCGCCCCCGCGCCGCCCGCCGAGAGAGCCCCGCCGAGGCAGGTCAGGAGGATCAGCTGCACCGACGGGCTGCCGGCCACGTACATGGTGGTCACGGTCGTCAGGAGCAGCAGCGACTGGACCGTCGGCTTGGTCAGCGTGACGTAGTCGCGGATGACGGTCAGCGCGCGAGGGGCCGCGGCGGCCGCCGGGGAAGGCGCGGTCTGCGCGCCGGCTCCGGGTTGCATATGCCCGTCAGGCTACCGGCTGCGACTCACGAGCCGCGCGCTGCTCGACCTCGCGGGCGCGCTCGGCGATCGCCGCGCGGATGTCGCGCAACGGCCGCGCACTGCGGACGTCGGGTTGGACGTCGAAGTTGTGGACCGGCGGTGGCGAGATCGCGAACCACTCGAGCGTGTCGCCGCCCCAGGGGTCGTGGCCGGCGCGGGCGCCGCCCTTCACGCTCGCCACCGCGTTGATCAGGATCAGCACCACGCCGACGAAGAGGATCAGCACCCCGATCGAGGCGAGCATGTTGTAGAAGTTCACGCCGGTGTGGTTGAAGAACTTGTAGGCGTCGACCACCTGGCCCTCTTCCCAGCCCGCCAGCGCCATCGGCACGAAGGCGACCAGGGTGCCGACCGCGGTGATCCAGAAGGAGAGCCGTCCTAGCTGTTCGCCCATCGCCCGGCCGGTGATCTTCGGGAACCAGTAGTGGAGCGCGGCGATCCCGCCGAACACCGCGCCGCCGATCAGCGCGAAGCTGGTCGCCGCGGTCGAGTCGGTGGTGCCTTTGAGGTAGAAGGCGGCGCCGACCAGCGACTGCTGCATCTCCGCCGCGAGGCCCAGCGAGATCGACACGAGCGCGCCGATCGCGAACAGCACCGGCGTCCGCATCCGCAGCGCGCCGCCGTTCAGGGTCGCGATCAGGTTGAAGAAGACGAGCCCGATCGGCACGATCAGGGCGAGCGCCATCAGCATGCCGAAGTACTTCCAGCCGATGCCGATCGGGGCCGTGTACATGTTCTGCAGGTAGGCGAGCGTGCCGATCACCGCGATCGCCACGATCGAGCCCATCACCGCGTTGCGGTTGAACAGCTCGTTGCCGGAGAAGACGGCGAAGATTTCGGCCACCGCGGCGAAGGCGAAGATCAGCACCAGCATGTAGGCGCCGGAGTAGAAGATCCAGGTGAGGTGCTGCCAGAGGATCGGCGCGCCGCCGGCGCCGTTGATGAAGAAGGTGCCGTCGTAGTTGCGGTCGACCATCAGCATCGTGAAGGCGGCGAGCAGGATGGGGCCGATGAAGAGCATCAGCCAGGAGCCGACCGCGGCGGTCCAGGCGAAGATCGGGGCGCGGCGCCAGGCCATCCCCGGGGCGCGGTCGACCCGGAGGGTGGTGGAGAGGTCGACCGCGATCAGGACGAAGCCGAGCGTCGCGAAGCCGCAGGCCGTGAGCCAGGCGTCGACCCCGTTGTTGCCGAGGTAGGCGAGCTCGGAGAGCGGCGGCAGCGGGTTGACGCCGGCCTCCGAGGGGGTCCAGAGGAAGCCCGCGTAGAGGACGATCGAGCCCATCACCCAGAGCGCCGCCCCGATCTGGCTCAGCCGCGGCAGTGCCGTGCCCCGCGCCCCCACCTGCAGCGGCGCGACGTAGAGGAAGATCCCCATGATCAGCGGCAGGGCGAAGAAGAAGATCGAGGTCGCCCCGTAGAACGAAAGCACCCGGTTGAAGGTGACCGGTTCCATGAAGGTGTTCTCCGGGATCGCCAGCTGCAGCCGCATCAGCAGCAGCTCGAGCGCGGCGAGGAAGAGGAAGCCGCCGCTGCCGACCATGAGGATCTTGGCGACGTCCTTGTGGTCGGCGCTCGTGACCAGGTCGCCCCAGGCGTAGCGGCTCCGGCGCGGGAAGCCGTCGACGGCGATCTCAGGACGGGGCTGCTCGCTCATTCTTTGGTGCTCGCTTCTTCGGTTTCTTCGGTCGTGACCCCGGCTTCGGCTTCACCGGCTGATTTTTCCGCTTTGGCGTGGGCTTCTTCGGCGGCTTCGAATTCCGCCAGTTCTTTCACCTTGATCGCGTCGATCGCCTCGGCCGCTTCCTGGCCTTTGTGGATGTTCTTCTGCTGTTCGGTGATGAATTCTTCGAAGCGTTCTGGCGAGACCACTTCGACCGCGGTCCGCATCGAGGCGTAGGCCTGGCCCGAGAAGGTCGCCGACTGGCCCCAGAATTCGCCTTCGGCGTCGGCCCGGAAGACGATCCTGGTGTCCTTGCCGGGGACCGCGTCCACCTTCGGCGCCAGGTCCGGGACGCTCCAGGTATGGACCACGTCGGTAGATTCGACCTGCAGTTCGATCGCGGTGTGGACCGGGATCACCAGCTTGTAATAGCTGAAGGCGCCGTTCGGGTAGTCGTAGCGCCAGAGCCACTGCTGACCGGTCGCCTTGACTTCCAGCGGCCCTTCGAGCGGCTTGCCGTGGTAGGAGGTGAGGCCCCCGGAGGTGGTCTGCGGCGTGCTCGTCGCGTTGCTGGTGAAGATGATCCCGAGCACGAACAGGACGACGGCGAAGCCTGAAAGCGCGCCCGCGACGCGGTACTGGAGGCCGCGGGGGCCCCGCGTCTGATGCGCCGCGCGGCCGCGCCCGCCGCGATTGCGCCCGATCGCCCCGAAGAGGCCGAGGTTGATCACGACCACGACGATCAGGGCGGCGAAGAAGCCGATCCAAATCAGGGTGTTTATCTGGCCGGTGCCAGGCGAGTGCGGCGTCAAGGCGCGGCCATTCTAATCACGGCGAGCGGCGCGGATGCGGTGCGGTCGGCGGTCGCGCGGCCGTTTGGAGGCGGGCTCTTATACTCGCCGACTCGATGCGGAGGCGCCAACGGCCACCCACAGCGGCACGGATGGCTGTCAGAGCGGGGGCGGCGGCCGTCGTCGGCGCCGCGATCGCGCTTCCGCTGGTGCGCAAGCGCCTCCGTGTCCCCGGTCCGGTGACCCTCGCGGTGAGCGCCGCCGGCCCGCTCGCGGTCGCCGTCCTCGCGCCGCGCACGCGCAAGCGCGACGTCGCCCTCTTCGCGATGCAGATGTGGGCCTTCACGGTCGTCCACGAGATGCCCTACGACGACCCCGAGCGGCTTCGCCGCCGCCTCTACACCCGCTATCCGATCGCGATCGACCGGTGGATCGGCCGCGGTCGGCTCCCCGGCGCCCGCCTGCAGACCTTCCTTGCCGGCCGCCGCGGCGTCGGCGCTCTCGACCGCGTCCTCACCGTCACCCACTGGCTCTGGTTCTTCGAGCCCTACGCGGTCCTCTCCTGGATCCTGGTCCGCCACCCGGAGCGCTTTCCCCGCGCCGCTCGCCAGATGGCGGCCGTCTTCGACGCGGGCGCGCTCGGCTATTGGGCGGTGCCGACCGCGCCGCCCTGGTGGTCCTCGGAGCAGGGCCTGACCGAGGAGCCGATGCGGCGGATCATGCTCGAGGTCGGCGAACCGCTCTGGGGCCGCCTCTGGGGCCCGCTCTACAAGGCGCTCGGCGGCAACCCCTGGGCGGCGATGCCCTCGCTCCACTTCGCCACCTCGGTGCAGGGCGCGGTCTCGCTCACCGAGGCGAGCCGCGGCGAGGGGGCGATCGGCTGGGCCTACGCGCTGACGCTCGGATTCGGCCTCGTCTACCTCGGCGAGCACTACCTCACCGACCTGCTCGCGGGCGCCGGTCTGGTCGGCGCGGTGCGCGGCGCCGACCCCGTCTTCGCCCCGGCCGTCGGCCAGGTCAGCGGCGTGATCCAGCGGCTCGAGCGGATCGCCGACGGCTGAGGATCCCGCGTCCGCGCGCGCGATCGACCGGCGTCGGTAGCGTCCCCGGTGATCGTGCCGGACGACGCGAGGTCAGAAGAAGAAGCCGCCGACCGCGAGGGCGGGAGCGGGCTGGTCGACCTGCCGATCTTCACCGCCAAGCGGTTGCTGCAGACCGGCGCGGTGGTGGTGATCCTCCTGGTCGGGATCTACTTCCTTTTCCCGAAGCTGGTCGGGCTGGGGGATGCGGTCGGCAAGCTCGGCGAAGCCGATCCGATCTGGATCGGCGTCGCGATCGTGCTCAGCATCGCCTCCTACGCGACCTACATCGCGCTCTTCAAGGCGGTGGTCGGCGGCGACGAACTGCGGCTTACCTGGGTCGAGACCTACCAGATCAACATGGCCGGGGTGGCGGCGACGCTGCTCTTCTCGGCGGGCGGCGCCGGTGGCATCGCGCTCACCTACTGGGCGCTTAAAAAAGCCGGGATGCGGCGCCGCGACATCGCCCGCCGCATGGTCGCCTTCATCACCCTCCACTACGCCTTCTATCCGCTGGCGCTGATCGTCTTCGGCGTGCTGCTGCGGACCGGGGTGATGAACGGCGAAAACTCGATCGAGCTGACCGTGATCCCGGCGGCGATCGCGGGTCTGCTGCTGGTCCTCGGCGTGCTGGTCACGCTGATCCCGGCCGACCTCGAAGGGCGGCTGATGCCCCACCTCCGCGGCGAGCACCTGCGCAACTTCGCCGAATGGGCCTCGCGGGTGCCGGAGACCCTCGGCGAGGGCTTCCGCTTCGCCTTCTCGCTCTTCGCCCACCCGCGTCGGGGCGGCCTCGCGGTGCTCGGCGCGGCGGGGTTCTGGATCTTCGGCATCGGCGTGCTCTGGGCCTCCTTCCACGCGCTCGGCGTCCACGTGCCGCTGGCCGTCGTCGTGCAGGGGTACTTCATCGGCATGGTCGCCAACCTCTTCCCGCTGGCGCCCGCCGGGGTCGGCGCCGTGGACGCCGGGATGATCGGCGCGTTCGTCCTCTTCGGCCTGCCCGAGGCGACCGTCTTTCCGGCGATCCTGATCTTCCGCCTGGTCTCCTTCTGGATGCCGATCCCACCCGGTGTCGTCGCCTTCTTCCAGCTGCGCAACACTGTTCGCCGGTGGGAAGAGGAGGGGTTGCCGATCGACCGCGCCGGCGGATTGCGCGCAACCCCGTCCCCGAGTACACTTCAGAAAGTAAAGTAATGGACCGCAGAGCGACCGAGGATGCGTGAGATGAGCGAGGACAGCAAGGTGAAGGTCGAGAACGTGATCATCGTCGGCGGTGGGCCCGCCGGCTACACGGCGGCGCTCTACACCGCCCGCGCCAACCTCGAGCCGCTCGTCTTCGAGGGGTTCCAGTGGGGTGGGCAGCTGCAGAACACGACCGACGTCGAGAATTACCCCGGCTACCCCGAGGGGATCATGGGGCCGGAGATGATGAGCCAGTTCCGCGCCCAGGCGGAGCGCTTCGGGACCCGCTTCGTCACTGACGACGTCGACCGCGTCGAGCTCTCCGACGGCGGCGTCCAAAAGGTCTTCCTGGGCGACGAGGAGCACCACGCGAAAGCGGTGATCCTGGCGATGGGGGCGGAGCCCAAACGGCTCGGGATCCCGGGGGAGATGGAGCTCGGCGGGCGCGGCGTCTCCACCTGCGGGGTCTGCGACGGGGCCTTCTTCAAGGGGCACCGGGTGCTGGTGATCGGTGGCGGCGACTCGGCGATGGAGGACTCGATCTTCATCTCGAAGTTCGCCGGCGAGCTGACCATCGTCAACCGGCGCGACGAGTTCCGCGCCTCGAAGATCATGCGCGACCGGGCGCTGGCAGTAGAGAACATCGACACCCTGACCCCGTACGTGCCGCTGGAGTTCGTCGCGGGCGATGACGGCAAGCTGGCGAAGGTGCGGCTGCGCCACGCCGAGACCGGCGCGGAGTCGGAGATCGAGGCGACCGGCGCCTTCGTCGCGATCGGCCACGTGCCGCGCTCCGAGATCGCCCAGGGCCAGGTGGAGACCGACGAGGACGGCTACATCGTCACCGAGCCGGGGTCGACCCGCACCAATCTGAAGGGCGTCTTCGCGGTCGGCGACGTCGTCGACCACACCTACCGCCAGGCGGTGACCGCGGCGGGCACCGGGTGCATGGGCGCGCTCGACGCCGAGCGGTACCTGCGCGACTCGGCGCCGCCGGTCGAGGCGCACTGGTTCCCCGGCGGCGAGCCCGCCGAGATCGCTCCGACCGCGTAGGCGTGCGGCCCCGGAGGGCCGCTCATATATTCGTCCACTCGGCGGGACCGCTATGTTGGCCCTGTGCCCGCCCAATGCAGCCACCTCGACTCCGTCCAGTTCCTGGAGCTGCCGGAGGGGGTCGAGGGCTGTGAGGAGTGCCTCCAGCTGGGCATGCGTTGGGTCCACCTGCGGATGTGCCAGACCTGCGGCCACGTCGGCTGCTGCGACAACTCCGAGGGCAGGCATGCGACCGCGCATTTCAAGTCGACCGGCCACCCGATCGTCCGCTCCGCCCAGCCGGGCGAGGACTGGAGCTGGTGCTACGTCGACGAGTTGATGCTGCGCCTGGTCGGCGACTGACCCCGTCGCGGGATCAGCCGGCCTCGAGCTCGGCGTCGCGCGCGGCGGCAAAGGCCGCTTGCGCCTCGCGGGTGCGGGGGCCGGGCGCCTCGGCGAGGGGCGTGCCGTCGATCGAGGCGACGGACTGCAGCTCGCGGGTGGTCGAGGCGAGGAAGGCCTCCGAGGCGCCTTTCAGGTCCTCGAGCGTCCAGGCGCCTTCCTCGATCCCGGGGACGGCCCTCAGGAGGCGGTCGCGGGTGATCGAGGCGAGCACGCCCTCGGCGAGCGCCGTGGTGCGCAGGTTGCCGCCCGCGACCCAGAAGATCGAGGAGGTCGGCGGCTCGAGGACGATCCCGTCGGGGCGCACGAGCAGCGCCTCTTCGGCGCCCGCTTCCTTGGCCAGCCGCGTGGCCAGCATGTTGGCCCCGTAGGAGAGCGACTTGACGCCGTTGAGGACGACCGTCGGCTGGTAGGTCACCGAGGCCAGCGCGATCGTCTCCTCGTGGTGGGGGATCGGCTCGGTCGCCGCGATCCGCCGACCGCCGCGGGTGACGATCAGGCGCATCTGGCCTTCGATCGGCCCGGCCTCGGCCAGCAGCGCCTCGATCTCGGTCCGCAGCGCCATCCGGTCGAACTCGAGGCGGAGCGCCGCGGCGGAGCGTTCGAGCCGCGCGATGTGGTCCTCGATCGCGAAGGGGCGGCCGGCGTAGAGGCGGATCACCTCGAAGGCGCCGTCGCCGCGGTAGAGGCCGTCGTCCTTCAGCCCGATCGTCGCCTCGGCGGTCGGCCCGATCCTGCCGTCGATGCTGGCTGTCTCCGTGAATGCGCCCGTCACACCCGTCATCGCCGCGAGGCTACCTCACGGTGGGGCGGGCGTATGCTGGAACGGTGCTGCTTCTGCTGGGGACGGTCGCGGTGTTGCTCTTCGTCGTCGGCGTGCTGGTCGTCGTCGGCCATCTCTACCCCGGCGAGGACGCCGAGCTCCTCGACTGGTTCCCGACCCGCTCGCCCGCGGTCGAGGTCCAGAACGAGATCGACGACGTGCGCCAGATGCTCGAGGCACAGAACGAGATGCGCCGCCGGCGCGGCGCCCGCGAGCTGACCGAGGCCGACATCGAGGCCTGCGTGATCGAAGACGAGCGCTGGAAGCTGGAGCTCTACCGCGGCGGCTGAGCGGCCGTGACTTCAGGCGGCGGCGGGAGCGGCGGGGGAGGGCTCGCTCGCGGTCGACTTCGCGGGCGCGGGGAGGGAGAAGGCGAGTGCCGCCGCGCCGAGGCCCGCGCCGAGGGCGAACCACCAGCCGCTGCGCAGACCGTGCAGGAGGTCGCCGCCCGCCGAGTCGACCAGGGCGACGAGGACGGCGACGCCGATCGCCGAGCCAAGTTGCCGCGCCATGCCGAAGACGGCGCTCCCGGTGGCGAAACGCCCCGGCGGCAGGGAGGCCGTCGCCGCCGCGGGCAGCGTCCCCAGGGTCATCCCGACGCCGCTGCCGCCGAGCACGAAGGCGGGCAGGAAGGTCGAGGCGTATTCCGGCCGCGGGCCGATCGCGGCGAGCATGAAGGCGAAGCTCCCGGCGAAGATCAGGGCACCGAGCGTCGCCACCGGCCGCTGGCCGATCCGCGCGCCGATCCGCCCCGAGGGCGCCGCGAAGGCCGCCGCCATCAGCGGGCCGGGGGAGAGGGCGAAGCCCGCGCGGAGCTCCGACCAGCCCCAGACCTCGGTGAGCAGCAGGACGCCGGAGAGGAGCATCGCGCCGAAGCCCATGAAGAAGACCAGCGTCGCCAGGTTGGCGAGGGCGAAGGAGCGGACCCGCAGCAGCGGCAGCTCGATCACCGGCGCCCGGTGGTGGGCGGAGCGGCGGAGGAAGGCGGCGACGAGGAGGATCGCGGCGAGGAAGGAGCCGAGCACGCGGCCGTCGGTCCAGCCCCATTCGGGGCCCTGGACGATGGCGAGGGTGAGGAGGCCGATGCCGAGCGCCAGCAGCAGCGCGCCGAGCAGGTCGGGGCGACCGTCCTCGGGTTCGCGCGCCTCGTCGAGGACGCGCATCCCGACCGCCGCGGTGGCGAGGCCGATCGGCACGTTGACGAGGAAGATCCAGTGCCAGCTGAGCTGCACGAGGAGGCCGCCGATCGGCGGGCCGAGCGCCGCGGCGACGCCGGAGACCGCCGACCAGATGCCGATCGCGACCGGGCGCTGCGTGGCCGGGAAGGCGGGGAGGAGGAGGCCGAGCGTGGTCGGGATCATCATCGCGGCGCCGGCCGCCTGGAGCATCCGGGCGGCGACGAGGAGCGGGATCGAGGGCGCCGCCGCGCAGAGGGCCGAGGCGAGCGAGAAGGCGAGCAGGCCGCTCACGAATACCCGCTTGCGGCCGACCCGGTCGGCGATCCGCCCGGCGGGGACGAGGAGGGCGGCGAAGACGATCGCGTAGCCGTTCAGGACCCAGGAGAGGCTCGAGAGCGAGGCGTCGCCGAAGGAGCGGGACAGGTCGGGGAAGGCGATGTTGACGATGAAGAGGTCGAGGCTGGCCATGAAGAGGCCGATCGAGGTGATCGCGAGCACCTTCCAGCGGTGTGCCATGTCGTCGCTCCGGTCCGCCGCGGCGCGGGGCCCGCGGCACGTCGCTTGCATTTCGCAAGGCACGCTAGCAGAAGTAACTTGTAAAAAACAAGGGACAAGCTAGGATCAGTCCGTGGCAATCGAGGCCTACGCGGAGAAGAACTGCTCGATCGCGAAGCCGCTGGCCTTCCTCGGCGAGCGGTGGACCGTGCTGATCCTGCGTGACCTCTTCCTCGGGCGGCGCCGCTTCGACGAGTTCCAGTCCTCGCTCGGGGTGGCGACGAACGTGCTCAGCCGGCGGCTGGCGACGCTGACCGAGGAGGGGATCGTCGAGCGCCGTCGCTACAGCGAGCACCCGGAGCGCTTCGAGTACGTCCTCACGGAGAAGGGGCGCGACCTGCAGCCCGTGCTGCTCGCCCTGCTCGCCTGGGGCGACAGGTACACCGCCGGGAAGGGGCCGCCGCTCGAGGTCGTCCACGGCGACCACGCCTTCCACATGGTCCCGACCTGCTCGGAGTGCGGCGAGCCGCTCGACACCCACAACGTCCACAGTCGCCCCGGCCCGGGCGCCAACGAGGAACAGCGCTTGGCGAACGGCCGACGCGCCCCCGAGTGGCTCGCGCGCTGATCGTCGGCTGCGGCTGTAGTGGCCGCGCGCTCGGCGAAGAGCTGCGCGAGGAGGGCTGGGCGGTGCGCGGCACGAGCCGCGCGGCCGAAGGTCTGGTGCCGATCGAAGCGGCGGGGATTGAGCCGGCCCGCGCCGATCCCGACCGCCCGGGCACGATCCTCGACCTGGTCGGCGACGTCGCGATCGTCTTCTGGCTGCTCGGCGCGGCGACCGGCGCGGCCGAGAACCTCGCCGCGATCCACGGGCCGCGCCTCGAAAGCCTCCTCGAACGGCTCGTCGAAACCCCGGTGCGGGGCTTCGTCTACGAGGGGGTCGGGACGGTCGACCACTCCATCCTCAGCGGCGGCGCCGAGCTCGCCCGCCACGCCGAACGCACCTGGCGCATCCCGGTCACGATCACGGAAACCCCCCGCGAGCGCGGGCCGCAGTGGGTCGAAGAGCTTGAGACGGCGTCCGTCGAGCTCCTGTCGCGCCGCTGAACGGCGCAGGGTCGGCCGGCTGCCGCCCGGGCGGCGCGGCCATCCCCCTCATCGCTCGGCTGTTATGAGGGGGATGGCCGCGCCTTGGCGTACGCCGGCCCCTGGCGTCGCCGCCACAGCGGTCGCGTGGCGCGCAGAGGGAAGCGCGGTCGATCTAACCCGCGGGCCCGGCGGCGCGGTCGTCCTTTCCCATCTATACCGCGGGTCAGGTCGACCGCGGTCGGGGGAAGGTGGAAAAGGACGACCGCGATGGGACCCGGGCCCGGTGAGTTCGCAGTTGGCCACAACAGTTGTAGATAACTGCGAACGCACCAGGCCCGGGCCGGCCGGACCCGGGCGCGTTCGCACTTCGCCGCGCTATCCGCGGGTTTCTGCGAACTCACCGTGGGGTCTGTGCCTCTAGTCGCCGGACACGCACGTGGTGCGCCCGTCCCGCCCTCATAGCCAGCCGTAGTGAGGGTGGGACGGGCGCGCCGCCGGGCGTCAGCCGGCCAACACCCCGTCTACCCCAACCGCTTCAGCAGATCGCCGAGGATCCGGGCCGTCGCGCCCCAGATCAGGGAGCCTTCGACCTCGTAGGTCGGGGTGTGCATGGCGATGTCGCGGCGTACCAGGCGGCGCATCGCATAGCCCTCGCGGAGGCGGTCGAGCGAGAAGGCGAGGACGGCCTCGACCTCGCCAGGGTTCGGCTCAAGGCCGAGCGCCGCGGGCTCGGCGACCAGGCCGACGAAGGGGTGGACGCGGTAGTCGGTGACGAAGGTCGAGACCGGCGGCAGGGCGCCGACCACCTCGACGGCGGCCGGGTCGAGGGCGATCTCCTCGCGCGCCTCGCGCAGCGCGGTCGCCTCGAGATCGGCGTCGCCGGGGTCATGGCGGCCGCCTGGGAAGGAGACCTCGCCGGCGTGGCGGCGCAGGTCGGCGCGGCGCTCGGTGAAGATCAGGCCGGGCTTCTCGGGCCAGCCGTAGAGCGGCAGCAGGACGGCCGCCTCGATCTCTCCCCGCGCCTCCATCCGCGCCGCCTCCGCCGCGTCCAGCAGCAGTGCGCCGATGTCTCCGTTCGGCCCCAAGCGAGGCGGTCAGGACGCGCGCACGCGCTCGGCCAGGCTGATCTGGGCACCTTGCTCGAGCAGCTTGTGCACCGGGCATTTCCCGGCGATCACCATCAGCCTTCGGCGCTGCTCGTCGTCGAGCCCCGGTGGCAGGGCGACCTCGACCGCGAAGTGGGTCGGCATCGCGTCGGCGTCCGCCTCCATCTCGACCGCGACCTCGAGCGTCGGCAGCTCCCACCCCTTGCGGCTCGCGTAGAGCTCGATCGTGATCGCCGTGCACCCGGCGAGGCTCGAGGCGAGCAGTTGGCTCGGGCGCGGGCCGGTGTCGGTGCCCCCGTCGTAGCTCGGCTCGTCGACGACGATCTCGCGGCCGTCCCCGAGGTCGATCTCGTGCGCGAGCCCGGCGATCCGGCGGGCGACGACGTGGGCGTGCATCAGCGGCCCCTGCCCTCGAACAGAGCGGGGTCGTCGACGTCGGCCCAGCGCGCCATCGCGTAGGCGAGGTCGGAGGCGCGGTTGACGAAGCCGATCACGGTGTCGCTCGCCAGCTCGCCCGCCTCGGCGAGCGTGGTGATGCGGCGCTCGGCGCGGCGGATCGCGGTGCGGGCGACGTCGAGCTGGGCGGAGAGCAGGTTGCCGCCCGGGATGACGAACTTCGGCGGCAGCTCGACCTCGGCCATGTAGCGGTCGATCAGCGCCTCGGCCTCGGTGACCATGGCGGGCGTCACCCGGCTGATCCCGTCTTCGAGCCGGCCCGCCGCCTCCGGCGCGGCCGCCAGCTCTGCCCCGGCGACGAAGAGGTCGTCCTGGAGGCGGAGGATGTCGGCGGCGAGCTCCTCGCCCCCGGGCGCGTCGGCGCAGAGCGCGCGCGCCACGCCGAGCGCCGAGCAGGCCTCGTCGAGCGACCCGTAGGCCTCGGTGCGGGCACTGTCCTTGGGGACGCGGCCGCCGTACCAGAGCGAGGTGGTCCCGTCGTCGCCCTTCTTGGTGTAGATCTTGACCACCGCCCGATCCTACGCGGGCGGGAGGACCGGCCGTGGGCGCGGCACCTCAGCCGACCGGGCTGAACACGAACCCGGTCATCACCTTGGGGAAGAAGTAGGTCGACTTCGGCGGCATGTTCTCGTCGGTGGCGGCGACCGCGCGGACCTGCTCGATCGGCACCGGGCGGAGGATGAAAGCGAGGTCGTAGGCGCCGTCCTCGACCAGCTCGAGCGCCGCCGGGACGCTCTTCGCGTATTCGAGGCCGCGCCGCTCGGTGATGTCCTCCTCGCTCATCCCGGCGAGGCCCTCCAGCACCAGCGTCTCGAGGATCGCCGAGTCGAGCCGGCGGTAGGCCTCCGGCTTGCCCTCGAGGCGGCGGTCGAGCTCGGCGGTGTCGCGCAGGCGGAGGCGGAGCGCGCGGCCCTCGGCGGCGTCGAAGAGGCCGAAGATGCCGACGCCCTCGGCGCCCGCCGGGTCGAGCCCGGCGCGCGGGACCTCGGTGACCTCGAAGAGCTCCCCGAGCCCGGCGAGCAGGCGCTCGCGCCGCTCCGGGTCGGCGGCGAAGCCGGCGAGCAGGCGGTGGGTGGGGAAGACGGTCAGGCCCGGGTCGTCGAGCCCGGTGAGCGCCATCAGCGTGTAGCTCTGCGGACCCTCGCCGCCGATCTCGTCGCGGTAGGCGCGGGCGGTCTCGTAGCGGTGGTGGCCGTCGGCGATCAGCAGCTGGGCATCGGCGAGGTGCCGCACCACCGCCGCGACCACCTCCGGGTCGGCCACCCGCCAGACCCGGTTTACGGTGCCGTCCTCGTCGGTCACCTCGCCCCAGGGCTCGGGGGAGAGGGCGGGCTCGACCAGCGGCCAGGGGTCGGCCGTGGAGAGCGAGAAGATCGGCGAGAGGTTCAGCCGCGTGGCCCGCGTCAATTCGAGGCGGTCCTGGAGCGGGCCGGGGTGGGTGCGCTCGTGGGGGCGCACGGTCCCGGTCTCGTAATCCTCCACCCGGACCCGCGCCAGCACTCCGTGCCGAGTGTGCCGGGCGCCGTCGGGGGCGGTGTAGTCCTGGGCCACCGCCCAGACCGCGTCCTCCGCGTCGTCGACGAGCACGCCCTCGGCCCGCCACGCCTCGATCCGCCGCGCCGTGTCCTCGTACGGATCGCCGACCGGTCGGCTCGCCGGGTCCTCGGGATCGAACGGCACCGGCAGGTCGATCGCCACCGCGTTGTAGGGCGAGCGCTCGAGCAGCCGCGCCCGCTCGGCGGCGTCGATCACGTCGTAAGGAGGCGACGCGACCGCCGCCAACCCGCCGACCTTCGCGAGGTCGTAGTGGAGTGCCTTCAGCGGCAGGACGTCGGCCATCGCCCGCCACGCTAGTTGATCGACGTACACTGGGCCCCGTCGGGGCGTGGCGCAGCCTGGTAGCGCGCCGCCTTTGGGTGGCGGAGGTCCCCGGTTCGAATCCGGGCGCCCCGATCGGATCGTGCCTCTGGCGGAGGACCATCTGATCTACCCCGCCTGTAGCACAATTCGCGCTACAGTGCGACTATGGCTCGCTCTCTCCACGTCCGTCTCGATGACTCCGCGGCCGCGGCGCTGAAGGTGGTTCGCGGTGAGTCGGGCTCTGACTCGGAGGCCGTCCGGACGGCACTTCGCGAAGCGGCGGCGCGGCGGCGGTCGCGCTCGGCGTTGATCGCGGAGGTCGAGCGCCTGGCAGCCGACGAGGGCGACCGCGGCGAGATGCGGATCGTCCGCGAGCAGCTCGCCGAATTGGCGCCCGACCCCGTCGACTGATGGTCCGTGGGGAGGTCTTTCGGCTCCCGGCGCGGAAGGGCGCGCGGGGGCACGAGCAGCGCGGCGCGCGTTACGCGGTGGTCGTCCAGGCGGACGAGTTGCTGGCGCTCAGCACGACGCTCGTCGCGCCGACCTCGACCGGTGCCCGGCCCGCGACTTTCCGCCCGACGATCGAGATCGACGGCACCGAGACCAGGGTCCTGGTCGAGCAGACCACCGTGGTCGACCCGGAGCGGCTCGGGCGCTCCGCGGGGCGCCTCGACGCGGCCGAGCTGCGCGCGGTGGACGAAGCTCTCGGGTTGGTCCTCGGCCTCTAGATCCGGCCGGGTCTCAGCCCAACTCGGCCGAGGCGGCGTCGGGCTCGGGCGGCTTCTCTTTCTCCGTCTCCCGGGAGCGTTTGTGGTCGGGGACGAAGACCAGGTGCGACGAGACGTCGTCGCGGAGGAGGCACCGCGGGCACAGCTCTATGGTGGCGAAGCGGGCAGAGTTGAACCGGCTTCCACAGCGTTCGCAGAGGTAGATCGCATGCTCCGTTCTGGGCCTGAAACCCTGCGCCCGATCTTATCGGTTCGGAGACCTTGGCCGGTCGGGAGTTCACGAATTTGTTATCCCTGGGGCGTAACGTTCCTCTCATCGAACGAGAGGAAGGCGATGAACTCGATTGGCAAGCTGATGATGATGCTGAACGCCGACAAGACGAAGATGGTCGGCGCCGAGGACGCCCTGCCCGGGCGGAGCGAGCCTGGCTTCCAGGTGCCCGAGACCCACGCGGTGCTCGGCACGCCGTTGAAGCCGCCGTTCCCGGCGGGGATCGAGGTCGCCTATTTCGCCCTCGGCTGCTTCTGGGGGGCCGAGCGGCTCTTCTGGGAGCTCGACGGCGTCTACTCGACCGCGGTCGGCTATCAGGAGGGGACGACCCCGAACCCGACCTACGAGGAGGTCTGCAGCGGCAGGACCGGCCACGCCGAGGCGGTGATGGTCGCCTACGACCCGCAGAAGGTCTCCTACGAGGATCTGCTGAAGGTGTTCTTCGAGGAGCACGACCCGACCCAGGGGATGCGCCAGGGCAACGACGTCGGCACCCAGTACCGGAGCGGCATCTACTTCGCGAACGACGCGCAGAAGGAGACGGCCGAACGGGCGCGCGACGCCTACGACGCCCAGCTGCGCGCCGCGGGCAAGGACCCGGTGACGACCGAGGTCGCGCCGGCGGGCCCGTTCTACTACGCCGAGGACTACCACCAGCAGTACCTGCACAAGGTCCCGAACGGCTATTGCGGCCTCAAAGGAACGGGCGTCACCTGCAGCATTCCGGCCGCCGCGTAGCCCTCCGCCGGGCGCGGTGATTAGCATCACCCGCCCGTGGCACCCTCTTTCGGCTCCTACATAGCCGGCAGCCTCGCCGTGATCGGGATACTCGCCGCGCTCGGGCTCGGCGGGTACTGGTTGCGGCGTTGGATCGTGCCCGAATTCTCGGGGGCGCTCGCGCGGCTCGCCGACGCGACCCTCGCGGTCGCCCTGCTGCTGCTCTCGCTGGAGATCCTCGGCACGCTGAGCGTCCTGCGCTTCGGCTGGATCATCTGCGTCACGATCGCCGTCGGGCTCGCCGCGGCGCTGCTCGGCTACTGGAAAGCGCCGGACCGGGGCGAGGAAGTGAGCGCCCCCGCAGTCCAGAAATGGGCGCTGATCATGGCGATCGCGGTCGCCTCCTTCACGATGGCCGAGTGGACGTTCCCGTCCCAGCTGAACCTCGACCAGGGGATGTTCGGCGGCGACACGACCTGGTACCACATGCCGCTCGCGGCGACGATGGCGCAGGAACACTCGACCGTCCACCTGCACTTCACCGACCCGCTGCGCCTCGCCGTCTGGTTCTACCCGCAGAGCTCGGAACTGATCCACGCGGCGGCGATCGTCCTCTTCCACACCGACTGGCTCTCGCCGCTGATCAACCTGGTCTGGCTGGCGATCGCGCTGCTCGCCTGCTGGTGCGTCGGCCGCCCCTACAAGGTCGGCCCGGCGACCCTGATCGCGGGGGCGATCATCCTCGACTCGGGGGTGATGATCGAAACCCAGCCCGGGGAAGCGCGCAACGACATCATGGGGCTGGCGTTCCTGGTCGCCTTCATCGCCTTCCTCATCAACGGGCACCAGCGGCGGGCGCCGAAGGAGGGGACCGCGGTCCAGGACGCCCCCGAGCGCGGCGCGCCCCTGCTCGACAAGGGACCGCTGGTGATGGCCGGGATCGCCGCCGGCCTGGCCGCCTCGGTGAAGACGACGTTCCTCGTGCCGGTGGCGGCGATCGCGATCGGCGTCTTCCTCTTCAGCGGCAGGGGGCGGCGCTGGACGACCGCCTGGATCCTCGGCCTGACGATCTTCCTCACCGGCGGCTACTGGTACGTGCGGGCGGCGATCAAGACCGGCGGCAACCCGATCCCGATCACCCAGTTCGGCCCGCTCAACCTGCCGGTGCCCGACCAGATGCCGCTCGACCCGCGGCCGCGTTTCGCCGTCGCCCACTACCTCACCGAACCGACCGTCTACCGACGATGGTTCTTCCCGCAGCTGGAAAACGCGCTCGGGCCGCTCTGGCCACTGATCCTGATCATGGGCATCGCCGCCGCGGTGTTCCTCATCTGGCGCTCGCGCAACACCGTCTTACGGGTGATCGCTGCCGCGGCGCTGCTGACCGCCTTCGTCTACGTCTTCACGCCGCTGACCGCGGCGGGCCAGCCCGGCTCGCCGACCGGGTTCTTCACCAACACGCGCTACCTGATCCCGGGGCTGATCCTGGCGATGGTGATGCTGCCGCTGGCGCGGCCGCTGCGGGCGCCGGACCGGCGGGCGATGATCACGATGTGGTTCCTGGCCGCCGTCTATTGGGTCACGGTCCTGACCACCCCGCGCTGGTACACGACCTACATCTTCGGCACGATCTTCCTCACCCTGGCGCTGGTCTGGGTGCCGACCGCGCTCGCGCTGGGGCGGTCCCAGAGGGTCGTCTCGCGCCGGATCGTGGCCGTGGTGGCGGCGCTGGTCGTGCTCCTCGCGGTGGTCCTCGGGCGCGCCCAGCAGGTCCAGTATGCCGACCAGCACTACACGAACACGAAACTGTTCCTCGGCGAAGGCGGGCCGCAGGAAGCGTATGCGTTCGCCCAGAAGCTCCAGCACAAGCGGATCGGCATCATCGGCGACAGCGAGATCATCTTCGGCCAGTACGGCTTCTTCGGCAACCCGCCGACCAACGAAGTCCAGTGGATCGGCGTGCCCGGCCCGCATGGCGCCTACCGCCTGCCGACCTCCTGCCCACAGTTCATGGAACGGATCAACGCGGGCAACTACGACTACCTGATCATGTCGCGTGAAACCGAGGACTCCAAGGAAGGCGAATACGGCCCCTACTGGTACCCGGTCTACGAGTGGGTGAAGGGCGACCCGGCGGTCAAAAAGGTGATCGAAGAGCCACTGATCCAGCCGCAGCCGGACTACGTCTTCAAGGTGAAGGGCCAGGTGTCGCCGCGGTACTGCCCGACGCCGCAGGAAGAAGAGAAGTTCGAAGCGGGGATCGAAGCCGAAGAAGAAAAAGCCCAGATCCAGGCGGAAAAAAAGGAAGCCGAAGGGATCGAATAGCGGCGGGGCGCGCGGGCCGGGGCGGCGCTCAGGCGCCGAGCGCGTGGGCGCGGAGCAGCTCGGCGGCGCGGGCCGGCTCCTCCCACCAGAACATGTGGCCGACGCCCTCCAGCAGCTCGAGGCGCGCGCCGGGGATCGACGCGGCGATCAGCTCGCCGTTGGCGACCGGGATCATCTTGTCGGCGGTGCCGTGGACGACGAGGGTCGGCGCGGCGATCTGGGCGAGCCGGGCCTGCGTGTCGTGGCTGCCGATCGCCTGGAGCTGCAGCTGGACGGTCTGTCGGCGGGCGGGCAGGGCGCCGGCCATCGCGGCGAAGTCGGCATAGTGCGACTCATCCGCGCGGAAGGCGGGGGAGAGGTTCACCTCGTACGCCGCCCGGAAGAGGCGCTCGAGGTCGCCGGACCCCATCGCCGCGAGCAGCGGCCCGGCGTCCTGCGGGGCGATCAGCGAGGAGCCCGGGCCGCCTGGGTAGGTGCAGCCGAGGGTCAGGGTGCGGAGGCGGTCCGGGTGGGCGAGGGCGAGCTCCTGCGCGGCCATCCCACCCATCGAGATGCCGAGCACGTGGGCGGTCTCGAGGCCTGCCGCGTCCATCACCGCGAGCGCGTCGGCGGCGAGGTCGGCGATCGTGAACGGCGCCTCGGCCGGGCCCGAGTCGCCGATCCCGCGGTTGTCGAAGACGACGCAGTCGAAGTCGGCCTCGAGGCGGGAGAGGAACGGCTCGCCCCAGGAGAGATGGGTACCGCTCATGCCTTGGATCAGGAGCAGCGGCTCGCCCGCGCCGGAGCGCGCCCAGTGCAGCTCGATCTCTGCGTCCCCCGCGATCGGCACGCGCGCATCCTAGTGCGCCGGCTGTCCGGCCGGCGCACGCCGGCGGACTCACGATAGGTCGGTGGTTTCCGGTGAGCCCCGACGATAGGGTGCCCCCAAGTGTCCAACCACGCCGGAACCTTGTCGTCCGGCGGTCCAGTCTGGAAGGAGTCCCTCGTGAGAGTGAAACGCCTGTTCGCCGCTCTCCTCGCCTCGTTCGTCCTGCTCGCCACCGTCGCGATGCCGGTCGCCGCCGCGGTCAAGCTGCCCGTCAGCGTCGCCGCCGAAAAGGCGTTCGTGTACGCCAAGCACACCTGCGCCCACGATGTCCACTGCGTCAAATACGGCACCACCAACTGCCGTCGCATCAGCCTGCACGTGGTGTTCTGCCGCATGTTCGTCGAACGCGCGACGCCCGCCCAGGGCCGCTATTCCTGTCGCAAATACGTCCGCGTCGTCCTCGACCCGATCACCTACAAGATCCTCGTCACGGGAACCTCCGGCTGGGACTGCCACTGACCCGATCACCGCGGCGCTCCCTCGCCGCCCGGCGCGCGACAATGCCGCCGAGCCCCCGTAGCTCAGCTGGATAGAGCATCGGACTTCTAATCAATCCCATATTTCGAGTCCCAAGCCGCGGTTTCAATAGGCCTGAAGCCGAATCTGGCCAGTTTTGGCGGAGCCGGGAAGACCCCTGATACGGCGAGATCGGGGGTCTTCAGGCGGTATTTGGGCAGCGGGATAGCTTCCGCTGCCCAAACCCGACTTCGAGGACCATCACGAGGAAACTTTCGTCATCTCCACCGATGGCTCGCGCCCTGCAGAAGCCTGGCTCTGTGAGCGGGGTTTCGCCGTTTCAGGGGCTCCATGGGAAAGCTCATGGGAAAGGCCATCATTTCCGGAACTCCGCGACCTGCTCTTCGTGGCACCTCTTGAACTTCTCCCCGCTCCCGCAAGGGCATGGATCGTTTCGGCCGACCCCCTCGACCTCGGCGGCGGTGAATCTGTAGAAGTCGAACTCTCGCCGCTCCATCGCGAGGTCGAACGAGGATCTGTCGGGCAGCTGAAACCGATCGAAGATCAAGGTCACGAGTTGCGCGAAATTCCAGTAGGCGCCCAAGAGGGATTGGGGGACGTGCCGAAGGGACGGACCGAGCGCCAGGCGGATGCCATCCTCCTCATCCGGGCCCTTCAGTCGGTTCAGGCCGGAGACGGTGCTGTGGAGGATCTGGTTGTTGTCGTGGTGGGCGACACGCAGGTAATTGTGAAGCTCCTGCTTCGCCATCGGGTCGTCCCACATATCTTCGACATCGGCGACGAGATAGCGAATACTTCGATGGCCGGTCCAGAGTCGTTCGCCATACTTACCGAAGTCCAATTTCAAAGCGGCGAGCTCCTGCTGCTCGACCTCGATCGCTTCGATCGGCACGTCGTCCTCCTCGAACCAGCCGGTGTTCTCCAGGCGCTCGACCCACAGGTAGTCGTTTAGCCTTCCGGCCCGCCGAAACTGCTCTTCCGCCTCCGCCCCGTTCGCGTGGACCCAGTGGGCGACAAGCATCCCCTCGAACAACGACCTGTTCAGCATCGACGCCTGTTCGGCATAGCCGGTTCGCGTGAGCTGCACGCTCGCTCCGTAGCTCGCCAGCGTTCGGACAAGCTCCATGAGGATGATCTCGTCAGGAGACCGCCGCGACGGCCCTGCCACGCTGATGTCACGTCCCTTCCAGGGACTGATGTGGCCCAGCGTTTCGCCAAGGATCTGATCACACGCTGCGAGCTCCCGTTTGTGCGTGCGGGCGATCGTCTCGGCGACCTCCGCATCCTTGGCGTCGAAGTCGTTCCCTGCCATCTCGGGGCGAAATCTAGTCGCCGCATACCCATAGGTAGTTCCCGAACCCCCGTCATCGCATAGGACAATGGCCGTGCTGAGGCTGGCGGAGTCGGGTTGATCACCCGGTGGCCGGGCCGTTGATGCCGGTCTGGCTCGTGGACCGAGTGGACCGCATAGCTATCGCGGCGCCGAGCGGATGTCCGGAAAACACCCGCAAATGCAATGGGTGGCGCAAGTGACCGAAGGCCGTGCCGAACGCGCGGTCTCCGCCGTCGGCTCCTTGCCGGGGCGGTCGAATCGGCCCAATAGACCTCAGAACGCATTGGACGGCCCATGCCCGTCCGCGGATCGAAAGATGATCACCTATGAGTACCAGCACGAGCACCCCCGACCTCGCACAGGCTCGCCTCGACCACGAGGTCGCCATAGCTTCGATGGAAAGTACCTTCGCGGCGCTCGAGGCCAACCCCAACGACTCCGAGTTGCAGCGGAAGTTCGACCACGCCAACCGCGCAGTTTCCGTCGCCAACGCGAGGATCGCCCTCGCCGAAACCTCGACTGCGACGGACGGCTTCGACGTCCGCGTCCGGAACGAGGGCGACAGCCAGTTGACGTACCGTCAGAACGGCAGCCACTCGATCTTCCGTGATCTCGCCCGCGTGAAGATCGACAACGACCCGACCGCCGGTGAACGCCTTCAGCGCCATCGCGAGGAGATGGGCTCGCAGAGCCGCGCGCACCCGAGCCAGACGGCCGGGGAAGGCGGGGAGTTCATCCCGCCCGTGTGGCTGCAGGATCGGTGGATCAAACTGCCGCGACCGAGCCGAGCGTTCGCGGACACGCTCACGAATTTCCCGCTGCCCGACGGCACGAACCAGGTCAACCTGCCGAAGGTCTCGGGCGGCGCGACCGTCGAAGTCCAGACCGATGGCAACTCGGTGTCGAGCACCGACATGACCACCACCAGCGTCACGGCCCAGGTACAGACGGTCGCCGGTCAGCAGGACGTCTCGATCCAGCTGCTCGACATGTCGGCGCCCGGGTTCGACCAGGTGGTCTTCGACGACCTGACCCGCGCCTACGACGCCAAGTTGGACACCAAACTCATCACGGGCACGGTGACCAACGCCAAGGGCATCCGGGAACTCTCCGGTGTGAACGAAGTCTCATTCACGCAGGCCACGCCGACCGTGCCTCTGCTCTACCCGAAAGTGGCGAACGGCATCCAATTGATTCAGACGGAAGTGTTCGAACCGCCATCGGTGATCGCCATGCATCCTCGCCGCTGGGCGTGGGCGCTGGCCGCGCTGGACTCCCAGAACCGGCCGCTGATCGTCCCCGGCGACGGTGGGATGGCGTTCAACCAGATCGCCGTGGTGTCGAGCGTGGCTCCGCAGGCGGTCGTCGGCCGCCTGCAGGGGATGCCGGTCGTGGTCGACCCGAACATCCCGACGAACGAAGGCGCCTCGACCAACGCCGATCCGGTGTTCATCTATCGGGCGGAGAACCTGTTCCTGTGGGAGGGCGCTCCGAAAC
The DNA here is from genome assembly GCA_018268675.1 of Actinomycetota bacterium. Taxonomy (GTDB): domain Bacteria; phylum Actinomycetota; class Thermoleophilia; order Solirubrobacterales; family 70-9; genus VAYN01. Next base: position 114,955 of record JAFDWB010000094.1, read on the forward strand.
TGCGGACGTTCGGTGAGGTGCTAAGCAATACTCTCCAGGTCCGCTTTCAGGTTTATTCCTACTATGCGGTGATGCTCGGGCGGCTCCCGAAGGCGATCACGAAGATCCAGGGGACCGGATTGGTGGCCCCTGCTTTCTAGGGCCGAAGAGAACCCCCGTACGCGGCTCGCATAATGGGCCGCGTCGGGTGGTTACTTGGCGGTTCCACCTCAAGCCGCGATCGACCCCGGCGGCGCATTCTCTGGTTGCTCTATGCGCTTGCCGGGGGCCGATCCTGGCATCAGGAGGGAGGTTCGCGCCGAAGCCGCTCCTACACTCACAACTGAGGCCATTGGGCCTCCCGAGTCAGCTCGAAGGAACCGCCAATGAAGACCAAGGTGCTTTTTCCCCCGATTTCATCCCGTGAGCCGGAATCCTCCGAGCCTCCGGCCGAGGCGAGCCGGGCTCCCACCGGCGAGTCGTGGGAGGTCTACTGCGCACGCACGGGCCAGGCGGCCGTGTATCCCAGGCTTCCTGTGGTCCGGATTGCGGATTACGTGGGGGATGGCGGCGAGCCCGTCAGTGTCGACGAGCTCCGCTCGTCGCTCTACGCCGTCGAACGCTCCGACAAGGGCGGCCCTGATCCGACCGACAGGCAGATTCGGGTCGAGCGCCGGTTCAACGACCTCTACGAAATCGCCCACGACCGCCAGTCGGCGGCGCATGCGTTGGCAGAAGAGCTCAAGGCCCTGGTCGGTGCTTTCCGGGCCCTCGAGCAGGAAGCCGTTAGGAGGGTCGAAGCAGAGCTCGCGGCAGTCGTCGAGGCGGCACAAAGGGTCCGTGAATTCGAACGTGTCCAGCGTCGGTGCGGCGCTCGGGAACGCTCGTCGCGAGGCACCTCGACGCGCACGCGTGGCTCTCGGCGGATCACGCGCGGCTCGGCGCGCTCGGGCGACTCATCCGGCGGAGGTTCCGAACCTCCCGGTCATAGCCGTGCGGACGCCGCCTCGACCGAGGTGGCGGCGTGAGCGCCTGGTGCCAGGCGGCCGGCTGTGGCCACTGCGTGAACCGCAGCTGCCACTGCGGGTGCGGCGAGTCGATCGCCCATCTCTGCGAGCGGGCGCTGTTCCTCAACGACACGCACAGGAACCGGGCTGAAAACCGGCGGCGGCGCGAACGGAAGCTCGGGCCGAAGGCCGCGATCAGGATCGTCGGTTCCAAGACGTGGTCACCGGCCGAAGACCGCAGCGCGATACGCGAGGCCCGGGCTGAGCTCGAACGGATGCGTACGCAGCGGCAGAAACGCCTCTGCCATCCCGGAGCCGTCAGTTTCGAGGGCCACAGGGATCTGGAAGCCGTCTACCGGGCCCGGGCAGCCACGCTCTATGACGCGATGCGTCAGGCGCGCTCGATCCTCGAGGATCATGGTTGTTCCGATCTGGCGGTCGCAGCATGAGCCGGCCGAAGAAGGCGGCGGCGCAGAAGCCCGGCGCCCCGCCTAAACCGATCCCGATCATCGCGCCGTTCCGGACGCCCTACGGCCGAGTCAACGCGAGCCTCCGGGACTTCGGGCGTGCTCGGGGGTGGTGGTGATGGGCAGGCCGGGTCGCACCAAGGCCGAGATCGCTGTCATCAGGGAGTCGCTATACGACGTCCTACGCACGGTCGGGGCCGAGGAGCCTGCCGGTCTCGAAGCGCTGGCGGGTGGCCGGTGATCTCGGCGGTCAGGGCGGTGCGGGACCACTCGAGCGCGACCAAGGGGTCGCATCAGGCCGTCCTGCTCGCGCTCGCATCGTTTGCGGACAAGGACGGCAAGAACGCGTTCCCGAGCTACGACACGCTGCAGGCGGCAGCAAGGTGTGGGCGTGCCCGTGTCGCCGCGGCGTTGAAGGAGGCCGAGGAGAACGCTGACATCGAATGCACCGGCAAGCGCAGGTCGGGGACGAGGATCTACAGCTTCGCCACCCTGATCGCCCGTGCGAGCAGTTCCACAGTGGAACTACGTGACGGTTCCACTGTGGAACTGCGCCAAGGGGTGAGCGAGACCGGCAGTTCCATTTCGGCCGATCTCAGTTCCAAATCGCCGACCGGCAGTTCCATTTCGGCCGATCTCAGTTCCACTGTGGAACCCGATCAAGTAGATCAAGCAGTAGATCAAGGAGAAGAAAAAAACAGCAGGGGAGGGCTTTCTCTTCTTGCTGAGATCGAACAGCAACGAGCGGACGAAGATCGCTCCACGCTCGCAGCGTTGTTGGCCGACCGTTCGTTGCATCCGGTCGGCAGTTCGCGCCGCAGGATGATCGAGCGCAGCATCCAGCAGCTCCGCGACCACCTGGCGATCGACATCGACGCCGAGATCGACCGACATGTCCATCGAATGCAACCCATCGCGGAGACGGCGCGATGAAGCCCGAGCCGATGATGGACCTTGCGGAAACCGCGAAGTGGATCGGCATCCATCCGGACACCCTGCGCGCGAACGCTGCCGGCTACGGCGGCCTGCGCGGACCAGGTTCGCGCTCGCCCTGGCGTTTCGTCGCCAGTCGCACGATCGCGGCAATGAGCCAGCCGATGCCGACGTCGACCGACATCAAGACGCCGACGGTTGGACGTCGATCTGCGGCTGGCGATCGGGAGGGCGCGCCGCTCCTGGAGATCAAGGGTCCGCCGTCCGAACCCCCGTCTGCCGGGCGCAGACTGGAGGAACCATGAACGTCGCGACCATCACCTGTCAGCTACCCGGCGCCTGTCACCGAACCGAAGACGCAGCGATCGACGCTGCGATCACCGTTAGCGAGGAGGTGGGCTCGGCGGTCTTCACGGTGGCCGAGCATGCGTGCGGCTGGCACGTCCGCGTGCCCGAGGCCTGCTTCGCCAGCGGCGGTCGCCGTGGTGGCAACCCGATCCACCCCAGCAAGCGGGTGGCTCTCTCACTGCCGAGCACGATCGTCCACACCGAGGCGTTCCACTGCCGCAAGTGCGGCGGTTGGCACTCGGCCCGGCCGCGGAAGGCGGACGCATGAGCCGCCGTGACGAGACTGCCGCCGCACCCTCGCGAAAAGCGTATGGCGGTTTTGCACAGGGGGGGTGGGCAAAAGCGGCGATCTTCGCCCTGTGCAGCGGCGTTCACAACTTTTTCGTCCGCCCACTTCCCGGGCCGCTTTTTACACGCTGCGAGATCGGTCGCGCTGATGGCTAACAAACGCGCCAAACGCCCGCAGGGACATCGCAAACCGAAGCTCGTCGCGCTGAAGCCCATCACCGGCGTCGTCCCCGATCCGCCCGATGGCCTGCGCCCGGAGTCGGTCGCGACCTGGGACACCTTCCTGCGCTCGGAGGCTGGCCGCGTCGTCCGCGAGTCCGACCTTCCCGCGCTGCGTCGGTGGATTCAGGCGGTCGACGAGCGGGAAGGCCTGTACGGCGTCGTCATCGAGACGCCCGCCGTCGAAGGCTCGCGCAAGCAGCCGGTCCTGAACCCGCTGATCAAACGCCTCGAGTCCGTCGAAACGCGCATCGAAGGGTTCGAGCGCCAGTTCGGCATGACGCCACGGGCCCGGGCCGATCTGGGTGTCGCCACCGACCACGCGGCGATGACCGCCGCCCAGCTGAACCAGATCACCCGCGACGAGGGCAAACGGCGTGAGCCCGAGCGGGTGGAGGGCTTCGTCGACGCCGACGACCCGCAGATCCTCGACGCAGAAAGGAGCGTCCCTAATGGCTAGCCGCGGCGGCCGCATGGCCATCTACATCGAAGGGCATGCCGAGCCCCTGATCGCCGCGACGAAAGAGAGCGAAGTCGCGATCGACAAACTGACCGCGTCGACCGAGCGGCTGAACGTCGCCTCGGCCGGGAGTGTCAAAGGCTTCGCCTCCTACTCGACGATCACCCAGAAGGCGACGAAAGAGGTCGAATCCCACTCCATGGCGACCAACGCTCTCGCGGGCAGCATCGGTGGGGTCAAAAGTCAGTTCACCGAGGCGGCGAAATCTGCCGGCGCCTTCGTCGCGGCCTTCGCAGGCTATGAAGCACTCAAAGGCGCGATCGAGTACACCGACGAACTCGTCCACCAGACGAAAATCCTCACTCAGGCCACGGACCTGAGCGCCGAAGCGGCCTCCCAGTGGATCGAGACGGCCAAGCAGTGGGGTGTTTCCACTCCCCAGGTGGTCGTCGCGTTCAAAATGCTCTCGAAACAGATCTTGGCGGCCGAGCAAGGATCGAAAACCGCAGGAAAAGCCTTTCATGCCGTAGGCATCCCGCTGAGGGAACTTCAGCAGCTGTCTACCGAGGAAGTCCTGCTCAAGATCTCGGATGGCTTCGCGAAGATGCAGGACGGCGCCCACAAGACCGCGCTCAACGCCCAGTTCTTCGGCAAATCGGCGACCGCCCTCCTCCCGGTGCTCAACAAAGGCTCGGAAGGGATCGAAGAGACCCTCAAACAGTTCCAGGGACTGTCGGAGGAACAGTTCAAGGCCGGCGAGGAAGCGATCGAGATGCAGCGGAAGATCAGCCGCGCATACGACGAAATCCGCCTCGATGTCACCTTCGGGCTGATCGCAGCTGTCAAGGCGACCGCCGGCTGGGTCAGTGCCATCACGCATGCGAAAGGTACCGTCGGCAGCTTCCTACATGACGTGATCACGGGGTTCAAGGCCGTGTTCGGCCCTGACATCTCCGCGGTGTTCGACGACGCGAAGTCCACGCTCAAGGGCTTCTTCCAGTTCACCAGCGGCATCCTCAAGGCGATCGGGGACGTGGTCCACGGCCGCTTCTCGAAGATCTGGGAAGACGCGAAGGCGATCTTCACCGGTGGCGTGCAGGCGGTGGAGGGCGTGTTCAAAGCGATGTTCGAGCCGCTCGAACGTACGGCGAAGGTGACCGACTCTGCGCTGACGGCCGTGTTCGGCAACACCTGGAGGTCGATCAAAGGCATCTTCGAAACCGGCCGCAACGCCGTCGTCGGCTTCGTCGAAGACATCGCCGAAGTGATCAACCTGATCCCCGGCGTGCCCGACATCCACGTCGGCAACGTGGGGAAGAGCGGTCCCGAAACGGGCAACCTCGAAGGCGAAGGCCGTACCGGATCCAAGGGCCTCCACCAGCAGCACCGCTACGCCGGTGGACCGATCAACCGCCCGATGTACATCGCGGGCGAGGAGGCCCCACAGCACCCCGAGTGGGTCATCGCCACCAACCCCGCCTACCGTCAGAACAACCTGCGCTATTGGGCGCAGGCCGGCCACGACCTCGGCGTGCCCGGCTTCGCCCTCGGCGGTCTCGCCAGCCCGTTCGAATCGGCCGCCTCCGCCGTCGGCTCGGCGATCAGCGGCGCCGCGGGGACCGTCCTCGACACCGCCAAGGCCGCGATCGGGGTGCTGCCGACCCCTCATCTGCCCGGCTGGCTCGGCAACCTCGGTGGCTACGTCATCGAACAGGTCTCGAACTGGATCACGAGCGGGTTCGGCGGCGGCAGCCTCGGCAAGGCATCGTCCGGCTCGCTCTCCGGCGGCCAGACGGCCTCCGCGATGCAGTTCGCCAGGTACATGATCCAGGCTGGCTTCCCGCGCTCGGCGAAGGTGATCGCGGAAGGTCTCGGCACGATCAAGTCTGAGTCCGGCTTCGCCGTCAACAACGCGCAGGGGCCGAGCGGTCACATCGGCCCATGGGCGGAGAGCCCGGCTTTCGGCTCGGTGCAGACCCGCGAAGACCCGCTCGGCTCGACCATCGCCGCCTACAGGGTCGGCTGGTCGCCGACCAGGAGCTTCTGGCCCGCGTGGGGTCGCTGGGAGGCCGAACAGAGCGGGCTCGCCGGTGGTGGCGCCGCCAGCTACGGACCCGAATTCATGGGCGTCGCCACGAGCGCGTTGAAGGGGTTCAGGCGTGGCGGTTCGCCGCAGGTCGGCTCGGCGCAGGCGCTCCCCCTCAGCAAGCAGGGCAACGCGGTCCAGTCGCTGATGCAGTCGGTCTGGCCCTTCGCCGCCCCGTTCTACGGCGCCGCGGGCGCCCATATGCCCCCTGCGAATTTCGACACCAACGCGTGGGGAGGAGCGTTCGTCGGTGACACCAAGGTCTTCGACAAGAACGGCCGCCTCGTCAAGAACTACCTGATGTACCCGAAGTGGTTCGAGGGCTGGATCGGGAAAAGCCCCAACATCGTCAAGGAGAACCTGATCCACGAGTGGGCGCACTACTTCCAGCGGGACAACATCGGCGGGGGACCGGCGGTGGTCGAGGGAGGGGCGGAATCCTTCGCCAGGTGGGCCGCCCCGCAGATCTACGCGAAGGCGGGGATCAAGTACCAGAACCCGGCCTTCGGACCGGGCGAACCGTACTACCCCTACGTCCAGCAGGTCATCAAGGAAAAGGGCTGGCCGTGGATCGAGCACGGGCAGTTCAAGCGCCGCGGTGGGCTGGTCGGCTTCAAGGAAGGAGGGCGGGTCGGCACCGCCTCGCGCGCCGTGGCCTGGGCACAGCGCAACCTCGGCACCCAGCAGGGCTCCAAGAAGGAGATCAAGTGGGCGAGGGAAACGGGCGGCGTGATCGACCCCTGGTGCGCCGAGTTCGTCGGCGCCGACATGAAGGCGATGGGGCTGCCGCTGCCCGCCAACCCCGCCTACTCCGGCAGCTATTCGGAAGGCTGGAGCGGCGGCGACGTCGTTGGCTCCTCACTCGCCGCGGCGCGCGTCGGCGACCTCCTGAACTTCGAAAACGAACACATCGGGATCTACCTCGGCAACGGCAGGATGATCTCGGGCAACTGGTCAAACGAAGTGGCCGAAGCCGACGTCTCCGAAGACTCGCACGGCCTCTCCGCGGTCATCCGCCCGCACTACGGGGGGGCTGTCGCCTCCTCGCATACCGCAGCCACGGCGAAGAAGGAAGCCAAGCACGCGATCGGGGCCGGCGTCGCGGTCGAGGTCCCCGGCCTCTCGCGCAGCCCCGTTACCGGCGCGGCGGCGAAGCTCCCGGCCGCGTTCCGCTCCCAACTCGCCGCACCGGGTATCACCTTCTCGGAAAAACTCGGCATCGGCAAGGAAGCCCTCTCGGTCGCCGAAGAATCGAACGACCTCACGGGGGAGATCGCCGCCGCCTCCTACATCCTCGAAATCGAGGAACGCAACCGGGCACGGATCAAGAAGAAGCTCCACTCGGTCCTCATGCAACTGCTGAGGCCGCAGACGCCCGCGAGGCGGGCGAAGCTGATCGCCGAAGCTCGCAGCCTGCGTCAGCAGCTGGGCGAAGCCAAATCGGAAATCCGCGGCGCGAAGGCGACCCAGCGCGAAGCCCACGAAAGCGAAACCCCCGCCGAAAGGGCCCATGAGAGCGGCTGGGGCGGCCTGATCAACGAAGAAGGCCACCTCTTCGAACCGGGCGAACTCGACCATTTCGAATTCCCGCAGCTGGAAGCCGAACGTGAAAGGCAGCGCGAAGGCCAGGAAAAGACGACCGCCGAACTGCTGAGGTCATCCGAAGAAACGAACGAACTTCTCCGCGAACAGCTGGCGGAATCGCAGCGGACGCAGGCTGTTGTCGAAGCCAACGGGGGATCGATCATCTCCTCGCTGATCGCGGTGATCAACGGTGGCATCGGAGGCAAAGTGGGGCTTGGGCTCCAGACGCCAAGCGTCGCGGGATCACTGGCCTCCTATTAGCTGACCCGATGACCGGACATCCAGACTTCGACCCTGAACAGGCGACCCTCGAACTCGCCGGGCTCATGCAGGGGCTGCGGGAGCAAGTCGCACTTTCGACGCAGAGGAACGAGCAGCACGCCTCGCAGATCGAGACCATGAAGACCGCAAGGGCCACGTGGGAAAAGGTGACCGCCGAGTTCGAGCGGCAGGCCGCGGAGGACCTGGCCACGCTTCGGCGGGCCACTGAGAAGGCCACGAGCGCCGCGGAGAGGCTGACCGCGCAGGCTGAGCAGGCAGCCAGGCTCAACGAGCGGAGCGAAGCCGCCCTGAAGCTGATGCAGGAAGCGATCCAGGCGTCTCTGTGATGCCCCGTACGCCAGGATGTGTGCCATGTCCAGGTTCCGTGCCTCGCTCCTCCTGGCCGGGGCCCTCGCCTCGCTCGCGCTCCTGGCGCCCGGGACAGGCGTCGCGCACCGACACGTCTCGAGCTTCCGGGCGACCATCGACTACGCGGTCGACGGCGACACGCTCCGCATCCGCGAGGCCGACGGCGAACTGGCCTACGTCCGCCTCATCGGAATCGACACCCCGGAGGACGTCAAACCCGGGTACCCGGTGGAGTGCGGGGCGAGGGCAGCCGCCCGTTCGATGGAACGGCTCGCGCCCGAAGGCGCAGAAGTCACGCTCCGCTACGACTCCGTCGCCGACCACCACGACATCTACGGCCGCATCCTCGCCCACGCCTTCATCGGCGGCCGACAGCTCGAACCGGTCCAACTCCGTCGTGGCCTCGCCTATGTCTACGACTACGAAGGCCAGGCCTTCGACGGACGCGCCCGCTTCTACGCCGCGCAGGACAGGGCACGATCCGAAGGCCGCGGCTCATGGAGCGCCTGCGGCGGGGACTTCCACTCGGCCGAGCCGGGCAAGCAGAACTGAGGACCCGCCGGAGCCCGCGCGCAGGTCGCGCCGAGGTCGGCGCTCATTGCTGCTCCGGCAGGCTCGCCCAGAGCGCCTCCCTGATGTTCTCGTTGTCGGGGTCCACGGCGAGCGCCCCGATCGCCGCCGTGGCGATCTGGCACTGCGACAGGCTCGCACCGCGCTCGACGACGAAGCGCGTCAGCCATCTGGTCGCATAGGACTCGAAGCGGGGGTCGGCTTTCCTGGCGAGGAGGCGCAGCAGGTCGAACGAGTCGCCGAGACTGATCGGCGGTCCCAACTCCTGCATCATCGAGATCGCCACGCCGGCCTCTTCGAGCTCGATCGCGCGGCGCATCCGCTGGAGCAGGGCTGGGTCATATGGCACGAACGTATGTTCGCACCAGGGTCAAGCAGTGGAGAGCAGGTCCAGCACCGCGAGGACAATGCCCGCGTTCGGTCCGCTCAGGGCATAGAAGTGCTCCAACGCGCCGCGACGTTGTGCCGTCTCGGTGACGCGAAGGATGCCCGCGGCCTCGAGTGCCTTCGCGTGGTAAGAGACGTTGCCGAGCGGCTCGCCGGTCTCGCGGCTGAAGCGGGTCGGAGAGAGCTGCCCCTGGTCGCGGATCGCCCGAATCAACGCGATCCGCAGTGGGTGGCCGAGAGCCTTGGCGATCTCGGCGGCCTTCCGGTCGTCCATGCCTCGCGAGAGGCTAGCCGAAGGAGTCTCTGTACGCTTAGGCGATCCTGCGCATCTGGCAGCGAGGCCCCGGGGATCGCCCGCATCCGCACTGGAGATGCCCCACAACGCGTTGTCGCCGCACTTGACAGCCCTCGGCGCCGTCGCTTAGCCTCCGGGCCACATAAGTGGGGGCGACAGTGCGGAAACACCGCCGCCCCCTCAGCCGCCAGAGGAATGAGCTCCAGCGGCCGGGGTGCAGGCTACCGCCCGGTTCCCCGACTTCAAGGCTCATCTCTGGCATCACATCCGGAGGAATGAGCGATGGGACAGAACGACGAGAACCGCCCCGGCTGGGTACGGCTTGCCGCAAGCAAACTGTGGCGTTGGGAGGGTGGCCCCGTGGTCATCGGCCTGGAGGCGGGCCGCGGGTGGATGCTCGAACTGAGCAGACACGGGCTGAACGGGCGCATGAGCATCCCGGTGGACGGTCCATTCGAGACCTTCCGCGAGGCCCGTGTGAGCGCAGAAGAGCGGCTGCCCGCCTGCCGCGGGGCGGCCATCAAGGGCGACCCGCTGCGGCACCTGCGGCTGCTCGCGGAAGCCGCCGAAGTCGACCGTCTGGCGGTGGCGTGATGCATCTGGTCGAAGACGCCGAGCCGATCAACGGCGAGGCCCTCTGTGCGACCGATGTCGACCCGGTCGAGGCCGTCCGCACCCCGCCCGCCCGCTACCTCTCGCAGCGCGAGCTGGAGGTGCTGACCCAGCTCGCCTGTGGTCTGACCTACAAACAGATCGCCGCCGAGATGCACCTCTCCGTCTCGGCGATCCGCACGCACCTGCACAACGTCTATTCGAAGCTGGGCGTGGCGGATCGCGCCCAGGCGGTCCTCTACGCCGTCGCCTCCGGGTGGATCTCCGTCGACCTCGACCCCGACCGGCTGTCGGCCCGGCCCGCGGTCACGATCGCGACGATGCCTGTCACGCGGGTGCTGCCCCGGCTGGGCGCGGCGGAGAAGCTCTGCCTGCTCCGGGACCTGCGGCGGGAACGCGACGCGCTGATCGACGAGGTGCTGGCCGAGGGGAAGAGCCTCGGCCACGTCGCGGTCCTCAGCGGCCTCAGCATCTCGCAGCTCGCTCGCTATTCGCGGCGGGCCGGCTGATGCCGACGGAGATGCGCCGGCGCAGCCGCCGGGAGGCAGAAGCCGCCCTCAGCCCCGAGGACCGGCGCCTCATGGCCGAGGACTGGTTCAAGCGGAAGATCAGGGCGAACCTCTACCCATCCCCCCAGGGCGAGTACAGCATCGCGGTGTTCGGCCGGCGGATCTACGGCGGCGCCTGATGTGGCCCGTCACACGCCTCCATCACCTCGTGGTGCGACGACCTCGGATCAGCAGCACCCCGCCGAGGATCAACCCACCGACCGCCAGGACAGCGACGGCTGCCGGGATCGACGAGGTGACGAGTGCGACGAGGATCGCGACGACGACGAGGGCGAGGAACGACACCTGGCCGGCCCTGGTGGCGGGGGTCTCGGTCAGTTTCGGCTGGACGACGGGCTCTTGGTCGGTCATCTGTCCCATATCGACTCGGACGGCCGCTGGCTTTAAACAGGAGACTCGATCCGAAGGGGTGTGTTTCTGATGCCTCGCCCCGCCACCGGCTCGGTCGTCGAGCCCACAATGTGGCCGCTCACCTGGCGCCACTACCTGCGGTGGTTGATCCGGCGACTGAGAGGAGAGATGCCGATGCCTGAGGCGGCAAAAGAAGCTGTTGCACAGGGCCTCGCCGAGGTCATGGCAAAACGTCACCCCGAGTGCGGGTGGGTACCGGTCGACCGCGACGGCAGGCCCCGTGGGCGCATCGTCCTTCCTCCTAAGGGCGAGCGCGAAGGAAGGCGATGCAATTGACGCTTCCGCCAGAGAATCGAGCCGCACTGGAATCGCTATTCAGTTCAATCGCCGCGCGACTCCTTGCCGAAGAACAAGAGGCTGATCCTGGCGCCGCCCAAGGCAGTGGCGCCCCCGAGGGAGAAGCTGCCTTGATCGCGGGCTTTCGGGTCCTCGATCGTCGCGTGCCGGACAACCGCCCTGGGAGCGTGCGCTGATGCCTCGCCCCGCCAAAGGTCAGGTGATCGAGCCCAAGGACGGTCGTGCCTGGGCCATCCGGTTCCGCGCCGGAGGGAGGCGGCGCTACGTAACCTTGGGCACGTCCGAGGAGGGCTGGAGCCGGCAGAAGGCGGAGGCGGAGCTGCGTCACGTCCTCGCCGACGTCGAGCGGGGTGTCTGGCAACCCTACGAGCCTCCGCCGGCCGAGGTGCCGGCGGAGGTGCCGACCTTCCACCGCTTCTCGACCGACTGGCTGCGCGCGAGGGAAGGGGAATTGCGCCCGAGGACGGTGCACGACTACGAATGGTGCCTGTCCAACCACCTACTCCCATACTTCCGGCTTCACCGGCTCGACGAGATCGATGTCGCTGCGGTCGACGCCTACAAGGCATCCAAGGTGAAAGAAGGCCGCATCGCGGGCGCCCAGATCAACAAGACCCTGAAGGCGCTCGCCATGATCCTCGACGCGGCCATCGAATATGGGGTCATCGACAAGGCGAACCCGGCCCGCGGTCGGCGTCGACGCGTAAAAGCTGATCCTCCGGCGCGGACCTGGGTCGAGCCCGAGCAGCTGATCGCCCTGCTCGAGGCGGCGCCGAAGGGCCACCGCATCATCGTGGCAACGCTCGCCGGCGCCGGGCTCCGGGTGGGGGAGGCCTGTGCGCTGCGCTGGCGTGATCTCGATCTCTCGACCTCTACGCTCACCGTGCGGGCCTCGAAGACCAACACCGGGCGGCGCGAGGTCGATCTTCCCCGCGCGCTCGTCGACGAATTGTGGACCCTGGCCGCCAGCAGCCCCCTGACCGAGCCCGACGATCCTGTCTTCATCGGGACTCACAGGACGCCCCAGACGCCCGCAAATGTGAGCAGGCGGCTGAAGACCGCGATCAAGAGGGCGAACCCGAAGCTGGAAGGCCTGGGTATCGCGCCGATCAGCGAGCGCGTGACGCCGCACTCTCTTCGCCGCACCTACGCAAGCCTTCGCTATGCCTGCGGTGATGACGTCGTCTACGTCGCCGAGCAAGGCGGCTGGTCGGACCCCTCTTTCCCGATCCGCGTCTACGCTAGGTCGGTGCGACGGCGACAGAAGCTCTCCGGAGACCACCTCGAGGCCTTTGATTCGGCCATCCATTGGGCAGCATTGGGCAGCGAGGTCGCATCCCGGTCTCAGGAGAGCCCCGAGGGCGTCGCCGAAAGAGCCCAGGAACCGGCAGCTTAGAGCCGAATGTTGGGATCCTGCCCCCGTAGCTCAGCTGGATAGAGCATCGGACTTCTAATCCGACGGTCGCTGGTTCGAATCCAGCCGGGGGCGCTCGCTCAACCGTGTTTCCGGGCGCGCCAGACTTCCTCGCAGGGCCAGCGGCGCGCCCAGTCGAGGGCGACGCTCGTGGAACTCGTCCTCGCGTCGGCGGGCGGGCGGACTTCGATCAGCTCGACCACCTCGAGGCCGCAGTCGCCGAGCAGGGCGATCATCCTGCCGGGCGGCAGGTGGAATTCGACCGAGTCCTCGCCCGGCCACTCGACCCGGTGCATGCCGAAGAGCGGGCGCAGGAGCCGGTCGCCCGCCGGGATCGTCTCGTCGTCGGGGCCGCAGAGGATCGTGAAGATCGAGTTGACCAGGAAGACGAGCTCGCCGCCCGGGCGCAGCAGCCGCGCCGCCTCGGGGATCCAGGCATAGGGGTCGCACCAGATGCTCGCCCCGTACTCGGAGATCGCGATGTCGAAGGAGCCGTCGGGGTAGGGCACCCGCTCGGCGTCGCCGTGGAGGAGGGGGAACTCGAGCCCGAACTCCTGCTGGAAGCCGCGCGCCGTCCCCAGCTGCCTGGCGGAGTTGTCGATCCCGACCGGGCGGGCGCCGCGCCGGGCCAGCCAGGCGGAGACGTAGGCGGTGCCGCAGCCGAGCTCGATCGAGTCGCGGCCCTCGATCGCCGCCGGCAGCAGGCCGACCTCCGACTCCGGTACGGAGAAGATCCCCCAGGCCGGTTCCTCGCGTTCCCAGTCGCGCCTACCCCGGTCGACATATCGGTCCGCCAGCCTGTCCCAGAAGGCGCGGTTGGTCGCGACGTGCTCGGGGAGCTCGGCCATGCGACGAGGCTAGCGCCCTGAACGTGTGCGTTCCTGGCCTCCTCGTCACGGCTAGCCGAGCCTGACGCTCACCGCCGCGCCGACGGGCTTCTTGGTCCCCGATTTCGGGCTCTGTTTCACGACCGTCCCGTCTCCCAGGGTCACGCCGGGCTCCTTGGTGACCTGCCCGACCTTGCACTTGGCCGCTCGGATGGCTTTCTTGGCGGCCTTCAGATGCTTCCCGAGGAGCTTGGGGACGACGCACTTCGCGATGGCCGGGCCCGGAGTCGGGGGTAGCGGGGCCGGCGAGGGGGGCGCCTGGTAAGTGAAGGACTGGGCCGCCGTCGCGGTGCCCGCCCGGGTGGTCACGCTGACCGGGACGCTGCCGGCCGTCGCGCTTGCGGGCGAGGTCGCGAGCACCGCCGTTTCGGAGACCTGGCCGAACGTCGCCGCGGCGCCGCCGAATTTGACCGCCGTCGTTCCCTCCAGATCAGTTCCGCTGATGAGGACGCTGGTGCCGCCCGCCGTCGATCCTGAGGTCGTGCCGATCACGAAGATCGTTGGCGCGGGCTGAACTTCCGCGTTGAAGCCGAGTTCGATGTTGGGCCCCACGGACGGGGTGGCGGTAGCCCCTTCTTCGAGGGTGGGGCTGAAGAAGCCCCATTCGTTGCCGGGGACGCTGAGGGTGCCGATCGTGTCGCCGGCGTTGGTGTGGTCGAAGGCGATCAGTTGGCCCGTCTTGATCGGGAGCAGGGTGGTGAAGTGCTGCAGCCCGGTGCTCAGCGGAGTGGCGCCTGCGCTTTTCCCCGCTCCGGTGAACTGGCCGAGGCCGGTCGGGGCCAGGATGCGGAGGAAGTACGGCCCTCCTGATGCCCCGATGATGTTCCAACCGACGACCGCGCCGTCGACCGGAGACGTCGGATTGGGCTCGCCCCTCAGATTGAAGAGCGTGTTTCCCGTGCCGATCGTCGAGGTTGAGAAGGAGCCGATCAAGGGACTGCCGACGGTGACGATCGCCGCGCCCGCGGCGGAGGCGACCAAGAGGGGGATGGCAAAGGCGGCGACGATCACCAGCGTCGCGACGTATCTGGCGGAGATGAGCTTGCTGCGCAGGCGCTTCATGACGGGATCCTTTGGATATCGAGTTTGACTGGAGGGCCGAACGTCGTGACTCTCTCACCGTGGTTTCCTACCGGCAAGGAATAATTGTCCATCGGTGGTTGGGCCGCCACCTACTGCGAGGCCGGCCGCCGCAGCGGCTCACGGTCGGCGCGGCTCGAAGGACACTTCGTAGCGGGTGGTCAGCGCTACTTTCAGCGGCGGATTTTCCGGCCAGGTCAGGGAGGGGAATTCGCAGAGGAACTTGTGGCTGGCGACGACGTCGAAGGGCTTGCCGGCGGTGAAGTCGTCAGAGGCGGCGGCGGGGTGGAGCTCCTGGAGTTGGGTGCCGTCGAGGCCGCTCGCGTCGCCTTTGGGCGTGCAGGGCGCTTCGGAGTCGACCTGGGCGGCGGGCTCGAAGACGCCCGGGCAGGCGACGTAGGGGACGGGGCTCAAGGTGCCGAGGACGGTCAGCTCCCCGCCCGACCAGGAGAAGACAGGGTTGAAGTCGAGTTTCTTCGTCCCGCAGCCGCTGTCGTCGGAGATCGTCGGCAACGGCACCGGGTCGTCGGCGCGCGAGCCGCACGGCATGCCGTAGCTGAGCGAGAAGGTGCCCCGCTTCGACCAGGCTGCCGGGATCGACCAGCCGTCGGTCGAGAACGAGAAGAACCGGAGCTTGCCGTTCCTCAGGTAGGTCTCCGCCTCCAGCGGCTTCTTCTTCGGCGTCGCGAAGGTGAGGCCGACCCGGCCATGGCCGGTCGCCTCGGCGCTCGCTTCGCCGTAGTAGCTGACGCAGTGTTCGGGCCGTTCGGCGGCGAAGCTCCAGGTCACGATCTGCTTGCCGGCGATCGACATGTCCCACTCGGTGCGATGGGTGATCGCGGCCGGGGCCGCCGTCGCGGCGACCAGGAGGGCGGCGAGGGCGAGGGCGAGGGCGAGCGGGGACGAGCGACGGAGCATCGGGACGCGAGCGTGGCACGGGCGCGCGCCGCCCCGCATCGGGCAAACCACGGGTTTTCACCGGCGCTCGCGAACGGCCGCGTCCTGCCTCTCCGCGATCGCGCCCGGCCGCGCCGATCCTCCGGCTAGAGCCCCGGCGGGTGGCGGACGACGAAGCCGGCGGTCGAGGTCGGCTCGAGGTGCCAGCGGGGGCCGGTGCCGTGGGCGTCGCCGACCGTGTCCCAGCGCAGGCCGGCGATCTCCATGAAGGTGTGTTCGGCGTTGGCGTAGACGGTGATCCACTTGCCGGGGCCGGGTTCGCCCCAGCCCTCGAGGGCGCCGGAGGTGAGCGGTTCCGGGATCAGGCCGCCGCCGAAGAGGGCGAAGCTGACCGACCCCGAGCAGTCGTACCCGTAGGAGTAGAAGGAGGCGTGGCCGCCGCCCCAGACGTAGGGCCTGCCGACGATCGTGTTGGCGGCGTTGATGACCTTCTGGACCGCTTCGGGGGCGTCGGGCGGGGCGAGGGCGATGCCGGAGAGGAGGATCGCGGTCGAGCCCGTGTCACCCTGGCGGGTGTGGGCGAAGAGGCGGCCGCCGCCGGAGTGGGGGACCTTGGTGCCGTTGGTGCCGGCCGAGGCAGGCGGCATTTCGGACGGGTTCTTGACTTCTTCGGGGGCGGGGGTCGGTTCCGCTTCGGCTGCGGCGGCTTCTTCGCGGGCGAGCTTGCGCTCGGTGGCCGCGATCCGCTTCTGCACCTCCATCATCGCCAGGCCGTGGCCGATCGCGTCGACGGCCTTTTCGGCGCGGGTGGCGCCGAGCGCGTCGATCAGCGCTTCGCCGAAGGCTTCGAGGTTGGCGGAGTGGCTCGCGGACGGGGCGGCGGCAGCGGTCTCGACGCTCGCGGGGGGCCCGAGCATGGCGAGCGCGGCGATCGCACAGACGACCGCCCCGGCGCCCCGCCGGACCCTCCTTCTGCCTCTGCCGCCGCTCTCGATTCTGTGCTGGGACCGCATTGCCTGTTCCAGACGGAGAAACCTTAGCCCCCGCCGCAGTCGCGGATGTGAAGCGCCCGTTAGGAAGTGCCGTTAATTTCTCAGGCTCTTGAAAGTCCTCCTGATACCGATCGCGATCCTCGCCTTCCTCATCTTCCTGATCGTCCTCGGGGCGATCGGGCTCGGTATCGCCTTCCTCGTGCTCGCCGCGCTCGGCAAGCTCTGGCGGCTGCTCGGCGGCGCCGGGCGGCGGGTCAGCAGGGCCGGACGGCGGCAGCGGATCTGACGACTTCGAAGGCGCTGCCCGGGATCCGCTTCAGGGCGTCCAGTTCGCCGTCGTCCCAGCGCCGGTCGCTGGTGCCGGAGATGTACCAGTTGGAGCCGTTGTCGGCGACGATCAGGCCGTATTCCTTCATCGCCACCGCGATCGCGCGGGCGGCGGTGCCCATGGCGCCGAGCGGGTAGCTCGCCCGCAGGCGCAGGCGCAGGCCCATCGGCGGCGCGGCGGCGCTGCGCGTGTCGCCCGCGCAGTGGGAGGCGGGATTGATCCAGGCGTCGCGGGTGCTCGCCATCGTTACCCGGATCGCGTGGTCGACGTCGCCCGCGGCCGCTTCTTCGTAGCGGACCAGGCCGGGGAAGATCGGCAGGCCGGCGGCGTCGGCCGAGGTCCAGCCGGCGGGGCGCAGGGCGGCCGAGCGGAGGTTCCATTCGACGCCCGCGTCGGCGTTCCAGTGCGGGTGCGGTCCCGATTTGTAGAAGGCGCGGTAGAGCTCGTAGAGCTTGCAGGTCGAGCGGTCGACGACGAGCACGTGGCGGTCGCCTTCGGAGTGGGCGCCGCCCTCGACCGGCGCGGCCGCGGGGATCGGGAACGGGCCGGGCGAGCTTTCGGTGCCGTAGGCCGTGTAGTGGACCGGGAGGGGCTTGGTGCCCGTGCCGACGACGGCGTAGGGGAACCCGTAGGCGCGCGGCGAGCCGAAATCGGGGTGGATCGCGGTGCCGCCGTGCGAGTCGATGTAGGCGATGACCTTGGCCGAGTCGGCGGCCCGCGGCGCCTGCGCGACGTTCTGGTTCCACGCGGCCTCGGTCCCGAGCGCCGGCGCGCGCGGCGAAAGGGACGGCGGCGGGGCGGGGAAGACGGGGCACGAGCCGAGGTCGGGATATGGACCGAGCGCGCGCGCCGGGCCAGGGGTGAGGAGCGCGGCCCCGACGAGCGCCGCCACCCCAAGGAGCCCCGCCACCCAGACCGCACCCGGCCGGTGCGTCCGACTTTGCAGGGTCATATCGACCCTCAAAGCTCGGAAGCACCGGCTCGCTCCGGCGAGCGTCCGAGCTTTTCGGCCACATATGGCGGGAAAGTTCGGAAGCACGTCAGGGGCGCGGCTCTTCCGGGGCCGGGAGGCCCTCGCGCACGGTGAGCTTGCCGATCTGGAGGTCGTCGACGACCAACTCCTCGATTTCCACTTTTTCGAAGGTCGCCTGGCCGACCTTGAGCCTGCGCACCGTCAGGCGGCCGATCGCAAAGCCGCCGACCGCCGCCGCCCCGACCGCGAGAGCCCCGATCGCCAGCGCACCGACGGCCTCGGCGGCCCGCGCCTCCGTCACTCCGGTGTCGGCGCCGACGGCGACGACACCCCGAAGCACTGCGCCGATCGCCAGCGCGGATCGCGCCCCCGGCCGGGATGCCACGTGCCTATCGCGCTTCATGCGCCAAACGTACCTGGTGTGTGTCAGCTATCGCGCCTCATGCGTATCCGGTGACGAAGAGGGCAAAGGCCCCGCAGAGCGTTCGTCGTTTGATCGGCATAGACGTCCAAGCGACGAACGCACCGGTGCGCCCCCAGTGAATTCGCAGAAACCCGCGGATAGCGCGGGGAAGTGCCAACGCACCAGCCCGGGCCGGGCTCGGGCCCGGTGCGTTCGCACTTATCTACACCTGTCGTAGCCGACTGCGAACTCACGGGCATGGCGCAGACCAAGGCGCGGCCATCGCCCTCATAACCAGCCGAGGCATGAGGGGGATGGCCGCCCCGCCGGGCGGCAGCCGGCCCCGCCTACGACGACTGCGCCCGCTCGAGGCGCCGCTCGAGCTCGTCCAGTCCGTCGAGGCCCAGATCGGCCTCGGGCCTGGGCTCGTCGCGCCGTGAGGTGACCGTCCCTTCGATGCCGTCGAGGAGCCACTCGAGGCCCGGCTCGAAGCCGGAGTCGGGCGGCACGCCGAAGGGGTGACTGCGGTTGCGGTTGCCGGTGATCTTCTTGATCAGGGGTAGTTCGCCCGCCTCGAGGGCCGCGGCGACCTCGGGGTCCGCGTCGCGGAAGGAGTGGAGCGCCTCCTTGCCCTCGGGGCCGAGCGAGGCGAGCATCCGTTGGCGCGAGCGCTTGCGCATGCAGTAGCCGATCACGTAGTCGTCGATCGACATCAGGATCGCGCGGCCGGTCGGGGGGTCGACGTCGAGGCGAACCATGATCCCGACCGATTGCTCGACGTGGCGGAGGCGGTTGATCCGGGCGCGTGGGCGGCGGGAGGTGATGTCGAGGCTCCAGGGGTGGGCTTCGAAGGCGTCCTTGGTCTTGTGGGCGATCGCTCGGAGGGCGGTGCGCCAGTCGGCGGGGATCGGCTCGGGGAGGAGCATCTCGGCGGCGACCGCGTCGCGCATTAGGTCGATCAGCTCGTCCTTCGACTCGACATGGGTGTAGGGGGTCATGGTGGCGACCCCGAGCTCGTCGGCGAGGCGGCGCATGGAGACCGCCTCGACGCCCTCCGCGTCGGCGATCCGCACGGCGGCGGCGACGATCTCGGCGCGTCGGCAGGCCTTCTGGCCGTCTCCGTACTCGGCCGCGGTGGCATCCATGGTCCGTACAGTGTACAGTGGATCGGCCGTACAACGTACAGGCCGGGCGCCCCCCTGGGGAACAAGGGTCCGGCCACCCACCTTTCTCCCCACCCCCGATGCCAACTCCCGCGATCTCCGTCAAAGACCTGCACAAATCGTTCGGCGACTTCGAGGCCGTCAAAGGCGTCGACTTCGAGGTCGCGACGGGCGAGGTCTTCGGCTTCCTCGGCCCCAACGGCGCCGGCAAGACGACGACGATCAACATGCTCTGTACGCTCACCAGGCCCACCTCCGGCAACGCCGAGGTCGCGGGCTTCGACGTCGCCACCGCCCGCGACGACGTCCGCCGCCACATCGGCCTCGTCTTCCAGGACCAGACCCTCGACGGCTACCTCAGCGCCGAGCAGAACCTCCGCCTCCACGCCGAGCTCTACGGGGTCGAGAAGGCGGCGGTCAAGCCGCGCATGGAGCAGGTGCTGAGGATGGTCGGGCTCTGGGAGCGCCGCGACTCGCAGGTCCTCACCTTCTCCGGCGGCATGCGGCGCCGCCTCGAGATCGCCCGCGGGCTGATGCACTCGCCGCGCGTGCTCTTCCTCGACGAGCCGACGATCGGCCTCGACCCGCAGACCCGCGCCTCGATCTGGGGCTACATCCGCCAGCTCCAGCGCTCGGAGGAGATCACGATCTTCATGACCACCCACTACATGGACGAGGCCGAGTTCTGCGGCCGGATCGTGATCATGGACCACGGCGAAATCGTCGCCCTCGACACCCCGGCGGCGCTGAAGGAAGCCGTCGGCGCCGACCGGATCCGGATCGAGACCGACGACGACGAGCGGGCGATCGCCGAGCTCGCCGAGCGCTTCGGCCTCGAGGCGACGGTCTCCGAGGGCGCCGTCAGCTTCGCCGTCGCCGACGGGGAGGAGTTCGTGCCGCGGCTCTTCGCCGAGCTGGACGTGCCGATCCGCTCGGTCAACCTCTCCCGCCCGACCCTCGACGACGTCTTCATGTCCCACACCGGGACGACGATCCGCGACGCCGAGGAGTCGGCGGCGAAAAACCGCAACCGCGCCGTCATGCAGGCGATGGTGGGACGCCGATGAGCGACGCGACGATCCCCGCCACCGCCGCCCCGGGCGCGCCCGCGCCGCCGCCCACGGTCGCGGTCCACGTCCCGCCCCGCAGCTGGCGCTCGGAGCTGCGCGCGATCAAGATCGTCTGGCGCCGCGAGCTGATCCGCTTCCAGAAAGACCGGATGCGGATCGTCACCGCGCTGGTCCAGCCGCTGCTCTTCCTCTTCGTCCTCGGCTCCGGCCTCCAGCAGCTCTCCGCCGCCAGCACTCACGGGGTCGAACTGAAGACCTTCATCTACCCCGGCGTCCTCTGCATCTCGGTGATGTTCACGGCGATGTTCTCCGCTGCCTCGATCGTCTGGGACCGCGAGTTCGGCTTCCTCCGTGAGATGATGGTGGCGCCCGTCCGCCGCAGCTCGATCGTCGTCGGCAAGGTCTTCGGCGGCGCCACCGTCGCCTCCCTCCAGGGCGTGATCCTGCTGGCCCTCGCCTGGACCGTCCACGTCCCCTACAGCGTCGGCCTCGTACTCGGCGTCTTCGCCCTCCAACTCCTGCTCGCCTTCAGCATCACCGCCTTCGGGGTGATGGTCGCCGCGCGGATCAAGCAGATGCAGTCCTTCATGGGCGTGATGCAGATGATCGTCACGCCGATGTTCTTCATCTCCGGCGCCCTCTTCCCGACCGCGGAGCTACCCGGCTGGCTCGCCTTCCTCAACCGCATCGACCCGATCACCTACGCGGTCGCGCCGATGCGCACGCTGATCTTCGCCAACCTCGACATCTCCGCCGAAGCGCACCAGGCGCTGAACCCGCCGATCACCTGGTTCGGTTGGGACGTGCCGGTCGCCCTGCAGATCTTCACCGTCTTCGCCCTCGGCATGGTGATGCTGGCGATCGCGATCGCCGAGTTCAGCGCCGGCGAGTAGCGGCCCCGCCGCGATACCCTCGGCTGCGACGCAGTCGACCGAGAGGAGCGGGCACATGGAGAACAGCGGAACCGGGCAGCGGGACGGGCGGATCGCCTTCGTGCAGTCGTTGTGGCATCGCGAGATCGTCGACCAGGCCCGCGACTCCTTCCTCGCCGAGGCGGCCGAGCGCGGCGTCCCCGCCGATCAGATCGACCTCTTCGAGGTGACCGGCGCCTTCGAGATCCCACTCCACGCCAAGCGCCTCGCCGAGAGCGGCCGCTACCGCGCCGTGGTCGCCGCCGGCCTGGTCGTCGACGGCGGCATCTACCGCCACGAGTTCGTCGCCGAGGCGGTCATCGACGGCCTCATGCGGGTCCAGCTCGACACCGGCGTGCCGGTCTTCTCCGCCGTCCTCACCCCGCACCACTTCCACGAGCACGCCGACCACCAGCGCTTCTTCCACGAGCACTTCCAGGTCAAGGGCCGCGAGGTGGCCAAGGCCTGCACGGAGACGGTCGAGTCGCTCGACCGCCTGCCGGTCGCCGCATAGCCGCCGGTCACCCCCGCCTCGCCCCGGCCCGCTAGATTGGGGAGCCTCGCGGTGGCTGTAGCTCAGCTGGTAGAGCTCCTGGTTGTGGTCCAGGCGGTCGGGGGTTCGAGTCCCCTCAGCCACCCCTGTTGAGCGGCGGGTCGGTCGCTACGATCGTTGCGGTGGCAAGCGTCTCCGAGCTCATCTCGCTCTACGAAACCACGGAGTCGCTGGACGAGGCAAAGGCGGCACTCGACCGGCTCGCCGCGAGGGAGCAGCCCGTGGACCTCGAGTTGGGCGAGTGCTACGACGAGGTGGCCGAGCTCGCGGCCGACTCCGAGGACTACGTTCTCGCCGTCGACGCGCAGCGGCTCGCGATCGAGCACGGCTGCCGGCTCCCGGACCTGGCCCAGGAGATGCTGGGCTGGTACCTGCTGAAGGCCGGTGAGGCCGAGGAGGGGGAGGCGGTGTTCGCCGCCGCGGTCCAGGCGCGAGGGGACGATCCCAACCTGCACGGCACGATCGGCGCCGCGCGGTCGGACGCCGGCGATCACGAGGGCGCTTTGCGCGCCTTCGACCGGGCGCTCGAGTTGGCGGAGCGGGCCGAGGCCCTGGGGCCGGCGAGGAGCGCCTACGACCGGTCCACGGTCAGGCGGCTTCGGGCGGAACAGCAGGAATGCCGTCGTGAGCTCGGTCTTCCGTCCGAAACCGCCGGGCGGTTCGCCGGGATTGCCGGCGCCTCCTTCCCCGAGGCCGCTGCCTACGCGGTCGCCTGGTTCCCGCGCGAGGAGATCGACGCGGCGCTGGCCCGGTGGCCCTCGCTCGCCGAGGACCTCGCCGACCCCGATTCCTAGTGCGCGATCATCGAGGCCCGCCTCCGCGAGGTGCAGGCCGCGACGGGACGGTCGCCGTCCGTCGCCGCGCTGGAGGTCGAGGCGCTCGTCGAGTTTGCGGCGGCGGCGGGGCTCGACCCCGGGACCGGGGAGGCGCGCAGTCGGCTCGCGGGCGAGCTGGGCGGCCGCGGCGAGGTCGTCGCCTGGCCGCCCGGCAGGAACGAGCAGTGCTGGTGCGGTTCGGGGCGCAAGTACAAGCGCTGCTGCGGTTGAGCCGCGACGCCTGCATCGCGCGGGGGCGGAGGCGGTCGGTAGCTCAGCCGGTCGGGCCGAAGCGCTCGGTGCGGATGCGGTCGGGGGCGTAGCCAACCGCGAGGAGCATCTGGGCGATCGACTCGACGAAGGAGTTCGAGCCGCAGACGAAGGCGAGGCCGGAGTCGAAGGCCTCGGCGGCGAGGAGGCCGGGGAAGATGCGGCCGAGCTGGACGCGGGGGAGGTCGGGGGCCGGCGCTCCCTCCGGTTCGCGGGTCAGGGCGACGATCGCGTCGTCGCCGAGCTCGTCGGCGTAGATGACTTCGGCCCGGGTGCGGGCCGAGTAGAGGAGGCGCATCGGCAGGTCGGGGGCGGTGCGGCGGCGGTGGCGCAGCATGCACATCAGCGGCACCACGCCGGAGCCGCCGCCGATCAGGAGGACCGGCTCCTCGCCGCGCCAGACGAAGTAGGAGGCGAAGGGGCCACGGATCTCCACCTGGTCGCCCTCGACCAGGACGTCGTGGAGGTAGGTCGAGACCTCGCCGCCGTCGAGCCGGTCGACGGTCAGCTCGACCGCCCCTTCGTCGAGCGGCGAGGAGGCGATCGAGTAGGAGCGCTCGGCCCGGTAGCCGTCCGGCGCGGTGAGCCGCACGTCGTAGTGCTGCCCGGGGAGGTGCGGCACCCACATCGGCGGGCGCAGGCGGAAGGTCTTGGTGCGCGGCGTCTCGACCCGGATCCGCTCGACCTCGGCGATCTGCCAGCGGCCCGGGGCGCGCTGGGGGGCCTCGCTCAGTCCGACCAATATCGCTGCTCCTGCCACGGGTCGCCGCGGTTGTGGTAGCCGTTCGCCTCCCAGAAGCCCGGCTCGTCGTGGTCCATGATCCGCAGCCCGCTGACCCACTTGGCGCTCTTCCAGAAGTAGAGATGAGGGACGAGGAGGCGGGCCGGGCCGCCGTGCTCGCGGGGCAGCGGGGCGCCCTCGTGCTCGGTGACGACCCAGGCGCGGCCGCCGGTCAGGTCATCGAGCGCGAGGTTGGTCGTGTAGCCGCCGAAGGAGCGGGCCATCGAGAACTCGCCCTGCGGGCGCGCCGAGTCCAGCAGCACGTCGACCGAGACGCCGCGGAAGCTGATGCCAAGCTTCGACCACTTGGTCACGCAGTGGATGTCGCAGGGGACGTCTTCGGCCGGGAGCCGGCCGAATTCCTCCCAGCTCCACTCGAGCTCGTGGTCGACCATGCCGTCGATGCGGAAGCTCCAGTCGCTCGGCTCGACCCGTGGGGTCGGCCCGGCGGTGAGGACGGGGAAGCCGCGCTCCAGGTACTGGCCCGGGGGCAGCCGGTCGGCGCCCGGCCCGTGGGGCTTGCCGACGAAGCCGCGCGAGACGAACCCTGGCTCTTCACCCGCCATCGGGCGAACCTATCGCGTGCTCGGCCGCCTGCAACTCGGCGGCGGTGTTGACATTGAGGAAGGCGCGGGCCGTGTCGCCGAAGGGCGCGAGCTCGGCGTCCTCGAGGAGGCGCGGGGCGAGGCCGGCGACCGTGGCGCGGAGCGGCTCCTCGCGGGCGAGCGCGGCTTCGAGGCGGGGGAGGAGCGTCGGGGCCCAGCGCGCCGTCAGCGGCTGCGGCGCGCCGCCGGGGGCGGGGACCACGAGCGGCTCCGGCGCCTCGGCGAGCGCCCGCAAGAGCGCCGGCGGCGCGAACGGGAAGTCGCAGCCGACGACGACGAGCGGCGCGCCCGCGTGGCGCAGCGCGGCGACGATCCCGGCGAGCGGGTGCGTCGGCTCCGCGGGCTCGACGACGACCTCGGCCTCGCGCTTGCCGAGCGCCGCGCCGATCCCGCTCCCCGGCTTGGCGACCACGAAGGCATCGATGCCGGCCTCCGCCAGGGCCGCGAGGGGGTACGCGATCAGCGGCCGGCCCGCCAGCTCGACCGTCGCCTTGGCGCCGCCGAGCCGGCTGCCGCGGCCGCCCGCGAGGACGGCTCCGCGGGCGAGGCTCAGGGCGCGATGGGGTCAGTCGCCATCGGCGAGGACCGGGACGAAGGAGGGCTGCTCGGAGATCGGCCGCACGTCGACCGCGATCACCTTGTACTCGGGGCAGGAGGTGTTGACGTCGGCGGACTGGCCGACCAGCAGGTTCGTGCGGGTCTCGGGGAAGTGGAAGGTGGTGAAGACGTGGCCGGGCTCGATCCGGTCGGTCACCTTCGCCTCGACCTCGATCCGCCCGACCCGGCTGCGCACCGAGACCCGGTCGCCGTCGCCGATCCAGAGGCGCGCCGCGTCCACCGGGTGGACCTCGAGCACGTCGCGGTCGACCAGCTCCGCGTTGGCGGTGCGGCGGGTCATCGTCCCGGCGTTGTAGTGCTGGAGGATGCGACCGGTGACGAGCACCAGCGGGAACTCGTCGTCAGGCGCGTCCCCGGGCGCCTTGTAGGGCAACGGGGCGAAGTGGCCACGGCCGCCGGGCCGGTCGAAGGTGGTGTCGTAGAGCGTCGGCGAGTCGGTGCCGTCCGGGCGCACCGGCCACTGCAGGCCCTGGCTGCCGAGCCGCTCGCGGCTGACGCCGGCGTAGTGGGGGGTCAGCCGGGCGATCTCGTCGAGCGCGTCCCAGGGCGTCTCCCAGCCCGTCTCGTGGCCGAGCCGGCGCGACACCTCGCCGATGATCTCGAAGTCCGTCCGCGCTTCCCCCGGCGGGTCGATCGCCGGTTCGACCGCCTGGAAGCGGCGCTCGGCGTTGATGAAGGTCCCTTCCTTTTCCAGGAACGCGGAGGCGGGGAGGACGACGTCGGCGTATTTGGTGGTCTCGTTCAGGAAGATCTCCTGGCAGACGAGGAACTCGAGGCTCTCCATCGCGGCGATCACGTGGGCGGTGTCGGGATCGGTCTGGGCGACGTCCTCGCCGAAGATGTACATCGCCTTCAGGTCGCCGGCGACCGCGGCGTCGAACATCTGCGGGATCGTCTTCCCCTTGCGGCGCGAGAGCGGCGCGCCCCAGGCGGCTTCGAACGTGGCCGCCACCTCCTCGTCTTCGACCGAGCGGTAGGCGGTGTAGGTGTCGGGCAGGGCGCCCATGTCGGAGGAGCCCTGGACGTTGTTCTGCCCCCGCAGCGGCAGCAGCGCCGAGCCCGGCTTGCCGACCTTGCCGGTCATCATCGCCAGGTTGCAGAGCAGCTGCACCACCTCGGAGCCGTACATGTGCTCGGTCACGCCGAGGCCCCAGAGGAGCGACCCGCTCGCCGCCTCGCCGTAGAGGCGTGCCGCCGCTTCCAGGTCGGCGGCGGGAATGCCGGCGATCTCCTCGACCGCGGCAGGGTCGTAGCCCTCGAGCAGCTCCTCGACCGCCTCGTAGCCTTCGGTCCGCTCCGCCACGAACGCCTCGTCCACCAGGCCTTCCCGCCGGACCACGTGGCAGAGCCCTAGCGCGACCGCCGCGTTGGTGCCGGGACGCGGGGCGAGGTGGATCTCGCCGTAGTCGGCCAGCTCGATCCGCCGCGGATCGATCGTGATCAGCTTGCAGCCCCGCAGCGCCGCCTGCTTGATCCGCGCGCCGACCACCGGGTGCCCCTGGGTCGGGTTGACCCCCATCAGCACCCCCACCTCGGCGTGGTCGATGTCGTCGAAGGAGCCGGTGGCGCCGGAGAGCCCGAAGGATCGCCGCAGCGCGAAGGACGTCGGCGAGTGGCAGACCCGCGAGCAGTTGTCGATGTTGTTGGTGCCGACCGCGGCGCGGATCAGGCGCTGCATCGCGTAGCAGTCCTCGTTGGTGGCGCGCGAGGAGGCGAGGCCCGCGATCGCGTCGGGGCCGTGGGCGGCCTTGACCCGTTCCAGTTCGGCGACGATGCGCCCGAGCGCCTCCTCCCAGCTCGCCGGCCGCAGCTCGCCGTCCTCGCGGATCAGCGGCGTCCGCAGGCGGTCCGGGGAGCGGCTGAACCCGTGGGCAAAGCGGCCCTTGAGGCAGGTGTGGCCGTGGTTCGCGGGGCCGTCGAGCGGGCCGATCGAGACGATGCGCCCGTCGATCGCCCGCGTCTCGAGCCGACAGCCGACGCCGCAGTAGCCGCAGGTCGTCGCCGCGACGCGATCGAATCTCTCCTCCGCCGCCGGTGCCTCGGGGATGGTCGCGTTTGCCATGCTCAGCTCCTCTCCAATTGTGCCACCAGGCTGATCTCGGAGATCGCGTCGGTGGGGCAGGTGTCGGCACAGGCGCCGCAGGAGACGCAGGTCGAGTCCTCGAAGCCGGCGTCGAGCCCGGCGGCGATGTTGGCGTCGAAGCCGCGCCCGGTCGCGGTCAGCGCGAAGGCGCCCTGGACCTCGTCGCAGGCCCGCACGCAGCGCCCGCAGGAGATGCAGAGCTCGTGGCGCAGCGCCAGGTAGGGATGGCGGAGGTCGTCCTCGCGGGCGTGGACGGCGCCGGTCCAGCGCGACCCGGTGACGCCGAGGCGCGCCGCGACCCGGGCGAGCTCGGTGTGGGGGGCGGGGGGCTCGGGGAGCTCGGAGAGGACGAGCTCGACCACGGCGCGGGAGACGCGCCGCGCGGTCGCCTCCTCGGTCTCGATCTCCATCCCGTCCCGGCATGGGGTGGTGCAGGCGGGGAGCGGTTTCGGCGAGCCGGCGACCGCGACCATGCAGACGCGGCACGCCCCGAACGGGGCCTGGCGCTGGTCGAAACAGACGGTCGGCACCCAGTGCCCGGCGGCTTCGGCGGCTTCGAGGATGGTCGCGCCGGGCGCCACCTCGACCGCGGTCCCGTCGACGGTGACGCGGCTCACGCCAGCCCCAGCTCGTCGGGGAAGTGGGTGAGAAGGCTCCGCAGCGGCGCCGGGATGCCGCCGCCGTGGGCGCAGAGGCTGCCCAGCTCGAGCGCCTCGAGCAGCTCCTCGAAGCGCTCGCGCCGCACCGGCCCGTCGGCGGCGAACTCCTCGTAGGCGCGGCGCAGGCCGATCCGGCAGGGGAAGCACTTGCCGCAGCTCTCGTCGGCGCCGAAGCGCAGCAGGTGGCGGGCGACGTCGCGCATGTCGGCGGTCTCGTCGAAGGCGAGGATGCTGCCGTGCCCGACCATGCAGCCGACCGCGGCGAGCGGGTCGAAGTCGAAGCGCGTGTCGAGCAGCGAGGCGGGCAGGATGCCGCCCAGCGGGCCGCCGATCTGCACCGCCTTGATCCGAGCGCCGTCGCGCAGGCCGCCGGCGACGTCCTCGCAGAGCTCCCGCACGGTCATCCCGAACGGGACCTCGTAGACGCTCGGGCGGGCGAAGCGCTCGTTGAAGCAGACGAGCTTCGAGCCTGCGGTCTCGGTGTCGGGGCTGACGGCGCGGTAGGCGTCGGCGCCGCGCTCGGCGACGAAGGGGATGTTGCTGAGCGTCTCGACGTTGTTGACCACGGTCGGCATGCCGTAGACGCCGCGCTCGGCCGGGAACGGCGGCCGCGCCGAGACGGTCCCGCGCAGCCCCTCGACGCAGGCCAGAAGCGCCGTCTCCTCGCCGACCACGTAGGAGCCAGCGCCCTCGATGATCGTCACGTCGAAATCGAGGTCGGAGCCGAGGATCGCGGTGCCGAGGAGGCCCTCCTCGCGGGCCTGCGCCGCGGCGCGCTCCAGGGCAGGCTTCGAGGCCGGGTACTCGGAGCGGCACAGCACAAAGCCGTGGCTCGCCCCGACCGCGAGGCCCGCCAGCGCCATCCCCTCGAGCAGCTTCTCGGGGCTGCGCTCCATCAGGTACTTGTCGATGTAGGAGCCGGGGTCGCCCTCGTCCCCGTTGGCGACGACGAACTTCTCCGGCCCGGCCGCCCTGGCGACGAAGGACCACTTGGTCCCGGCGGGGAAGCCGGCGCCGCCGCGGCCACGCACCTCCGCCGCTTCCACCTCGGAGAGGAGGCGCTCGGGGCCGAGCTCGGCGAGCGCCCGCCGCAGGCCGCGCCACTCGCTCGGGCGGGTGAGCACCGGCTCGGCCAGGAGGCTCTGCCACTCGGGCTCCGCCGCGGCGCGACTCTCGCCGGCGAGGACGCGCTCGATCACCCCGGCGCCCGCGTCGACCTGGTCGCCGACCCGGACCGCGGGCGAGGAGTGGCAGAAGCCGAGGCAGACGGTCTCGGCGAGGGATACGGAGCCGTCGGCGCTGCGCTCGCCGGGTGCCAGGCCGAGCCCGGCCTCGAGCTCCTCCACCGGCCGCTCGCCGGCGGCGACGAAGCAGGCAGTGCCGGTGCAGACGCGCACGTGACGGCGCCCGCGCGGGGCGAGGAGGTCGTCGTAGAAGGTGGAGACGCCGTAGACGGCGGCCTCGGGTAGGCCGGAGACCTCGGCGGCGCGGCGGCGGTCGGCGTCGGTCAGCTCGCCGTGGTCCTCCATCGCCGCCTTCAGCACGTCAAGTGCGGTGGGGGCGTCGACCGCGTGGTGGCGGCGGATCAGCTCGACGAGGTTCCTGGACAATCCACCACGAAAGGTAGGCGAACGGCCGGCCGTCGTCCAATTACGGGGGCTGTATCGGCGATAAACAGCGTTTATCGTTCGCGGCCGTGAACGTCCGCCAGCTCGAATACCTCGATGCGCTCGCGCGCGAGCGGAGCTTCCGCCGCGCGGCGGAGGAGTGCAGCGCGACCCAGCCCGCCGTCTCGGTCGCGATCGCCAAGCTGGAGAGCGAGCTCGGGGTGGAGCTGGTCCACCGCCACCGGCGCGAGGCGGTGCTGACGGCGCCCGGCGAGGCGCTCGTGCGGCGCGCCCGCGAGGCGCTCGCGGCGGTGCGCGACCTGACCGCCGAAGCCGGGCGCTTCGCCGGCACGCTCACCGGGCGGCTGCGGCTCGGCGTGATCCCCACCGCGCTGCCGGCGGTCGCCGAGATCACCAAGGTCCTGCTGGCGGCCCACCCCGGGGTCCACCTCGAGGTGCGCTCGCTGTCCTCGGACGAGATCGTCGGCGAGCTCGCCTCGTTCCGGATCGACGCCGGGCTCACCTACCTCGACAACGAGCCGCTCGGCGCGGTGACGACGATCCCGGTCTACACCGAGCGTTACGTCTTCCTCACCGCCGACCCGGGGCCGGGGGAGCGGGTCCGCTGGGCAGACCTCGACGGCGCCGGCCTCTGCCTGCTCACCCCGGACATGCAGAACCGGCGGATCGTCGACGGCGCGCTGGAGCGGAGCGGCGCGACCGTCGCCGCGGTGGTGGAGACGAACTCGATCTCGGCGCTGATCTCCTACGTGCGGGCGGGGTGGCCGAGCATCGTCTCCGACGCCTGGATCGGCCTCTACGGCGTCCCCGAGGGGATGAGCGCCGTGCCGCTGGCGGGGCCGACGGTGGCGCACTCGGTCGGCCTCGTGACCAGGCCGACGGAGCTGCCGCAGCCGCTGGTGAAGGCGCTGGTCGACAGCCTCGAACCCGATGTGGGCGACCGCATCGCGGCCGGGCGGCGGGCGCCGTCATCCTTCTGAGATGGGCACGGCGATCGGGATCGAGGCGGCGCGGCGCGAGGTGCTCGCGCGGGTGCGGGCCCTGCCCGCCGAGGAGGTCGGGCTGGAGCAGGCGCTGGGGCGGCGGCTCGCCGTCGACGCGGTCGCCGACGCGCCCTTCCAGCCGTTCGACAACTCGGCGATGGACGGGTTCGCGGTGCGGGCGGCGGACATCGCTGAGGCGAGCGGGGAGGCGCCGGTCGCGCTGCGGGTGGTCGACGAGTCGCGGGCCGGGCACCCGGCGGCGGGGGCGGTCGGCGCCGGCGAGGCGATCGCGATCTCGACCGGCGCGATGCTCCCGGCCGACGCCGACACGGTCGTGCGGGTGGAGGACACGGAGCGCGACGGGGCCGACCGGGTCCTGGTGCGCGCCGCCGTGGCGCTCGGCGCCAACGTCCGCCGCGCCGGCGAGGACATCGTCGCGGGCGAGACGGTGGTGCGGGCGGGGGCGGAGCTGGGGCCGGCGGAGCTCGGCGCGCTGGCGACGATCGGGCTCGCGGCGCCGCTCGTCCACCGCCGCCCGCGGGTCGCGGTCGTCACCAGCGGCGACGAGCTGACCCCGCCCGACCGGCCGCTGGGCCCGGGCGGCATCCGCAACTCGAACTCCCACACCGTCCCGGCGCTGGCGCAATTGGCCGGGGCCGAGGTCGTCTCGGTCGACTGGACGCCGGACGAGCCCGCCGCGACCCGGGAGGCGCTCGGGCGGGCGCTCGAGGCCGACGTGGCGATCGTCTGCGGTGGCGTCTCGGTCGGCCCGCACGACCACGTCAAGGGGGCGCTCGCCGACCTCGGCGCCGAGCAGGTCTTCTGGCGGGTGGCACTGCGCCCGGGCGGCCCCACCTGGTTCGGCACCCGCGGCGAGGCGCTCGCCTTCGGCCTGCCCGGCAACCCGGTCTCGGTGATGGTCACCTTCCTCCTCTTCGTGCGGCCCGCCCTGCTCGCGATGGCGGGCGGGGACCCGGCCGCGCGGCGGGTCGCGGCCCGGCTCGGCGCCGCCTTCGCGAAGCCTCATGATCGCGCCGAGGCGGTCCGTTGCCGGCTCGAGCTGGACGACCGGGGCTGGATAGCGCGGCCCCTGCCGCGACAGGGCTCCCACGTGCTCACCTCGATGCTGGCTGCCGACTGCCTGGCCCTGGTTCCCGCCGAGCGCGACGGGCTCGCGGCGGGGGAGGCGGTCTCGGTCGAGCTCCTCGACCGGGCCACGTGACTGATTCCCATCCCCCGCCCACCTGGATGACGCTCCCGACACACTTCGCATATCTGCGTCCTCGCCCTTGCCTTTGCCACCGGCAAAGGCGGCGGTCTGCGTCCTTGATCTGCTCGGTCGGGCGCGCCCCCAGTCGGACGCGGAATAGGAATCAGTCACCTAGCATGGGTCGATGACCGTCACCGTCCGCCTCTTCGCGATCCTGCGCGAGCGCGCCGGGCGCGACTCGGTGGAGATCGAGCTTCCCGAGG
Source organism: Actinomycetota bacterium (assembly GCA_018268675.1). GTDB lineage: Bacteria > Actinomycetota > Thermoleophilia > Solirubrobacterales > 70-9 > VAYN01. The sequence continues at coordinate 146,683 of JAFDWB010000094.1, forward strand.
GCGCCACCGTCGCCGACGCCTTGGAGCGCCTCGCCGCCGTCCCCGGTCTCGGCCCGCTGGTCGGCCGCCTGCCCCTGCGGATGGCCGTGAACCGCGAGTACGCCGACGCCGGCGCGAGCATCGGCCCCGGCGACGAGCTCGCCGCGATCCCGCCGATCTCCGGCGGCGCCCCCGCGGCCGACGACGACGCTTGTCCTCGATACGAAGACAAGCGTCGGGGGAGGACGCACGTTTCCGTGACGGATGAGGGGCTTTCGGCGGAGCGGCTCTCGCAGTGGGTCGGGGACGCGGGGGCGGGGGCGATCGTCGTCTTCCAGGGGGTGACGCGCGAGGTCGCCAGCCTCGACTACGAGGCCTACCGGGAGATGGCGGAGGAACGGATGGTCGAGATCCTCGCCGAGTGCGTGGAGCGCCACCAGCTGCTCGCCGCCGCCGCCGAGCACCGGGTCGGCAACGTGCCACTCGGTGAGCCGGCGGTCGTCGTCGCCGTCTCCGCCGGTCACCGTGGGGAAGCCTTCGAGGGCGCCCGCGAGGCGATCGACCGGATCAAGGCCGAGGCGCCGATCTGGAAGCGCGAGCTCGACGGCGCGGGCGAGGGCGAGTGGGTCGAGGGCACCGCCGCCCCGGAAGCGGAAGGCGCCGCGTGAGCGACCTCACCCACATCGGCCCCGATGGCCGCGCGCGGATGGTCGACGTCGGGGCGAAGCCCGCCGGCGAGCGCCGGGCCGTCGCGCGCGCCCGCCTGCGAATGTCCCCGACGACCGCTCGCGCGGTGGAGCGCGGCGAGGGTCCCAAGGGCGAGGTCCTCGGGGTCGCGCGGATCGCCGGGGTCCAAGGGGCGAAGCAGACCGCGGCGCTGATCCCCCTCTGCCACCCGCTGGCGCTCACCTTCGTCGATGTCACCGCGAACGTCGACGTCGACGCGGGCCTGGTCGAGCTGCTCGCCGAGGCGCGCACGGTCGGTCAGACCGGGGTCGAGATGGAGGCGATGACCGCCGCCTCGGTCGCCGCGCTGACCGTCTACGACATGGTCAAGGGGATGGAGCGGGGGGTCGCGATCGAGTCGGTCGTGTTGCTCACCAAGGAGGGCGGGCGGTCGGGCACCTGGCGCCTGGAGGAGGAGGCCGGTGGCTGAGGAGCGGCCGCGGGCGGCGCTCCTCACGGTCTCGAGCTCCAAGGCCCGCGGCGAGGGGGAGGACGAGGGCGGCGCACGGATGGCGGCGTTGGCGGAGCGCCTCGGGCTCGAGATCGCCGCCCGCGAGGTGGTCGCCGACGAACGGGCGACGATCGAGGCGCGCCTGCTCCATTTCTGCGACGAGCTCGGCGTCGACCTCGCCCTCACCGGCGGTGGCACCGGCCTCACCTACGACGACGTCACCCCGGAGGCGACCCGCGCGGTGCTCGAGCGCGAGGCGCCCGGGATCGCGGAGGCGATCCGCCTCGCCTCCCGCGACCACACCCGCCACTGGATGCTCTCGCGCGGCGTCGCCGGCACCCGCGGGCACACGCTGATCGTCAATTTGCCGGGGAATCCCGCTGCGGTCGATCAGGCGGGCGAGGTGCTCGCGCCGGTGCTGCCGCATGCCCTCGACCTGCTCGCCGGGCGGCGCCGCGGGCACGGCGGCTGAGGCATGGCCCGGGGGTCGGACGGGATGACCGAGTACGGTCTGGGGGTGCCCCTCGAGGATGCCCACGGACGCTTGATCGGGGACCTGCGGGTCTCGGTGACCGACCGCTGCAACTTCCGCTGCCACTACTGCATGCCGGTCGAGGGCATGCCGTGGATCCCGCGCGAGGAGATCCTCACCTTCGAGGAGATCGAGCGCCTGGTCGCGTTGCTGGTCGGCCTCGGCATCGCCGACGTGCGGCTGACCGGGGGCGAGCCGCTGGTGCGGCGCGAATTTCCGGCGCTGGTCGCGCGCCTGCGGGGGATCGAGGGCATCCATGACCTCTCGCTGACCACCAACGGCTACCTGCTCGAGGCGCAGGCCGCCGACCTCGTCGCCGCCGGGATCGACCGCGTCAACGTCTCGATCGACAGCCTCGCCCGCGCCCGCTTCTTCGAGGTCACCCGCCGCGACGCGCTCGACCGGGTGCTGGCCGGACTCGACGCGATCGCCGCCTTCCCCGAGGTCAGCCCGGTGAAGGTGAACGCGGTGCCGATGCCGGGCTTCGACCGCGACGACGTGATCCGCTTCTGCGACCTCGCCCGCGAGCGCGGCTTCCAGGTCCGCTTCATCGAGTTCATGCCGCTCGACGGCGACCGCAACTGGACCGCCGAGCAGGTGCTGACGGGGGCGCAGGTGCGGGCGATGGTCGAGGAGGTCCACCCGCTCCTCGAGCGCCCGCGCGAGCCACACGCGACGGCGCGGGTCTTCGCCTTCGCCGACGGCCGCGGCGAGATCGGCTTCGTCAACCCGGTGTCAGAACCGTTCTGCGGCGACTGCAACCGCCTCCGCCTCACCGCCGACGGGCGTCTGCGCACCTGCCTCTTCTCCCAGCACGAGACCGATCTCCGCGGCCCCCTGCGGGCGGGCGCCGACGACGCCGAGCTGGAGTCGATCGTCCGCGCCGCGGTCTGGCGCAAGGAGCTGAAGCACCGCATCGACGAGCCCGGCTTCCGGCCGCCGGCCCGCACCATGAGCGCGATCGGCGGCTGAGATGCCCGACATGACGCGCGCCGAGTGGCTCCGCGCCTTCTGCGCCGAGATCGGCGCCGAGCCGCCGAGCGACGACGAGGCCGACGCCCTCCTCGAACTGGCCGCGATCGCCGCCCACTCCTCCGAGCGCACCGCCGCCCCGCTTGCCTGCTGGGTGGCGGGACGGACGGGCCGGTCCCCCGCCGAGCTCCGCGAGATCGCCCGCGGCGTCAGCGCGGGGTAAGGGTTCGGGCCCCTAGCGCCAGCTGCCGCCCGACGGCGCGCCCCCCTCATGCTTCGGCGGTTATGAGGGCGACGGGCGCGCCTAGGCGTGCGCCGGGACCAGGGAGCCCCGGCCTTCCCGTGTTCCCTACTTGCACATAGGCCAAGTAGGGAACACCGCAGGGGCCGACCGACCGGGCCCGGGCCACACCGCGGTCGTCCTTTCCCACCCTCCCCCCGAGCGCGGTCGACCTGACCCGCGCCATAGGTGGGAAGGGACGACCGCGCCCCCGCGACCGCGGGTTAGGTCGACCGCACCCTCTCTGTGCGCCGCCGGGGCACCGGCCGGCGTCGGCTCTACCCCCGCACGCGCTCCGCGCCTGCGTACACGTTGGTGCTGCCGCGGCGGGTGAAGCCGGCGAGGGTCATGTGGCGGTCGGTGGCGAGGGCGATGGCGAGGGTGCTGGGGGCGCCGACGCCGACCAGGATCGGGGCGCCGGCGACGGCCGCCTTCTGGACCAGCTCGAAGGAGAGGCGGCCGCTGACGCAGAGGATGCCGTCGGTGAGGGGGAGGTGGCCGTCGAGGAGGGCCCGTCCCACGACCTTGTCCATCGCGTTGTGGCGGCCGACGTCCTCGCGCGCGATCAGGAGGTTGCCGCGGGCGTCGAAGAGGCCGGTGGCGTGGACGCCGCCGGTGAGCTCGAAGGTCGGCTGCTGGAGGCGGTCCGGGAGGGCGACGAGAAGGGATCGGTCGACCACCGGGCCGGGACCGAGAGGGGCGCTCGCCACCGCGACCTCCTCCAACGCCCCCTTGCCGCACACCCCGCACGAGGAGGTCGTGTAGAAGCGACGCTCGCCCGGGTCGCGAAGGAGAGGCCCGGCGACTTCGACCGTGTTGGCGGCGAAATCGGCGGTGAGGCCGGCCTCGTGCGGCCCGTCGATCAGGCCCTCGCCGTAGAGGAAGCCGAGCGCCAGCTCCTCGTCGTGCCCGGGCGTGCGCATCGTGACGCTCAGCGGGCGGCCGTCGACGCGGATCTCGAGCGGCTCCTCGATCGCCACCGCGTCGCGCTTGCCGTCCCGCTCGACCTCCTCCCAGGCGCGCATCGTCATCGGACCGAGGTTAGCCGCCGACCGCGATCGGGTTTCGCGGCGGGAAGTCAGCCGACGCTGCGGGCGCCGATCAGGTGGGAGCCCCAGTAGCCGCTGTTCAGCGGGTGTTCCATCACGCCCTGGGACGTCGCCGAGATCGCCGTTTCGGGGCCGAGGGCGATGCCGACGTGCGAGGCGCCCGGCCCGTCGGTGTCGAAGAAGACGAGGTCGCCGGCGGTGATTTCCGTGAGGTTGACCGGTTCGCCGAATTCGAACTGGGCGAAGCTCGTGCGCGGCAGCTGAATCCCGGCCTGGGCGAAGGCGTAGACCATCAGCCCGGAGCAGTCGAACGAGGTGGGCCCGGTGGCGCCCCACTGGTAGGGCGCCCCGATCGCGGCCCGCGCGGCTTCGATCGCCGGCAGGACCGAGGTCGGCGCGGCGGCGGTCGGCGGGGGAGGCGCCTTGGGCGCGGGCGCCGTCACCGGGATCCGCAGCAGGAGCAGGACGCGAACGTGCGGGCGGCCGTCCGCGGTCAGGTGGTGGGCGCGCTGGAAGCGGCGGATCGCGGCGCGGGTCTGGGGGCCGAGGACGCCGTCGACGGGAACCCGGAGCTTGCGCTGCAGGCGCATGATCTGGCTGCGGGTGAGCCGCGCGACCGGCCCGCCGCCGGCTTCTGGAGCGGGGGCCGGGGCGGTTTCGGTGGGCGCCGGTTCGGTCGGCACCGGTTCCGGAGGGGCGCTCGCGCTCGTCGGCGCCGCACCGCCGGGAGCCGCGGCACCACCGGTCGTCGCCGCGTTCGCGGACGCCGCGCCCGCGAGCGCCATCAACAGCACCGCCGCGGCGATCCGCAGGGTCAGGGACCGCCGATAGTCCCGGCCGCTTCGCCGGGCGCTCGGGGTGGGGTTCGTCTGGCCTCGCTCCATCGTTGAAATGCCTGCGAGGTGAGCTGACGGGCTCGCGCTCAACGTGCGCTACGTCCGAAGACGATTCGCCCCAGGCCGCCACTTCGGCGACCGGTGGTTCCCCCGCTCCTCGGATCCTCGGGGACCCGACGATTAGGCAGACCGACACTCAAGCACATCGAGGCGACGCCGTCCAGGGCAGATCGATCGGCCGCCCCCACAAGGGGGCCGACCGCCTACCCGAGCTGGGCGACCAGGACGGCGGTGCCGAAGAGGAAGGCGGCGCCCGTGGCGGCGGCCACCGGTGCGGTCGCCGGGCCGCCGTGGACGCCGGTCGTGTGGACGACGGCGTGGCCCTTGCCGCGGGCGATCAGGTGTCGGTTGACGGGCACGGTCACGGCCGCGGCGATCGCGAGGGCGAAGCTCAGGCTCCCCCAGAACAGCAGGGTGCCGAGGCCCGCGTCCATCGCCCCCGGCACGGCGATGACGACGAGGTTGTCGATCAGCTCCATCGTCGCGATGCTCAGCGTGTCGGCGGCGAGCGCGATCGGGATCACCGCACCGAGCGCGAGGCCCGCGCGGAGCAGCGGCAGGCTCGTCAGGCCGTAGCCGAAGCCGAAGGCGAGGACGGTCACCAGCACGACGGTCGCCAGGTTCGAGAAGCCGAAGGCGGTGCCGATCGCCATCCCGCCGATCTCGCCGATCGCGCAGCCGGTCAGGCAGTGCAGGGTCGCCGAGATGGCGGTGGCGGTGAGGGCGCGCCCGTCAGGGGGCGAGTGGTCGTGTGCGGCTTGCATCTCCCTGAAGTATACCCCATAGGGGTATATTGCACGGCGCGCTCGGCATGGTCATATGGTCCTGGGATGCCCGCTCCTCCCGAGACATCGCTCGCGACCGCGCTGCGGGCGGTCGGGTTGCCCGCCGAGCTCGCGCCGCGGCTGGAGGTCGGCGGCGAGCCGGGGGCGCCGGCGCGCCTCCCGGTCGAGGACCTCGGCCTCGCCTGCGTCGGCGCCGCCCTCCTCGCCGCGGCGCGCCTGCACGAGGCGCGGACCGGGGAGTGGCTTGCGCCGAGCCTCGAACGCGGCCCGCTCCGCGCGGCCCTCGTCAGCGAGCGCCTCTTCCGCGTCGAGGGCGAGCCGGCCGGCGGCGGCTTCGCCCCGGCGTCCCGCTTCTGGCGTGCCGCCGACGGCTGGGTACGCACCCACGCGAACTTCCCCTGGCACCGCGAGGCGCTGCTGCGGGCGCTCGGGGTCGCCGAGGAGAGCGCGCTCGAGGCGGCGATCGCGGAGCGGCGCGCCGCGGCGGTCGAGGACGCGGTGTTCGAGGCGGGCGGCGTCGCCGCCGCGGTCCGCGCGCCCGCCGACTGGCGCGCCCACCCGCAGGGCGCCGCCGTGGCCGCCGAGCCGCTGGTCGACCGCGTCGGCCTCGGCGACGCCCCGCCCCGCCGGCGCGACTCCGCTCCGGCGCCCGCCGCCGGGGTCCGCGTCCTCGATCTGACCCGCGTCATCGCGGGCCCCGTGTGCAGTCGCTACCTCGGCGCGCTCGGCGCCGAGGTCCTGCGCCTGGACCCGCCGCACCGACCTGACGGACCGCCCGGATCCCCGGCCGACACGCTGCTCGGCAAGCGGAGCGCGTCGCTCGACCTCCGCACCGCGGCGGGAGCGCGGCGCCTGGAGGAGCTCCTCGCCGGCGCCGACGTCGTCCTGCTCGGCCACCGGCCGGGCGCGCTCCGTCACTTCGGCCTCGCGCCGGAGGGGCTGGCGGCGCGGCATCCCGGCCTGGTGGTGATGGAGCTCGACGCCTGGGGACACGCCGGCCCCTGGCGCGAGCGCCGCGGCTTCGACAGCATCGTCCAGGCCGCGAGCGGCATCGCCGCCATGGAAGCCGGCCCGGACGGCGAGCCGGGCGCGCTGCCCTGCCAGCTCCTCGACCACGGCACCGGCTATCTCGCCGCGGCGGCGGTGCTCGCGGCGCTCGCCGAGCAACGCGAGCGCGGCGGCAGCTTCCTCAGCCGCCTCTCGCTCGCCCGCGCCGCGGCCTGGCTGCTTGACGCGGGTGCCGGTCCCGCGGACGATTGCGCGAGCGAGGTCGGGCCGGCCCCGTGGCACGAGGACGGCGCCGCGTTCGTCGCCACCCTCGACGCCGACCCCGCGATCGCCGCCGTCCCGCCGCCCGGCTCGCTCGCGGGCGCCCCGCTGCGCTGGCGCGGCCACGCCGCCCGCTACCTGGCGGCCGCTCCCGCCTGGAGCCCCTCGTAAGGCCCGGGCGGGCCGCTCAGTCCTCGCCGAAGCCCGCGGTGAGCGCCTCCACGTAGCGCGCGGCAGAGCGGCGCACGGCGTCGTGGGCGTCGGCCGCGACGACGCGGCCGAACCAGGCGCCGTAGAGGCGGTCGAACTCGAACGGCTCGAGGGCGGCGACCATCTCCTCGATCTTGGCGGCGGGGAGCGGGATGAGGTTCGGGTAGGAGCGCATGAAGCTGACCCAGCGGCGGTCGGCGACGACCTGAAGGATGTCGCCGGAGAGGAGGGCGCCGCGCCCGTCGGCCCCGGCGGGCCAGTGGAGGACGGTGCCGCCGGCGAAGTGGCCGCCGAGGCGCAGCAGCGTCAGGCCGCCGGGGAGGTCGAGGCGCTCCCCGTCCCAGAGCTCGATCGCCGGGTCGGGCCGCATCACCCAGCGGCGGTCGGCGGCATGGAGCAGGATCGGCGCCTCGAAGGCGCGGCTCCACTCGACCATCGTCGTGTAGTAGTGCGGGTGGGAGATCGCGATCGCCGCGATGCCGCCGCGCCCGCGCACCGCCTCGACCACCTCGGCGTCGAACGGCGCGAGGCAGTCCCACAGCACGTTCGCCGCCGCGGTCTCCACCAGCAGCGCCCGCTGCCCGATCGCGAACGCGGGCTCCGAGCCGATCCCGGTCAGCCCCGGCTCTTCGGTGCGGATGTCGGCCCGGTGCGCGTCCCGCAGCTCCGCGAGCGTCGTCCACCGTTGGCCCTCGTGGCCGACGTACTGGCGTTCGTCCGCACAGATCGCGCACTCTGCCGGCGGCGCGGCCGCGGGCGCGTGCTGAGCCCCGCACGTGACGCAGACATAGGCGACGCCCGCCCCCGATCCCTCCATCGACCCATCGTCCCAGACCCGCCGCCCCCGACGCTTGTCTGCGTATCGAAGACAAGCGTCGTAGGCTCGGACCATGCGGGTGACGATGCTCGACGGGGGGCACTTCACCTCGGCCGCCGGGATCTGGCGGCGCGGGGAGGACATGGAGCGCCGGGTGCCGCCGCGCGCCACAGGAGGGCGCCGAGTCGATCGGTTTCTTCGAGCTCGAGCAGGAGGCGGCGATCGATCGCCAGTCGACCTCGCCTCGCTCACCAGGGTGGTGCTGACCCACCTTCACTCCGCGTGGCGCGCCAACTGGCCGGCCGGCCGGCATCATCCCCGGCGTGCACTACTTTCCGCCCGGGGAGTCGATGGCGAGGCGCGTCCACGGCGAGCGCTCGGTGGGGCTGCTCTACGGCCAGCGGGCGCTCCTGATCGGAGCGCTCGAACCGCTCACCTATACCGGCACGATGCTCAGCACCAAGGCCGGCGACCGTCCCTTCGAGCGCCTCGTGCGGACGGCGAAGGCGCAGGAGACGATCTTCCTCGGCACCAGGGAGGAGGCGGACCGCGCGCTTGCCCGCGTCCACAACCAGCACCGGCGCGTCGCCGGGACCCTGCCGGAGGCGGCCGGCGCCCACCCCGCGGGCGCGCCCTACTCGGCCTTCGACCCGGAGCTGATGCTGTGGACGCTGGCGGTGATCGCCGACTCGGGCCGGGCGATGTACGAGGCGATGGTGGGGCCGCTCGCGCCCGCCGAGCGCGAGGCGCTCTGGCAGGACTACCGCCGCTTCGGCGACCTCTTCGGCATGCCGCTCGCCGCGGCGCCCGCCACCTACCCCGAGTTCGCCGCCTGGTTCGCGGCGCAGCTCGCCTCGCCCGACCTCCAGGCGACTCCGCACGCGCTCGCCTTCGCCCCGCTGGTCGCCTTCGAGCACCCGGTCCCCCGCGCCGCCCGCCCGAACCTCGCCGCCCAGAACCTGATCATCAAGGGGACGCTGCCGCCGCGCGTCCGCGCCATCTTCGGCATCCCCTGGGACGCCCGCCGCGAGCGCTCCTTCCGCGCCCTCACCGCTGCCCACCGCCGCGCCCGCCACCTGATGCCCCACGCGGTCCGCCGCGGCCGCAACGACCACTTCTTCGACGTCGTCGCCACCGGCGAGCGCCTCCGCGGCGGCACCCCGACGCCCGAGCTGGGCGCCCGGGCCTCCTGACCCGCGGGCCTAGAGGTGGATTCAAGGGACGCGGGCCGTCTCGTCCACGACCCTGGCGGGCTGTGGCCGTGGCCGAGACGGCCGGGTGTTCGGGGAGAGGACGAAGGGTCGCGGGGGAGTTACGGGAGCGCCACGGGTCCGTCACCGAAGTGGGACCTCGCCGTCGCCAGGACGACGCCCTCCGTCCAGCTGTTCCTTATGCCGGTATACCGGCCATAAGGAACAGCGGAAGGGAGTCTGGCCGAGGAGAGGGGAGATCGTCACAGTTCCTCCCGTCTTCCTCAGACGCCTGGGCGGGGCCTCGATCCCGGCGCTCCTCTCACACGAGACGCCCAGGATGCACCTCGGACGGCCGCCTCGGCCCGGAGCCTCGGCCGTCTCTCCTCGCAACGGAATCGATTGACCTAACTGTCGAACCCCAGACCGAGCCGGTCGAGCAGACCGAGCCAGAGGCCGCGGCGGCCGTCGCGGCGGTCGGCGGCGGCGAGGCGGTTGCGGGTCAGCTGGATCACGGCGCTGCGCAGAGGCTCGGGCGGGAAGGGGAGCGGCTTGCGGCGGACGTAGCGGCTGCGGGTCGCCTCGGTGTCGCGGCCGTCGAGGAGGTCGAGGGCGACGCGGGCGCCGAAGCGGGTGGAGACGACGCCGAGGCCGGTGTAGCCGGCGGCGTAGGCGACGCGGCCGCCGAGGGTGGTGCCGAAGAAGACCGAGAAGCGGCTGCAGGTGTCGATCGCGCCGCCCCAGCGATGGGTGAAGCGGATGCCCTCGAGCTGGGGGAAGGTGACGCGGAAGTTCTGCACCAGGCGGCCGAAGGTCGCGTCGTGGTCGTCGAGCGCCGGCCCGACCGGCCCGCCGCGGCGGTAGACGGCGTCGAAGCCGCCCCAGAGCATCCGTTCGTCGGCGCTCAGCCGGTAGTAGTGGAACCGGTTGCCGCCGTCGCCGATCCCCTGGCGGCGCTCCCAGCCGATCGCCCGCCGCTGCGCCGGGGTCAGCGGCTCGGTCATCAGCGCGTAGTCGTAGACGGGGGCGACGTAGCGGCGGATCGCGCGGACCGGGGAGGGGTAGGCGCTGGTGCCGACCACCACCCGGCGGGCGCGCACGGCCCCGGCGTCGGTGCGGACGAGGACCGCGTCGCCGGCCTCCTCCAGCCCCCGCACCGGGCTCTCCTCGTGGACGCGCACGCCGGCCCGCCGCGCCGCCTCGCAGAGGCCGAGCGCCAGTTTCGCCGGGTCGAGCACGCCGCCCGCGTCCCTGATCCAGGCGCCGCCGCGGTAGATCGGCGAGTCCACCTCGGCCCGCATCGCGGCGGCGTCGGGAAAGACCTCGACGTCGTAGCCGAAGCGGCCGTAGAGCGCCGCCGTCTCGGCGGGCCAGCCGTCCTGGTAGGCGGCGACGCTCGGCGTCAGCTCGCCGGTCAGCTCGAGGTCGCAGTCGATCCCGTGGCGCTCGAGGTCGGCGAGCATCCCGGCGAGGTTCTCCCGCCCGAGCCGCTCGAGCAGCTCGATCTCGTCGGCGAAGCGGGCGAGGCCGTTCTCGAGCCCGTGGGTGAGCGAGCCGATCGCGAAGCCGCCGTTGCGGCCGCTGGCGCCGAAGCCGATCGTCTCCGCCTCCAGCAGCACGACATCGCGGCCGGGGTCGTCGGCCTTCGCCTGGAGCGCCGCCCAGAGCCCGGTGAAGCCGCCGCCGACGATGCAGAGGTCGGCCTCCTCGGTGCCGCGCAGGGGAGGGGACGGGTCGCGTGCCGGCAGCCCGGCGAGCCAGAACGACCGCGGCTCGGCGTCGGCGTAGGCGGCGCGCTCGGCGTCGGTGACCGGGGTGAGGGGCCAGGGCGCGGGCATTGCTCCTTATATCCGCTGGCGGCGTTCCGTGACATAAGTCGAGAATCTTGATAGAGTTAGACAAGAATGAAGACCGTCGACGTCCATCAGCATCTGCTCGGGGACCCGTTGGTGGAGGCGCTCGCACGGCGCACCGCGCCGCCGATGCTGGTCCGGCGCCGCGACGGCTGGACCTTCAGGATCGCCGCCGAGCCCGACAGCGTCCTCACCTTCGCCGCCACCGACGCGGACCTGCGGCGCGCCGAGCTGGGGGAGGACGGGATCGAGCTGGCGCTGGTCGCGCTCTCCAGCGCGCTCGGGATCGAGACGCTGCCCGTGGAGGAGTCGAGCGCGCTGATCGAGGCCCACCACGAGGGGATCGAGGCGCTGCCGGCCGACTTCGGCGGCTGGGGCGCGGTCCCGCTTGCCGAGCCGGAGCCCGACCCCGCCGGCGTCGACCTCGCCCTCGATCGCGGCTGCGTCGGGATCACGCTGCCCGCGGCGGCGCTCGCCGACCCGGCCGCCGTGGAACGGGTCGGCCCGCTGCTCGCCCGCCTCGAGGAGCGCGGCGCACCGCTTTTCGTCCACCCGGGGCCGGTCGTCGCGGCCGGCCGTCCCGACGGCGCCGTCGCCCTCCCGCACTGGTGGCCGGCGCTCACCGACTACGTCGCCCAGATGCAGGCCGCCTGGTTCGCCTTCCTGCACGTCGGCCGCCGCGCCCACCCGCGCCTGCGCGTCCTCTTCGCGATGCTCGCGGGTGGGGCGCCGCTCCAGCTCGAGCGCTACGCCACCCGCCGCGGCGTCCCGGCGCCCGACCCCGACCAGCTCGTCTTCTACGACATCTCCTCCTACGGACCGCGGATGACCGGCGCCGTCGCCGAGGTGGTCGGCGCCGGGCAGCTCGTCTACGGCTCCGACCGGCCGGTCGTCGACCCGCGCCGGCCGCGCCTCGACCCCGGCGCGCGCCTCGCCTTCCTGGCCACGAACCCCGGCCGACTCTTGAACCCGGACCCGAAAGGAGCCCTCGCGTGACGCTCAGCCACGAGGACATCGCACGGCCGCACGGCCGTGATCTGACCGATGGGGAGCTGGTCGCCGTCGCGACCCAGTTCGCCGCGCAGCCGGAGCTCTGGGCCGAACACGTCTGCCACGATCCGGACCGCCGGACCTACGCGCAGCTCCTTCGCGACCGCCACCTCGACGTCTGGGTGCTCTGCTGGTCGCGCGACCACGACACCGGCTTCCACGACCACGACCTCTCGGCGGGCGCGGTGGCGGTCGTCGCCGGGAGCGTGCGCGAGGATCGGCTGGCGCTCGGCCGCCCGGTCGAGGAGCCGCTCAGCCGGATCGCGAGCGCCGGCACCGCGTTCAGCTTCACCGCCTCCGACATCCACCGCGTGCTGCACGCGGGCGAGGGCCCGGCGGTGACGATCCACGCCTACTCGCCGCCGCTCGTGCGGATGGGCAGCTACACGGTCGAGCCGAACGGCCGCCTCCTCCGCCACACCGTCAGCTATGAGGACGAGCTCCGGCAGCTCGAGCCCGCCGAGGTGACCCGGTACGGTTCGGCGCGATGGCAGACGACGGCCGCCGCCCCATCCTGATCGCCTACGACGGTTCCGAGTGCGCCGGGGCGGCGATCGACAAGGTGGCGGAGGAGTTCGCGCCGCGCGATGTGGTGATCCTCGTCGTCTCCGAGGAGCTCGAGAAAGTCCCGTTCCTCGGCGCCGCCGGCGTGCCGGTCGAGGCGAAGACGATGGAGATGCTGACGGCCGCGGCGCGCAAAGGCGCCCAGGAGACCGCCGAGCGGGGCGCCGAGCGGGCCCGTGCCGGTGGCCTCGAGGCGACGACCGCGATCTACGAAGGCGGCCCGGTCTGGAGCGCGATCGTCGAGGCCGCCGACGCCGACGACGCGGCGCTGATCGCGCTCGGCTCGCGCGGCCTTTCCGGTGTCAAGCACGTGCTGCTCGGCAGCGTCTCCGGCGCCGTCGCCCAGCACAGCCGCCGCAGCGTCCTCATCGTCCACAGTTGACGCACCGCAAGCGGATCGGGTTCCTCAGCTTCGGCCACTGGTCGCGGGCGCCGGGTTCGCGGACGACGAGCGCCGCCGACGCGCTCCGCCAGACGGTCGAGCTGGCGGTCGCCGCGGAGGAGATCGGGATCGACGGTGCCTTCGTCCGCGTCCACCACTTCCAGCGCCAGCTCGCCTCGCCGTTCCCGCTGCTCGCCGCGATCGGGGTGGCGACGCGGCGGATCGAGATCGGCACCGGGGTGATCGACATGCGCTACGAGTCGCCCCTCTACATGGCCGAGGACGCGGGCGCCGCCGACCTGTTGGCGGGCGGGCGGCTGCAGCTCGGGATCAGCCGCGGCTCGCCGGAGCCGGCGCTGCACGGGGCGCGCGCCTTCGGCCACGTCCCCGCCGAGGGCGAAACCGACGCCGACCTGGCCCGCGCCCACACCGAGCTCTTCCGCGCCGCGATCGCCGGCGAGCCCGTCGTCGCGACCGACCCGACGATGGCGGGCGGGATCGGACACCTCGCGATCCAGCCGCGCTCCGAGGGTCTGCCCGACCGCATCTGGTGGGGCGCCGGGAGCCGTGAGACCGGCGTCTGGACCGCCCGCCAGGGCATGAACCTGATGAGCTCCACCCTGCTCACCGAGGACACCGGGGTGCCCTTCGACCAGCTGCAGGCCGAACAGATCACGATGTTCCGCGACGCCTGGCGCGAGGCGGGTTGGGAGCGCGAGCCCCGCGTCTCGGTCAGCCGCAGCGTGATCCCGATCGCGAGCGACCTCGACCGCGCATATTTCGGCCGCGAGGTCGGCGCCGGCGACACCACCGGCTATCTCGACGGCGGCATCGCCCGCTTCGGCCGCACCTACACCGGCGAGCCCGACCGGATCGCCGCCGAACTCACCGAGGACGCCGCCGTCGCCCTCGCCGACACGATCCTGATGACGGTCCCCAACCAGCTCGGCGTCGACTACAACGCCGAGCTCCTGCGCAACATCGCCGCGCACGTCGCCCCGGCGATCGGCTGGAGCCCGGCCACCGCCGACGTCTGAGCGGCCCGTTGTGAAAGCCTGAGCGCTCGATGCCCGCCGAGCGCAACCTGCCGAGCCCCGAGGCCGAGGAGATCGTCGGCCTGGCCCGCTCGCTGGCCCGCGAGGAGCTGGCGCCGCGCGCGGCCGCCGCGGAGGAGGATGCGGCCTTTCCGCGGGACGTCTTCCGCAGGCTGGGGGCGCTCGGCTTCCTCGGCATGCCCTACGCCGAGGAGCTCGGCGGTTCGGGGCAGCCCTACGAGGTCTACCTCCAGGCACTGGAGGAGATCGCCGCGGTGTGGGCGAGCGTCGCGGTCGGCGTCTCGGTCCACGTGATGTCCTGCTGGCCGCTCGCGACCCGGGGGACCGAGGAGCAGCGCGGGCGCTGGCTGGCGGAGATGCTGGCGGGGGAGCTGCTCGGCGGCTACTGCCTCTCGGAGGCCGAGGCGGGCTCCGACCCGGCGGCGATGCGCACCCGGGCGGTGCGGGCGGGCGAGGGCGAGGGCGCCGGCTGGTCGGTCACCGGCTCGAAGGCCTGGGTGACCCACGGCGGCGAGGCCGACTTCTACACGCTCTTCGCCCGCACCTCCGAGGACCGCGGGGGCGGGATCTCCTGCTTCCTCGTCCCCGGGGACGCGCCGGGGCTCTCGACCCGGCCGCCGGAGCGCAAGATGGGCCTCACCGGCTCGACCACCGCGACGCTCGACCACGACTCCGTCCCGCTCGAGGCCGGGCGCCTGATCGGCGGTGAGGGGGAAGGCCTCGCGATCGCGCTCGCGGCGCTCGACTCGGGCCGGCTCGGCATCGCCGCGGTGGCGACCGGCCTCGCCCAGGGCTCGCTCGACGCCGCGGTCGCCTACGCCAAGGAGCGCCATACGTTCGGCCGCCCGATCATCGACCACCAGGGCCTCGGCTTCCTGCTCGCCGACATGGCGGCGGCGGTCGAGGCGGCGCGCGCGGTGACGCTCGAGGCGGCCCGCCGGCGCGATCGCGGGCTGCCCTTCTCGCGCCAGGCCTCGATCGCCAAGCTGGTGGCCACCGACGCGGCGATGAAGGTGACCACCGACGCGGTCCAGGTCCTCGGCGGCTTCGGCTACACCAAGGAGTTCCCGGTCGAGCGCCACATGCGCGAGGCCAAGGTGATGCAGATCTTCGAGGGGACCAACCAGATCCAGCGCCTGGTGATCGCCAGGCATCTCGCCCGCACGGGCCGAGGAGAGGGGCAACGATGAGAGTCGATGGTGCGGTGGCGGCGGTGTTCGGTGGGGCCTCGGGGCTCGGCGAGGCGACCGCGCGGCGGCTCGCGGCGAGCGGGGCGCGGGTGCTGGTCGCCGACCTGGACGAGGGGCGCGCGGCCGCGGTGGCGGCGGAGATCGGCGGCGCACACATCGGCTGCGACGTCGCCGAGGCGGCCTCGGTCGAGGGCGCGGTCGCCGTCGCGGGGGGGCTCGGCGAGCTGCGGATCGCGGTCGACTGCGCCGGCATCGCCACCCCGACCAAGCTGATCCGCAAGGGCGTCGCGACGCCGCTCGAGGACTTCGCCAGGGTGATCGCGGTCAACCTGCTCGGCACGATCAACGTGCTCCGCTGCGTCGCTGCCGCGATGGCCCGCACCGAGCCCGTCGCCGACGGCGAGCGCGGCGTCTGCGTCACCACCGCCTCGATCGCCGCCTACGAGGGCCAGGTCGGCCAGGTCGCCTACGCCGCCTCGAAGGCGGGCGTCGCGGGCCTCACCCTGCCGGTCGCCCGCGAGCTCGCCGACCGCGCGATCCGCGTCGTCGCGATCGCCCCCGGCCTCTTCGACACCCCGCTCCTGGCCGGCCTCCCCGCCGCCGCCCGCGAGGGCCTCGCCGCCTCGGTCCCCTACCCGGCCCGCCTTGGCGACCCGGCCGAGTACGCCGCCCTGGTGGAGCACATCGTCCTCAACCCGATGCTGAACGGCGAGACGGTCCGCCTCGACGGGGCGCTGCGGATGGGGCCGGGCTGAGCGGACGGGTGCCGCCTGCCGCCCGGCGGCAGCCAGCAGCGCCCCGAACCCTCACCGCGGCGCGAAGCTCGCCAGGTCCTGGCCGTAGACCGGGCTGACCACGACCTTGCTCGCGTCGATGGCGCTGGAGACGAAGGTGGTCAGCGCGAGGGAGCCGAAGGGGGCCCAGGGGGCCTGGCGCATCACCTGGCGGTCGAGGTGGGCGTAGGCGGCTTCCTGGCGCGGACCGAGGGGTTCGGTGTCGAGCTTGGCGATCTGGCGGTTGATCGCCGGGTCGTCGAAGCGGGAGTAGTTGCTGGTGGCGGTCGGCGTGATGCTTTCGCCGGAGAGCTGAGGCTGGAAGTAATCGTTCGGGTGCGGGTAGTCCATGAACCAGTTGGCCCAGCCGGTGTCGAGGTTCGGGGTCGAGGCATTGCCGATGATCGTCGTGTAGTTGGCCGCGGGGACGACTTTCAGCGTCGGCTGGAGGCCGAGTTCGCGCAGCACCCCTTCGTAGTATTCGCCCGCCTGCTTGTTCGGCCCGTAGTCGTCGGTCCAGACCGTCACCTTGCGGGTGCGTGGGTTGGCGGCCGCCATCAGCGCCCGCGCCTTCGCCATGTCGTGCGGGTAGGGCCGGAAGGGGCGGTGCCCCGGCATCGCCGCCGGCAGCACCTGCTGGGTCGCGTGCAGCTGCCCGCCGTAGATGCGTTCGAGCGCCGCCGGGTCGATCGCGTAGTTGACCGCGCGGCGCACCCGCACGTCGTCGAACGGCGGCTTGTGCACGTTCATCCAGAAGTAGTAGACGTCGATCTGCGGCGTGGTCAGCAGCTGGCTGCCGGCGAAGCGTTCGCTCAGTTCGGCGTAGCGGTCGGGCGGCGGCGGCTCCTCCATCCAGTCGATCTTCCCCCGCAGCACTTCGTTCACCGCGGTCTCTGGGTTGCTGATCACCTGCACGTCGATCGCGTCGTAGTGCCCGGGCGGGATCTGCGGCAGCCGCGGGCCGTTCGCCTTCGCCCACTGCGGGTTGCGGCGGTATTCCCAACCGCGGCCCGGCTTCGAGGCGACGATCACGTACGGGCCGGTCGCGGGCGGCGGGCTGCCGGAAAGGTCCTTGTGCGGCGTCCCCGCCGGCAGCGGCGCGGCGAAGAGCATCGCCAGCTCGTTGGTGAAGGTGCTGCGCGGGTGCACCAGGTGGATGACGATCCGCCCGGTCGCGTCGTCGGCTTCGATCCCGGCGATGCCGCCGCGCTTGGTCTTCGCGAAGCGTTCGGCGCCGACGATGTCGGTGTAGAACGGCGTCGCGGGCGAGTTCATCGCGATCACCCGTTCGATCGTCGCGCGGAAGTCGGAGGCGCGGACCGGCGTGCCGTCGGAGTAGCGCAGCCCCTTGCGCAGGAAGAGCGTGTAGGTGTGGCCGCCGTCGCCGATCCGCGGCAGCGCCCGCGCCAGTCCGGGGATCAGCTTCGCTCCGGCGGCGCCGTCGGCGTGCGCATAGGTGAGCAGCGGAACGTAGGTCTCCCACATCGCCGACCAGCCTTCGAGCGAGTAGCTCAGCGACGGGTCGAGGTAGTCGGGGAAGGCGGCGTAGGTGACCTCGAGCGTCGACGGCGGCGCGTCCGATTCGCCCGAACCCCCGCAGCCCGCGACGAGCAGCCCGGCGGCGACCAGCGCGAGGAGCCAGGGCGCGGCGCGACGGGATCGTTTCCCGGACCGCCTCCCGAAGCTCGTCCCGTCCACGGCTCCATTCTGAAGGTCCGCCCGCGGGAGTTCAAAGAACTTTTTGTATGAGTACGCGGGCAATTCTCGGTCCTCCGGCCCGGGACCGCGCGGCGGCGGAGGTCAGCTCTGCTCGCCGAGGCGGTGGCCGGCGCGCTGCTCGGCGACGCGCAGGAGAGCGGAGTCGTCCTCGTCCCCGTGGCCGGCGGCGCGGAGCTGGCGCAGCATCTGCTGGACCTCGGCGGTGAGGGGGAGGGGCGCGTCGACTTCGCCGCTCGCGCCGAGGGCGATCTCGAGGTCCTTGTGGTGGAGGTCGATCTTGAAGCCGGGGGCGAAGTCGTGGCGAAGGAAGTTCTCGCGGCGGACCTCCATGATCCGGTTCGCGGCCATGCCGCCGCCGACCGCGTCGAGGATCGCGGCCGGGTCGGCGCCGAGCTTCGAGCCGAGCACCAGCGCCTCGGCGAGCCCGGCGAAAATGACCGCGACCAGGATCTGGTTGCACGCCTTGGCGACCTGCCCGGCGCCGGCCGCGCCGACGTGGGTGACGCGCGAGCCGAGCACCTCGAAGACCGGTCGCGCCCGCTCGACGTCGGTCGCCTCGCCGCCGACCATGATCGAGAGGGTGCCGTCGCGGGCGCCGACGTCGCCGCCGGAGACCGGCGCGTCGAGGAAGCCGACGCCCCGGGCGGCCGCCTCGGCGGCGAGCTCGCGGGCGAGCGCCGGGGAGACGGTGCTCATGTCGATGACGAGGGCGCCCGCGGGCGCCGCCGCGATCGCCCCGTCCGGCCCGCCGAGCACCGCGCGCACGGCGGCGTCGTCGCTGAGGATCGTGATCACGACGTCGGCCGCGGCGGCCACCGAGGCCGGCCCGTCGGCGGGCCGAGCACCCGCCTCGACCAGCTCCGCGAGCGGCTCCGGGCTGCGGTTCCAGGCGACGACCTCGAGATCGGCGGCCAGCAGGTTGCGCGCCATCGGTGCGCCCATCACGCCCAGCCCGATGAAGCCGATCTTGGTCGCCATGGGGCGGAGGCTAAGGCACCGACGCGCCGCGCGGGACGATCACCAGAAGCTCGCTGTGGGCGAGGACGGTGCCGTCGGGGTCGAGGATCGCGGTCGCGGCGAATCCCTTGCGGCCGTCGCGCGCGAGCGGCCGGCCGACGACGATGTGCTCGACGCCGGCGCGCGGCGGGGCGACGATCGCGGTCTGCTGGCGGGCGAGGAAGGCGACGGGGAGATCGGTCCCGTGGAGGGCGAAGTAGCCGGGGCAGTCGAGCGCCGCCCAGACGAACTCGGGGAGCACCCCACCGCCGGCGTCGGCCGCCCAGGTGGGCGGTGTCCAGGGCGAGGCGACGAGCTCGGTGCCCGCGACCGGACCGGCGCAGACGTGGAAGCCGTCGGCGCGGGCGCGGCCGCAGACGAAGCAGTGGTCGAAGGTTCCGTCGGGCGGCGTGGTGAAGCGCGCGGTGGCGGCGCGGGCCGTGTCGAGGTCGACGGCGGGCGCGTCCCAGGGAGCGAGCGGCGGCGCCGGGACGGCCTCGGCGATCAGCTCGTCGGAGGGCGAGTGGGCGCGCGCCGCGCCATCCGCGAACCGCACGGCAAGCGGCTTGCCAAGCGGGATCGGGCGCCTCAGCGAGACCGCTGCGGGCCCCTCCAGATGCGCGGCGAGGAGGGCGCAGGAGTAGCCGCCCTGCCCGCTTGCGGGCGGGCCGTTGAAGCGCCTGGGGACGGTGACGGTGGCCACTGGGAGCGGTCGATCCTACGGCGTGCGCTCGCCGGGGCGCGGGTGCGACGGCGGGCAGATCACGCCAACTTGGCTCGGCAAGCCACATTCCGCCGACGGAGCGGGTACGGTGCGACCGCCCCCGGAGACTCCAAGGAGCGAGGTATGCCAAAACAGACCAAATCGACCCGAAAAACCGCGGCGAAAAAAGCGGCGGCGACCCGGTCGAAAAAACCCGCAAAAGCTGCCGGCAAAGGCGCGAAAAAAACCGCCAAAGCCGGGAGTGCGAAAAAAGCAACGAAAGCCGTGAAAAAAGCGACCAAAGCCGCGGCGAAAAAACCGGCTGCGAAAAAAGCCTCGGCGAAAAAAGCGGCGAAAAAACCCGCCAAAGCCGCGGCGAGAAAAACGACGGCGAAATCGAAAGCCAAACCGAAAGCCAAATCGGCCAAAGCGAAATCGACGAAAGCGAAATCGACTTCGAAAGCCGCCAAACCGAAAGCCAAAACGGCGAGAGCGAAAGCGGCGAAAAGAAGCACGAAAAAATAGTCCGGCTGTCCGAGACAGCTTCGCCGGCAGGGGAATCTCGGCGCCGCGGCGGGGAGCACCGGTCTCACCGACCGCGTCCCGCGCGCAGCGACCGGACGCGTGCGCGAGGACGTGTCACCGGCGGCCTGGCCCTGTATCTCGGCACCGGCCCGACCATCGCCCGTTGAAGGGGGCTGCGGTCGTCGGGCCCAGTTGGGCCCCGGGTCCCGGGCCGTCGACGATCGTCGGCGGCCCGGCCCGCGGGCTCCCATTAGGCTGAGTCGGTGGCGACCGCCGACCTCACCGTCATCGGCCTCGGGCGACCCGACCCGAGCGCGGGCGCCTACGTCGCCGCGATCCAGCGCCGCCTCGCCGAACAGGACCGCGTCCGGTACCGCATGCACGCGATGGGCACCTCCCTGGAAGGCCCGACCGAGGACATCCTCGCCGTCGTCGGGGACCTCCACGCGGTCCCCTTCGAGCTCGGCCTGCCCCGCGTCTACACCGTGTTGAAGCTGGACGAGCGCCGCGACCGTCCCGACCAGACCCTCGACGACAAGGTCGCATCGGTCGAGGCCCGCCTCGCCGCCGACCCCGGGCCCTAGAACTTCGTCCCCCGCCTGAGCACCCAGCGCTCGCCGGGTCCGTAGTCCAGCACCAACCCGTCGGGGCTGATCAGGTGCCAGCTCTCGAGGTCGTCTGGTTCGCCATCCTCCGCCGGGATCGGCACCACGCTCAACTCCGACGCGTCGGAGAACCGGATGGTCAAGACGCCCGAGCGCACGTCCAGGTTCGCGCCCACCACAACTTTGCCGGCGAAGAGATCGGGGTCCGACGGCGAGTACTCGGCGTGGAACGTCGAGAACCACCACTCCTCGCCTTCGGCGTCTTCCACTTTGAGCAGGAGGACCTCGGGGTAGCCTGGCCGCGAGGAGACGACCGGGCCGCGGAAGCGAGCCAGGAGGTCCAGAGGGGAGACTTCAGAAATCACGGTCGGCATCTGTCCTCTTTCCAGTCTCGCAGCCAAATAATCAGATTTCCATAGGCCCGGTGTCGTCTGTCTCCAGACGCTCTGATGTCCCGGGCGGGAGCCATCCCTGCCTCAAGGGCTCGGGCGTGCGCGTCTCTCCCCCTCAGGTCCTCGGATGAATCCGGGATTTGCGGAAACGTTGCGGGGTGGGGCCTTGCGCGGGGGCGGGTGGCAGGTAGGTTGGCTCCTGCGACCGGGAGAGACCGGGGCCCCGCGAAAAGCCAGGTGGGGAAACGGTCTCGAAGGTGACGTAACGAGCTTCTGAGCGCGAAGGCTACGCGCGCGGCAGGCGACGAGCGTCCCACCGGTCGCTTTTTCGTGGCCTCGGCCGGCCGGCCGCGGTGGCTCTAACGAGGGGCGGGCGGAGTGGGCCGACGGTCGCCTCGACCGCGGCGGCGACGCGGAGGAGGAGCGGCTCGGCGCCGGGCCTGCCGATCAGCTGGAGGCCCACCGGGAGGCCCTCGACGAGCCCGGCGGGGACCGCGACGATCGGGCAGTCGAGCTGGCTGAGCGGCGCGACGCAGGAGAGGAGGGCGGTGCGGACCGGGAGGCGGTTGCCGCGGATGGTCACCTCGGCGGCATCGAGCGGCGGCGCGAGCACCGGGGAGGCCGGGGCGATGACCGCGTCGAAGCCGTCCATCGCGGCGGCGAAGGCGCGGGTGAACAGGCGGCGGTGGCGCTGGGCGCGCAGGTAGAGCTCGCCGGGGAGCCGGTAGCCCGGCTCGATCCGTGCCCGCACCTCGGGCGCGTAGCGGTCGCGCCGGCGCTCGAACCAGGGGGCGTGGGCGGCGGCCACCTCAGTCGCCTGGACGAGCCGCTGGATCGCCATCGCGCGGCCGAGGTCGGGGAGGGCGCAGTCGACGATCTCGGCGCCTCGGTCGGCGAGCCCCGACGCCGCCGCGGCGACTGCCGTCGCGACCGGCTCCTCGGCGAGCGCCTGCACCGAGCCCGCCAATCCCAGCCGCAGCCCCGCCACCTCGGGCCGCGGCGCGGACGCGACCGGGCGCCCGGCGAGGACGTCGAGCAGCAGCGCCGCCCGCGTGACGTCGGCGGCGAGCGGGCCGACCGCGTCGAGGCTCCAGGCCAGCGGCACCACGCCGTCGGCCGGCACGAGGCCGCGCGTGGGGCGGATGCCGACCACCCCGCAGAGCGCCGCCGGGAGGCGGATCGAACCGCTGGTGTCGGTGCCGATCGCGCCCTCCGCCATCCCCGCCGCGACCGCCGCCGCCGGCCCCGAGCTCGAGCCGCCGGCCAGCCGCGCCGGGTCCCACGGGTTGCGGCAGTCGCCCTTGTGCGGGTTGCGGCCGTCGATCCCGCAGGCGAACTCGTTGGTGTTGCCCTTGCCGACGACTACTGCGCCGGCCGCCCGCAGCCGCGCCACCACCGTCGCGTCCTCCTCGGGATGGCGAACCCAGCCGGCCGCCCCCGCCGTGGTCGGCATCCCGGCGACGTCGACGATGTCCTTGACGCAGATCGGCATCCCGGCGAGTGGCAGCCGCCCGCCCCCGCCGGCCGCCACCCGCGCCTCGACTTCGGCCGCCTCCGCCCGCGCCCCTTCGCGGTCGAGGTGGAGATAGGCGTTCAGGCTCGGGTTCAGCCGCTCGGCCGCGGCGATCGCCGCCTCGACCCGCTCCTCCACCCGCCCGCTCACTGCCAGTCCTGCGGCCCCAGAACCGGCGGCACCCCGTCGACCTCCTCCTCCGACAGCCCCGCCGCAAGCCCCTCGAGCTCCGCCAGCTCGGCGGCGACCAGGGTGTCGGGATCGTCGGGCGGGGTCGTCATCTGGGCAAGGCTAGACGGTTGGTTCGGGGTGTCGGGGCCGGGGAAGCTGGCGCCCGATGGCACAAGGGACGGGCCGTCTCGGCCACGACCCTGGCGGGCTGTGGCCGTGGCCGAGACGGCCGGGTCTCCGGGGAGAGGAAGGATCGGCACGCCGCAGCAGGGACGCACGCCCCGGTGAGTTCGCAGAAACCCGCGCCATGCGCGGGAAAGTGCGAACTCACCGTGAGGGGACGGTGCGCGCGAAGGACGCCCTCCGTCCAGCTGTTCCTTATGCCGGTATGTCGGCCATAAGGAACAGCTGGACGGGGTCGGGCCGAGGAAAGGGGAGATCCGTCACCGTTCCTCCCGTCTTCCTCAGACGCCCAGGACGCAACACGGACGGCCGCCCCGCCCCCGGACAACGCGCCTTCGTCCCTCCCCCGACCCACCTCGGACGTCCCGCCGGCCCCGAACGCCGCCCCGCGCCCACATCCCCCGCCAACAGTCGCGGCGCGCTAATCTACTTAAACCTGATCGGAATTAAGGAAGAGGAGTCAAGATGGCATTGAGACTTGGGGACGAAGCGCCGAACTTCGAGGCGGAGACCACCGAGGGTCACATCAACTTCCACGACTGGCTGGGCGACTCGTGGGGTGTGCTGTTCTCGCACCCGAAGGCGTTCACGCCGGTCTGCACCACCGAGCTCGGCTACATGGCCTCGATCGAGCCGGAGTTCGCCAAGCGGAACACCAAGATCATCGGCCTCTCCGTCGACCCGCTCGAGAGCAACGAGGGCTGGTCGAAGGACATCGAGGAGACGCAGGGCACGGCGCCGAACTACCCGCTGATCTCCGACGCCGACTTTGCCGTCTCGAAGGCCTACGGGATGCTCCCCGCCGATGTCGCGGGCGATGCCGCCGAGCGCACCCCGGCCGACAACCAGACGGTCCGCAACGTCTTCGTCATCGGTCCCGACAAGAAAGTCAAACTGATCCTCGTCTACCCGATGACCACGGGGCGCAACTTCGACGAGGTGCTGCGCGTGATCGACTCCCTGCAGCTGACCGCCAACAGCAAAGTGGCGACCCCGGCGCAGTGGCAGGCGGGCGACGACGTGTTCATCTCCGGCTCGGTGAAAAACGACGAGGCCAAGGAGTTGTTCGGCGACTGGGAGGAGCCGAAGCCCTACATCCGCATCGTCCCCGACCCCTCGAAGTAAGGACCTAGGCAGACGGCGGCGGCGCGATCTTCGTCGTCGCCGCCGCGTCGATGAGGGCGCGGGCGGCGTCGGGGTCCTCGCCCGCGGCCTGGAGGAGGTCGAAGGCGATCGCCCGCGTCTGGCCGAAGACCATCGTCGGCCAGAGCGAGTTGTGGACGTCGGCGGCGCCGGCCATCTCGACCGCTCGCGAGGCGCGTTCGCGGACGTCGGCGCGGGCGCCCGCACCCCCGCGGTCGGCCTCGGCGAGCGCCCGGGTCGTCGCCGCCAGTTCCGCCACCGCTTCGCCGAGGCGAGGGTCGATGCGGGCGGCGCGGCGGATCGCGGTGGTGGCGGCACGGGCGAGGACGCGGGAGTCGCGGACCGCGTAGTCGATCTGCGGCGCGGCGCCCGCCTGCGGGTCGAGCTCCTCGAGCAGGCTTCGGCGGCGAGGCGAGAAGGCGGCGATCTCACCGGCCTCGGTGACCGCGTCGTAGAGGACGTCGACGCCCGCGTCGAGGCGCCGCGCGGCGGCCAGCGCCGCTTCCGCGTCGGCGAGGTCGCCGGTGGCGAGGGCGGCGGCGATCGCCTCGAGCGTCGCGGCGAGGTCGGCGAGCGCGTCCCGGCGCGCCTCTTGGACCGCGGCGAACGGCTCGTGGAAGGAGAAGAGGAGGCCGAAGGCGATCGCCACGGCGCCGCCGACGCAGGCGTCGAGGAAGCGGTCGATCTCGGCGCCCTGGCCCGGCAGGGTCATGATCAGGAGCGCCGAGACGGCGGCCTGGTTGATCAGGATCTGGCTGCCGTTGAGGAGCAGGGACACCGCCATCACCAGGGCGACGAGCACCGTCACCTGGATCGCGCCGACGCCGATCAGCTTGACCAGCGCCGCGGCGATCCCGATCCCGATCGCGACGCCGATCGACAGCTCGATCGCGCGGGCGCGCGGCTGTCCCCGGGAGAGGCCCAGCGAGATGACGGCCGCCGCCGAGGCGAAGAAAGGCTCCGACTGGCCGACCAGCAGCCGCGCCAGCGCCCAGGCGACGCCGGCGGCGACCGCCGATTGCAGGATCGGCAGCCAGGCGCCCGAGAGATTCTCGAAGCGCACCCGCGCCGCGCCGCGCACGCGTTGCTCGAGGGCCCAGTCCCGGGATGGCATCTGCGCCGAGCCTAGCCTGCGCTACGGCAGCGCGGCGCGGCGGCGCAGCAGCTCGTCGCGCTCGACCGCGTTGGCGCTGAGCGCGGCGGCGCGCTCGTAGGCCGCCGCCGCGCCCGCCTCGTCGCCGCGCCGGCGCAGGAGGTCGGCGTGGGTCGCGTGGAGTGGCGGGTAGCGCTCCAGCTGCGGGTCGTCGAGCAGCGGCTCGAGCAGCACCAGCGCCTCCTCGGGGCCGACCGCGAAGCCGACCGCGGCGGCGTGGTTCAGCGCGACGACCGGGGAGGGATCGAGCGCCGCCAGCCGCGCGTAGAGGGCCGCGACCTGGGCCCAGTCGGTCTCCGCCGGATCCGGGGCCTCGACGTGGAGCGCCGTGATCGCCGCCTGCAGCGCGTAGGGACCGGGCGGGCCGAGGCGGATCGCGCGGGCCAGCGCCTCGTGGCCGCGGGCGAGCTCCTCCTCGTCCCAGCGCCCGCGGTCCTGCTCGCCGAGCGCGACGAAGGCGCCCGCCGCGTCGGTGCGCGCCTCCCCCCGCGCGTCGTGCAGGAGCATCAGCGCCAAGAGGCCCCAGGCCTCGGCCTCGTCGGGCATCAGCTCGACAAGAAGGCGCGCCAGGCGGATCGCCTCGGCGCAGAGGTCGGTGCGCAGGAGCTCCTCGCCGGCGGTGCGTGCGTACCCCTCGTTGAAGATCAGGTAGAGCACCCGGAGGACGCCGCGCAGGCGCTCGGGCAGCTCCGCCGCGGGCGGCACCCGGTAGGGGATCCCGGCGGCGGCGATCTTCGCCTTGGCGCGGACGATCCGCTTGCCCATCGTCGGCTCGGCGACGAGGAAGGCGCGGGCGATCTCGCCGGTCGTGAGGCCGCCGAGCGCGCGCAGGGTGAGCGCCTCGCGCGCCTCGAGGCCGAGCGCCGGGTGACAGCAGGTGAAGATCAGCCGCAGGCGGTCGTCCTCGATCTCGGTCGGTTCGTCCATCTCGGGGTCCTCCGCGGCGGTCGCGTCGATGCGCATCAGCTCGGCGAGGCGCTCCGCCCGCCCGCCGGTGGCGCGGGCGCGGCGCAGGCGGTCGATCGCCTTGCGCCGCGCCGTCACCGTCAGCCAGGCGCCGGGGCGGGCCGGGACGCCGTCGCGGCGCCAGCTCGCGAGCGCCGCCTCGAAGGCGTCCTGCACCGCGTCTTCGGCC
The DNA here is from genome assembly GCA_018268675.1 of Actinomycetota bacterium. GTDB lineage: Bacteria > Actinomycetota > Thermoleophilia > Solirubrobacterales > 70-9 > VAYN01. The sequence goes on from JAFDWB010000094.1 coordinate 172,944, forward strand.
AGGGCGAAGTCGCCGACCTGGCGGATCAGCGCCGCGAGGACGGCGCCGCGCTCCTCGCGGAAGGCGGCGCCGACGGCGGCGTCAACATCGGCGCTCACGCCTCCGCTGCCGCTCCCTCGGTGCGGTAGCGCAGCATCTCCTCCTCGCTCATCAGGGGCCGCACCTCGACCGTGCCGAAGCGGGCGATCGGCAGCTTCGCCGCCGCCGCGGTGGCCGCGTCGAGGTCCTCGAGGTCGAGGATGAAGTAGCCGCCGAGGATCTCCTTCGTCACCGCGAAGGGGCCGTCGGTCAGCTCGGTCGCGAGATCGCGGACCTGGACCGTGGTCGCGGTCTCCGAGGGCCGCAGCCGCCCGTTGCCGACCAGGGCGCCGCTCGCCGCGAACTCGTCGATCACCTTTTTCCACTCCGGCAGGTCCGCGTCGCGCCGGGCGATCTCCGCCTCGTCGGTGGGCTCGTCGGCGTAGAGAAGCAGCATGTAGTTGGGCATCGCCAACCTCCTGTGTCGTCGTTCGCCGCCGCTCGGGGCGGCGCCTTTGAAGATACGACGCCGCAGAGATCCGCATTTGGACACCGCCGGGGGCGGATGCGGGCGGTCCGCCTGACTCTCAGCTACCTTCGAACGCGTGGGGGGCGCCACCGAACCGCTGAGCTATCGCCGTCCGGCGCCACCACCGCGGCGCCGCCGGCTCTGGCCGGCCCTGGCGATCGCGGCGGTGGTGCTCGTCGTCCTCGCCGTCGCGGCGTTGGTCCGGGCGGAGACGAAGACGATGCCTTACCTGGTCGTCCACCGGGTGGCGCCGCGGTCCGTGAAGCTCCCCGGCGGCGCGTTCAGGCCGGCCTGGCCGAGCGAAGGGGCGGCGGCCGTGGCGGTCGAGGGGCTCGGCAGCCTCGGCTCGACCGGCGGCCAGAATCCGGTGCCGATCGCCAGCGTCGCCAAGGTGATGACCGCCTACCTGACCCTGAAGCAGTTTCCGCTGGCGCCCGGCGCCGAAGGCTTCCACGTGCGGATCAGCAAGGCGCAGGTGGCCGAAGAGCGGCAACGGGTGGCGCTCGACCAGTCGACGATCAAGGTGCGGGCGGGGGAGACGCTCTCCGAGCGCCAGCTGCTCGAAGCGCTGATGCTGCCCTCGGCCAACAACATCGCGGCGCTGCTCGCCGTCCACGACGCGGGCTCGATCGGCGCCTTCGTCGAACGGATGAATCAGACGGCGGGCGAACTGGGGATGGCGGCGACCACCTACACCGACCCGAGCGGCTACGAAGCGAGCACGGTCTCGACCGCCGCCGACCAGATGAAGCTGGCGCGGGTGGCGATGGCGGACCCGACCTTCGCCCAGATCGTGGCCAAGCCCTCGACCGTGCTGCCGGTGGTCGGGCGCGTCGTCAACTACAACGAACTGGTCGGCCACGACGGCTACGTCGGGATCAAGACCGGCTCCGACGAAGCGGCGGGCGGCTGCCTGCTCTTCGCCAAGCGGATGACGGCGGGCGGGAAGACGTTCACCGTGCTGGGGGCGATCTTCGGCCAGCGCGAAGGCGAACTGGTGAGTGCCGCCCTGGCAGGCGCCGACCGGCTCGCCGGCTCGGTCGCCGCCGGGGTCGAGGAGCGGGTCGCGGTCCCCGCCGGGACCACGGTGATGCGGCTCGAGAACGCCGACGGGAACACCGTCCCGGTAAAGACCGCGCGGACGCTGCGCGAGGTCGGCTGGCCCGGGATGCGGACGAGCCTCCACCTCGGCGTCGGCCCCGCCCGGCGCAGCGCCCGGCAGGGCGAACGGCTGGGGACGCTGATCGTGCGCGGGCCGAGTGGGGTCGCGCGCACGCCGGTCGTGGCGGCGGCGACGCTCGGCGAACCGTCGCTCGCCTGGCGCCTCCAGCACCTGCCTTAGCAGCCGCTACTCCGTCTTCTCGCCTTCCATCGGCGCCGCCGCGGTCGCCACCGGGGTCGGGGCGCCGGCGCCGGCGACCGGGGCGGCCGTCGCGGCCGGCGGGGCCTCTACCGGGGCGGGGACGCTCTCCACCGGGGTGTCGGTGGAAGCCTTGTCCTTCCCCTCGATCGATTCTTTGAACTGCCTGATGCCGGAGCCGAGTGAGCGCCCCGCCTCCGGGAGCTTTTTCGGTCCGAGGACGAGGATGGCGATGATGAGGACCACCAACAGGTGCATGGGGCTCTCCAGGCCACTGAACATGCGCACCTCCTCTTTGGTCGGATTGCGGGGCTGCGGCCGGGGCGGACCGCACTGCAAATCCTACGCCGCGCGGGCATCGGGGGATAGAGCGGGCAGTGGCCTGAGGGTCGGGGGCTCAGTTGCCGTGCGCGGACTTGTTGAGGCCCGCGGTCGGCTTGCTGACGATGACCTTCGCGCAGTCCTGCGGTTCGGGGTCGATCTTGTCGACGATCGCCGTCCCTTCCGGGCGGCCCTTTTCACCGCACTGGATGTACCAGTCGCGGACGGAGTCGGTGGCGACGATGACGTCGTTCCCGCCGCGGCCGAAGAAGCTGTCGACGCCGGGCTGGCCGATCATCACGTTGGCGCGCGAGTCGCCGATCAGCATGTCGTTGTCGAAGGAGCCCTCGATGTTCTCGTCGGAGCGCGGGAGGCGGACTTTGTCGCAGTGCTTGACCGCGTCGATCCAGGCCCAGCCTTGGGCCAGCGAGATGTAGAGCGTGCCGGGGTGGGCCTGGGTCTCGGCGAAGGAGGCGTTGTCTTCCCCGGGGCCGCCGTCGAGGACTCCGCCCGCGCAGCCGCCGCCCGCCGCCAGCAGGTCGCCGCCGCCTTCGCCGTAGAGGTAGGTCGGCCCGGGCAGGCCGCCGATCAGCCCGTCGGAGCCTTCGCCGCCGTAGAGGTGATCGGAGCCGGGGCCTGACTGGAGCAGGTCTTCCTCGGGGCCGCCGTGGACCGTGTCGTTGCCGTCGCCGCCGTTGACGCGGACGAAGTCGACCGCTTCGAGGCTGCTCTTGACTTCGAAGCTGTCGTTGCCGGGCCCGAGATCGGCCATCAGCCAGCGCGCCGGGCCGAAGGTCGGGCAGGTGACCTGCTTCGGTTCGCCGGGCGTGGGCGCGCAGTCGGAGCCTGCGGCGAGGCGCGCCGCGCCGCTCACCGTGAAGTACCCGGTTGCCCGCGGCGCTTCGCTCCCCTTCGGTTCGGCGGGCGTGGCTTCGCCGGGAGCGCCCGCGGTCCCCGCTTCGATTTCCGTGTAGGAGACGGTGAGGTGGTCGGGGCCGGCGCCGCCGACGATCTGCAGCCCGCCGCCGCCTTCCGGGCTGGGGTCGAGGGTGACGTAGGCGGAGCCGCGCGGCGCCGGTTCCCTGCCGCAGGAGATGCGGACCGCACCGCCCTCGCACTTGTCGTCGCCCTGGCCGCCGTTCAGCGTGTCGCGCCCGCCGCCGCCGCGGATCGTGTCGTTGCCGGGCCCGCCGACGATCAGGTTGGGGTGCTTGTCGCCGATCAGGGTGTCGTGGAAGGCGGAGCCTTCGATCGACTCGAAGCGGAAGAGGCGGTCGTGGCCGTCGCCGAGCGCCTTGTGCCGGGGCAGCGAGACCCAGACACCGCTGCCCTTGCGGCCCGCCACCGCGGTCGAGAAGGAGGCGATGTCACCCTTGCCGGGGCCGCCGTCCATGCGGTCGTAGCCGTAGTCGCCGCGGACGAGGTCTTCGTTGCCGGGGCCGCCGTTGACGGTGTCGATGCCGAGCCCGCCGCTCACTTCGTCGCGGTTGCCGGGGCCGCCGCTGACGTGGTCGTCGCCGAGGTCGCCGAAGACGCGGTCGGTCCCCTGGCCGCCTTCGATCCAGTCGTTGCCGCGGCCGCCGTGGATCAGATCGTTCCCCGGGCCGCCGCAGATGACGTCGTTGCCGAGCCCGCCGTAGACGGTGTCGTCGCCCGGCCCGGCCCAGATCACGTCGGCCTTGTCGGTGCCGTGGATGACGTCGTTGCCGCCGGTGCCGACGATCGTCGCCTTCCTCCCGTCGCACATCGGCGTGGCGCCGGTTTCGGCGGCGGCGGGGGTGACGGCGAGGAAGGCGCCGATCGCGCAGGCGAGCAGGACGATGGGGACGAGACGGCGCGACACCGTGGGAATTCTGCCGCCTCGGGCGGCGTCGCGCCGCCCGGGCCGGGTCGGGATCCGATGATCTAGCGTGGCCGGATGGCGACTCGGTCCGAAGCCGACGAGAGCATCCGCGGCAATCCCGCGGTGGCCGTGGGCCTGGTGGCGACGGCGATCGTCTCGGTCCAGTGTGGGTCGGCGCTGGCGACCACCCTCTTCGACCGGGTCGGGCCCGCGGGGGCCGTCTTCCTGCGCTCGACCTTCGCGGCGCTGATCCTGTTGGCGATCGCGCACCGCGACGTCGCCCGGCTGCGGCGGTCCGACCTGCGCGACGTCGCCCTCTTCGGCGTCAACCTGGCGGCGATGAATTTCAGCTTCTACCAGTCGATCGACCGCCTGCCGCTCGGCGTCGCCGTCACGCTCGAGTTCTGCGGGCCGCTGGCGGTCGCCGTGTTCGGCTCGCGGCGGCGGCGCGACCTGCTCTGGGCGGCGCTCGCGGCGGTCGGCATCGTGCTCCTCTCGGGCGACTTCGGCGGCGGCGCGATCGACCCCCTCGGGGCGCTCCTGGCCCTCACGGCGGGCGCCTGCTGGGGTCTCTACATCCTGATGAGCGCCCGCGTCGGCGGCCGCTCGGAGGGTCTCGGCGGCCTCGCGGTGGCGATGTCGATCTCGGCCTGCCTCCTCGCCCCGGCGGGCCTCGCCGCGGGCGCCGGGAAGATGGCCTCGGCCGAAGTCCTCGCCCGTGGCCTCGGCGTCGGCGTCCTCAGCTCCGCCATCCCCTACGCCTTCGAGATCGAGGCCCTCCGCCGCCTCCCGAACGCCGTCTTCGGCGTGATGATGAGCCTCGAGCCGGGCGTCGCCGCCCTGATCGGCTTCCTCGCCCTCGGCCAGGGCCTCTCCTGGGTCGAAGCGATGGCGATCGCCCTGGTGGTCGCCGCAAGCGCCGGGGCGCTGCACTCGGCGGCGACGCCGGCGCCGCGGGACGGGTAGCGGGGAAAGCTGGCGCCCGGGCCGCCTGCCGCCCCTAGGCCTGCGCCAGATCGTGGGACCCCCGGCCTTCCGGTGTTCCTTACTTGCATATATGGCAAGTAAGGAACACCGCAGGGATCGGGGGACGCCGGGCGCGCCCGGGCGCCGCGAGGTGCCGGCCGCCCGGCCCTTCGGGTACAACCGTTCTGTGGCGGGACGGGGCAAGGCGAAAGGGAAGGGGGTGCGGGTGGTCGTGCGGGGGCGGGTGCAGGGCATCGGCTTCCGCGAAGCGACGGTGCGGCGGGCGGCGGCGCTCGGGGTGTTCGGGTGGGTGCGGAACGGGGACGACGGCACGCTGCTCGTCCATGCCGAGGGGGCGGAGGAGGCGGTCGATGCGTTGGTGGAGTGGCTCGGGGAGGGGCCGCGCGGGGCGGCGGTCGCGGAGGTCGAGGTGGAGAAGGGGAAGGTCGAAGGCCATGAGCAGTTCGCGATCCGCGGGATCGCCGCCGGGGTCTTCGTCGTCCAGGAGCACCAGGCGACGGCGCATCACTGGGACCTGCGGCTCGAGGTCGACGGGGTGATGCGCTCCTGGGCGGTGCCGAAAGGGCCCTCGATGGACCCGGCGCAGAAACGACTCGCGGTGCAGGTCGAGGACCACGAGAAGTCCCACAACGATTTCGAAGGGCGCGCGGGGGAGGGCGGCGTGATCGTCTGGGACCGCGGCACCTACGAGCAGGGCGGCCGGGTGGCCTGGCCGGAGGCGCTCGAGCGCGGGCACGCGGTCTTCGTCCTCCACGGCGAGAAGCTCGAGGGCGGCTTCGCCCTGCAGCGCACGCGACCGGGGGAGAAGCCGCAGTGGCTCCTGATCAAGCGCAAGGACGACGCCGCGCGCCCGGGCTCCGACGTGGTCGCCGAGGCCCCTCGATCGGTGGTGAGCGGCCGGACGCTCGCCGACGTCGTCGCCGGCGACTGAGCCCCGGCGCAGCTTTCCTTGCAGATCCCCTTTTCCGCCGCGGGTGATGGCACACTCGAACATATGTTCGTAGAAACGCATGACATAGACGCGATTGGGCTCCGCGACGGGGTCGCGGAGGTGGAGACGAGCGAGCGGCGGCCGCTGCTGCGGGTGGTTCATGACGCCGACCGGGAGCGCGAGGCGCAGGCGATCATCCTGCGGCTCGTCCTCACAGAACGGCCCGCGGAACTGCGGACCTGCGCGGTGATGGCGCGGATCGGCGATCCCGAGATGGCCGGTCGGGCGATCACGGCACTGGTCGAGGCCGGGCTGCTGCTGAAGGTCGACGAGTACGTCCTCGCGACGACCGCCGCGGTCGACCTCCACGCGCTCGGCAACACCGCCCCGCAGGCCGCCTGAGTCGCCGCGACGCCCGCCGCCTAAGCTCCATCCATGGCGGTGGAGCTGCCACAGCGGGTGGCGATGCGCGAGGTCGGGCCGCGGGACGGGTTCCAGAACGAGCCGGAGACGATCGCGACCGCGGACAAGATCCGCCTCCTCGACATGCTCTCGGCGACCGGGGTGGGGCGGATCGAGGTGACCTCCTTCGTGCGCGCCGACGTGATCCCGCAGCTCGCCGACGGCGCCGAGGTGCTCGAAGGGATCGAGCGGCGGCCCGGCGTCTCCTTCTCCGTCCTGATCCCCAACGAGCGCGGGCTGGAGCGGGCGCTGCCGCTGCGCGAGCGCTTCGACGAGATCAGCGTCTTCCTCTCCGCCTCGGAGTCCCACAACCGCGCCAACGTGAACCGCTCGGTCGCCGACTCGCTCGCAGGCCTCGAGCCGACCCTCGCCGCCGCGGGCGCCGCCGGTCTGCGCCGCGAGGGCGTCATCTCGACCTCCTTCGGCTGCCCCTACGAGGGCGCGGTGCCGGCCGAGCGCGTCTTCGCGATCGCCGAGCGGCTGATCGCCGCAGGCTGCGAGGAGATCGCCTTCGGCGACACCACCGGGATGGCCAACCCGCGCCAGGTCCGCGAGTTTTTCGCCGCCGCCCGCGAGCGCCTCGCCGGGGTCGAGCTCACCGCCCACTTCCACAACACCCGCGGGCAGGGCCTCGCCAACGTGCTCGCCGCGCTGGAGGAGGGGATCGCGTCCTTCGAGGCCAGCTTCGGCGAGCTCGGCGGCTGTCCGGTCCCGCCCGGCTCGACCGGCAACGTCTCCAGCGAGGACGTCGTCTCGATGCTCCACGAGATGGGGATCGAGACCGGCATCGACCTGCCCGCGCTGATCGCCGCCTCGCGCGCCGCGCAGGAGGTGCTCGGCCGCCCGCTCGGCGCCCACGTGCTGCGCGCCGGGCCGGTTGACTGGCGAGTCGGCCAGTCCCAATAAGCTCCCTCCATGACCGAGTTCGGAGAGGCGGTCGCCGCCGCGCTGGCGGGCGGCCCGGAGCGCCACCGCGAGAAGACCGCGGCGCAGGGCAAGCTGCCGGTGCGCGAGCGCGTCGCCCGCCTCGTCGACCCCGGCTCCTTCGCCGAGGAGGGCCTGCTCGCCAATTGGGAGCAGGACGGGCTCGGCGCCGACGGCGTGCTCACCGGGTTGGCCCGGATCGACTCGCGCCCGGTCGCGCTGATGGCCAACGACCCGACCGTGAAGGCGGGCTCCTGGGGGCCGAAGACGGTGGAGAAGATCCTCCGCGTCCAGGAGCGGGCGCTGAAGCTGCAGGTCCCGATCGTCTACGTGGTCGATTCGGCGGGCGCGCGGATCACCGAGCAGGTGCAGATGTTCCCGGGGCGGCGCGGCGCCGGGCGCATCTTCCACAACGAGGTGCGCCTCTCCGGCCAGGTGCCGCAGGTCTGCCTCCTGCTCGGCCCGAGCGCCGCGGGCGGCGCCTACATCCCGGCCTTCTGCGACGTCGTGATCATGCGCGACGGCAACGCCTCGATGTACCTGGGGTCGCCGCGGATGGCCGAGATGGTGATCGGCGAGAAGGTGACGCTCGAGGAGATGGGCGGGGCGCGGATGCACACCGGAGTCTCCGGCTGCGGCCACTTCCTGGTGAAGTCCGACGAGGAGGCGATCGACCTCGCCCGCCGCTACCTGTCCTATATGCCCGGCAACTGGCGCGAGGAGCCGCCGCCCGAGCCGCCCGCCGCGCCCGCGTCGGACGCCGCGATCGACGCGATCGTTCCCGCCGACGAGAACGTCCCCTTCGACATGCGCGAGGTGCTCGACGTCCTCCTCGACGCCCATTCCTTCCTCGAGGTCCACAAGCGCTGGGCGAAAGAGCTGATCGTCGGATACGGGCGGCTCGACGGCCGCGCGGTCGGGGTCGTCGCCAACCAGCCGCGCCAGAAAGGTGGCGTCCTCTTCGTCGACTCCGCCGACAAGGCGGCCCGCTTCATCCAGACGTGCAACGCCTTCAACGTGCCGCTGTTGTTCCTCGCCGACGTGCCCGGGTTCATGATCGGGACCGCGGTCGAGCGCCAGGGGATCATCCGTCACGGCGCCAAGATGATCAGCGCGGTGAGCGAAGCGACGGTGCCGAAAATCTCGGTGATCGTCCGCAAGGCCTACGGGGCGGGGCTCTACGCGATGGCGGGACCCGCCTTCGAGCCCGACTGCTGCATCGCCCTGCCGGGCGCCTCGATCGCGGTGATGGGACCGGAGGCCGCCGTCAACGCCGTCTTCTTCAACCAGATCCAGGCGATCGAGGATGAGGCGGAGCGGGCCGCCTTCGTCGCCGCCCGGCGCGAGGAGTACGCCGCCGACATCGACCTCCTGCACCTGGCCTCGGAGCTGGTCCTCGACGCGATCGTCGAGCCGCGGGACCTGCGCGCCGAGCTGATCCGCCGCTTCGCCCTCGTCGCCACCGGGCGGCGCGAGTTCGCGGCGCGCCGCAATCCCGTCACGCCCGCCTGAGCGCGGCGCGGGGCGCCCGTCGAGGCCCGCGTTCAGGGCGCCTTGAGGCGGCGCCGCTACCGTTTCCGGATGTCCCGCAAGGTCAAAACGCCGCTGCTTGCTGCGCTCGCCTGCGCCGTGGCGATCGCCCCGCTGGCCGCCGTCGCCTACGCGGTGGGCCCGTTCCAGCACCTCGACCTGCGCGTCTTCTTCCACCTGCGCCGCGAAGAAGGCCCGATCAACGGGCTCGCCTCGGTGCTGGTCAACCTCGGCGACCTGACCTCGCTGCTGATCGGGCTCGCGGCCGTGTGCGCGCTCGGCCTGCGCTGGGGACGGCGGCGCGAGATGGTGGCCGCGCTGGTCGTCGTCGCGGGCGCCAACCTGACCACCCAGCTGCTCAAGGTGACGCTCGAACACGCCCGCCACCAGGCCTTCGAACACGGCATCGAACTCCCCTGGGCGAACTCCTTCCCCAGCGGCCACACGACGGCGGCCGCCTCGATCGCGATCGCGCTCCTCCTGGTCGCCCCCGCCGCGCACCGGCTCGCCGCCGCCGTGGTGGGCGCGGCGTTGACCGCGGCGGTCGGGTTCTCGGTGGTGATCCTCGGCTGGCACTACCCGAGCGACGTGCTCGGCGGCCTGCTCGTAGTCGGCGCCTGGGGCTTCGCCGCCCTCGCCTGGCTGCGCCGGCAGTCCGATTCCGACCGCGCCCCACGCACCCGTGAGCACCGCCGCCGGCCCGACCTGGCCGTCTCCGCCGATTAGACCGCTCTACAGTTCCCTCGCGTGCCCGCGCCGGAGTGGCGGAATTGGCATACGCGATCGACTCAAAATCGATTGCCCTTACGGGCTTGAGGGTTCGAGTCCCTCCTCCGGCATCGCCGCCCCTCCGGGCAGGGTCAGGCGGGCTGCGGTGCGGCGCCGCCTGAGCCCGCGCCGTAGTCCTCGCCGTTGCCGATCGGGCGCTCCTCCTCGATGTTCCAGCCCTGGTTGAAGCCGTAGAGGGCGACGACGATCACCGCCAGCTGGACGACCATCAGCGCCAGCACCAGGATCCCGACCAGCGAGGAGGAGAAGAGCGCCTGGCTGAACCCCGCCTTGTCGCGGGCGAACCAGCTGTTGGCGCCGACGGCGCAGAAGATCGCCAGGATCATCGACAGCGCCGCCGCCAGCGGCAGGATCCCGCGGCGCCAGCGCGCCACCAGGATGGCGAAGAAGAAATACAGCAGCGCGTAGATCGCACAGACGATCCCCATCCCGTTGCCGCCCTCGAGCACGCTCCAGCCCCCGATCGTGATCAGCCCCGCCAACCCCGCGGTCAGCAGCAACAGCAGCACGATCAGCCACTTGGTGGTCACCGACCCAGGCTTCTCCCGATTCGGCCGCCACAACTCGTAGCCCGGTCTCACCTCCCCTACAGGCACGCCACGATCATAGAATCTGTCCTCGACGCGGCATTGACCGCGGGTTAAGCCCGTCTAGGGCACCGCGCGGGCGTGGCGGAATTGGAATACGCGCCAGGTTTAGGTCCTGGTGGGCCTTCGGCCCGTGGGGGTTCAAGTCCCTCCGCCCGCATCTTCCGCGGCCCCCGCGTCGGAGCGGGGAGTTCCTCGGCTAGCGTAACCGGCGGTGCCCGAGACGCAGAGACAGTGGATCAAGAAGCTCCAGGTGGCTGGCTGGGTCCTGGAGCGCGGTGGCAAGCACCAGGTCAAGATGACGAAACCGGGCTGTCGGCCGATCACGCTACCTGAGAACAAGCGAAGGGCTTATTCGAGAGGATTCGAGGCACAGCTCAGGCGCGAGATGAAGGTAGCCGAGAAGGGCGACTGAGGTGGATCGTAGCCCCATAGATGCGGGCGAAGACGCGTCTGGTGGGCTACCCTTGCCTTGGATGTCCGACCGTCATCTGCACTTCAAGATTCGCCAGGAGGAGGGTTCCTTCTGGGCCACTGTTGACGAGTATCCAGGTGTGCTCGCCACCGGGGACGATTTGGAGGAGCTGCGGGCGAGCCTCGAGGAGGGTATCCAGATGATGAAGGCAGCGCCCGGTGAAGCGCTTCCCCAGATCCGCCTCTCTCCGTTGAAGCTCGAGTCGAGCGAGACGCCGGCGAGCGCCGAGCTTCTTCCGGCCTGACCCGGCTTGTGATCGGCTAGGCCGCGAGCCGCTCCAGGTCGAGCGCGGCCAGGCGGGCCGGGTCGGCGAGGAAGTCGACACCGGCGATCCGGCCTTCGCGGACGCGGACGGCGCCTACCGAGAGGGGTTTGCCGGCGAAAAAGGTGACGATGCCGACCGCGCCGTTGACGCGGGCGAGGTGGGCCTCGGCGCCGGTGGTGGCGAAGGCGCGGGCCTGGCGGAGGACGGCGTCGGCGCCGCGGACCTCGGTGAGCTCGCGGTCGGGGCCGAAGTCGGCGCGGAAGACGACGTCGGGGTGGAGGACGTGGAGGAGGCGGTCGAAGTCGCCTTCGCGGGAGGCGGCGACGAAGGCCTCGACCACCTCGCGCTGGGCGTCGAGGTCGGGGTCCGGGGACGGGTCGGCGGCGCGCAGGCGGCGGCGCCCGCGGCTGGCGAGCTGCCTCGCGGCGGCGGGGGTGCGGTCGAGGATCGGGGCGATCTCCTCGAAGGAGACGCCGAACATGTCGTGGAGGACGAAAGCCAGGCGCTCCGCCGGGTTGAGGGTTTCCAGCACGATCAGCATCGCGATGCCGATCGAGTCGGCGAGCAGCGCCTCGTGCTCGGGGTCGGTGCCGTCGATCGGGTCGACGATCGGGTCCGGCACCCGTAGGTCGAGGGGCTGCTCGCGGCGGGTGTCGCGGGCGCGCAGCATGTTCAGACAGATGCGCGCGACGACGGTGGTGAGCCAGCCGCCGAGGTTCTCGATCGCCTCGGCGTCGCTGCGGTCGAGGCGCAGCCAGGCCTCCTGGACCGCGTCGTCGGCCTCCCCGGTCGAGCCGAGCATCCGGTAGGCGACCGCCCGCAGGCGCGGCCGTTGCTGCTCGAACGCGGCGACGATCGGGTTGCCTTCGGTCATCGTTTTGCCCCCTTTCGCTGGTGTCATTGGAACAGACCCGCGGCGCGTCGGCGATGTGACAGGACGCTCGGGCGGCGGTAGCGTCTGAGCGGCTCGGACGGGGAGACCGGCGCGTCGTCATGAGCGCACCGAGTCACAGCTTCGGCACCTATCTCGTGGGCAGCGGTTGGCTCCTCGGCATCCTGGCCGCGGCCGGGCTCGGCGGGCACTGGCTGCGGCGGCTGCTCGTCCCCGCCTACGAGGGCGCCCTCGCCCGCCTCGCCGCGCTCGTCCTCGCGCCGGCCCTGCTGGTGCTCTCGCTCGAGCTGGTCGGCAGCTTCGGCGGCCTGCGGCCGGAGTGGATGCTCGTCGGTTGCGCGGTACCCGCGGCGGTCGCGACGGGGCTCGGGCTGCGGTTCGCGCCGCGCGCCTCGGCGCGGGGGACGGAGGCGCCCCCGCCCCGACAGCGGGCGCCGCGGGTCGAACCCTGGGCGCTCGCGGTGGCCCTCGTGGTCGCCGCGGTGGCGGTCGCCCAGTGGAGCATGCCGAGCCTCCTGAACCTCGACCGCGGCATGTTCGGCGGCGACACGACCTGGTACCACCTGCCTTTCGCGATCCACTTCGCCCAGTCCGGCTCGACCTGGGGCCTCCTCTACACCGACCCGCTGAAGCTGACCGCCTGGTTCTACCCGGCGAGCTCGGAGCTCCTCGGCGCGGTCGGCATCGTGCTCTTCCACGACGACTGGCTCTACCCGCTGCTGAACCTCGGCTGGCTGTGCCTCGGGCTGCTGGCCGGCTGGTGCCTGGGACGGCCGCGCGGCGTCGGCCCGGCCTGTACGGTCGCCGCCGCGATCGCGCTCGACTCTGGCGTCCTGATCCTCACCCAGGCGGGCGAAGCGCGCAACGACGAGATGGGGATCGCCCTGCTCCTCGCCACCGCCGCCCTCCTCTACAACGGCTACCGCGACGGTGGGTGGGGAGCGCTGGCGTTGGCCGGGGTGGCCGGCGGGCTCGCCGCCTCGGTGAAGCTGACGATGCTGGCGCCGGTCGGGGCGATGGCGGCGGTGGCGCTGGTCGCGATCGCGGCGCGGCGCCGGCGCGGCGGGCCGCTCGGCGCGCTCGCGCTGCTTTCGGCGGGCGCGCTCGCCGGCGGCTACTGGTACCTGCGCAACCTCGCCCACGCCGGCAACCCGGTGCCGGAGGTCCACGGGATCGGCCCGCTCGAACTCCCCTATCCGCATCAGATGGACCTCTACCCGCGGCCGCCGCGGAGCGTCGCCGACTACCTGGGCGACGCGCACGTGCTCGGCGCCTGGTTCGTCCCCGGCCTGCACGAGGCGCTCGGCCCGCTCTGGCCGGGCGTGCTGGCGCTGGCGCTGGCGGGCGCGGTCTGGGCGGTGGTCGGCAGCCGCGAGCCGATCCTCGCCGCGATCGGCGCCGCCGCGATCCTCACCGCGGTCGTCTACCTCTTCACCCCGCTGACCGCCGCCGGCCCGCCCGGCGAACCGGCCGGCTTCTTCACCAACACGCGCTACCTGCTGCCGGGGGTGGCGCTGGGCCTGGTGCTGCTGCCGCTCGCCGGGCCGCTCCGCCGCAACCGCGTGACCCGGGGCGCGACGCTCGCCGGCCTCGCCGCGGTCTTCGCGGTCGGCGCGGTGACCGGACCCGGCTGGGAGGCGCGCTTCCTCTGGGGTGCGGCCCTCTGCGTCGTCGCGCTCGTCCTCGCTCCGGCGCTCGCCGCGATCTTCCGGCGCGCGCCCGGGCTCGCGTCCCGGCCCCGCCTGCGCGGCGCGCTCCTCGCCGCCCTCGCCCTGGCCCTCCTCCTGCCCGCGCTGGCGCTCGGCCACGGCGCCGAGAACCGCTACCTCCGCCGCCACTACTCGCTGGCGACCCTGCGGGTGGGGGAGCCCGGCCTGCCGGTGCGGACCTTCGCCTGGGCGCACGACCAACGCGACCGCCGGATCGGCATCGCCGGCGCCGGTGAGCTCTTCTTCGACCAGGCGATCCTCGCGGGCGACGAAGACTCGAACATCGTCCGCTACGTCGGCCGGCCGCTCCCGCACGGCGGCTACCGGGTGGCGCCCTCGTGCGCGGACTTCCGCCGCCTCGTCGACCGCGGCCGCTTCGATTTCCTCGTCATCACCGAGTTCGGCGACAACGCCCCAGGCCGCCGCCGCTACCCGTTGCGCGAGTGGGTCGAAGGCGACCCGGCCCTGGAACTGATCCGGACCGAGAAGGCGTTCCCGCAGACCGCCTACACCTACCGGGTGCGCGGCCGGCTCGACCCGGGCGGCTGCCCGGGTCGAGGCCGATCCGCCTGACCTCAGGAGGCGACGATGCCCTCGCCGCCGACGGCGCCGGGCACGGTCACCTGGCCGAGCGGCTGGAGGGCGCCGCCCGCTTCGGCCTTGAACTCGTCGACGACGCCTTCGGCGCCCGCCTGGACGTAGAGGAACCCCGCCGCCGCGGCCGCGTCGACGGTGCCCGGCGAGGTCGCCGTGTTGCCGAGCGGGGTCAGCGAGGCGCCGCTCGCGGCGAACGCCGAGACGCTGCCCGAGCCCGCGTTCGAGAGGTAGAACGTCGCGCCGACGTGGGCGATCCAGCAGGTCGCGGCCTGGCCGGTCGGGGCGGTGGCGAGCTGCGTGAGCGAGCCGTCGCCACCGATCGCGAACGAGGCGAGCGAGTTGGTCCCCGCCTCGGCGACGAGCAGGTTCCCGGCGGCGTCGAAGTCGACCGCGAACGGGACCGCTCCCGGCAGGCTGGTGACGACCGGGGTCTGGGCGGGCGCGCCGTTGCCGGGGACGGGGAAGACGTCGATCGCGCTGGTGTTGCCCTTGGTGGTGACGATCAGCGCCGAGCCGTCCGGGGTGAAGGCGACCTGGCCTGGGGTGTGGGTGAATTCCGGCTTCGCGTTCGGGTCGAGGCCGAGCGGCCGGTTCCATCCCGGCACCAGGTGCGGTCTGCCGCCGGCGAGCCGGAAGCCCTGGATCGAGCCGCCGCCGCGCGCGTTCAGGACGTAGAGGGAGTTGCCGTGGACGGTGAGGCTGACCGGGAATTCACCGCCCGAGGGGACGATCGCTTCCTGGCGCAGGCGCGCGCCTTCGACGGCGAACTCGGTGATCGTGTCGCTGCCCGCGTTGACGGCGAAGAGGAGGCCCGCTTCGGAGTCGAGGGCGAGCCCACCCTGCGAGGCGAGGTGGTCGACTTTCGCCCCTTCGAGGGCGCCGCCGAGGCCGCCGGTGGGGTAGACGCCGGCCTGGGTCAGCTGCCCCTGTGGCGAGCGTTCGTAGGCGACGACCGAGTTGCCGGCGAGGTTGTCGGTCTGCACGAAGACGGCCGCTTCGTTCGCCGCGGAGGGGCCGTCGCCGCCGTGCCGGGACCCGGGGCCGTGCCCGGGGGTGGCGAAGGCGCTCGGGGCGGCGAGCGCCAGCGCGGCGAGGGCGCCTGCCGTGGCGCCGAGGATGGGTCGGGTGAGTCTCATCGGTCCTCCGATCGAGGTTGGGAGCGTTCACCCCTAAGCGCCCGGCCCGACCGTCGTCTTACCTCGCAAACCGCATGTTTAAGCCATCTGTAAGGACTCTTACGAGAAAGTGACGGCCGTCGGCGCGCGCCGCGCGTCCCTACGATCGGGTCCATGCCCGAGCTTCTCGAGCGCCCCGCGCCGGCCCTCGACCCGGATTCGGCAGCGTGGCTCGCCGAACTCCGCGGACCGCGCCGCGAGGCTGCTGTCGCCCGCCTCCACGCGCGCCTGCTGCGGGTCGCCGCGGCCGAGGTGGCCCGCCGTCGCGGCGCCCTCCCGTTCGCCGGCCCGGAGCTCGACGACGCCGTCAACCAGGCTGCCGACGACGCCACCCTCGCCGTCCTCGCCAAGCTCGGCGACTTCCGCGGCGAGGCCCGCTTCACCACCTGGGCCGCCCGCTTCGCGACCCTCGAGGTCGCCCACAAGATCGCCCGCCATCTCTGGCGCGGCGCCCGCGTCGAGCTCGACCTCGACGCCTGGGAGCGCCTCCCTGACCGCCGGGCCGGCGGCCCGAGCCGCGAGGCCGAGGCCCACGAGCTCCTCGACCGCCTGCGCCGCGCCGTCGCCGGCGACCTGACCGAGCGCCAGCGCCGCGTCTTCTGCGCCCTCGTCCTCGACGAGGTCTCGCCCGACACGCTGGCGCTGGAGCTCGAAACGAACCCCAACGCGCTCTACAAGACCCTGTTCGACGCGCGGCGGAAGCTGCGCGAGGCGGTAGGGGACGGGTGAGGCAGCGGAGCGTCTGCATCTACCGTCGCCTGGCGAGGGTAGATGCAGACGGCAAGGTGTGCGAGGGCCGTCAGGTGAGGAGGGGATGTGTGCGGCGCGGGCCGAGGTCACGGAACGCGCGAGACGTGACGCTTCTGCGCGAGGCGTGCGGGAGAGTCCAAGACGACACACCCCCTGAGCGCCGCTCAGGTTGATGGGCCGAAAACCCGCCTATATGGAGGGTTTTCGGCCCATCAACATCGGGGTGCGACGGAGGACGCACGGGAGGCGCGCAGGGGATCACGGAAGGCGCGCAGGGGACCGACGGGAGGCGTCGATGGCGCGCCTCCCGCCGCCGCCGACCGTCTCGTTCGGGCCCTCGACGGGCGGTGGGTCGACCTCACCCGAAGGGTTCGACCACCGCGCGGCCGGAAGCGCCGGCCGCCCCGGGCGACAGCTCAGCCTTCCGAGGCCCGTGCGACAGGCCGGCCCGGGCGCCGCCTCGGACCCCGTCCCTACTCCCGCGACTGAGGGAGCTTCACGGCCCCGGGCTTTGTCATCGGCGCCGATGGCGGCGGGACGACGGGGCCGAGGTCGCCGTCCGGGGCCCGGTCGAGGTCGACGATCACCGGGGCGTGGTCGCTCGGGCCTTTGCCTTTGCGCGCCTTGCGGTCGACCCAGGCGGCCTCGACGCGGGACGCGACCGGGGCGCCGGCGAGGATCAGGTCGATCCGCATGCCGAGGTCGCGGTGGAACATCCCGGCGCGGTAGTCCCAGTAGCTGAAGACGCGCTGCTCGGGCCAGCGGTCGCGGACGACGTCGCGGAGGCCGACCGACTCGAGGTCGGCGAGGGCGGCGCGCTCGGGCGCGGTGACGTGGGTGTGGCCCTCGTAGGCGGCGGGGTCGAAGACGTCGGCGTCGGTCGGGGCGATGTTCATGTCGCCGCAGACGAGCACCGCGTCGGGGCCGGCGGCGACCTCGGCGCGGAGCGCCGCGAGCCACTCGAGCTTGTAGCGGTAGTGGTCGGAGTCCGGTTCGCGGCCGTTCGGCACGTAGACCGAGTGGACGCGGACGCCGTCGCAGGTCGCGGCGACGGCGCGCGCCTCCGGCTCCGGGAACCCTGGACCGTCCGGCAGGCCGCGCTCGACCTCCTCGAGCCCCACCCGGGAGAGGATCGCGACCCCGTTCCAGGCCCCTTCGCCGTGCGCCGCCCAGGCGTAGCCCCGCTCCCGCAGGTCGTCGCCGAGCAGATCCGCGAAGGCCCTGTCGGCCAGCTTCGTCTCCTGCAGGCAGACGACGTCGGGCGCGCGTTCGTCCAGCCAGAGCAGGAGCCGCGCCACCCGCTGCTTGACCGAGTTGACGTTCCAGGTGGCGACCCGCACCCGGCGCCCGCCTAGCCGTCCGTGAGCACGACGGCCTGCATGTTGAGGAAGGCCCGCATCCCCATCTCCCCGCCCAGCTCGCGGCCGACGCCACTGCGCTTGACCCCGCCGAAGGGGATGCGCGGGTCCGACGCGGTCATCGAGTTGACGAACACCATCCCCGACTCGATGTCGGCGCTGAGCGCCTCGGCGCGGTCGAGGTCGGTGGTCCAGAGGCTGCACCCGAGGCCGAACTGCGAGTCGTTGGCGGCGGCGATCGCGGCCGCCTCGTCGGCGACGCGGGCGATCGCTGCGACCGGGCCGAAGGTCTCTTCGCGCAGCACCGGCGCCGCCGAGTCCGCCGCGGCGCTGATCACGGTCGGCTCATACCAGGCGCCCGGCTCGGCCGGGATCGAGCCGCCGGTGAGGACGCGCGCCCCCGCGGCGACGGAGGCGTCGACGATCCCGGCCAGCTCGTCGCGCAGGTCTTCGCGGGCCATCGGGCCGAGCTGGGTCTCGGGGTCGAGGGGCGCTCCGCGGCGGAGCTGCGACGCCGCCGCGGCGAAGCGCTCCTCGAACTCGTCGGCGACCGACTCGACGACGACGAAGCGCTTCGAGGCGATGCAGGTCTGGCCGGTGTTTTGGAAGCGCGCCGTGACCGCGACCTCCACCGCCCGCTCGAGGTCGGCGTCACCGAGCACGATGAAGGGGTCCGAGCCGCCCAGCTCGAGCACCACCGGCTTGATCGCCCGCCCGGCCGCTTCGCCGACGGCGACCCCGGCGGCGTCGGAGCCGGTCAGGGTCACCCCGGCGATCCGCCGGTCGGCGATCAGCTCGCTCGCCCGCCGGCCGGAGACGACGATCGTCTTGAAGATCCCCGGCTCGGCGCCGGCGCGCTCGAAGATCCGCTCCAGCCAGAGGCCCGACCCGGTCACGTTGGAGGCGTGCTTGAGCACGAAGGTGTTGCCGGCGGAGACGATCGGCGCCGCCGCCCGCAGGGCCTGCCAGAGCGGGTAGTTCCAGGGCATGATCGCCAGCACCACCCCGAGCGGGCGCTTGTGCACGGCGACCCGGCGGCCGTCGCCGGTCTCGATCGGTTCCGGGGCAAGGTAGTCCTCGCCGTGCGCGGCGTAGTACTCGCAGGTCGTCGCGCACTTCTCGACTTCGGCCCGCGCCTCGGTCAGCGGCTTGCCCATCTCGCGGCTGACCGTGTGGGTCAGCTCCTCGCTCGCCGCCCGCAGCTCGCGCGCGACGCCGTTCATCAGGTCGGCGCGCCGCGCCCAGGGCGCCCGCCGCCAGCCCTCGAAGGCGACGTGGGCGAGGTCGAGCGCCGCCTCGACCTGGGCGTCGGAGAAGATCTCGTAGGTCTCGACGACCTCGCCGTTGGCGGGATCGATCGACTCCACGGTGGCGGGGCCTGCGGTTGCGCTCATCTGGTTCCTCTTCCGGTCGTCGTCTTCGCTGTCCGGCCGCCCCCGCGCGGCCGCCACCCACTTTATTGGCCGCGCGTCGCGGGCAGGCCGCGGCGCCGCCCCGCCTCAGATCGGGTAGCGGAGGATCGCCGCGCCGGAGGCGCCGGTCGGCACGTCGGCGGCGCGCACCGCCAGCACCCGTCCGTCGGTGAGGAGCGTGCGGCGGGCGATCTCGTCGAGCACGCCGTAGTCGCCGGGCCGCCCGTCGCCGTCGAGGGTGACGGCGCCCGTCTCCTCGTCGACGCTCCCGGGCAGGTCGGCGTCGATGTCGACGAAGAGCGTCTCCACGGCGCCGTAGGTGGCGGCGCGACCGAGGTCGTTGATCTCGACCGCGGCGCGGCCCGCCGCCGCGCGCTCCTCGAAGAGCGCGCCCAGGTCGCGCAGCTCGGCCGCGTAGATGCGGTCGAGGACGGGGCGCGCCGCTGCGCCGAGCTCGGCGTCGCTCACGCCCTCCGGGCTCCCCTCGATCGTCTCCGCGGCCAGATGGGGGTAGGTGTTGACGGAGCGGAAGATCGCGTCGATCGGCTGGGCGGCGGCGAGGATCAACGGCACGTCCTGGGCGGCGAGGGCCGGCCGCAGCGCCCGGTCGACGGCGCGCGCGTAGCTCCGCACCAGGGTCTTGCGACCCTCGGTCCCCTGCAGGCGGCGGGCCGGGGAGCGGTCGGTGATCGAGGCCTTGCCGGCCGCGTCGGCGGCGGAGGCGGGCAGGTCGGGGACCGCGACGGCGAAGGTCGGCAGGTCCGGCGTCACCTCGAGCAGGCGGACCGAACCCTCGGCGAGCGCCAGCACGAACGCGGTCTGCGGGAAGGTCAGCGCCCGCAGCAGCGGCTTCAGGTAGAAGCGGTCGGCGACCTGGACCGCCTCGGTGAGCTGGTTCGGGAGCCGGAACGCGCGCAGCCCGTCGGCGGCGACGAAGACGGCGAGGCTATGGGACTGGACCGCCCAGAACGCCTCGTCTTCGTGGAGGTCGTCGAGCTCCTCTTCGACCGCCTCCCGTGCCGCCGTCGCGACCCCGGCCTCGCGCAGCCCCTCCGCCGCCTGCCGCGCCAGGTTCTTGAAGGCGATCCGCGCGCCCGCCGCCTCGGTGGTGATCGGCGACGTCGGCAGGTAGATCGACACCAGCCCCTCGCCCCGCCGCGCCAGCAGGCGTTCCACCTCACCGCGCCGCGGGATGTCGGTGTGGAGGCTCATCGGTCCTCTGTCGATGTTAGACCCCGGCATGATGGGTCCCACGCAAGCGAACCCGAAGGAGGGACGATGGCGAAGCTTCTCTACTCGGCGACCTGCTCGCTCGACGGCTTCATCGCCGGACCCGGCGGCGACATGCAATGGCTGAACCGGCTCGAGGGCGGCAACGCGGCGGCCGACGAGCTGGTCCCGCGGATCGGTGCGCTGCTGGTCGGCGCCAACACCCACGGCGGCGACGACCCCAACCGCGGCACCGATGCCGAAGGCGCCTTCGCCGGCCAGTGGCACGGGCCCGAGTTCGTCGTCACCCACCACCCCGGCACCGACCGCCCGCCGCACCTCTTCTACCTCGACGACCTGCCCCGGGCGATCGCCGCGGCGCGGGAGGCGGCCGGGGAGCGCTACGTGAACGTGCTCGGCGCCGACGTCGCCCGCCAGTGCATCGAGCTCGGCGAGCTGGACGAGATCCTGATGCTGGTCGCGCCGGTCCTGCTCGGCGACGGCGTCCCGATGTTCAGGCGCTCGGGCGGCGCCGAGGTGCGGCTCGAGCCGCTCTCGGCGACGGTGGAACCGAGCGCGACGAACCTCTGGTTCGGCCTCAATCGGCCGGCGGGGGCGCCTGCTTCCGAGTGAAGAGCTTCCTGAGGGCGCTGCGCCGGCGCCAGCCGACCCGCGAGCGGGCGTCTTGCTTCACCCACCCGGTGTCGGCGGGGTCGAACGGGAAGGTCGGTTCCCACCGTTCGAGGTCGACCACGCCGATGTTGCTCCACTGCCCTGAGGCGCCGTCGAAGGAGAGCTCGACGACCGCGACCTTGGCCGCCATCAGCTCGCGGGTGAAGGCCTCGTTGTATATCTCGCGCAGGTGCTCCGGCCACCCTTCGTCCAGCTGGCGCCACCAGCGCTTGTGGAAATCGGTCGTCAGGCCGTTGTGGTCGGCCCCGTCGGCGATCGTGACGACGGGGAACATTTCGTGCCGGGTCCGGGCGATCTCGATCGCCTCGGTCGAGTCCTCGCGCCCCATCTGGGCCGCTTCCGCGTCGGACGGATGTGCCACGGGTCGAGCCTACGGGAGATCGGGCCCGGCGCCGCGGATCGACCGGAACCGGCGCAGACGGAGGGCATTGGCGACCACCGAGACGCTCGAGAAGGCCATCGCGGCGCCGGCGATCACCGGGTTCAGGAGGCCCGCGGCCGCCAGGGGGATCGCGGCGAGGTTGTAGCCGAAGGCCCAGGCGAGGTTCTCCTTGATCGTCCGCAGGGTGGCGCGGGAGAGGCGGATCGCGTCGGCGGCGGCGCGCAGGTCGCCGGAGACGAGGGTCAGGTCGGCGGCCTCGATCGCAACATCGGTGCCGGTGCCGATCGCCAGGCCGAGGTCGGCCTGGGCGAGGGCGGGGGCGTCGTTGACGCCGTCGCCGACCATCGCGACCACGTGACCCTCGCTCTGGAGGCGGGCGATCACGGCCGCCTTCTCGGCGGGCAGCACCTCGGCGATCACCTCCTCGATCCCGACCTCGGCGCCGACCGCGCGCGCGGTCGCCTCGTTGTCGCCGGTGAGCAGGACCGGGCGCAGCCCGAGCTCCCGCAGCGCCGCGATCGCCGCCGGGGTGGTCGGCTTGACGGCGTCGGCGACGACGAAGAGGGCGCGGGCGCGGCCGTCCCAGCCGGCGGCGATCGCGGTCCGGCCCCCCGCCGCGGCCGCCGCGCGGGCGCGCTCGAGCTCGGCCGGCAGCGGCATCGCCCGGTCGGCGAGGAGGGCGGGGCGCCCGACCACCATCGCGCGGCCGTCGACCACTCCCTCGACGCCGAGGCCCTCGCGGTTGGCGAATGACTCGACCCCGGGCAGCGGCGCCTCGGCGCTCGCCGCGGCGGCGATCGCCCACGCGATCGGGTGCTCGGAGGCGGCCTCGATCGCGCCGCTGAGCCGCAGCGCCTCGGCCCGGTCCTCGCCGGCGGCCACGGCGACCTCGACGAGGCTCATCTCGCCGCTCGTCACCGTGCCGGTCTTGTCGAGGACGATCGTGTCGACCTGGCGGGTCGACTCGAGCACCTCGGGCCCTTTGATCAGGAGCCCGAGCTGGGCCCCGCGGCCGGTCCCCACCATCAGCGCGGTCGGCGTCGCCAGGCCGAGGGCGCAGGGGCAGGCGATGATCAGGACGGCGACGGCGGCGGTGAAGGCGAAGTCGGCGCCCGCGCCGTTGCCGAGCCAGAAGCCGAGAGTGGCGACGGAGAGGCCGATCACGATCGGGACGAAGACGCCGGAGATCCGGTCGGCGAGGCGCTGGACCGGGGCCTTGCCGGTCTGCGCGTCGTTCACCAGCTTGGCGATCTGGGCCAGCGCCGTCTCCGCGCCGACCCGGGTGGCCCGCACCACGAGGCGGCCGCCGACGTTGACGGTCGCGCCCGTCACCGCGGCGCCCGGCCGCACCTCGACCGGCACCGACTCGCCGGTCAGCATGCTCATGTCGACGGCCGAGGAGCCCTCCTCGACCACGCCGTCGGTCGCGATCTTCTCGCCCGGGCGGACGACGAAGCGTGCGCCGACCGCGAGCTCGCCGATCGGTATCCGGCGCTCGCCGCCGTCGTCCCCGAGGACGGCGACGTCCTTCGCGCCGAGCTCCATCAGCGCCTCCAGCGCGGCGCCGGCGCGGCGCTTGGCGCGTTCCTCGAAGTAGCGTCCGGCGAGGATGAAGGTGGTGACCACGGAAGCGGTCTCGAGGTAGATCTCGTCGCTGCCCGCGCCGGCCTGGGGGACGAGCTCGAAGGTCATCTTCATCCCCGGCATGCCGGCGTCGCCGATGAAGAGCGCGTAGAGCGACCAGCCCCAGGCGGCGAGCACTCCGACCGAGATCAGCGTGTCCATCGTCGCGGCGCCGTGCTTGAGGTTGGCCCAGGCGGCCCGGTGGAAGGGCCAGGCCCCCCAGACCACGACCGGGGTGGCGAACTGGAGCGCCAGCCACTGCCAGTTGTCGAACTGGAGCGGCGGGACCATCGAGAGGATCAGCACCGGGGTCGAGAGGAGGGCCGAGATGACGAGGCGGCGGCGGAGCGGCGCGCTCGGGTCGTCCTCGTCGCCCGCGCCGGTGACCGCCTCGCCCGCGGCGGGCGGTAGCGACGCCTCGTAGCCGACCGACTCGACCGCCTCGACCAGGGTCGCCGGCGCGACCGCCGCGTCGTAGTCGACGCTCGCCCGCTCGGTCGCGTAGTTGACCGTCGCCCGGACGCCGTCCAGCTTGTTCAGTCGGCGCTCGATCCGGTTCGCGCAGGAGGCGCAGGTCATCCCGGTGATCGGCAGCTCCAGGTGCTCTTTGGTCGCCGGGCTCACACCGCGACCTCGCGGGTGAACGCGACCGTGTGGAGGCGGCCCTCGGCCCGGAATTGGAGGAAGAGCCGGTAGCGCCCGGCGCTCGGGAAGCTCGCCCTGAAGCGCAGGCGGTCCGCGTCCGGGTGGACATGGAGGAAGGCAAGGTCGCCCTCACGCAGCGCCACCAGGTGGCCCTTGGCGCCGAGGTAGTCGGCGAGCGCGACCGGGCGGCCGTCGCGGGTGACGGTGAAGGCGAGCTCGGTCTCGGCGCCGGCGCCCGCCGGGTCTCCCGCGAGCTCGACCCGCAACCCGTCGGCGGTCGCGACCGGCGCCGGGGGCGGCAGCGTCCGCGAGCTCACCGGGCCGTCCACCTGCAGGTCGGTCGCCAGGGTCTCGGGCGTCCCGCCGTGGGAGAAGTCGGCGAAGACGCGGTAGGTCCCCGGCTCGGCGAGCCGTAGCGGGACCGACCAGGAGCCATCGGGCTGTTGGGTGGGGTGGAGGTGCTGGAAGCCGGTCAGGTCGCGGCGGACGACGATCAGGTGCATGCGCTTGGTGTGCTCGAGGTCGAACTCGCGCACCGTCTTTCGGTCGTCGCCGACGATGCGAAAGCGCAGCGGCGCCGGGTGGCCCACAGCCGCGACCGGGTCGGCGAGCTCGAGCGTGAGGCCGTCGTTGCTGACGGCGAGGCCGCGCACGGCGTCGGCGCCCCCGTGGCCGGCGGCGTCCATGCCGTCCATCCCGCCGTGGCCGGAGTCGGTGACGGCGGCGTGGCCGGCGGCGCTCGAGTCGGGGTCGTGCAGGGGGGCGAAGGCGTCGCCGAGGGCGAATGCGGCGGCGAAGACGAACCCGAGCCCGGCCAGAAAGCCGCCGAGCTTGAGGGCGGGCCGGTTCACGAGCGCGCCCCCTCGTACCCGGCCTCGCCGATCGCCTCGAGGATTGCCGCGTCGTCGAACCCGGCGCCGCTCACCCGCACCCGCCCCATCCCCAGGTCGACCTCGACCGAGTCGACGCCCGCGACCCCGCCGACCTCCTGCGCGACCGCGACCCGGCAGTGGTCACAGCTCATCCCGGCGACGACGTAGGTCGCCTCGGTGGCGGGAGCGGCGCTGACCGCAGGAGTGGAATCGGTGCTCATCGGAGGTCCCTTTCGGTCGGTTGCCTCCACTATACCTATACCCCCCAAGGGTACCTGAACTCCACGGGGCGGTCCGACCCCCTGTCTGGCCGGGATCGAATATCTTGCGCGGTCTTGAAACTTCCCTCACCACTCAGCAGATGTCTGGTCGGTGTCGCGGTCGCGGCGATGGCGCTGGTCGGCGGGCAGGGCGCGAGCGCCGCCGCGCGGCCGGTCACGGGCGCGGTCCTCACGGGCCCCGAACTGGATCCGCAGATGGCGTGGAGCAACTACCGCCTGGCGACGATCTACGACACCTACATCCCGCTGCTCACCTACGAGCACGCGGGCGGAAGGGCGGGAAGCGACGTGATCCCGGGCCTGGCGCGGAGCCTGCCGCGGATCACCGACCAAGGTAGGCGGTACACGCTCCGCCTCCGCCCGGGCCTGCGCTACTCGGACGGCGAACCGGTTCGGGCCTCGGACTTCAAGTTCTCGGTGGAACGGATGTTTCGCCTCGACGAAGGCTACGGGCCCGACTTCTTCTTCGACGACATCGTCGGCGCCGAACGGTTCGAACGGACGCGGCGCGGGGGGATCCCGGGGATCGTCACCGACAACCGCACGGGGACGATCGTCATCCAGCTCGTCCGGCCGGAACGGTCCTTCTCGCGCAAGCTGGCGATGACGTTCACGGCGCCGGTGCCGTCGGGCACGCCGATCCGCGACAGCTCGCTCCACCCGCCGCCGGCGACCGGTCCCTACATGATCACCCGCTCGACGCCGCGCGGCTGGACCTACGAGCGCAATCCCGAGTGGGCGTCGCACAACGGCAGGGCGATGCCGCAGATCCCGAGCGGCCATCTCGACAAGATCGAGATGCGAGTGGTGCACAGCGAGGCGCACGCGATCCGGGAGGTCGAACGGGGGAAGCTCGACTGGATGTCGGTCGAAATGCCCGGTCCCACCTACCTCTCCTTGCGCCGTCGGTTCCCGTCCCGCCTGCGCCTCGAGCCCACCCTCAGCACCGAATACTTCTGGCTCAACACCTCGCAGCCGCCCTTCGATGACATCCGGGTCCGCCGCGCGGTCAACTTTGCCGTCGACCGCAACGTCTTCAGCCGCCTCTCCGGCGGCCAGCTGTCGCCGACGCAGCAGATCCTGCCGCCCGACCTGCCGGGATACAGGAAGTTCTCCCTCTATCCCCACGACATGGCCAAGGCGCAGGCGCTGATCGCCGCCGCCGACCCCTCGGTCCGCGACGTCACGCTCTGGACCTGGGGCGAACGCGGGTACCCGACGGCGGTCGAGTACACCGTCTATCTCGCCGCGGTCCTCGACAAGCTCGGGTTCACCGCGCACGTGCGGATCCTCGACGCCGAACGCTATTTCGCCGCGGTGCAGAGCCCCGAGCGGCCGCACCTCGATGCCGGGATCAGCGACTACTACGCCAACTACCCGGACCCGGACGACTTCTTCCGGGAAACCATCGGCGCCCGCGTCCGGGCGTACTACAACGAGAACCTGGCGCAGCTCTTCGTCCCCGGCCTGCGAATGGCGATCGAACGCTTCGAGGCGCGGCCCCGGGCGGCGGTCCCGGACGCCGGCTACGCCGCTCTCGACCGCGCCTATATGCGGCTCGCCCCGTGGGTCCCGATCGGCAACGTCTCGGTACCTGTCTTTGCCTCGAAGCGGGTCGACCTCGGCGCCGTGGTCTCGAACCCGTCGTTCGGCGTCGACATCGCGTCGCTGCGCCTCGGTGGGTCGGGCTGAGCCGGCGGCGCGCGTTTGAGGATCGTTTAATCCGCCGGCCCTAGGGTCGCCCGCTGTGCGGAAGGGCTTCGTCGTTTTCTGTGTGGTCGTCTCGGTTACTTTCCTCTGCGTCTCGCTCGCGGGGGCGGCGGGGTCCTGGGTGACCTTCCCCGGCGATTATCGGACGCTCCTCGCCAGCCGCGGCGGGGGCGCGCAGGGCCCGGCGGCGGCCGTCGGGGCCACCGAACCCTCGATCTCCCTCGACGGCGGGCTGATCGGCTTCACCTCCGCCGCCCCCGGCCTCGGGCCGACCGCGGGCCACGCCCAGGTCTTCCTCCGGACCTACCACGAACGCTGCACCGCGGGCAGCTGCGCATGCTGCACGCGGTTCGCCGCGGGCGGCGATCGGACGATCCTCGTCTCGCGGGCCGACGGCATGACGGGGGCACCCGCCGCGGGCGAATCCGGCGAAGCGGCCCTGGCGGGCGCCGGGTGGAAGGTCGCCTTCACCTCCGAAGGGGCGAACCTCGGCGGCCTGCGCGGGGTGAAGAGCGTCTACCTGCGTGACACGCGCAGCGGCAGCACGGTGCTGGTCTCGCGGGCGAGCGGGCCCCACGGGGCGCCGGCGAACGGGGCCTCCTCCGAACCGAGCGTCTCCCACGACGGCAATCTGGTCGCCTTCACCTCGACCGCCACGAACCTCGGCGGTCCCACCGACGGGAGCGCCGCCGTCTACGTCCGCGATCTGACCAGCGAACGCACCTTCCTCGTCTCGCGCTCCTCCTCCGGCGCCGTCGCCGACGCGCCCGCGAGCGAACCGTCGCTGGCGCCCGGGGGCGGCTCGGTCGCCTTCTCCTCGGCGGCGGGCAATCTCGGGTCCGGGACGCCCGCCGGCGTCACCGAGGTCTGGCTGCGGGGTCTCGGAGGCGGCGGGACGACGCTCGTGTCGCGCGCGCCCGGTGCCGGCGGCGCGCCCGCGAACGCCGCCGCGACCCACCCGTCGGTCGACCAGACCGGCGACCGGGTCGCCTTCCAGTCGGCGGCCACGAATCTCGGCCCCGCCGCGCGCGTCGAAAACGTCTGGCTGCGCGACCTCGCGGGCGGCGAAACCGCGCTGATGTCGCGTGGCTTCAAGCACCACATGGTCCCCGGCGTGCCGGCGAACGCCGCCTCGACCCTGCCCTCGTTGAGCCGCGACGGGCGCTTCGTCTGCTTCCAGTCGGCGGCGAGCAACCTCGGCAGCGCCTACGGCGGCGAACCCCGCCCGGGCGTCGAAAACGTCTTCGTCCACGACACCCGCAGCCTCGACACGATCCTGATCTCGCGCGCCTCGGGCCGGGGCGGTGCCGCCGCCGACGGCAACTCGAGCGAAGTCTCCTGCTCGGCCGGGGCCTCGCTTGCCGCGTTCAGCTCGCGGGCCGGGAACCTCGGTGGCGGCGCGCCCGCGGGCGTCGGCGAGATCTACCGGCGGACGATCTTCGGCGGCCGCTAGGCGTCAGCCGGATGGCGCGATCGGGAATACGATCACGCCCATGGTCGGCCGGGCGCGGAGCCTGATCGTCGTTCTCGCACTGCTCGGCGCGGCCCTCGCCGCGGCCGGTGCGGGTGGATCGTCGACCGCCGTGGCCCGCCGTTGCGCCGGCAAGGCCGCGACGATCGTCGGCAGCCCCGAAGAAGCGGTGATCCGCGGCACCTCGCACCGCGACGTCATCTGGGTCGGACCAGGTAACCACGAAGTCCTCGGCCTGGGCGGCGACGACCTCATCTGCGCCGGCTCCGGCGAAGACGTGATCTACGGCGGCCCGGGCAACGACGTCATCTACGGGGGGCCCGGGCATGACGTCATCTACGGCGGCGCCGGCAACGACACCGTCCGCGGCGGCCGCGGGTCGGATGTGATCTACGGCGGGCGCGGGGACGACATCCTGACCGGCGGCCGGGCGGGCCACAACCTGATCTACGGCGGCGCCGGGGACGACCAGCTCGACGCGGGGCGGGGCGATTACAACGTGCTGCACGGGGGCCTTGGCATCGATGTCCTCCGGGGCGGCGGCGGCAGCCACGACATCCTCGACGGCGGTTACGGCTGGGACATCATCGACGGCGGCTCGGGCACCGACAACACTGCCTCCTACGCGACGATGCCGCGCAGCGGGCGGAAGGGGGGAGGGGTCTGGGCCTCGCTCAAGGCCCACCGCGCCTACGGGGACGGGCACGACAAATTGCGGCGGATCGAGAACCTGGAAGGCTCCGCTTTCAACGACACGCTGATCGGCAACGGGAACGCCAACAAGCTGTACGGCGGCCCCGGCGACGACCGGCTGATCGGCGGGGGCGGGCGCGACCGGCTGAACGGCGGGGTGGGCCGCGACCGCTGTCTCGGCGGCTCCGCCCGGACCCGCGAATCGTGCGGCGGGAGGCGGGTCCGGGGCGCGACCGTGAACGTCTACTTCGCGTCCGGCATCGACCCCGCCGCGGCGGGCGTGGTGGTCACCGGGGGGTCGAAGAACGACGACGTTTCGGCGGCGCTCGACGTGGCGACGGCGACGCTCGAAATCACCGCGACGCGCCCGATCGCGGTCGAATCCCCCTGCGCGCACCAGGGGGCGCGGCTGACCGTGGCGCTCTGCCCGGTCGGCCCCCTGCCGCGCTGGCTGACGGTCGACCTCGGCGCCGGCAACGACCGCTTCCAGGTGGTCGGCTCGCTCGAAGGGCTCGGCGAAGTGCGGGTCGCCGGCGGCCCCGGCAACGACATCCTGCGCGGCGGGCCGGAGGAAGACCTGCTCGAAGGGGGTCCCGGCTCCGATCGCCTCTACGGGGGCGCCGGCGACGATGCCCTGGTCGGCGGCCCGGGCGGCCCGGACCTGATCGAAGGCGGGCCCGGCGGCGACCTCCTGGCGGCGGGCTCGGCCTGCGAAGGCGGGCGCCTGGTCGGCGGCGGCGGCCGCAACGACGCCTCCTTCGCCGAGATGCCGCTCCAGCCCGGCATCCTCGTCGCCTCCCTGGCGAGTGGCCGCGCCTACGTCCGAGGCGTCCCCCACTGCCACCCCATACGGATCACCGACGCCCGCGACCTGGAGGGCACGATGGGCCCCGACATCCTGATCGGGAACGCCCAGGCCAACCACATCATCGGACAGGGCGGCGAAGACGAGATCTTCGGCCGCGGCGGCGGAGACGTGATCGAAGCCCGCGACGGCGAACGCGACGCGATCATCCAGTGCGGCACCAAAGGCCACCCCTCCGGCACCGCCCTGATCGACCCGATCGACCCCGCCCCCCGCTACTGCTCCCACGTCGAAGCTGGCCCCCCGATCCCCGGCCTGCCCCACTTCCACTCCGGGTCGCCGTTCAAGCACGGGTAGCTACGGCCGATAACCGGCCTTGCGAATCTCGGCCAGGGTGACCCTGGTGGCGACAGACCCGTCTGGGCCGCTCTGGTCGCGTCGCTCGGTGGCGGCTCAAGGGTGGTGAACGTCGCAGCAACCAATTTGAACCAAACGGATCAGTCACCTCCACCATGCCTATTCGGGCCAGAGAGGCGGGCCGAGGCCGAACCTACGATGCTAGAACTCCGGTCCGTGCTCGGCTCCTGTGGTACCAGTAGGGAAGATCACGGTTGGGGTCCCAAATGATGGCGAAGAGCGTTCCGCACCCGGGATGCGCGTGGTAGCTCTCAATATCAATCCGCAGCTCATCCGACCGCGGCAGCCAGTACACCTCCGCCGACCACACCCAGGAACTGGACGGCCACGGCGTGCTCGCCTCCGTGGGCACCGTCGGCGACGCCTACGACGACGCGATGGTCGAGAGCTTCGTCGACACCTTCAAGACCGAGCTGGTCGCCGATCGTTCCTGGCGTTCGCGCTCCCAGCTCGAGCTTGCCGTCGTCGGGTACGTCTCGTGGTTCAACCACGAGCGCCTCCATGAATCCCTCGGCGACCGATCCCCCGTGGAGTTCGGTGGAGTTCGAGTCCCTATACGTTCGACGGGGGGCTCAGCTGAGCATTCCCTCTTAAATTGGAAACCAACAAAAACAGTCTCCGTGAAACCTGGTCCGGCTCAGAACGCGAAGGTGTGACTTACGGGCATTGGCTCTTGGACGATGAGGACGGCGGTCCAGGGATCTACAGGGTCGAATTCTCGCCCGCGGAGATCTACCAGTTCGTCCGCGGTATAGCGGGCTGGGATGAGTATTCGAAAGGCGGATTTGAGGCCGTTTCGGATCGAGCCCTAGCGGCGGAGGCTCAGGAATCGGCATCCGAGCGGCGCGGCTACGACCCGGGAGCTTGCGGGGTGTGTGCCGCAGACTTTCTAGGAGAGGAT
This sequence comes from Actinomycetota bacterium, assembly GCA_018268675.1. Lineage (GTDB taxonomy): Bacteria > Actinomycetota > Thermoleophilia > Solirubrobacterales > 70-9 > VAYN01. The sequence continues at coordinate 203,560 of JAFDWB010000094.1, forward strand.
GTTGAGGCTCTCGTCCGCGGCTGGAGGCTCACGAAGGCGCACCGCGTCCGAGCCAATGGACCGCACGATGCGATGGCGCTGATCCACGCTATGACCGGCGCCCTACCAACCGCATCAAAGGTACTCACCGACCGTGGAGGTGACCGAAAAGCGTTCGAGATCACATCGGAGCGTGATGTCCAGGATCTCATCTACTTCTTTCTCAGAAATGCCTTCGAGGACGCTAAGAAGGAGGTGTGGACGCCCGGTGCCGCCGGAGATGCAAAGAGGATCGACCTAATGATTCCGAGTGAGCGAATATTGATTGAGGTCAAGTTTGTCCGGGATTCGCGACATGCCAAGCGGGTTGCTGATCCTCAAGCTGTAGAGCGAGGATTGTCTGGAGTTCGAACCAAGGGGAATACCTCCTTCGACGTTGTTGTGCGGGTGACCTAGACCCTCCCGGCGGGCGAGCGTAATAGTGCGCAAGCCCCTTTCGGCTCAGTTGGCGGCGGAGAGACGATCGGTCACCCATCTACCAACTTCATCGACCAACGCGATCGTTGCTCTGCGGTCGAGCGGCTCGGTGTCAAGTAGGTCCTCGTAACGCAGCGGCACGGCGAAGTCGGTGAGCTCGGCGAGGTGAGGGCGTGGTGCCGGCAGATCGACGCCGTGCTCTTCAAGCAATCTGCAGAGCTGGTCGATGTCATGGGTCCGCTGCTGTGACAGGCCAAGGCTTGCCATCACTGCCTTTAGCCACTTCTCAACCGCTTGCTGGGCGTGGAAACCGATGATTTCGTCGCTGATGTCGGAGTTGTCGGCGAACTCGCGAGCCGCGGTTGCGTCGTTGCTGGCCTTCTTTGCGTAGAGGGCCGCTAGGTCGGCCGGCTCACGCCGGGAGGAGAACACGGCCTTCTCGCAGTGCGTCGTGGAGCATCGTGCCCTCGAAGTGGCCCCATTCATCGACGTGCGAGGCCGGAACGACGACTAGATCGATCGGGACGCCCAGGTTGCCGAGGGCGTCGCGGAGGCGAACGAACTCGGCGCGTCGACTCTTGAGCTCGGGCTCGATGACGAGCAGGTCGAGGTCGCTGTCGGCGCGGGCATTGCCGCGAGCATGCGAGCCGAAGAGGATCACCTTGGCGTCGGGTGCCGCGTCGGCGAGGCGGCGGCTTGCCTCGGCGATCAGATTCTCGTCCGTCATCGTGCTCATGCCGGAAGCGTAACCGCCGCCTGCGACAGCGCAAACGAGTCCGATCTGCCCTGGGCTGGACGCTGGTAGAAAAGCCGAGGCTCGAACGCCGATTCCCTTACTCAGGGGAAAGGCAGGGGAAAGAATGCCAAAACGGGCCCTGCGGCACCGCATTCCAGAGCGGTTCGGTGAGGTCGCCCGGGCACCCAAGACCGGAGTGCTTTAGACGCAACGAGGGCCCGATATTTGGCTCCGAGAGCCGTTTCCTGGAGACGGGGCAGCCAGGACTCGAACCTGGAATCGCCGGTTTTGGAGACCGGTGCCTTAGCCAATTGGGCCACTGCCCCAGCGCTCTGGACTCTAGCCGGACCGGCCGGTGGCGGGCGCTGTGGGGCGGCGCCTCGCGGTGATTTAGCCTGCGCGGATGGCGACCTACACCGTCACCTGTCGCGGCCACCTCTCGCGGGGCGTCGTCACCCAGCTGACCAACGCGGGCTTCTACCTGCGCCAGGAGCCGGAAATCGGCTTTGAAGGCGATGGGATGGAGCGTCACTTCCTGAAGGTCGAGGCGGGCAGCGCGGATGACGCGATCCTCGTCGCCAAAGGGGCCCTGGCGGTCGCGGGCGGCGAGGCGCGCGACTACATGGCCACCGCGGGCGCCGAGCCGGACTGAGCCTGGCCCGCCGGTCGACGGGGATCAGGGCATGACGGTTCGGGTTCACCGCGACCACGCTGGTTCCACTTGCCGGGACCCGCACATATATTCGGGCGCATGCCGAAGCGCATGGGGGCGAGGGACGTGCTCCGCCAGCGGCCCGTCTGGGCGGTGCCGATCGTCGTCGGCTCGGTCCTGATCGGGCTGATGACCGCCCTCTACATCGGCTCCGCGGTCGACCCGATCAGCCATCTGCACGGCCTGCCGGTCTCGCTGGTCCAGGAGGACGCGGGGGTGCACGGGGCGAAGGAACTGGACCTCGGCGGCGACCTCGAAAAAGCTCTCCTCGGCTCGCCGGAAGTGTCAGAAAAGCTCGCCATCCACCTCGAGTCTCTCGCCGAAGCGCGCGAACGGATGAACCGCGGCGCCTCCTACGCGACCCTGGTCGTGCCGCCCGACTTCAGCGCCGCGGCGCTCAACCTGATCGGCGCCCGCAGCCCGCACCCAGGCCGCGAAGGCCTGCCGACCGTCCGCCTGCTCTCCAACCAGCGGGCGGGGACGACCGGCGCGAGCCTCGCCACCAACGTCCTCCAGCCCGCCGTCGCGGCGTTTTCACAGAAGGTGGGGGAGATGCTCCTCGCCGAGGGCGGCGCGGGCGCCGGCCCGGCCGCCCGGGCGGCGCTTGCCGACCCGGTGAAGGTGAGCGCCACGCCCTACCGGCCACTGCCCGAAAAGGCGGCGCTCGGCCTCAGCGCCTTCTACGCCTCGCTGCTGATCCTGATGAGCGGCTTCATCGGCGCGACGATCGTCAACACCTTCGTCGACGGCGCGCTCGGCTTCGCCCCGACCGAGATCGGTCCTTGCTGGACGATGTTGCGGCCCTCGTTGATCAGCCGCTGGCAGACGCTGCTGGCGAAGTGGGCGATGGCGGCGGTCCTGACCGGCATCCTCACCGCGGTTTTCCTGCTGGTCGCCGGCCTGATCCTCCACATGGACGCGCCCTCGCCGCTCCTGCTCTGGGCCTACGGGTGGTTCGGCGCGGCGACCGTCGCGATCGGGACGCTCTCGCTCTTCGCCGTGCTCGGCACGCCGGGCCAGCTGGTCGGCCTGCTGATCTTCGTCTACGTCGGGCTCGCCTCGGCGGGTGGCACGGTGCCGATCCAGGCCCTCCCCGAAATCTTCGCCGCGGTCAGCCACGCCGACCCGCTGCGCCAGATCCTCGGCGGCGTGCGCTCGATCCTCTACTTCGAAGCGCGCGCCGACGCGGGCCTCGCCGAGGGGGCGATCGCCACCGCCGTCGGCCTCCTCTTCTGGCTCGCCTTCGGCGCCTTCTTCGTCCGCCGCTACGACCGTCACGGCCGCGATCGCCTCGACCCCGAGCTGCTCGCCTACGTGCACGAATCGGCCGACGCCTACCGTGCCGGCACGAGCCGCTAGTTGAGAAGCCCACAGGTTGTGAGCGCCTGACAGGCCATCCGGTTGATGGGCCGAAAACCCGCCTATATGTCTGGTTTTCGGCCCATCAACATCCGAGGCTCAGCGAAGCCACGCAGGGTGCGCGCGGATGTCAGCGAAACGCGCACCGTCCCTCGTCACCCCTGTGGCGGCGGCGGCCGGTCGGCTACGCCGAGGCCGAGCGGGCGATCGGTTCGGCGATCGCGACCGCCGCCGCGGCGGCGCGCACCGGGGTCGACAGGCGCTCCACCCGCCGCAGCCGCTTCGCCGCGGTCAGCTGCTGGTCGGCGGCGGCGTGGAGGGCCAAGGGGTCGTCCGCGTCGCCGGCGGTGCCGAACGAGACGCCGCAGGGAATCCCGCGCGCTGTGAGGCTGCCGAGGTCCAGTTCGTCGACCATCCGCCGGATCGCCGCCCGCGCCGTGGTCCGGTCGCTGCCGGGGAAGACGACGGCGAACTCGTCGCCGCCGATCCGGAAGGCGTCCTCACCGAGCCGCCGGCGCTCGAAGCCACGGGCGACGGCGCGCAGCACTTCGTCCCCGGCCACATGGCCGAAGGTGTCGTTGACCTCCTTGAAGCGGTCGAGGTCGAGCAGGCAGAGCGACAGGTTACGGCCGTCGCGCGCCGCCGCGGCGGCCTCGACCTCCAGCCGCCGCTCGTAGGCGCGGCGATTCTGCAGCCCGGTCAGGTGGTCGTGCAGGCTCAGGTGCGAGGCGGCGGCGAAACCGACCGCATGGTGCAGGTGTGCCGACAGCGAGCGGCCGAGCAGGCCGATCACCTCGCCGTCGGCCCCGTCGAAGGCGCCCCGGCGGGCGGCGAAGGCGGTCAGCGACCCGAGCTCCTCGTCGCCGTGGACCAGCGGCGCGCAGAGGAGCGACCGCGCCGCGAGCCGGCGGCAGGTCCGCGGCTCCACCCGGTCGTCGGCCCGCGTGTTGCGGCTGATCAGGACGGCGCGCCGCTCGAGCGCCAGCCCGGAGAGGCTGCCGTGCCGCGGGTAGCGCCAGCCGATCACCTCGGGATCGACGCCGCTGCCGGCGCGCACGACGAAGTCCTCACCGTCGGGGGAGTCGACGAGCGCGCCGTCGGCGCCGATCAGCCCCGGCACCCGGTCGACGATCGCCCGCATCGCCCGATCCTGGTCCAGATCCCCGGCGGCGATCTCGCCCTGCGCCTCGATGATCTCCAGAAGTCGCCCTGGCTCCCCGTTAGTCACCAGCATGAAGCGAAGCTATCCGGACCTTGAGTCTGAAGTGTGTAGGAACGTCCGAACTTTTGTTTTTTGACGAGAGGGTGACTGCGAAAAGTTGGTTTTGGGTGTTCGGGCGGACCGGCGGCCCGGGCGGATCGGCCGCCCGGGTCGGGTCCTCGGCGGATCAGGAACCGTGGGCGACGGTCACCCGTGCGGCCCGCGGACGGGCCTCGGCCAACGCCGCCGCGGTCCGGGCGGCGAGCAGCGGCTCCCAGGTCAGCTGGACGCTGACGCCGTCGCGGGCCTTACAGCGGGGACAGCTGGTGCCACCGGACAGGGCACCGGTGCTGAAACGGATCCCGCACCGTTCGCAGTGGAACATCTCTCATCAACTCCTCGTCGGGGCCGGGGGCGACGGGCTCGCCCCGGGGCCTCTGGAGCCTCCCTCCGAGAGGTTGTGATGTCAAGCACAAAGCAGTATGAATCGCGCCTGAAATTGCGCAGTGTCTGAAATTGCGCGTTTCTACCGGCCGAACCAGCGCGCGCGGCGGTCGGCGCCGAACTTCTCCTTCAGCGCCGTCTGCTCGGCCGAGGGCGGGTTGAAGTGGCCGGTGCGCTCGGGGCCGGAGAGGAAGTCGATGTCGACGCTGCCGATCCGACCCTCGCCGAACTCGATGTAGCAGGTGCCCTGGCCGAGGTGGCGCTGCGGCTCGGGGCCGGCGGCGATCGCGGCGAGCAGGTGCTGGGCGACGATCCGCGCGGCGCCCTCGGCGAAGACGCCGGCCTTCGGCACCCCGGCGGTGGCGACGTCGCCGATCGCGTAGACGCCCGGCACCTTGGTGGCGAGCGTCGCCGGGTCGACCGGCACGTAGCCGTCCTCGGTGATCCCGGACTCGAGCACGACGTCGGGCGCGCGGTGCTTCGGCACGCCGAGGAAGAGGTCGAAGGTCTGCTCGGCGCCGTCGTCGAGGACGGCGACGCGGCGCGCCGGGTCGACGCTCGCGATCCGCCGCTCGGCGATCAGCTCGATCCCGCGCCGCTCGAACTCGTCCCGCAGCGCCGCCGAGGTCTCAGGCGAGGGCGGCACCGGCGTGCCGAACGGGATCACGAAGGCGATCTCGCAATCCTCGCGGACGCCGCGTCGACGCAGCTCGTCGTCGAGCATGAGGGCGCACTCGCTCGGCGCGGGCGGGCACTTGAAGGGGGCGCCGCAGACGCCGATCAGCGCCCTCCCCGCGGCGAACTCGGGGATCGCGGCGGCGAGCTTCTCGGCGCCCGCCACCGAGTAGAACTCGCTGTCGAGCTCCCTCATCCCCGGGGTCGCGTCGAGGTCGTAGTCGGCCCCGAGCGCGATCACCAGGTAGTCGGCCTCGTGGACTCCCGCGTCGGTGGTGGCGCGCTTGGCGGCCGGGTCGATCGCGGTCACCGTCTCGCGCAGGAGCCGTACCCCGGGCTTGACAAAGTCGGCGTAGGGGAGTCGCACCTCGCCGACGCTCGCGCCGCGGAACAGCAGATCGAGTTTCGAGTAGCCGAAGACGAAGGCCTCGCCCTTGTCGATCACCGTCACCTCGGCCTCCGCGCCGAGCGCCTCGGAGAGCGTCGTGGCCAGTTCGAGCCCGCCGAAGCCCGCGCCGAGGATGAGGATGCGCGCCATGGACAGGGAAGCCTATCCGGTGTCGGCGGCCTAGCATTGGCCGATGGCGACCGCGGCGCCCGCGCCCACCCCCGACGTCCTCCACCTCTCGCTGGTGCTCGGCGGGGCGCTGCGCGACGCCGACGGCACGCGCCTCGGGCGGGTCGAGGACCTGATCGTGCGCCTCGGCGGCTCCGGCTACCCGCCGATCACCGGCTTCCTGGTGACGATCGCCGGGCGCCACTCCTACGTGCCCGCGGAACGGGTGGCGACGGTGGCGCCGGGCGCCGTCACCCTGACCAAAGCGAAACTCGACCTGCGCCCGTTCGCGCGCCGCGCCGACGAGGTGCTGCTCAAGCACGACGTCCTCGATCACCAGCTGATCAACGTCGAGGGCGCCCGGCTGGTCCGCGCCAACGAGATCGAGCTGGCGCGGCTCGACGGCTGGTGGCGAGTGGTCGGCGTCGACACCGGCGCCCGCGGCGGGCTGCGGCGGCTGCTGCCGCGGGCGCTGGCGGGGCGGATCGGGACCGGGGACTTCCTCGACTGGGCGAGCGTCGAGCCGTTCTCCGGCGACGTGCCCGCGGTGCGCCTCCGCGTACTGCACCCGAAACTGGCGAAACTGCACCCGGCCCAGATCGCCGACCTGGTCGAGGCGGCGTCCCACGACGAGGGCGAGGAGATCCTGCAGGCGGTCGGTGCCGACGAGGACCTCGAGGCCGACGTCTTCGAGGAGCTCGACTCCCGCCACCAGCTCGAGTTCGTCGAGCAGCGCTCCGACCCCGAGGTGGCCCAGCTGCTCGCCCGGATGGCGCCCGACGACGCCGCCGACCTCGTCGCCGAGCTCCCGCAGGAGCGCCGCGAGGCGGTGATCGACAACCTCCAGCCCGGCTTGCGGCGCAAGGTACGCGCGCTGCTCGGCTTCGACCCGGCCGAGGCGGGCGGGCTGATGAGCCCCGACTTCGTCAGCGTCTACCGCCAGGCGACGGTCGCCGAGGCGCTGGAGCGGGTGCGCCGCTCGCGCCTCCCCGACGAGCTGCTCGGGACCGTCTGGGTGATGGACGCACGCCACCGCTTCCTCGGCGCGGTGCCGCTGGCGGCGCTGGTGCGCGCCGACCCCGAGGCGGGCGTCGTCGACCTCGAGGTCGCCTACCTGCCGCACCTGCGGCCCGACGCCGACTTCGAGGAGATCGCCCGGCTGATGGCCGACTACAACCTGACCGCGGCGGCGGTGGTCGACGAGGCGGAGCGGATGATCGGCGTGGTCACCGTCGACGACGTGCTCGAGGTGCTGCTGCCGAAAGGCTGGCGCCGGCGCTTCGGACTCCTCGGCGAGGATTGATCGCCTGAGCGCCGGCCGCGTCCCGGGCGGCGGGGTCGCGGCGCGTTTTCGGTGCGCCGGGCTAGGATCGCCGTCGCGATGACCGTCGAGTGGAGCGACCAGGTGGATGCGGGTCCGAGTACCAGCCGCCATGCGGCGGTTCCGGCCCCTGGTCTCCGCCCGGCCGCATCTGCCCGCCCGGCTGCGCTCCCGGCGTAGCCGCGTCCTCGTCCTGCTCGGGCTGCTCGGCCCGGGCCTGATCGCCGCCAACGCCGGCAACGACGCCGGCGGGATCGCGACCTATTCCGAAGTCGGCGCCAGGTACGGCTACACGCTGCTCTGGGCGATGGTGCTGATCACGGTGTCGCTGGCGCTCGTGCAGCGCTCGGCGGCGCGGATGGGGGTGGTGACCGGCAAGGGCCTCGCCGAGCTGATCCGCGAGCGCTACGGGATTCGTTGGTCGGCCTTCGCCACCTTCTGCGTGCTGGTCGCCAACTTCGGCATCTGCATCTCCGACTTCGTCGGCGTCGGCGCGGCGCTCGGGCTGGCCGGGGTGCCGACGCAGGTCTCGGTGCCGATCGCCGCGATCGGGATCTGGCTGGTGATCGTCCGCGGCTCCTACCGCAGCGCCGAGCGCGTCTTCGTCTGGATGACGATCCCGTTCTTCGCCTACCCGGTGGCGGCGATCCTCGCCCACCCCGACTGGGGCGAAGTCGGCCACGCGATCGTGGTTCCGCAGCTGCACACGAACCCGACCTTTCTGCTCCTCTTCGTGGCGATGGCGGGGACCACGATCACCCCCTACATGCAGCTCTACCTGCAGTCCGCGGTGGTCGAGCGGGGGGCGACCGAGGCGGACCTGAAGAACGAGTCGCGCGAGGCGGTGGGCGGGGCGATCTTCGCCGACCTGATCGCCGCCTTCATCATCATCGCCACCGGCGCGACCCTCTACGTCTCCGGCATCCACTCGATCGGCTCCGCCGCCGATGCCGCCCGGGCGCTCGAGCCGCTCGCCGGCCAGTACGCCGAGCTCCTCTTTGGCATCGGGCTCCTCGGCGCCAGCCTCCTCGCCGCCGCGATCCTCCCGATCGCCACCTCCTACGTCGTCGCCGAGAGCCTCGGCTTCGAAAAGGGCATCGGCCGGCGCACCGAGGAGGCGCCGGTCTTCATGGGCCTGATCACCGCGATGATCGTCATCTCGACCGTGGTCGCGATGGTCCCCGGCGTTCCCGTGATCGCCCTCCTGGTCGGGGTCCAGGTCGTCAACGGCCTCCTCCTCCCGGTAAACCTCTTTTTCGTCTGGCGCCTCGCCCGCAACGAGGAGCTGATGGGCGAGCACCGCAACCGCGGCGCCGTCGACTGGGTGACCGGAGCGACGGTGGCGATCACCTCGACCCTTTCCCTGATCCTGGTGGCGGTGACGCTGCTCGGGGTGTAGGCGGCTGTCGCCCGGGGGCTGGCTGATGCCCGGCGGCGCGCCCGTCCCCCTCATGCTTCGGCTGGTCATGAGGGCGACGGGCGCGCCTGGGTGCGCCGCCGGTACGAAGGGAACCCCGGCCTTCCGGTGTTCCTTACTTGCGGATATGGCAAGTAAGGAACACGGCAACGGGAACGCAGGAAAGGACGACCGCCCCGTCCGGCCGCGCTTCTCCGGGGCGCCGCCGCCGCTGACTCCGCTCGCGGAGCTGAGCGTGGGGTTCGACCCCGACCAGCGCGCCGCCTGGGTAGCCGTTCTGCTCGACGCCTATGCCGCCGGCCTCCACGCCGACCGCGAACACCTCTTCCGCTCCGCTTCGTCGACATGGCGCGCAAGGCGCCGGCGACCCGCTCGTCCTGCAGGCCAAAGAGGCGGTCGCCTCGGTGCTCGAGCTCCACCTCGGCGCCTCCCAGTTCGAGAACCAGGCGAGCGTGTGGTGCGCGGCCAGCGGATGATGCAGGCGGCCGGCGACATCTTCCTCAGCCGGCAGCGCGGCGCCGGCCTCGACGGGGTCGAACGCGACTTCTACGTCCGCCAGCCCTGGGACTGGAAGGCCTCGGCCGACCTCTCGCGGCTGAGCGACCGCGGCCTCGTCACTACACCGGCGCCTGCGCGAGGCGATCGCGGCGGGCGAGCTCGAGGCGACGGAGGGAGCCCGGCCGGCACTTCGCCAACCGCGTTCGGGATCGCGTTTGCCTACATCCAGGACACGCCGCTCGGCGCCACCCGCGCCGGCAGCCGAGCTGCGCCAGCTACCGCGGGGCACCCGACGACGCCGCCGGGAGCCGCTCAGCGGGGGACGACGCGGATCGTGGTCGCCTTGGCCGCGTCCGCGATCATCATGTCGACGGGGCCCGACGGGTAGCCGTACTTCTCCTTGTAGGCGGCGTCGATCTCGGCGTCGAGGTGGTGGGGGGCGTCTTCGAAGGTGACGTCGACGCCGGTGTCGCCCGCGTCGATCCGCCCTTCGTGGCGCCCCTCGGCGGCCTTGAACCAGCCGCCCGCGTCGCCGTGTGCAGAGCGCACGTAGAGCTCGTCCCCGACCCGCACGCACCAGATCGTCACCGGCCTGGTCAACGCCCCGTCGGGCCGCAGCGCCGAGACCTCGATCTCGGGCGTCGCTGCGACCCGCTCCAGCTCGGTGGCGTTCCAGCCGGCCATCGCCGCCTCGGTACCCGCCGGGCCCGTTTCTCTACCGGCCTCAGCCGGCAAGGACCTTCGCCTTCTGTGCCTCGAACTCCGCCTCGGTGAGGACGCCCTGCGCTTTCAGTTCGCCGAGCTCCTTCAGCTGGTCGATCGTCGACGCTCCCCCCGTCGGCGGGGCGGCGGGTGCCGCCGGCGCCGCTTCGGCGGCCGCGTAGCGCTGGGCGTCCTGCTGTTCCCAACGCTGCCCCTGGCGCCGGCGGACGCCGTTGCTCACCGCCGTGGCGGTGCCGGCGACGGCCGCGGTGCGGACCATGCCCCTCAGTAGACCTGGCATCTCGCTCTCCTCTACTCCTCGTCGCCGGCCGCGAGTGCGGCGGCGATCTCTTGCAGGGGTATGCGGCCGCTCGCCACGAGCTCGCCGCCCGAACGCCGCAGGGCTTCCGCCAGCGGCGCCGCCCAGACGTTCTCGTAGATCAGCAGCGCGGCGGCGGTGCCCGGCTCGAGGATCGCGCCCGCCTCCTCGCGGTCGCCGTCGTCGACCAACCCCGAGGACACACCCTCGAAGACCGCCAGCTCCGGCACCTCGCGCCCGACGTCGACGACGTCGAGCTCGATCACGTTCCCGTCCTCGTCCTTTTCCAGGAAGACCAGGTCGAGGATGCGGATCAGCCCGCGGTCGACCAGGTCGATCAGGTGCGGCGCGATCTCGCCGTTCGGTCGTTGCCCCGTCCACTCGAGCACGAGGTAATCGATCGGCCCGATCTGCTCCGTGTCAGTTCCCTCTGCAGCCATCGATTCCCCCTCAGGCGAGCAGCTTGGCCTTCGCCTGGTCGAACTCGGCCTGGCTCAGCGCGCCTTTTTCGCGCAGTTCGTTCAGTTTGTGGAGTTCGTCGGCGGGCGAGGAGTCGGCCTGCTCGCGGACGTAGGAGTCGAACTGCTGTTTGGCTTCGGTCGCCGCTTTGATCTGGCGTTCGCGCATCCCGTCGCCGCGGGCGATCAGGTAGACGAGCGCGGACAGGAACGGGATGAAGACCAGGAAGATGATCCAGACCCCCTTCGCGAGGCCCGACAGCTCGTGGTCGCGGAACAGGTCACCGATGATCGCGATCAGGATCCAGATCCAGATCACGAACAGGAAGATCTCGACGACCAGCAAAAGCAGTTCGCCGAAGCTCACGGTTGCGAGTGGCACTTTGCGTCCTTTCTGAGTGAAGTGTCGGCCCCGTCAGGGGGTGACGATGTTGAACCAGAACTCGAACTCGTCGAGCAGGCCGAGCAGATCATGCAGGGCCTGCGCGTCGCCCTCAATCTTCGCCGATTCGTCGCCCAGGAGGGCCTCCAGGGTGGTCGTCTTGAGGATCACGCCGTTCAGATCGGAGCGGTTGACGGTCAGGATCGCGTCGGCGTGCTCGACCGCCTCGGGCCGGTGGCTCAGGGTCCCGTGGCGGAGGATCAGCGTCCACGTCTCGCCGCTGTCGGGCAGGACGCAGACGATCGTCGCGCGCCGATCGCCTGCCTTCGCCCCGTTCAGCCGCATGCCGAGGTAGTCGAAGAAGAGCGGCATGCTCATCGCGGTGACGTTGTCGGCGCTCGCCGCGTTCGGGGTCGGCAGGTCGCGGATGCCCTGGCGCAGCTCGGCGGCTCCGCTCAGGTAGAAGTTCCGCCACGGGCCCGACTCGGACTGGTAGCCGAGCTGCTCGAGCGCGTCGGCCTGCAGCTCGCGCGCCGCCTCGTTGTCGGGGTCGGCGAAGACGATGTGATTGACGACCTCCGCCACCCAGCGGTAATCGCCCGCCTCGAACGCCGTACGGGCCCGCTCGAGCGCCGCGTCGGCCCCGCCCATGAACTCGACGTAGCGGCCGGCCGCCTGCTCGGGCGGCAGCGTATGCAGTGTCGCCGGGTTGCCGTCGAACCAGCCCAGGTAGTTGACGTAGGTCGCTTTGACGTTGTGGTTCAGCGAGCCGTAGTAGCCGCGCATCCCCCAGTGCCGGCCCAGTTCGGGCGTGAACTCCACCCGCTCGGCGATCTCGGCCGGGCCCAGCCCGTGGTTGGCGAGCCGCAGCGTCTCGTCATTGATGAAGCGGTAGCCGTCCCGCGCCATGCCGAGCATCTCGAGCACGCGGTCGTTGCCCCACGCCGGCCAATGGTGCATCCCGTACATCACCTCGGCCCGGTCGCCCCACATCTCGATCGTCTTCTCCAGGTGTTTCGACCAGGAAAGCGGGTCACGGATCTTGGCGCCGCGGATCGTGTAGGTGTTGTGGAGGGTGTGGCAGCAGTTCTCTGCCGCGGTGACGGCCTGGAACTGCTCGATGAACCAGTGCATCTCGGCCGGCGCCTCGGAGTCCGGCGCCATCATGAACTCGAAGTCGAGCCCGGCGATGGTCTCCCGCTGTCCGGTCTCCTTGACGATGTGGGTCGGCGGGATCAGGCCGATCGCCCCCGAGGACGTGGTCACCCCGAGCCCGGCGCCGACCTGGCCGCGCTCGTCGGCGGGCAGCAGGTTCCCGTACATGTAGCTGGAGCGGCGGCTCATCACGTTGCCGGCCAGCACGTTCTCGGCGATCGCCGCCTCGAGGAAGCCCTCCGGGGCATAGACCTGGACCTTCCCGGCCTCGACGTCGGCGCCGTCGACGATCCCGCGGATGCCGCCGAAGTGGTCGACGTGGCTGTGGGAGTACACGACCGCCACGATCGGCCTGCGCGGGCGGTGTTCGTAGTAGAGGTCGAGGGCGGCCTTGGCCGTCTCGGCCGAGATCAGCGGGTCGAAGGCGACGATCCCATCGGGGCCCTCGGCGAAGGTGATGTTCGAGAGGTCGAGCGTGCGCACCTGGTAAAGCCCGGGCACCACCTCGTAGAGGCCGCCCTGGACGGTGAGCTTCATCTGTCGCCAGAGGCTGGGGTTGACCGTGTCGGGCGCGTCCTCGTGCTGGTGGATGAAGTCGAAGCGTGAGAGGTCCCAGACCAGGCCGCCGTCGGCGCCCTTCACCCGGCCGCCGTCGGGGAGCGGGGCGATCAGGCCGCGCGACGCCTCGTCGAAGTCACGCGTGTCCTCGAAGGCGAGGTCCGCCGCCATCGCCGCGTTCGCGGCCCGCGTCGCCTCGGTCGCCCCAGCCCTTCCCTTTTCGTCCCTCTGACTCATCGCGTCCCTTCGTCGTGATCCTTTCCCGGTTCCGCCCGGCGCTCGCCGCCATGTTGTCGGAGTTGCCCCGCCTCGGCAATTCCAGGTCGGCGCGAGCCCGCGAGCCGGCGCCCGGAGGTGACAAGGGACCCGGCCCGTGGGGAGAGGGAGAAGGGATCTCGTGAGGAAGATGCCGGGCACGTCACGGCCATGTCGCTAGAAGTGGTGTAACGAGCGGGTCCTCGTGGGCCGGGACGAAGTTCCGGCCACCGCGGGCCCCAGACTCGTCGGTTGACCCGCAAAAGTCGACTGACGAAGGAGCACCACG
>JAFDWB010000095.1 GCA_018268675.1 Actinomycetota bacterium
AAGGCGCCGAACAGCAGGTGACCAACGGCGGCGCCGCGATGCCGCCCTTCAAAGGCACCCTGAGCGAAGAAGAAATCAAGAACGTCGCCGCCTTCGTGGTCGAAGACATCGTCGGCGGCAAGTAGCCGACCGTAGTACCTGAATGGGGCCCCGGGCGAGCGCCGCCCGGAGCCCCTTTTCGTTGCGGTAGGCAGGCGCCTGATCCCGGCCCAGGTCGAGAGCCTCGCCGGCTGCGCCCGCCCGGCGCCCCCCCTGTGAGTTCGCAGAAAGCCGCGGATAGCGCGGTGAAGTGCGAGCTCACCAGGAGCGGGAGCCCGGGGACGGCGTCCGCACGGGGGCCCGACACACTTCCGTGCGACCCCAAATGTTGATGGGCCGAAAACCCGCCTATGTATCAGGTTTTCGGCCCATCAACATTTGGGCGCGGGAAAAGGTCACGAAGTACGCGCAATTGTCGGCGGGATGCGCACCGGCCCTTGGCACCCTTGTGGCGGGACGCCCTGCCCGGCGCACACCAAGGCGCGGCCATCCCCCTCATAACTGCCAATGCATGGGGGGATGGCCGCGCCGCCGGGGCGTCAGCCGGCCGGCCTCCGTCCCTCCGCGGCCCCGGGCCCCCTACGCCCCGGCCTCGATCGCCTGCTGCAGGGTCTCCGCCGCCAGTTTGTGGGCGTCGCAGATGCGGCCTAGGTGGAGGAGGGAGTCGGTCTCGGTGGCGACCTCGCCGTCGCCGAGGCGGAGGACGATCGGGACGTCGGGGCGGAGGTCCTCGGCGGCGAGGCCGACGGCGACGTTGACCAGGTCGTCGGAGGTGACCGCGGCGATCGCGCCGCAGCGGGCGATGCCGACGCGCTGGAGCATCTCGCGGTCGTCGCCGCGGCCGATCGCGACCGGGACCCCGGCCGCCTTGGCGAGGCGGACGCTCGGCGCCTCGGCGTCGCGCTCGATCGCCACCACGGCGATGCCGCGGTCCTGGAGCGCCTGGGCGACGCGGAAGCCGACCTGGCCGAAGCCGACCAGGACGACGTGGTGGCGGGCGGGGGCGGCCCGCGGGCCGAAGAGCGTGGTGAGACGACGACGGCTGAGCCGGCGCACCAGGGCCGCGGTGAAGACCGCGACGAGGGCGACCGCGAGCACCATGTTGGCCGCCGAGGCGAGCTTGAACCAATCCGGCCCCCGCGCCGCGCCGGGCGGCCCGGCGACCGTCGCCACCGAGCGGGTCGAGAAGTAGAAGGCGTCGATCAGCCCGTGCTTGAAGGCGATCATCGTAATCAGCATCTCGATCGCCAGGGCAAGGAAGAGGCCGGCGCCCGCGACGACCAGGAGCCGCAGCGCGTCGTCGACGATCCGCACCCCGTGGCGGCGCCGGCCGAGGACCTCCGCGCCCGCTTCGGCGAGACAGCCCTCGGCGAGGTCGCCGGCGACGATCTCCGACGGCGAGAGCACGTGGACCTTCGGCGCGACATGCTCGAGCTCCCGCGAGACAGTGTGGTCGAACATCGTCACCCAGAGCGGCAGGTCCGGCCGCACGTGGGCGCTCAGCAGGGTCAGGCGCAGGGCCTGGGCGTCGTCGCGGGTGACGACCGCGACCGCGCGCCACTCGCCCTCGCGCAGCATCGCCGCCGCCTCGCCGTCGGTCTGGTCGAGCGCCGAGGCGGCCGGCGAGCCGCTCTGCTCGAAGCGCCGCAGCAGCGCCGCGCCGAGGCCGCCACCCTCGCCGAGGACGAGGACGGCGCCGGTGTGCGCGGCCGTCGACTCAGGCGGGATCGGGCTGGAGCTCTGCGGAATCTGCGCCACGGTCCGCCGAATCTTCGCGATTCGGGCCCTTCTCGTCCCGCCCGCCCCAGCGCCGGCCGAGCAGTCGCAGGACCGCCCCGACCAGGAAGCAGGCGAGAGCGAGGGCGGCGAAGACCCACCAGACGCGGTGCTCGGACCCTTCGATCGCGGCCGGATCGGCGGCGCCGAGCGTGGTCCCGCCGCCGGCCGCGGCAAGCGGTCCGAGCGGCGTCGTATCGACGCGCCCGAGCCGGAACTCGGCCGGATAGGGGATCGCCAGCCGACCGGCCAGCGAGCCCTCCCCGGGCGCGGCCAGGACGTAGGCGTATTCGCCCGCCGGGAGCTTCGGCAGCGGCGCGGTCCAGCGCTCCGCCGCCGCCTCTTCGAAGCGCAGCGGGATCGTCCCCCCGGCCGCCGAGGTGAGCGTGCCTTCGAGGGCTTCCAGCTGGACCGGCCGGCCGCGAGCGTCGGTCGGCGCCACTTCCAGCTCGCGCTGGTCCCCCGGCACCAGACTCGGGGTCAGCGGCGGCGGCGCGACCCCGCGCTCGACCCAGCGCCCGGCGTCCTGGAAGAGGCGTTCGTGCCGCAGCCATTCGCCCGCCCAGGCGGGGGTCAGCCCCGGCGTCCAGGCGGCGGCCCGGCCGGAGCCGTACTGCCACTGCGCGAGCACCGGGTCGGGCGGGTGGTTCTTGTCCTGCCCGAGCAGCGCCGCCTCGGCGCCCGGCTTCAATTCGGTGACCACGTTGCCGCCGAGCGGCGGCAGGGGTTCGCCGACCAGGCTGCCGGTGATCGGGCTCGGGTCCCCGGCCGAGACGCCGATCTGCCCGCGCAGCCGCACCGTGCGGGTGTTTATCCGCGTCTCTTTGTCGAAGATTTCGGGCAGTTCACGCGCGTTTTCGGTCGCGTAATAGTTGCCGCCGGTGTCCGCCGCGATTTCCCGCAACAGCTTGAAGTCGGCTTCGGCGCCCAGCGCCACCGTGGCGATGCTGATCTTGTTCTTCTTCAGCCCCGGCAGCAGGGAGGCGTAGCTGCCCGGTTCGCTGATCCCGTCGGTGAGCAGGATGATGTGGCGCTCCTTCGCCTTCGAGCGCTCGATTTCCTTGACCCCCGCGGCGAGGCCTCTGTAGATGTTCGTCCCGCCGTTGGCCGGGATCTTGTTGATCTTCCTTTCGATTTCGCCGACGTTGCCCGGTTCGACCCGGGTCAGCGGCACCAGCGACTTCGCCTTCACTTCGAAGGTGACGATGCCGATCTGGTCGCGGTGCTTGAGCAGGAAGTCGAGCGCGCCGCGGGCCGCTGCCTGGGCCATCGCGATCTTCGGCACGCCGCCGACCTCGTTGATCATGCTGCCGGAGCGGTCGAGGATCAGCTGCACGGCGACGTTTTTGCGCTGCAGCTTCCCCGGCACGAGCGATTTGACCGGCAGCGCGTCTTGGAGCGGCGACTTGTAGTACTTGCCGAGCGAGAAGGAGTGGTTGCCGCCGAAGGCGAGGAGGCCGAGCGCCTGGGCGCGGACGGCGGTGTCGATCGCGCGGGCGCGCTGCTTGCCGAGGGCCTCGGCGGGGACGTCTTCGAGCACCACCGCGTCGACCCCCTTGTAGCCGGCGGGGCTCGTCGGCAGGGCGCCGGGCGCGACCGACGTGACCCGGAAGCCATCGGCCTCGAGCATCCTCGCGGCTTCCCCGCCGCCCGCGGCGGCGACCACGGCGCGCGGCGCGCCCTCGACCCGGACCGTCGTCCCCAGCGCATCGTTCTGCGGCCGCGTGTCGCCTTCACTCCGCACCGCCACTTCGTACCCGTAGGAGCCGGGATGGAGCGGCGCCCGCACCGCGAAGAGGTAGGGGTTGTCGCCGACCCCGAGCGTCACCCGCTGGTGGCCGATCGCGGCGCCGTCGCGGCGCACCGTCAGCACCGCAGGCGCTTCGACGCTGCTACGCACCGTCACCTCGAGCGAGAGCGGGTCGCCGGCGTGCAGCGCGCCCGGCGCCTGCAGGCGGGTGACGGCGGCGTCCGGCGGCTGCGCGGTGAGGGCGACGGTGTCGAGCGCGATGCCGCGTTCGCGCGCGGACGCGGCCAGGTCGGTCGGCTCGCCCGCGGTCTGGCGGCCGTCGCTGAGGAGGACCACGCGGCCGCCGCGCGGGGTGCGCGCGAGCGCCAGTTCGAGCGCCCCCTGAAGGTTCGTTTCCCGCCCTTCGACGCTGCCCCCGGCAGCGCCCGGCAGGAGCCCGGCACCGTCCCCGGTCACTTCCGCGCCGCCGCCGAACTGGACCACGCGGCAGCTCGCCCCGCAGCCCTGGTTGGCGGCCAGCCATTCGCGCTCCACTTCGGCCGCGGCGGGGCCGATGCTGAGCGAGCGGTCGAGGACGAGCGTGGTCGGCGGCGGCGGCGCGCCGACGGTCGGGTCGAAGAGGGCGACCGCGACGAGGACGAGGCTCGCGACCTGGAGGCCGACCGCCGACCGCCGGCGGACCGAGCCGCCGCGTTCCGGTTCGCGCCACCAGGCGTAGAGCCCCTCGAGGATCAGGACGAGGAGCGCGGCGGCCAGGAGCCAGGGCCAAAGGTCGGTGTGGCCCGGCGCGGTGGCCGGCGGCGGGGCGCCGAGGTCGATCGGGGCGCCTGGCGCCGGCGCGACACCGGGGTTGACCGCGATCGCCGGCGCGCGCGTCCCCCACGGCCCCCGCAGCGTCACCACGTAGTTGCCGGGCCTGGCGATGTCGACCGGGACTTCGGCGCCCGGCATCACCGCGAGCCGCCGCGGCGCGCCGCCGGACGCGGTCCGCAGGGTGGCGGCGCTCGTCCCCGGCGGCTCGGCGAGCGAGAACGGCACCCCGGCGGCGGCCGCTTCAGGCGCCAGGCGCTGCGACCAGGCGACGATGTTGTCGATCAGGGTCGGGAACCCGGCCAGCTGGGGCAGGTTCGATTCGGAGGGCTCGAAGGAGAGCACCGCGACGCGCCGGCCGGCGTCGGGGCCGGCGGCGATCAGCGGCCCGTCCGGGCTCCAGGCCGCGGCGCTCAAGGGCGGCGGCAGGGCGAGCCGTCGGGCGGCGCCGGCGCCGATCGTCAGCGAGGAGAGGTCGACGCCTTCGAGCAGCGGGCTCGCCGGTTCGGTGCCGCTGAGGCGGCTGTCGTGCATCTTCCCCGTCACCTTGCCGCCGCCGGGGAGGCGCGGCGGGTTGACGAGAAGCACCGCCGGCGCCTCGGGCAGGCCCCCCTTCGGCACGAAGTCGTCGAGCACCAGCAGGTCGCTCGTCCCCGGGTCGGTCGACTCGTAGGTCTGCGGCGTGCGCAGGCGGAGCTGGACGCCGGGGACCGAGGCGAGGGCGCGGGCGAGCGGCAGCGCCCGGGTGCGGTTGCCGACCAGCGTGATCCGCTCGCCGCCCGGTTCGGGGACCGAGACGAAGGCCGAGTCGTCGGCGGCGAGCCCGTCGCCGGCCGGGAGGCTCATCCGCACCGTGGCGCCGGGCGGCGCGGTGAAGACGAGCGGCGCCGAGCCGTTCGCCGGGACCGCGACCGGCACGGTGTGGAGCGGCTCGCCGCTGATCGCGACCCGGACCGCCAGCCGCCGCGCCGCGCCGCGGGTGGAGACGCGGACGAAGACTTCGCAGGCTTCGCTGCCCAGCCGGTCGCAGTGAGCGCCGGCGCCGCCGAGCGCCGCGTCGGCGAGCGGCTTGCCGACTTCCAGGTCTTCGTAGGCCGAGCCGCCGCCGCGCACTTCCGGCGCCGCTTCCTCGGGCGCCCGCAACACCACGATCCGGTCGCCGGCCCCGGCCCGCAGGCCGGCGGCGAGCCGCAGCGCCGCGGTCAGGTTGGCCGGGCCGGGGCCGGCGCGCAGCCTGGCCAGCGCGTCGCTCGCGCCGGAAGCGGGCCCTTCGTAGAGGACGCTCGGCGTCGCGCCCGCGCCGACGATCCGCACCGCACCGTCGCGCGGACCTTCGGCGAGGCGTTCGCGCAGCGCCGCGCGGGCGACGTCGATCCGGCTCGTCCCCCCGGCTTCGGCGCCCATCCACATCGACTCGTCGACGACGAAGACGCGGGCGGAGCGCGTCGCCGCGCCTTCGCTCACCGGGCGGGCGAGGGCGAAGACGAGCAGCGCCAGGGCGAGCAGCTGCAGGGCGAGCAGGAGCGGCAGCGGCGGGCGGCCGAGCTTGCGCGCGCCGCCGCCGCCGGAGGTCGGCAGGTCGCGCCAGGCGAGGAGGCTGCCGACCGCGCGGCGCGGCGGCTTGCGGCGGCGCAGGTGGAGCGCCACCAGCGGCACGGCGAGGAGGAGGGCGGCGAGCGCCGCCCCACTCAGCAGCGTCACCGTGACGCCCCCGCCGCGGGCGGCGCGCTCACCACGACAGCCGCTCGACCCACTTCAGCGCTTCGAGGTAGTTCAGCTGCAGGCCGGTGCTCGGCCCGAGGACGGCGCCGCCGGTCACCGGCACGAAGGAGAAGCGGCTGCCGACCTGGGTGGCGCCGGTGACCCGCGCTGTCCGCGCCTTGCCGCCCTGGCCCTGTTCGTTGCCGCCCTTTTTCCGTTCCTTGCCCGCCTTGGTGGAGCGCGAGGGCGCGTAGGCGGGCTGGATCCGGACGGCCTGGGACGCCTGGCCGGTGATCGGCGTCGCGTGCCCCTGGCGGTTGTTCCCGCTTTCGCCGCCCGCGTGGTTCGTGCCCGCGGGGCTGCCGCCCTTTTTTTCGCTTTTGCTTTCACCGGCGGTCGCTTCGTCGCCGGCCCCGTTGGGCGCCGGCTTCTTGGCCGCCGCGCCGCTCACTTTGGAGGGCCCGCGGCGCCCGTGCTCCCCACCGCCCTTGCTCTTGACGTTGAAGCCGAGCGTCGGGTGTTCCTTTTCCTTCGGCAGGGATGCGCCGGCTTTCTTGCCGCCTTCTTCGCCGCCTTTGAGTTCGGAGTTGGCGCCCCGTTTCAGCTTCTTGCCCGAGCGCGCTTCGCTCCCTTCGCCGTTGGCGCCTTTGCCCGCCCGGCCCTTCCGTTCGCGGCCGGCGGTCCGTTCCCCCTGGGGGATCTTCTGGTAGCCGGAGGCCGAGGTCTGTTCGGCGCTCGGTGGCGCGCTCTTTGCGGTTTCGAACTTGTGCAGCTTTCCGGTCGGCGCTTTGCCGATCGAGGGATCGTGGGCGCGCTTCACGCCTTCCCCCTGCGCGCCGCCCTTGCCGTGGCCGCCGCCCGCCGGGCCGAGCGCCACGGCCGGGCCCGCGGAGGACCCGCCGCCCGCCGCCGTGCCGATCGCGACCACCACGGCGACCGCGGCCACCGACCCGGCGAGCGCCCACCACTCGCGCCCGGCCGGCGCCGCGGCGCTCGCGTGCCAGTCCTGTCGCCCCGCCGCGAGCAGCGCCGCCGCGTCGGCGACCGTGCGCCGCTCGAGCGGCGTCACGCCGCCGCCGCGCGCCTCGATCTCGAGCGCGGTCGCGAGCCGGTCGTTCAGGCCGAGCTTCTCGTCCAGCAGACGGGCCAACCCGAACGGTGAGGGGCCGCGCAGCGCGAGGACCGTGACCGCGACGAGGAAGGCGACCAGCGACACCGCGACGACGATCCACTGCGGGATCTCGCCGAGCTGCGCCAGGACCTCGAGCACCGCCGCGAGCCCGAGCGCGACCGCCGCGTGGCGGCGCGCCAGGACGAGGAGCCTGCGGCGGGCGACGATCCCCCGCCAGCGCCGCAGCTCGGCACCGAGCTCCGCCTCCCCGGGCCCCGCCGCGAGCGCCCCGGCACCCGCCAGGTCGACCGATTCGCGGGGATCCGCGCGGAGCCAACGCCACATGCAATCGACGGTACCAAGCCACTTCGGCCGCCGAATTCCCGGTGCCAATATATTGAACGGAGCGAATGAGACGCTTCAAGTCCGGTTTCACCGCCCAAGCCCGCCGCAGGCTGGGGCGCCCCCCTTGGAGTCTCTCGATGAGTTCGCAGGGGCCCGACCCACTCCCGTGCGCCCCCAAATGTTGATGGGCCGAAAACCCGCCTATATGTCAGGTTTTCGGCCCATCAACATTGGACGCCCGGGGCCGGCGCACGGCAAGGCGCCGGGCGTCAGCCGGCTTCGCCCCAGCACCGCGCCAGCGTGCGCCGCCAGTTGCCCCAGGCGATCGCCTCGATCTCGGCGGCGCTGAAGCCGTGGGTGGCGAACTCGTCGAGGAGGCGGGGCAGGCCGGTGACGTCGCCGAGGGCGTCGGGGACCTCGGTGCCGTCGAAGTCGGAGCCGAGGGCGACGTGCCCGACGCCGATCCGGTCGGCCACGTGGCGGGCGTGCTGGACGATCAGGGAGAGCGGGGTGCCGGCGGATTGGTTCTTGCCGTCGGGGCGCAGGAAGGCGGGGGCGAAGACGATGCCGACCAGGCCGCCGGTGGCGCCGACGGCGTCGATCTGGGCGTCGGTGAGGTTGCGCGAGTTGGGGCAGACCGCGTGGGCGCCGGCGTGGCTGACGACCAGCGGCGCCGCCTCGAGCGCCGCCGCGTCCCAGAAGCCCGCTTCGTTCATGTGGGCGAGGTCGAAGACGATCCCCAGCTCGGCGCAGCGACGCGCCAGCGCCTTGCCCGCCTCGGTCAGCCCCGGGCCGATGTCCGGGGTCGAGGGGTAGCGGAAGCGGACCCCGTGGCCGAAGGCATTCGGCCGGCTCCAGACCGGGCCGAGCGAGCGCAGCCCCGCCGCGTACCAGAGGTCGAGCGCCTCGAGGCCCGCGTCGATCGCCTCCGCCCCCTCCAGGTGCAGGACCGCGGCCAGCGGTCCCGACTCCGCCGCCGCGTCGACATCACAGATCGCCCGCGCGACCCGCACGTGCCCGCCGCGCTCCAGCGCCAGCAGCCGCCCCGCGGCGGCGCTCGACGCGGCGGCGGCGAAGGAGTGGTCGAGCTCCGGCGCCGGCCCCGCGCCCCCCGGCCGGTTGCTCTGCACGGGCCGATAATCGGCGGTTTCCGGGTTGCGGATGAAGACCGCGAAGATGCCGCCGCGCATCCCCGCCGCCGCCATCCGCGGCAGGTCGAGGTGCCCGCCCTCACGCCCGGCGGCGAAGCGGTCGTGGTCCTCCCTGGTCAGCGAGTCGTTGTGACCGTCGAAGATGATCGCCATCGGCGGGACGCTATCGACCGCGGGAGCCGCCTCGCGGCGCCGCCGAGCATCATCGGCGCGAGGTGCTCTTCGCGGCCGAAGAGCTTCGCCGCCAGCGCCAGGCAGACGATCGCGAAGGCGGCGAGGACGGCGACGTCGAACCGCGCATGGAACTCGGCCGGCGCCAGCACGTGCCGCTCGCCCGCGAGCAGCGTCTGGCGCATCAGGTCGACCCCGTAGGTGAGCGGGTTGAGGCGGACGAAGGGCTGCATCCAGCCGGGCAGCTCGGCCGCCGGGTAGAGCGCGCCGCTGAAGAAGAAGAGCGGGAAGACGACGAAGTTCATCGCCACGGCGAAGTCCTCGAGCTTGCGGATCCGGGCAGCGGCGAGCATGCCGAGGCTCGACAGCGCCAGCGCGCAGAGGAACGCCGCGCCGACGAACTCCAGATAATCGGCGGCGCTGACCGCGATCCCGTAGATCGGCGCCAGCAGCGAGAAGACGACCGCGAACGCGGTCCCCAGCAGCGCCGCCGCGAGGGTCTTGCCGAACACCACCAGGCCGCGCGGCACGGGCGCGATCAGGAGCATCCGCATCGGCCCGAACTGGCGGTCGTGGACGCTGCCGAGCGCGCTCAGCAGGCAGGAGAAGAGGATGACCATGCCGATGATCCCGGGCAGCAGGTAGGTCTGGTAGTCGCCGCCCGGGATCAGCGCCGAGAAGCCGGTGCCCGCCGCGATCAGCCACAGCAGCGGCCGCGCGAACGTGCTGGCGAGGCGGCCGCGCTGGCGCACCGCGCGCTTGAACTCGCGGCCGACGATGCCGCTCAGCGGGCCCGAGGGGGCGGGCAGCCGGAATCGCCCGACACCGACCTGCCGGGCCACCGGTCTGCGGCGCGGGGCGGCGCCGAGGAGCATCGGCGCCAGGTGCTCCTCGCGGCCGAAGAGCTTCGCCGCCAGGGCGAGGCAGACGACTGCCGACGCGAGCAGGAAGGCGACATCGAAGCGCGGCTGAAACTCGACGTGGCTGACCGCCGGGAATTCCTGCGCCAGCAGCGCGTGGCGCATCAGGTCGACCCCGTAGGTGAGCGGGTTGAGGCGGACCAGCGGCTGCAGCCAGGCGGCCAGCTTTTCGGTCGGGTAGAGCGCGCCGCTGAGGAAGAACATCGGGAAGATGACGAAGTTCATCGCCACGGCGAAGTTCTCCAGCCGGCGGATCCGCGCCGCGACCAGCATCCCGAGGCTCGAGAGGGCCAGCCCGCAGAGCAGCACCGCGGCGAGGAAGCGCAGCCAGTCGGCGAGGCCGAAGTCGACTTCGAAGACCCAGGCGAGCGGGGTGAGGACGATCGCGAAGAAGAGCCCCATCAGCGTCGCCGCGAGCACCTTGCCGAGCACGATCAGCCCGCGCGGCACCGGCGCGATCATCAGCATCCGCATCGAGCCGAACTCGCGGTCCTGGACGCTGCCGAGCGCGCTCAGCAGCGAGGAGAAGAGCACGACCATGCCGACGATCCCCGGCAGCAGGTACTTGTGGTAGCTGAAGTTCCCCCCCGGGATCAGGGCCGAGAAGCCGGAGCCGATGATGATCAGCCAGATCAGCGGCCGGGCGAAGGTGCTGGCGAGGCGCGAGCGGCTGCGCAACACCCGCTTGAACTCGCGGCCGACGATCCCCGCCAGGATCGCGGCGGTCCTCACCCGCTCGCCCCCGGCGCCGTGGCGGCGACGAAGACGTCGTCGAGGGTCGGCCGGCGCACGCTGAGGCTCTCCAGCCGGTCGCCGATCAGCGGCAGCAGCAGCGGCAGGATCGCTTCCGCGGAGTCGACCGCGACGACCACCCCGGTGGCCGTCCGGCGCGGCTCGGTGCCGCTGCGCCGGGCGATGTCGGCGAGCAGCCGCGCGTCCGGCTCGCTCATCACCAGTTCGATCGACTCGCGCCCGCCGAGCTCGCGCTTCAGCTCGGCCGGGGAGCCCTGGGCGATCACCTTGCCGCGGTCGACGATCATCACCCGGTCGCAGGGCTCGGCCTCCTCCAGGTAGTGGGTGGTGAGGAAGAGCGTCATCCCTTCCTCACTCGCCAGCCGCTCGAGGAAGCCCCAGACGCGACCGCGGTTGACCGGGTCGAGGCCGAGCGTCGGCTCGTCGAGGAAGAGCACCGCGGGGCGGTGCAGGATGCCGCGGGCGAGGTCGACCTGGCGGCGCATCCCGCCGGAGAAGGTGCGGACCGCGTCGTGGCGGCGGTCGGTCAGCTCGAAGAGGTCGAGCACCTCCTCGATCCGGGCGCGCAGCGCGGCCCGGTCGAGGCCGTAGAGGCGCCCCGCCAGCTGCAGGTTCTCCTCCGCCGAGAGCTCGCCGTCGAGGGTCGTCTCCTGGAAGACGAGGCCGATGTCGCGGCGCACCGCGAGCGGTTCGGCGACCACGTCGTGCCCGGTCACCTCGGCCCGCCCGCGGCTCGGCGAGACGAGCGTCGTCAGCATGTGGATCATCGTCGTCTTGCCCGCCCCGTTGGGGCCGAGGAAGCCGAAGAACTCGCCCGCGCCGACCGCCAGGTCGACCGCCTCGACGGCGCGCAGCCTGCCGTAGTCCTTGCCCAGCCCGAACGCCTGGACAACGGGGGCGCTGGTCGCCGCGTCGCTCACGGTCAGACCCGGGCGGGCGGGGTCTCCAGCGCGCGGTAGACGAAGGGGCGCGGGGGCGCGGCGGGCTGCGGCTCCTCGGCCTCGCGTCGCGCCGCCACGACCACGTCGTGATGGGGCGAGAGGTGGCAGACCGGGTCGGTGGCGGCGGCGTCGCCGGTCAGCGCCAGCGCCTGGCAGCGGCAGCCGCCGAAGTCCTCCTCCTGGCGGCCGAGCGGGCAGCTGCGGCACGGCTCCCCCATCCACCCGGTGCCGCGGAAGGCGTTGAACATCTCCGACTCGAGCCAGATCTCGCGCAGCGGTCGGTCGCGGACGTTGTCGATCGCGAAGCCGGGGATCGAGGCCGCCCCCTGGCACGGCAGCGCGTCGCCGTTGGGCTGCACGAGGATCGCGTCGCGCGCCCAGCCGCCCATGCACGGCTTCGGCACGTCCTCGTAGTAGTCGGGCAGGACCCAGAGGATCTCGAGCCGCGGGCCGAGCCGCTCGCGGGCGCGGCCGACCGCCTCCTCGCCGCGCTCGAGCTGCGCCCGGGTCGGCATCAGCGCCTCGCGGTTCAGCGTCGCCCAGCCGTGGTACTGCGTGTTGGCGAGCTCCAGCCGGCGGGCGCCGAGGTCCACCGCCATCTCGATGATCGACTCGACCGCGTCGATGTTGCCGCGGTGCAGGACCACGTTGACGGTGAGCGGGAAGTCGAGCTCGCGGGCGAGGCGCGCCGCCTTCACCTTGCGCTCGAAGGCGATCGTGCCGCCGATCTCGTCGCTCAGCGCGGGGTCGGAGTGCTGGAAGCTGATCTGGACGTGGTCGAGCCCGGCCGCGTGGAGCGCCTCGACCCGGCGGCGCGGGAACGGCAGCGCCGAGGTGACGAGGGTCGAGTAGAGGCCGGCCTCGGTCGAGGTCGACACCAGCTCGACGATCTCCTTGCGCGCCATCGGCTCGCCGCCGGTCAGCGCCAGCTGTAGGACCCCGAGGTCGGCCGCTTCGCGGAACACCCGCTGCCAGTCCGCGGCGGGGAGCTCGTCGCGATAACGATCGGCGCCGATGTCGGTCGGGTTCGAGCAGTACGGGCAGTGGAGCGGGCACCGGTAGGTGAGCTCAGCGATCAGCAGCAGCGGGTCAGGCGCCGGCATCGACCACCAGCCCTCGCTCGCCGATCCCGGCCAGCAGCTCGGCGACGTCGTCGCGGACGTCGGCGCCTTCGTAGCGCTCGCTCAGCAGCGCCGCGATCTCGTCCAGCGTACGGTCGCCGTCGCAGAGCTCCAGCACCGCCACCGCGGTCTCGTTCAGCACCAGCGCCCCCTCGGGGAAGAGCAGCACCTGCTGGTCGCGGACGCGGTCGTGCTTGAGGCGGACGCCGGTGGCGAGCTGCGGGCGCTCCAACGCCATCGCGGTCAGGGCCCGGGCGCGGGTCGGGTGTCGCCGCGGTCGATCGCGTCGAGCTGCGCCCACAGCAGGTCGCACTTGAAGGCGAGCGCCGCCACCGCGCGCTCCTGGTCGGGCCGGGTGCGGCAGCGCTCGAGCGTCACCCCGAGCGCGTACTCGGCGTCGCGCGGCGCCAGGGTCAGGCGAGTGCGAAAGTACTCGAGCCCGGCCGGGTCGATCCACGGGTAGTGCTCCTCCAGCGCCGCGAGGCGGACCTTGATCGCGCCCGGCCCGAACAGCTCGGTGAGCGAGGAGGCGACGGCGAAGACCCACGGTTCGGCGCGGCAGAAGTTGACGTAGGCGTCGACCGAGTAGCGGACGCCGGGGAGGACGAGGCGTTCGCTGCGGATCGTGTCGCGGTCGACCCCGAGCGACTCGCCGAGCCGCAGCCACGACTCGATCCCGCCCGAGGACTCGCCCTCGACCCCGTCGTGGTCGAGGATGCGGGAGATCCACTCGCGGCGGATCTCGACCTCGGGGCAGTTGGAGAGGATCGCCGCGTCCTTGATCGGGATCGAGCGCTGGTAGTAGTAGCGGTTCGCGACCCAGCGCTGGAGCTCCTCGCGCGAGAGGTCGCCGGCGTTCATCCGCACGTGGAAGGGGTGCTGGTCGTGGTAGCCGGCGCCCTCGGCGCGCAGCGCGGCGACGAAGTCCGCCTCGCTCCAGGGCGGGGCCTCGGTGGCGCGGGCCGCGGGCGTCGTGGTCACAGGTCGAGCTCCATGCCGTCCGCTGAGATTACGAGCCCGCGTTCCTCGACCGCCGCGCGCTCGGGGGAGTCCTCGAGCAGGATCGGGTTGGTGTTGTTGATGTGGACGAGGACGGTGCGCGCGTCGAGCGCCGCCAGCGCGTCCAGCGTGCCCCCCTCGCCGGTCAGCGGCGCGTGGCCCATCGCCCAGGAGTCGCGCTCGCCGAGGCCGAGGGCGACCAGGTCGTCGTGGCGGAAGAAGGTGCCGTCGGCGAGCACGCAGTCGCCCTCGGCGAGGCGCGCGGTGACGGTCGCGTCGAGCGCCTCGATCGCGGGGACGTAGACGAGCGTCCCGGCCGTCGCCGCGTCGCGGACGGTGAGGCCGATCGCCGACGGCCCGGGCGCGCCCCCCATATATAGGGGCGCGTCGCCGCCGGTGGGGAAGGTCTCGACGGTGAGCGAGGAGCCCTCGAGCGGCGTCGGCCCGTCGTCCGCGAGTGGGCGCCAGTCGACGCCACAGTAGTGCTCGAGCATGGTGAGCAGCGGATAGCTGTCGGTCAGCGCCGCGCGCACCGCCGCGGTCGAGTAGACCCGCAGCGGGGCGCTCGACTCGCGCAGCAGCAAGAGGCCCGCGGTGTGGTCGATCTCGCCGTCGGTGAGGACGACGCCGGCGATCGGGTTGGAGCGCATCCCGCTCGAACGGTCGGTCGGCAGGTCGGCGAGCTGGCGCAGCAGGTCGGGCGAGGCGTTGACCAGGTACCAGGGCTCCTCACCGGAACGGACGACGATCGAGGACTGGGTCCGCGGCGCGGCGCGCCCTTCGCGGCCCGCCGCGCACACAGGGCAGTTGCAGTTCCACTGGGGAAATCCGCCGCCCGCGGCGGAACCGATGATCCTGACGCGCATCAGCGGGGCCAGAGGCGAATCACATGAGGACGCCGGGGAGAGATGTCGTCCCCGTGGTCCTCATGTGAACTCGTGAACCCTCCTACCGGGTGTACCGATAGGCGGTGACCTCGGAAGCGAGCTCGAGCGTCTTGAACGCCGGCTTCGTCCACTTCATTACTGGCCTCCTCATCGATGGGGTACTGCGAGCCGTCCATGATAGTGGAAGCCGTCGATCGTCAGGCGGAAATCGCACCCGAGCGGCGCCTTCCTCCAGACCCCGGCTCACCGACCGGTCAAATTTCTCGCTGTGAACTTTTGGTGCCATGACAACCAAAATCCTTCAGCGGGCATCCTGAGCGCCCGGTGGAGAGGGAATCCCGCCTCTAGACTCGCCTCGCGATCGAATTGCGACGGGCCACATCCACGCATGCGTCCGGGCACCGACATTCCTGGCTGAAGCTGCTCGGTTGGGCGGCGGTGGTCGCGCTCGGGTGCTTCCTGATCGCGGTCGCGGCGGGGCTCGTGTCGGACGAAATCCAGCGGCCGCGGCACTGGCCGGGCCCGCCACCGGAAGGGGAACGGCTGCGCAACGGGTGGGGCGAACCGGCGGGCTTCGTCGGTCGCTATCGGGTCCACTTCCTGAAGCCGGTCGGCGCCAACCGGTCGACCGGCTACGCCGAATTCGCGGGGGAGCACTTCACCGAAGGCCACCTCACGATGTTCATGCGCGAAGTCTATGGGCACCGACCGTTCGTCCCCGGTGGGGTGCTGGTCCTCAACGGCCCGACCCATAACCTCGTCCTCTACCTCGCCGAACTCTCCTCCAACGGCGGCCGCGTCCTCTACGCGACGATCAAGGGCGGCACCTACGAAGGCCCGACGGTCGGGTCCTTCGGCGGCGTCAAGCGAGGCAACCGGATCTACGGCGGGCTCAAGCTGCGCGGCCTGGCCAACGTCGAAGCGAACTTCTACCGCTACTCGCGCTCGCCTGCCCCACCGTCGACGAATGTGCTTCCGTAGGATCGACCGGTGCCGGTTCGGGTGAAGATGTCGCTCCTCGCGCTGGCGGCGCTGGCCGCCGCGCTGGCCCTGGCCGCCTGCGGCTCGGGCGGCAGCACCACCACCGGCTACGTCGCCAAGCCGCCGGAAATCGAAGACTGGCCGCTCTTCGGGCGTGACCACGACAACACGCGTTTTGCCACCCAGAACGAAATCAACACCGGCAACGTCGGCGAACTCGGCGAAGCGTGGAGCACCGAACTCGGGCCCGACCAGTACCTGATGGAGTCTTTCCCGCTGGTCCTCGGCGAAGACGTCTACGTCACCACCTCGACCGACGAGGTGATGTCGATCAACGGCAAGACCGGTCACATCAACTGGACCTACACGCCGGAAGTCGACTTCTCGCAGTCGACCGGGGTCGGCGGCTACGGGGTGTCGGTGAACCGCGGGGTCGCCGCCGAAAACGGCAAGCTCTTCCTCCTCACCTTCGACAACAAGCTGCAGGCGATCAGCCAGAAGACCGGCGAGCGGCTGTGGTCCTCGCAGGTGGCCGACCCCGCCACCGGCGCATATGAGTCGATGGCGCCGAACGTGTACGACGGCAAGGTCTTCGTCGGCGTGTCCGGCTCCGAGGACGGCATCCGCGGCTTCCTCGCCGCCTACGATGCGAAGACCGGGAAGAAGATCTGGCAGTTCTACACGGTGCCGAAGGAAGGAACCGGCTGGGTCCCCAAGGGCGGCGGCGGGGGCGCGATCTACATGCCGCCGACGGTCGACACCAAGACCGGGATCGTCTACGCCGGGACCGGCAACCCGGCGCCGGTGATCGTCGGCGCGAAACGGCCCGGCAGGAACCTCTACACCGACTCGATCATCGCCCTCGACGCGAACACCGGCAAGCTCCTCTGGTACCACCAGGAGCAGGCGCACGACCTCTGGGACTACGACGCCGAGTCGCCGGTCGTCCTCTTCAACGCCGAAATCGAAGGGCGCCGGCGGCGCGGCGTCGCCGAGGCGGGCAAGAACGGCCTCCTCTTCCTGCTCGACGCGAAGACCGGCAAGAACCTCTTCCCCTCGGTCCCCTTCGTCAAGCGCGACCACTCGCCGCCGACCCGGAAGGGGACGCTCGAGTGCCCCGGCGCGGTCGGCGGGTCACAGTACTCGCCGCTCGCCTACAGCCCCGAAACGCAGGCGGTGTACGTCTCCGGGATCAACCTCTGCATGGTCCTCAAAGTGACCTACGAAACGACCAAGAACGGTGAGAAAGCGTTCGGCGGCGACCGGGTCGTGCCGGAAGACACCGAAAAGACCGGCACCTTCACCGCGGTCGGCACCAACACCGGCAAGGTGATCTGGAAGAAGGAAATGCCGACGCCGATGGACGGCGGCGCGACGGCGAGCGCCGGCGGCCTGGTCTTCACCGGCGACCAGCGCGGCATCCTCTACGCCTTCAACGCCCAGAACGGCGAAGACCTCTGGCAGGCCGACCTCAAACTGGCCTTCGGCACGGCGCCGGTGATCTACTCGATCGACGGCACCGAGTACCTCCTCGCCACCGTCGGCGGCGCGGCGCTGACGGCGTCCGAAGAACTAGGCGAAATCGGGGCGCGGGTGGTGGCGTTCAAGTTGGGCGGCAGGAAGCTGCCGACGGGGCCGCATCTCTAAAGGTTCGGGGGGCCGGCGGGGAGGGCATTGGGTGTCCCTCCGCACACACTGTGTGCCGGGTGGTTCGATGCCTCCGAGCCGTGGTGGGATTGACATCCAACCTCTGGCCTAGCGTCCTCGGCGGGGAGGCTGGCGCTGGTGGAGGAGCCGCCGCGGGGCGGGTCGGTCGACGGGTCCCGGGCCTGCCTCGCGGCGGCCGCGTAGGTGCCGACCCGGAGTGTGCAACTGTGGTTACACATCTTGTTATGGTTGCGTCGTGGCCGCCGACGAATGGGTCCTTCTCTCCTACCGGCTACCGCGCGAGCCCTCGACGACACGGGTCGCCCTCTGGCGACGGCTGCGCGGCCTCGGGGTCGCCAAGCTCGGCGACGGCCTCGTCGCCCTGCCGCTCGACTCCCGCAGCCGCGAGCAGTTCGAGTGGATCGCCGACGAGGTCGAGCAGGCCGGCGGGGAGGCGGGCATCTGGATCGGCCGGCCGGGCTCCCGCCGGCAAGAGCGCGCCCTGGTCGATGCGTTGCGCCGCAAGGTCGGCGAGGAATACCGGGAGCTGATCGCGCTGGCCGTCGTCGCCGAGGCCGAGCCGAGCAAGAGGGCGCTCGGAAAACTCCGGCGCCGCCTGCGGAAGGTCAGACGCCGCGACTACTTCCCGCCGCCCGAGCGCGAGCAGGCGGAGATCGCGGTCGAGGCGGTCGCCGCGGCGCTGCACGAGGTACCGGTATGAGGTGGGCGACGAGGCCTCGCCCGCACGTCGACCGCACCGCCTGCGCCTGGCTGATCCGGCGCTTCGTCGACCCCGGAGCGGAGTTCGTCTTCGTCGCGGACCCCGACGACGTGCCCGAGGACGTGACCCCGTTCGACATGCGCGGCGTCGCGCTCTCCCATCACGACGGCGACTGCACCTTCGAGACGATCCTGCGACGGCACGGCCTGGACGACCCGGTGCTCTGGGCGATCGGCCGGATCGTCCACCAGGCCGACCTCGAGGACGACCGCTTCGATGCCCCCGAGGCCCCTGGGCTCGACGCGCTGATGCGCGGCCTCTCGATGGTGCGCACCGACCAGGAGGTGCTCGACCTGAGCAGCCCGCTCTACGACGGCCTCTATGAGTACCTCAGGCGCTCGACGCTCGGCGGGCGCGACCCGGCGTGAAGGCGATCGAGTCGACGGGGTCGGCGCCGGTCGAGCGCGAGGAATCGCTGCGCGCGATCTTCGTCCGCTTCCTCAAGTTCGGCTGCCTCGCCTGGGGTGGCCCGGCGGCGCAGATCGCGATGATCAAGCGCGAGTGCGTCGACGAGGAAGGCTGGGTCACCGAGGGGCACTTCAGGAGACTTCTCGCCGTCTACCAGGTGCTCCCCGGCCCCGAGGCACACGAGCTGAGCGTCTATTTCGGCCGCCACCGGGGAGGCAGGCTGGGCGGCTTCGTCGCCGGCCTCGGATTCATGCTCCCCGGCTTCCTGTTGATGCTCGCGCTCTCTGCGCTCTACGTCGAGGCCAACCTCGCAGGCCATCTCGAAAGCCTCTTCTACGGGCTGAGCGCCGCGGTCGGGGCGCTGGTCGCGCGGGCGGTGGTGCGCCTCGGCAAGACCTTCATCAGCGACGTGCCGCTGGCGCTGATCGCGGTGGCGGGCTTCGTCGTGACCCTCTGGGCAGGCGCAAACTTCGTCCTCGTCCTGCTGGGTGGCGGACTCGCCTACGAGCTATGGCGCGGTGGCGCCCGTCGCTGGGCCGCCCGCGCCGGCTCGTTCACGCCCGGCCCGCTCGCGATCGTGCTGGTCGTCGCCGGGGCGATCACCGCCCCGCTCGGCTGGTCGATCTTCTTCGAGGGACTGAAGGCGGGGTTCTTCACCTTCGGCGGCGCCTACACCGTCGTCCCCTTCCTGCACGGGACCGCGGTCGAAGGCCACCACTGGCTGACCCAGAAACAGTTCGTGGAAGGGCTCGCGATCGGTGGCATCCTGCCGGCGCCGCTGATCATCTTCGCCACCTTCGTCGGCTATATCGCCGGGGGCCTGGTCGGCGCCCTCCTGATCACCTTCGGGATCTTCCTGCCCGCCTTCGTCTTCCCGATCTTCCTCCACCGCCGGTTGGTCGCCATCGCCGAAAACCCGCGCCTGCATCAGTTCCTTCTCGGCGTCGCCGCCGGGGTGGTCGGGTTGATCGGGGCGGTGACCGTCGAAATCGTCAGGACGAGCGTGGTCGACGTCTACACGGCGCTCCTGGCGATCGGTGCCTTCCTCGCGCTGAACCGCTGGCATGGGAAAACCACGGTCCTCTACGTGGTGCTCGGCTGCGGCCTGGTCGGCGCGCTCCTCCAGACCACGATCGTCTGACCACGCGCCTGCTCGGGTCCCCGGATCGCGGTCAGCGCCGGTGCGGTCTTCCTTCCTCTCTTTCTTGAGAGGGGGATCCCGAAGCACCGTCGTCTCTGAGAGATGTTCCCCAGAGAGCTGCCGGCCCAGCCGAAATCCCCGATCGCGCTCGGAGGGCATCCTCGCCAGGCCACCGTCAAACACTCACCAGCCGTGCCTCCCGCGCCGCCCCGAACAACAAATCCAACGGCGTCACATCAACCGCCCCCCGCACATAAGTGACCCCCCGATCCTCACACCGATCCTTCAACGCGCCCGCCGCCAGCTCGACCCGCCTTTCGTACGTCGCCCGCACCCGCGGAGTCACCTCGACCACCAGGCGTTCACCCGTCTCCCGATCCTCCAACTCGAACGCGCCTTCCAGCGCCGCCACCGCGGCCTCCC
Source organism: Actinomycetota bacterium (assembly GCA_018268675.1). Classification (GTDB taxonomy): domain Bacteria; phylum Actinomycetota; class Thermoleophilia; order Solirubrobacterales; family 70-9; genus VAYN01. The sequence goes on from JAFDWB010000095.1 coordinate 19,857, forward strand.
CCTCGACCAGATGGACGAAAGCGGCGCTGCGGGCGGAGGCCGCCAGCTCGTCGACGGCTTCGGCGAGCGCCGGGGGCTCGGCGAGGCCGTCGGAGATGAGGACGGCGAGGTCGGCGGGCTCGGCGGCGCGACGGTAATCGCGCAGGCCCGCGGCGAGGTCGGTGCGGGTCCCGCGCGGCAGGCCTCCCACCTCTTCGATCAACTCGGTGACCAGATGTGGCGCGGCGAGGCGGGCGCCGGTGAAGGAGGTGCCGTCGGCGAGCATGTGGACGGCGACCACGTCGGAGCCGAGCAGGGCGACGGTGCCGAGCATCGCGCCGAGCTCCTGCGCGTAGCGGAAGCGCGACGGCATGCCCTCGTCCATCGAGCGGCTGCCGTCGAGTAGCAGCGCCAGGTCGACGTGACCCTCGGCGGGCGCCGCTTTGACGACGATCTCGCGCAGCCGCGCGTAGACGTTCCAGTCGACCTGTCGCAGGTCGTCGCCCGGCGTGTAGCGGCGGTAATCGACGAATTCGAGCCCGCGGGTGCGCTGCGCGCCCGAGCGCTGCCCGCCGAAGCCGGCGACGATCGCCTCCACCCCGGCGAGCGAGAGCGTTTCGAGCTGGCGCAGCGCGGCGCCGTCGATCAAGGCCGGCTCGGGCGCTAGCGCGGCAATGCCTCGATCGCCCCCTTGACGATCTCGTCCGGCGACACCGCCTGGCGCTCGGCGTCGATCGTCAGCACCAGCCGGTGGCGCAGCGCCGGCAGGGCGATCGCCTGGATGTCCTCGACCGACAGGTTGTGGCGGCCCTCGATCAGCGCCGCCACGCGGCCCGCGAGGGCGAGCGCCTGGGCGCCGCGCGGGCTCGGGCCGAGGCGGACGAACCGCTTCACCGCGTCGGTCGCGCCCGCCGACCCCGGGTGCAGCGAGACGACCAGGCGGCTGGCGTAGTCGATCACGTGCGCGGCGGCGGGGACGGAGCGGACCAGCGCCCCCATCCGCAGCACCGCGGTCGCGTCGGCCACCGGCGCAGCCGCCTGCACCGCGGTTTCGTGGCGCGCGGTGGTCGTCATCTCCACCATCTCGTTCAGCTCGTCGACCGGCGGGAAGTCGAAGCGCAGTTTGAGGAAGAAGCGGTCGAGCTCGGCCTCGGGCAGCGGGTAGGTCCCGTACATCTCGACCGGGTTCTGGGTCGCGAGGACGAAGAACGGCGCCGGCAGCTCGCGGGTCATGTTGGCGGTGGTGACGGTGTGCTCCTGCATCGCCTCGAGCAGGGCGCTCTGGGTACGGGGCGCGGCGCGGTTGATCTCGTCGGCGATCACCACGTTGGCGAAGATCGGCCCCGGTTCGAAGCGCAGCCGCGTCTCCTCGGTTTCGGCCCCCTGCACGAGGACGGTGGTGCCGGTGATGTCGGCGGGCATCAGGTCGGGGGTGAACTGGATCCGCTTCGGCTCCAGTTCGAGGGCGCCGGCGAGCGCCCGGGCGAGGGTGGTCTTGCCGAGGCCGGGGACCCCCTCGAGCAGCGCGTGGCCGCCGGCGATCAGGCAGATGAGGGCGCCGCGGACCGCCTCGTGCTGGCCGACCACGATGCGCCCGACCGCCTCCTCGATCGCCGCCGCGACCCGCTGGAACTCCTCCGGCTCGAGCGGCTCGAGATCGGCGATGCCGGTCAGGGCGGCGGTGTCCGCGGTCATCGGACGATGACTCTAGTGAAGCCGCATCTGCGGGTTCCCGGCACCCCGGAGGGCTACCCGGCGAGGCGGAAGACGAAAAGGCGGGCGGGCGCTGCGGGCGCGGTCCCCTTCGCATCGACCAGCGAACCGCCGGCCGCCAGCGCGATGTACTCGACCCCTTCGACTTCGTAGGCGATCGGCGCCGAGCCGACCCGGCGGCCGAGGTCGTACCGCCACAGCACCTTGCCGTTGCGGTCGTCGAAGGCGTAGAGGTAGCCGTTGTCGTCTCCGACCAGGACGAGGCCGCCCGCCGTGGCGAGGGCGCCGCCGTTCGCGGGCCGCGGCAGCGGCACCCGCCAGCGGACGGCGCCGGTGGCGGGGTCGAGCGCGGCGAGCACGCCGGTCGCCGGGCCCACCTGTTCGGCGGTGCCGCCGAGGTTGTTCTGCCCCGGGGCCAGGGATTCGAGGGCCGCGCGCGGGTCGAGCTTGTAGCGCATGCACATCTGGTTGCCGGCGACGAAGAGCGATTCGCGGGCGGCGCTCCAGGCGGCGGGCCCGTACTCGATCCCGCCGTAGATCCCCGGGCAGACGACGACGCCGCGGCGGGTCGGGCGCCGGTGCGGGCGCGAGTACCTCGTGATGAACGGCGAGCGGGCGAGCGGCGTCCCGTCGCGGGCGGCGAAGGTCGCGTAGAAGCCGGCCTTGCTCGCGGCGCCGACCGCGCGCACTTCGCCGCCGCCGTGCCTCAGGTCGAGGATCGTCGGCGCCTGCACCGTGTCGTAGTCCCAGCTGTCCCGGCAGCGCAGGGTGCGGGCCCACTCGATCCGACCGCTCTTCGCGTCGAGAGCGACGACCGCGTCGGCGAGCGGGTTGCAGCCGGGGCGGGCGGCCGCGGCAAAGCCCGGGGTCGGGTTGCCGGTCGAGACGTAGGCGGTGCCGCTCCGCGGGTCGACCACCGGCGGCATCCAGACGTCGCCGCCGCCGGGGCGCCCGCGCGCCCCGTCCCACCCCTTGCCCGCCGGCGGGACCATGAAGGTGCGCCAGAGCGGCCGCCCGGTCGCCGCGTCGTAGGCGGCGACGAACCCGCGCAGGCCGGCGTTGCCGGCCGGGCCGCCGACCAGGAGCTCGCCGTGCCAGTAGGTCCCCGGCGAGTTCAGCGTGTTGCCCTTGCTCGGGTCGGCCACGCGGTCCGCCCAGCGCACCTTGCCGGTGCGGGCATCGAGCGCGATCAACTGGTCGTCGGCGGTGGTGAGGTAGATCCGCCCGGCCCCGTAGGCGACCCCGCGGCTGACCGGCGGGGAAAGCGACAGCCGCGGCGCGGCGAGGAAGTCGACCGGCGGGGTGTAGGTCCAACGCACCCGGCCGGTCGCCGCGTCGACGGCGAAGACCTGGTCGGTGCCGGTGTCGTAGTACATGGTGCGACCGACGACGATCGGAAACGTCTCCCAGACGTCCTGGCCCCTACCGCCGAGGCGCGTCCAGGCGACCCGCAGCTTGGCGACGTTGCCCCGGTCGACCTGGTCGAGGGCGGCGAAATGGGTGTTTTCCGGGACATTCCCCCAGTTCGGCCAGCCGACGTCCGGCGCCGTTTCCTCACCTCCCCCGCCGCACCCCGCGAGGAGGAGTAGCGTGACGGCCGCGACAAGGAGGGTACGCAAGGCCCGACGGAGAATAGACCCGAGGAAAACGATCGGTGGGAGGTTTGATGACCAGCGCCAAGTTCCCGAAAACCGCGATCCTGATCGCGATCCTCGCCCTTGCGGGCGCCCTCGCCGTCGCCGGCTGCGGCGGCAGTGGCGGGACCACCAGCTCCGAACAGGGCAGCGGAGGCTCGAACGCCGCCACGGGAGGGGTCCAGTCGAAGGCAGAAGAAGAAGCGAAGGAAGCCGCCGCCGAAGAAGCGGAAGCCGAACCGACCGAAGAAGCCGAAGAAGCGCCCGCCGAAGAAGAACCGACGGAAGAACCGCAGGAAGCGGGCGGTCAGGAAGTCGGCGGCGCCCAGTCCTCGCTCTCCGCCGAAGGCCAGACCGTCTTCACCACCAACTGCGGCTCCTGCCACACGCTGAAGGCGGCGGGGACGACGGGCACGGTCGGCCCGAACCTCGACGAACTCGAACTCAGCCTGGAAATAGTCGAACACCAGGTCATCAACGGCGGCGGCCCGATGCCGGCGTTCGGCAACGAAGGCATCCTGAACGCCAAGGAAATCAAAGCCGTGTCGACCTACGTCTCCGCGGTCGCGGGCAAAGGCTGAGAACCTAGAGGGGCCGGGCGGGGCGTTCAGGCCTCGAGGACGCGGACCGGCGCGCCCTCGAGCCAGGCGAGCACGTCCTCGACCGCGTCGCCGAAGAAGGCCGCGTAGGTGTCCTCGGTGACGTAGCCGATGTGCGGCGTGAGCACCGTGCGCGGGGCGCTCCGCAGCGGGTGGTCGGCGGGCAGCGGCTCGGTGTCGTAGACGTCGAGGCCGGCGCCCGCGATCGCACCCTCCGCGAGCGCCGCCAGCAGCGCGTCGGTGTCGACGAGCGGCCCGCGCGAGGTGTTGACCAGGTAGGCGCTCGGCTTCATCGCGGCGATCTCGGCGGCGCCGACGAGGCCGCGACTGCGCTCACTCAGCTTGTAGTGGACCGAGACGACGTCGGCGCGCTCGAAGAGCTCGAGCTTCGCCACCGGCTCGGCACCCCCGGCGCGCGCCTCCTCCGGGTCGAGGTTCTCGCTCCAGGCGACGACATCCATGCCGAACGCCCGCGCCACCGGGACCATCCGCCGGCCGAGCCGGCCGAGCCCGACCAAGCCGAGCGTCGCCCCCTCCAGGTCGCCGCCGATCGTCCGCTGCCAGCCGCCGTCGCGCATGCCGGCGTCCTCGACCGGGATCGAGCGCACCAGCGCGAGGATCAGCCCCCAGGCGAGCTCCGCGGTCGCGGGCAGGTGCCCGCCGGTGCCGCAGACGACGACCCCGTTGCGCCGCGCGGCGCCGACATCGATCGCGACGTTCCCCATGCCGGTGGTGATCAGCAGCTTCAGATCCGGCAACCGGTCGAGCACCGCGGCGGGAAACGCGGTGCGCTCCCGCATCGCCACCACCACCTCGGCCTCCCCCAACGCCGCCACCAGCTCCTCGGCATCGCCGATGTACTGCTCGAGCGCGACCACCTGCCAGGGCTCCGGAATGCGATCCCAGCCCCCGTAGTCGAGGGCAACTCCCTGGTAGTCGTCAAGCAACACGATCCGCTTCACCCCCCGAGCCTTGCACACCGGCGGAGTTCGCGGCGGGGGTTCCGGCCGTTGCGGCCGTCCGAGTTGCGTCCTGTGCGCCTCATGGGGGTCCGGGCGGGCTGTGACCCCAGCTGTTCCTTATGGTCGATATACCGGCATAAGGAACAGCTGGAGGGAGGGGTCCTCCTGACGGCCGCGTCCCTGGCCGATCGGGCGCTAGATTCAGCCGGTGTTCGCCCTCCACGCGATCGCGTCGTTGCTCGCCGCGCTGACCCTGGCCGGGTCCCACGGCTCCGCCCCGGCTCCCGCGCCCGCGCAGCCCGCCAAGCGACTCGCGGGGATGGTGGTCGGCATCGACCCGGGGCACAACGGCGGCAACTTCGCCGATCCGGGCTTCATCAACAGGCCGGTGTGGAACGGGCGTGAAATGGAGGCCTGCGACACCACCGGCACCGCGACCGACGGCGGCTACACGGAGGCGCAGTTCAACTTCAACGTGGCGACGTACCTGCGCGCCGACCTCGTCGCCGAGGGCGCCAAGGTGGTGATGACGCGGACGACGAACCACGGCGTCGGCCCCTGCATCGACCGGCGCGCGGAAATCCTGAACAAGGCAGGCACCGACGTGGCGATCGACATCCACGCCGACGGTGGGCCGCCGGGCGGGCGCGGCGTCGCGATCCTGACCCCGGTCGCCGACGGTCCCAACGACAAGGTGATCGGCGCCTCCCGCCGCTTCGCCCGGATCCTCCTCGGCCGCTACACCGCGATGACCGGGGTCCCGATCTCCAACTACGACGGCACCGACGGCCTCGTCCCCCGCGACAACCTCGCGGGCCTCAACCTGACCACCGTCCCCAAGGTCCTGATCGAGTGCGTGAACATGCGCAACGCGGCGGAAGCCGCGCGCCTCGTGAAGCCCTCCTTCCAACGCCGCGCCGCCGCCTCGATGGCGGCCGCGATCACCGCCTTCCTGCGGCCTCGCTGAAGGCGGGCAGGGCGCAGGCCTTGCCGGCGGAGAAGCCCTCGGCGCCGAGGCCGAGCGCGATGTTCATCCGCGCGCGCGAGTTCTCCCAGGCGATCAACTGGACCAACTCCATCGTCCCCTTGGTCCCGAAGCGGGCCAGGACCCGCTCCATCAGCTCGTCCTCGACCTCGCCCGGGGTGGTCGACATCCCGGTCGCCAGGTCGATCACCAGCAGCTGGTCGGCACTGAAGAGGCCCGAGTCGTGGGCGTGGTGGAGGCTCAGCAGCTGCTCGTCGGTGAGCCCGGTGCGGCGGGCGAACTCGGAGCCGATATCGATGCAGAACTCGCAGCCGACCATGGTGGCGGCGCGCAGTACCGCGAGCTCGGCGAGCTGCTTGGGCACCCCGGGGGTGTGCTCGGCGGCGCGGTTGTAGCGCAGCCAACTGAACATCAGGCGGGGGTGCTGGGCGAAGACCCGCGAGGACTTCATCTCGCGGCCGTAGGTCACTCGACCTCCCCAGACGACGGCATCGGCGAAGCTCCCCTGGCGCAGCGCGATTCTCGACATGACCTGCCTCCTTGGTCGGTTACCACCCAGGTTAGCCCCGAGTCCGCGTAGGATCGTCCCCGTGCGGGGAGAGCACGCGGACAAGGCGACGAGAGCGCGGTCGTTCGGAGCGGCCGCCGAGGCCTACGAGCGGGCGCGCCCTGGGTACCCCGACGCCGCGGTCGACTGGCTGCTTCCGGCGGGGGCGCGGACGGTGCTCGACCTCGGCGCCGGTACCGGCAAGCTGACCCGGTCGCTGGTGGAGCGGGGGCTCGAGGTGGTGGCGGTCGAGCCGCTGCCCGAGATGCGCGAGCGGCTGGCCGCGGCGCTGCCCCAGGTTCGCGCCCTGGCCGGGACCGCGGAGGCGATCCCGCTGCCGGACGCGAGCGTCGACGCGATCACGATGGCGCAGGCATGGCACTGGGTCGACCCGGAGCGGGCGACCGCGGAGGCGGCCCGGGTGCTGCGCCCGGACGGAACCCTGGGCCTGACCTGGAACCAGCGCGACGAGCGCATCGACTGGGTCGCCGAGGTCGGCGAGGTGATGGGGGGCGCCACCGCCGAGATGATCGAGGTCGAGGGGGTGGAGATCGGCCCGCCCTTCGGCCCGACCGAAGAATTCGTGACCGACTGGGAGCGGCCGATGGACGTCGACCTGCTGGTCGAGATGGCCGCCTCGCGCAGCTACGTGATCACCGCCACGCCGCGCCGGCGGCGGGAGATCCTCGACGGCGTCCGGCGGGTGGTCGAAGCCGATCCCCACCTCGGCACCGAGTTCGACTTCCCCTACCGGACCCACTGCTTCCGCGCCGCGCTCCCCCCGTGAGACGGTCGAGGCTGAAGCGGCTGCTCGTGCTGGCGCCGGCGGCGCTGGCGGTCCTCGCCGCCTGCGGGTCGAGCTCCGGCAGCTCCCCGGCGGCGGGTGGGGCGACTCCCGCCGGCGCCGCGGCGGCGACGCAGGGGCCGGCGCTCACCTCGTGGCCCGAGTTCGGCCTCGACCCGCAGCGCTCCGACGCCACCGATGCGCCCACCGGGATCACCGCCGCCGACCTCGGCAAGCTCCGCGACCGGCGGGTCACCGTGCCGGGGACGATCGACTCCTCGCCGGTCTACCTGGCCGACGCGAAGGTCGGCGGCGGCACCCACGACCTCGTCGTCGTCACCAGCAGTTACGGCCGCACGATGGCGCTCGACGCCAACTCGGGCAAGCTCCTCTGGACCTTCACGCCGCGCGGCTACTCGAGCTGGGTCGGCAGCGCCCAGATCACGACCACGAGCCCGGTGCTCGAACCGAGCCCGGAACCGCGCGCCGTCTTCGCCGCCTCGCCGAACGGGCAGGTCCACAAGCTCTCGCTGGCGACCGGCAGGGAGGTCGGCTCGGGGGCCTGGCCGGTGACCGTGACCCGCGATCCAAGCAAGGAGAAAATGGCCGCCGCCCTGAACGTCGACGGCCCCTACGTGATCGCGGCCACCGGGGGCTACATCGGCGACGCTCCCCCCTACCAGGGACACGTGGTCCTGATCGACCGTGAAAGCGGCAAGATCGCCGCCGTCTTCAACACGCTCTGCGCGCAGCGGCGCGCGATCATCGTGCCGACCAGCTGCCCGCAGAGCGATTCGGCGGTGCTCTCGCGCGGCGGCGCGGTGGTCGAGCCGGGCGGCAAGCGCCTCCTCGTCGACACCGGCAACGGGTTCTGGGACGGGCGCCGGTACTTCGGCGACAGCGTGCTCGAGCTGACCGTCCCGGGACTGCGCCTGCGCCAGTCCTACACGCCGCGCAACCAGGCCGAACTGAGCGCGAACGACAACGACCTCGGCTCCAGCGCCCCGGCGCTGCTCGGCGAAGACCGGGTGCTGGTGGCGGGCAAGGACGGGGTGATGCGGGTGCTCGACCTGGGGCGCCTCGACGGCAGCCCGCCGGGCGGCAAGGCGCGGCTCGGCGGCGAAGTGCAGCGGCTCTCGACCCCTGGCAACACCCAACTCTTCACCGCGCCCGCCGTCTGGCACCACGGCGGCCAGACCACCGTCTTCGTCGCCGACTTCTCCGCCACCGCCGCCTTCGCCTTCCGCCACGGCCACCTGCGTGAGCTCTGGCAGAACTCCACCCCTGGGACCAGCCCGATCGTCGCCGGCGGCCTCGTCTACGTCTACGAACCGGAAGGCGGCGGGATCGAGGTCTACGGACCGAGCTCCGGAACCCCGATCGCGAAGCTCCCCGGCGCGCCGGGGCATTGGAACAGCCCGATCGTGGTCGACGGCCACGTGATCGAGCCCGAGGGCGACGCCAACGAACACAGCGGCACCGGCACGATCGACCTGTTCAGCGTGCGGTAACGGACCCGCGCGGGCGGCGGCGCGTCAGCCGAGGACCGTGACCGGGGTGCCGATCGGCGTGTAGGGCCAGATCGTCGCCGCCTCTTCGAGCGGCATCTCGACGCAGCCGAGGCTCTGCGGGGTGCCGTAGGAGGCGCGGTTGAAGGCGTGCAGGGCGTCACCGCCATTGAAGTAGGACACCCACATGATCCCCGGGTCGTGGTAGTGCGAGCCGTCCGGGTTTTCCCCGCTCATCGTCGTTTCTTCGTAACGGAGGTAGACGTTGAAGGTGCCCGATTCGGTTTCGGCGCCGGGGATGCCGGTGTTGGCGGGGGCCTTGCTGACGATCGTCTTGCCGTTGTGCCAGAGGTTCACGGTCTCCGGCAGTTCCTTGCTGACCCAGACGTAGCTGTAGCCGTTGCCGGCGCCGTTGGTCGGTTTCGCTTCGCCGGCGATCGTCGCCTTCATCAGTTCTTCCCAGACAGCCGGGCCGGCGACGCCGTCGACTTCGAGCCCGTGCGCTTCCTCGAAGGCCATCAGCGCGCCTTTGACCAGCTGGTTTTCTTCGCCCGGCGTCCACAGCGCCTTCAGCTGGGACGGGGTGTTCTTCCAGCGCCAGTCGAAGTGACCCTTCGGCGGTTCGGTCGTCGCCGCCGCGACCTGCGCTTCGGGGGTCTTCGCGACTTCTTCGCCGGTCCACTTGACCGGCAGGTAGCCGAGCTGCGCGAGCATCTGCTGCAGGCGCAGTTCGGAGCCGGCGGGGACTTCCCACTTCACCTGGGTCGAGCTTTGGGTCGAGCCGTCGGGCTGGACGACGTCGACTTCTTCGGGCAGTTCGACCTTCAGGTCGGTGGCCAGGGCCGCGCCGAAGCCCGCGGGCGTGAACTTCAGGGTGTGGGCGTTGGGCTGTGACCACTTGCCGGCGACTTCCGGCGAGAGGGTCGGCTGTTCGCCGCCGAAGAGCTTCTTCACCGGCTTCGAGAAGGTGAGTTCGAGCGGCGCCGAGGCCGAGATCGTCGTGCCCGCGGCAGGGGTGGCGGCGACGATCGGCGAGCCGGTCGCCGGGAACCAGGTCACGGTCTTGAACTCGCCGACGTGCTCCCAGGGCTCGGCGGCGGTCGCGACGATCATCTGCCCGGCGGTCGGCTGCTTGCCGAGCGTGAAGGTGCGGCGCGGCTTTTCGAAGCGGCGGTGCTTGAGCTCGCCGGGCGAGCCATAGGCGACCTCGCTGACCGGGCGGCTGAGGTGGAGGCGCGGATTCTTGCCGCTCTTCACGGTCAGCCAGCGGGCTTCCAGTTCGGCGGTGGGCGCGGTCACCGTCATCTTCAGCTTTTCTTCGCTGCCGGCGATGAAGCCGATCACGCTCGGCCGCTTGACCGTCACGGCGACCGTCACCTGCTCGCCGGGGTGGAGCTTCGTCTTCGGCACGATGCGCCCGCCCTGGATCGCGACCGGGATCTTTTCGCCGCTCTTGGTCGCGGTGGCGCTGACGCTCGAGACGCTGCCGCCGAAGGTTTCGGTGCTGACCTTGCCGAGCGAGGAGCCGTCTGCGGCGAGGCTCGAGCCCGACAGCGTGAAGGCGGAGACGACGAAGGCCGCCACGGCGGCGACCACGAACCCGATCAGGCCGCCGACGAGGAGGCGCTTCGGCCACCGCCGCGGCGCCTGCGGCGGATAGTCCGGCGCGGTCGATCGGTCCTCGATCAGCATGCGACTACAAAGAGTAGGCACCCCGCCACATAAACGTGCGGTTTCCTAGACGAATGAATGTCCGGAGCCGTCAGGAGCGCTTGGGGTTGGGGCGGCGCCGCTCGGGGGTCTCGAAGAACATCGTCGCTGAGACCGTGTTGATCGAGGCGCCGTCTTCGGTCTCCGTCATACGTGCGGCAGCCCGCGCCTGGACGTCGAGGGTCCGCTCGTACATCTCGATGTGCAGGTCGGCGAGTTCCTGGAAGCCTGTCTCGTCGACCAGCATCGGCGTGCGCAGGATGGCCCGATTCTCCCTGGCATCGAACGTATGCTCGTCCATCGCCCGAGCAATGTCGGCGACCAGCAACTGAAGGATGTAGCGGGTAAAGACCTCGCGCTCGGCGACGGTCTGTCCAGCGAATTCCTCCTCGCTGACATACGGCCGCTCGATCGCCCGATAGAAGTGCTCCACCGCGCCGCGGACGGGCCGTTCGTCGACCAGCTCGATCAGCTTCAACTCCTGCAGTTTGCGCACGTGGTACCCGACGTGACCCACGTCCTTGTTGATCTCCTGAGCGATTTCGACCGGGCTGGCGGTTCGTTCGGCCAGGATCGAGAAACAGCGGGCGCGGGTGGGGTGGGCGACGATCGCGGCGAGGGTCGTCTCCATGGTCGCGGTCTCGGTCTTGGCGGGGGGCATCTGGATGGTCTCCTCGGTTTTAGCGGGATAGCTCTTTCGATCGTAGAGCACTTTCTGAGCAATTCCAGCGGATCTTGCCGGAATCACCTAAACCGCTGGAATCTATTCCAACAGTGAAACTGGTCTCACCGGCGAGTCATCCATAAGTCCAGGGAGAAGGGAGGTGAGCAGGTGAAGATCACCGTCTCGGAGCAGAGCATTCCGTCGACTTCGGTCTCGAAGTCGGTCTAGAGCTTTCCTGGGGGCCGGCGCCGCCTGGGAGCCGGCCCCCTTTCTCGGTCCGCGACAATGCCCCGATGCGGCATAACCCCGCCCACGCGACCACCGACCCCGAGGTGGTCCGCGATCTCGTCCGCGAGAACCCCTGGGCGACGATCGTCAGCGAGAACGCGGGCGGGCTCGTCGCCTCCCACTACCCGGTGCTCCTCGACGAGGACGCCGAGGGGATCGCGCTCCTCACCCACGTCGGCCGCCCCGACGAGGAGGTCCACGGCTTCGGCGACCACGAGGTGCTGGTGATCGTGCAGGGGCGCCACGGCTACGTGTCACCGAGTTGGTACGGCCCCGAGGCGACTCGCGCGCCGACCTGGAACTTCAGCGTCGCCCACCTCTACGGCGTGCCGCAGGTGCTCGACGAGGACGAGAACCTGGCGACCCTGACGCGGCTGGTCGCGCGCTTCGAGCGGTGCGTCGAGGAGCCGCTCTACCTGGACCAGGAGTGGGGACGGGGGGTCGCCAAGGGCACGGTCGGGTTGCGCATCCCGGTGGGGCGCTTCGTCTGCAAGCGCAAGCTGAGCCAGGACAAGGACGACCGCAGCCGGCGGCAGACGATCGCGGCCCTGCGGGCGCCGGGCCCCTACCACCACCCCGAGCTCGCCGACGAGATGGAGCGCGAGTGGCAGGCCGAGCCCGCCGCCGAGCCAGGAGCCGGAGGCCAGACGTGACCGAAGACGCACAGATCGTCGTCGCCGACGCGCCGGAGCGCGAGCGCTTCGAGGTGACCGTCGACGGCGAGCTTGCCGGCTTCCTCGTGTACCGCCTCCGCAGGGGCCTGCTGGCGCTGGTCCACACCGAGGTCGAGGGCGGCTTCGAGGGCCGTGGACTCGGGGGCCGCCTCGCCCGCTTCGCCCTCGACCAGGCCCGCGAGCAGGGCCTCGCCGTCCTCCCCTTCTGCCCCTTCGTCAACGGCTGGATCAAGCGTCATCCCGAGTACGTCGACCTCGTCCCGCCCGCCTACAGAGCGAATTTCAACCTCTGAGCACGGCGATGTCGCATTCGCGACCACGGCTCCGACACACTCCCGAAGGCGCCCACCGGCGCGACACCCCCGACGCTTGTCACCCATAGGGAACAAGCGTCGGGAGAACGAGGAGGTAATGCGATGAAGTTCATGCTGCTGCAGCACTACGGGCGGGTAGTGGGGGACGTGCCGCCGATGACCGAGTGGGACCCGGAGGACGTTCAGGCCCACATCGACTTCCAGCTCGACCTGAACGAGGAGCTCCGCGAGCGCGGCGAGCTGGTCGAGGCCCAGGGGCTGACCGGGCCGGAGCTGGCCAAGATCGTGCTGGCGACCGACGGCGCGCCGCTGGTCACCGACGGGCCCTTCCCGGAGTCGAAGGAGCTGCTCGCCGGCTGGCGGATGGTCGACGTCGAGACCGAGGAGCGGGCGATCGAGATCGCGGCGCGCTCCTCCGAGGGGCCAGGCCCGAACGGCGTGCCGCTCCGCCAGGAGATCGAGGTGCGCCAGGTGATGGGGCCGATCGAGCGCTGAGCGTGGCCGCCGGCCCGCGCCGTCGCGGCGAGCTCGAGGACCTGCTGCGCGAGGCCGCGCCGCGGGTCCTCGCCGCCGTGGTGCGGCGCTTCGGCGACTTCGCCGATTCCGAGGACGCGGTCCAGGAGGCGATGATCGACGCGGCTCGCCAGTGGCCCGCGCAGGGGACGCCGGAGAACCCGACGGGGTGGCTGATCGCGGTGGCTTCGCGGCGGATGACCGACCGGATCCGCGCCGATTCCGCACGGCGGGCGCGCGAGGAGCGGCTCGCGGTCGAACCCGATCGCGGCCCGGCGACCGCCGCCGACGACACGCTGGCGCTGATCTTCATGTGTTGCCGGCCGGAGCTGACCCAGGCCTCCTCCGTCGCCCTCACGCTGCGCGCGGTCGGCGGCCTCTCGACCGCCCAGATCGCCGCCGCCTTCCTCGTCCCGGAGAAGACGATGGGCCGGCGGATCGCCCGCGCCAAGCAGGCGGTCGCCGCCGCCGCGGAGCCTTTCGGCCTGCCCGCGCCCGCCGAACGGGCGGCGCGGCTGCGCCCCGCGCTGGCCGTCCTGTACCTGATCTTCAACGAGGGCTACGCGGCGAGCGAGGGCCCCGACCTGGCCCGCGCGGAGCTCGCCGCGGAGGCGATCAGGCTGACCCGGATCGCGCGCCTGGCGCTGCCCGCGGAGCCCGAGGTGGGTGGCCTCCTGGCGCTGATGCTGCTGACCGACGCGCGCCGCGCCGCCCGCACCGACCGGCGCGGCGAACTGATCCCGCTCGACCGTCAGGACCGCTCGCTCTGGGACGCCGCGGCGATCGCCGAGGGCGGCCGGGTGCTCAGCGAGGCGATCGCCGCGGGCGCCGTCGGCCCCTACCAGCTGCAGGCGGCGATCGCGCTCGCCCACGACCGGGCGCGGCGGGCCGAGGACACCGACTGGGCCGAGATCCTCGCCCTCTACGGGCTGCTCGAAGGGGTCGCGCCGGGGCCGATGGTGGCGCTGAACCGCGCCGTCGCGACGGCGATGGTCGACGGGCCGCAGGCGGGGCTCGACCTGCTCGCCGAGGTCGCGCCGCGGCTCGAAGGCCACCACCGCGTGCACGCCGTCCGCGCCCACCTGCTCGAGCTGGCGGGGGACGGCGCGGGCGCCCACGCCGAGTACAGCCGCGCCGCGGAGCTGACCGCGAGCCTCCCCGAGCAGCGCTACCTGACCAAACGGGCGGCGCGCCTCGCGGCCACCCGCCCACGCTTGTAGCCCTCTGGGCGGCAAGCGTCGAGAGGTCGGGCTTGACGGGGCCCGGCGGGGCGTTCAGCCTTCGCGGTCTTGCTCTACTTCAGCGACCCCTCGAGCCTCGCGCACGACCCCGGCGAGCTGATGCCGGGACATCCGGAGTCGCCGGCGCGGCTGGTCGCGATCGAACGGCGGCTGGCGGCGGCGGACTGGCTCGGCTGGGAGCGGCGGCCGGCGCCGGCCGCGAGCGTCGCCGAGCTGGAGCTCGTCCACACGCCGCGGCACGTGGCGGCGATCCGCGAGCTGAGCGAGGCGGGCGGCGGCGCCATCGACTCCGAGACCTACGACGGTCCCGACTCCTGGCGGGCGGCGGCCCACGCGGCCGGAGGCGCGGCGGCGATGGCGCGGGCGCTGCTCGCGGGGGAGGCGCGGGCGGGCTTCAGCGCCGCGCGCCCGCCCGGCCACCACGCCGAACCGGAGCGGGCGATGGGCTTCTGCCTCCTCGACTCGATCGCGGTCGCGGCGGCGTTGGCCGTGGCCGAGCTCGGCGCCGCGCGGGTGCTGATCCTCGACTGGGACGTCCACCATGGCAACGGCACCGAAGCGATCTTCCGCGAGCGCGACGATGTCCTGCCGATCTCGATCCACCAGGAGGGAATCTGGCCGGGGACGGGCTCGGCGGCGGACGTCGGCGCGGACGGCGCCGAAGGCTCCACGATCAACCTCCCGGTCCCGGAAGGCTCGGGACGCGACGTCTTCCTGTCGCTGATCGACCGCGTCGTCGCGCCGGTCGCCGGCGAATTCGCGCCGGACCTGATCCTGATCTCGGCGGGCTTCGACGCCCACGCCGACGACCCCCTGGCCGGGCTCGCGCTGCGGTCGACGGACTTCGGTGAGATGGCGGTCGCGGTGCGCGCGCTAGGGGCGCACCTCGGTGCCCCGGTCGGCGCCGTGCTCGAGGGCGGGTACGCGCCGAGCGCGCTCGCCGACTCGGTGGCGGCGACGCTGCGGGCGCTCGGCGGCGAGGGCGAGCCCGGCACGGCGCCGGAGACCGCGGTCGCAACCGCCGCCGCGGAGCGCGTCGCGCGCTTCTGGCCGGCGGTCGAATCGTGACCGCCGCGGGGCCGAGGCGATGACCGCCGCCGCGATCCGCCGCGCCCTGCCCGCCGACGCGGGCGCAATCGCCGTCCTCCTCCACGACTTCAACCGCGAGTTCGACGCGCCGACGCCGCCGGTGCCCGCTCTCGCCGCGCGCTGCGAGGAGCTGCTCCGCGCCAAGGCGATGACGGTCCTGCTGGCGGGGGAGCCACCCCTCGGCGTCGCGGTGCTCCGCCTGCGCCCGTCGCCCTGGACCGAGGACGAAGAAGCCCACCTGCAGGAGCTCTACGTCGTGCCGGCGCAACGGGGGCGAGGGATCGGCCGGGCGCTGGTCGAAGCGACCATCGAGGCGGCGCGCCAGGCCGGCGCGACCAGGCTCGATCTCGGCACCGGCGAATCCGACACCGGTGCCCGCGCCCTGTACGAGAAGCTCGGCTTCACCAACCGCGAAGGCGGGCGCGACGATCCCCGGATGCTGTTCTACGAGCGGGACATCTGAGCAGCCCCGGCGGGGTCAGAGGTCGATCGCGGAGCCGATCGTCACCGTGCGGTCGGCGGGGAGGTGGAAGTAGTCGGCGGGGCTCGCGGCGTTGCGGGCGAGGGCGATGTAGAGGCGTTTGCGCCAGCGCGCCATGCCGGGCGTGTCGGCGGGGCGGATCGTGACGTGGGAGAGGATGTAGACGGCGCCCTCCTCGTTGGCGTCGCCCTCGAGGCCGCGGGCGCAGGCAAGGGCGAAGAGGCGAGGCACCTTGATCGCTTCCTGGAAGCCGACCTTGACGGTGAGGTGGGAGATGCCGTCGTCCTCGTAGCCGAGGTCGTCGACCACCAGGTGGTCCTCGTCGGAGACGTAGGGGGTGCGGGTCGTCTCGATCGAGATGATCACGATCGACTCGTGCAGGGCGTGGGTGTGTTCGAGGCTCGCGCGCAGCGCCAGCGGCGTCGTTTCGCGCCGCGCGTTCAGATAGACGGCCGTGCCCGGGACCCGCGGCGGCTGCGGGTCGGCGGCGTGGAGATCGTCGACGAAGCCCTGCAGCGACCCCTCCGCCTCGATCCGCGACTCGCGGATTTCCCGGCTGCCGCGCCGCCAGGTGCTGAGGATCGCGAAGAGCACCACGCCGACCGACAGCGGGAACCAGCCGCCGTGCGCGGTCTTCGTGAGGTTGGCGCCGAGGAAGGCAAGGTCGACGGTGAAGAAGACCGCGGCGAAGATCGCCACCTGCCAGCGGGGCTTTCGCCAGAGCGCCCGGGCGATGACGAGGAAAAGCAAGGTGTCGGCGGTGATCGTGCCGGTGACCGCGATCCCGTAGGCGGACCCGAGCTTGGTCGAGGAGCCGAAGCCGACCACCAGCGCGACCACCGCGATCAGCAGGAACCAGTTCACCGCGGGCAGGTAGACCTGGCCGATCTCCGAGGCGGAAGTGTGGCGAATCTGCAACCGCGGCAGGAAGCCGAGCTGGATCGCCTGCTTAGTCACCGAGAAGGCGCCCGAGATCACGGCCTGCGAGGCGATCACCGTCGCCACCGTCGCCAGCACCACCATCGGCACCCGGCCCCAGTGGGGGATGAGGAGGAAGAACGGGTTGGAGATCGCGCTCGGGTCGCCGACGATCAGCGACCCCTGGCCCATGTAGTTGAGCGTCAGCGCCGGGAAGACGACGAAGAACCAGGCGCGGGAGATCGGCGGGCGGCCGAAGTGGCCCATGTCGGCGTAGAGCGCCTCGGCGCCGGTGATCGTCAGCACGACCGCGCCGAGCGAGATGAAGGCGACGCCGAAGTGGCGACCGAAGAACTCGATCCCGTAGCTCGGCAGCAGCGCCTTGACGATCTCCGGGTGGGCGACGACGCGGGCGAGGCCGGCCACCGCGATCACCGCGAACCAGAACAGCATCACCGGCCCGAACACGCGGCCGATCCGCTGGGTGCCGAAGCGCTGCACGGCGAAGAGGGCGACGAGCACCGCGATCGTCACCGGGATCACCATCGCGTGCACGCTCGGCACCGCGACCTTCACCCCTTCGACCGCGGAGAGGACCGAGATCGCCGGGGTGATCATCCCGTCGCCGTAGAACAGCGCCACCCCGAACATGCCGATCGCGATCAGCCCGAACTTGACCTTGGTGCTGTCGAGCCGGGTGCCTTCGATCTTCGCGATCAGCGCCAGGATGCCGCCCTCGCCGTCGTTGTCGGCGCGCATGATGAAGAGGACGAACTCGACCGAGACGATCAGCGTGATCGACCAGAAGACGAGCGAGATCACCCCGAAGACATCCGCTTCGGTCGGCTTCACGGCGCCGTGGTCGGCGGAGAAGAGCGTCTGCAGCGAGTAGAGCGGGCTGGTGCCGATGTCACCGAAGACGACGCCGAGCGCGCCGAGCGCGAGCGCCGCCATCCCGAGCCGGCGGCGCGCGTCGCGGGCAAGGGAGGGGGTCGCCATCGGTCGGAAACCTAGAGGCTCCGGATGATGGGCCTCACAGATGGCGGAACGTGTCGGTGAGGACCGCGCGGACGTGGTCGGGCCGGTGGAAAACCTGCGCGTGGGAGAAGCGCAGCGTGCGCAGGCCGGTGCGGGCGTGGGCCTGGTCGCGCCCGAGGTCCACCGACTGCTCGGCGGCGGTCCGGTGGTGGCGGAGGCTGTCGGTCTCGACGACGAGGCCGCGGTCGGGCCAGAAGAAGTCGACCCGGTGCGGGCCGAGGCGCCGCTGACTGTCGGGCGCGGGAAGGCCGGCGTTGCGGACGATCGCGAGGAAGCGCCGCTCGAGCGCGTTGGCCGCACGGCTGAAGGTCTGCGCGTCGAGGACCGCCTTCAGCCGGCCGGTGCCGGGGCGGCTGAGCTCCTTGTCGAGCGCCGGGCGGAGTCGGTGGGTCCGGATCAGGTCGCGCCGGTCGGCCTCGTTGACGGCGTCTTCGACCTCCTCGGTCGGCAGCTCGGCGGCGAGGTCGATGAGGACGGTGATCGGGTCGGCGACGGGAATGCCATTGACGAACCGAGTCACGCCGAAGTCAGCCCGGCGGTGGTGGCGGATGCCGACCAGGCGGTGGAGAGAGCTGCTCGGCATCGAGACGTCGATCCAGCCCGCGGCCTTCGGGGCGATGTGCCAGAGCTCCGCGCCGCTCCGGTGGCTCAGCCGTGCTCCCGGACCGCAGGCCAGCGTCGCCGCCATCAACTGCCCGAGCCGTCCGACTTCGGGGCGACCCACCGCATAGACCCCCGGCCACAGCCGGTGGAGGCGCCCAACCTCGAGCCGAGCCCGGATCGTCGTCGCCGGCATCCCGAGCCCGAGCAACTGCCCCCGCGTCACCACCCCATGCTGCCGCCGCGTCATCTCCCAGGCCCCCCGGGCCCACGGCTGAAGCATTTTGGTTGTCATGGCACCACCAGGCTTCAGCGAGGTATCTCTTGCCCCGGGGGGAGGCTGGGAGAGTGCGCTGCGTGCGAGACTTGGGGGGTGACCTCGGCCCGCATTCCAGACCCGATCGAGTCGGTCCGCCACCAGCTGCGGCCGCTCTTCGACCAGATCGTGATCAAGGAGCTCGACCAGGACCGGGTGCGGCGCTCGGGTCTGGTGGTGCCGCCGGGGACGCACGAGCCGCCGCCGGAACAGGGGATCGTGCTCGCGGTCGGGCCGGGGCTCGACTGGTGGGCCGGGGCCGGGGTCGAGATGCCGGTCGAGGTCGGCGACCACGTCGTCTTCCCGGCCAGCGCCGGGGTCTGGGTCGAGGTCGACGAGGAGCGCCTGCTGGTCTGCCGCGTCACCCAGATGCTCGGGGTGCTCGAGTCGGCGTCGCTGGGCGACTAGCTAAAAGCGCGCCGCACGGCGCGGGTCGCCGCGCTTGATCCGCAGCATGCGGTCGTCGGCGGAGCGCATCAGGGTCTCGAAGTCCTGACCGTCGTCGGGGAAGACCGCCCAGCCGACCGACGTGGTCGGGATCGGGATCTCGCCGTCGGGATCGCCCGTGGCGACCGCCGTGCGCACGGCGTCGGCCAGCAGCGCCGCCCCCTCGCTGTGGGCGCCGGGGGCGATGATCGCGAACTCGTCGCCGCCGATCCGCGCCAGCGTGTCGGTCGAGCGGAGGACCGCGTGGGCGCGCTCGGTCGCCGCCCGGAGGACCGCGTCGCCGACCTGGTGGCCATGCCGGTCGTTGATGCCCTTGAAATCGTCGAGGTCGAGGATCAGCAGCGCCAGCGGGCTGGTGTCGAGGTCGCGGCGGCCGAACGGGACCGTCCGCCGCTCCAGCTCCGCCTTCATCTTCGCGTCGAAATAGCGACGGTTGCCGATCCCGGTGAGCGGGTCGCGGTTGGCGAACTCGCGCTGGCGCGCCTCGGCGGCCACCAGCCGCTTCTTCAGCCCGACCATCACCCAGGTGGCGGCGAGGAAGGCGACCACGAGAGCGATGTAGCGGGGCAGGAAGGCGTTGTGGATCGCATCCGGGTCGTAGATCAGCGGCGTGCCGGCGATGACGATCAGCTCGACCGTCAGCGGCCACGCCCAGCGCTCGGGGAAGAAGAAGGCGGCGTAAAGGAGCGGGCAGATCAGCAGCGGCTCGAGGTAGGAGAGCGAGCCGCCGGTCATGTAGATCGCCAGGCCGACGATCGGGACCGTCAGCACCATGCCGATCGCCAGCGCCTCGATCGAGGCGCGTTCCCAGGGGATCCAGCCGATCACGCTGGCGAAGCCGTAGAGGAAGACCAGGGCGCCGAGCGCGAGGACCAGCGGCGTCGGCGAGTGGTGGGAGCCGGGGGCGAAGGCGTCGATCGTGCCGACGACCGCGGCGAACATCCAGAGGACGCCTGAGATCTGGCCCATCCGGGCCCGCTCGTCGACTGCTTCGGCGAACGCGGCTCGCGCCTGGCGGATCTGCTCGGGGATCGTCTGCACTCTCGATCCTTTTCGGCCGAAACGGCTGCCGGGATTAGCCCTCGGCCGTCGCAGGCTCACCCTCGGCCGATCCGCCGCCGGCCTCGACCGGGGTCGGCGTCGGCTTCAGCACGAAGATCGCGATCAGGATCGAGACGGCGGCCAGGCCCGCCCCCACCAGGTAGGCGAGGTGGTACCCGGAGACGAGCGCCGAGGCGGTCGAGTGGCCCGCCGCCTCGAGGTGCGCCGTGCGCTCGGTGGAGAGCGTCGCCAGCACCGCCAGGCCGATCGCGCCGCCGACCTGCATGCTGGTGTTGAGGAGGCCCGAGGCGAGCCCCGCGTCCTGGGGCGTCGCGCCCGACATCGCCAGGGTCATGATCCCCGGGAAGGAGGTGCCGATCCCGACCGCGATCAGCAGGAACGGCGGCAGCAGGTCGGTCAGATAGTTGCCGTCGACCGGCGTGCGGGCGAAGAGCAGCAGCGCGAGCGTCACCATGCTGAAGCCGGGGATGAGGATGTTGCGCGGGCCGAAGCGCATCAGCAGCTTTTCCGAGAAGCCGAGCGAGAGGCCGCCCATCACCACCGTGGTCGGCAGGAAGGCGAGGCCGACCTCGAGGGCGCTGTAGCCGAGCACCTTCTGCAGATAGAGCGCGCCGAGGAAGAACATCCCGAACATCCCGGCGACCAGCAGCGCCTGCACCGCGTTGGCGCCGACGACGTTGCGCGAGCGGAAGAGGCGCAGCGGCATCAGCGGGTTGGCGATCCGCCCCTGGCGGCGGACGAAGGCGACCAGCAGCGCCGCGGCGAGCGCCAGGCCGCCGATCGTCCGCGGGTCGACCCAGCCCCATTCGGTGATCTGCAGGATCGTGAAGACGGCGAGCATCAGCGCCACCGTGACCAGGGCCGCGCCGGGGAAGTCGGCGCCCGCCTCGAGGCCGAGCCCGTCCGGGTTGTCGACCAGGCGCAGCGCCAGCCAGCCGACCAGCACCCCGATCGGCAGGTTGATCACGAAGATGAAGTGCCAGGAGATCGCCTGGGTGAGGACGCCGCCGAGCAGCAGGCCGATCGAGCCGCCCGCCGAGGCGACGAAGCCGTAGACGCCGATCGCTTTCGCCTGCTCGTTCGGCAGCGGGAACATCCGCACGATCATCGCCAGGATCACCGCCGAGGAGAGGGCCCCGCCGATCCCCTGGACGAAGCGGGCGCCGATCAGCACGCCCTGGTCGGGCGAGGCGGCGCAGAGGGCCGAGGCGATCGTGAAGACGGCGAGCCCGACGACGAAGACGCGGCGCTGCCCGAGCAGGTCGCCGAGCCGCCCCGCGAGCAGCAGCAGCCCGCCGAAGGGGATCAGGTAGGCGTTGACGACCCAGGCCAGGTTCGACTGCGAGAAGTGCAGGTCTTCCTGGATCGAGGGCAGGGCGACGTTCACGATCGTGGCGTCGAGGACGATCATCAGCATCCCCGCGCAGAGGACGTAGAGGGCGAGCCAGCGGTTGCGGTCCGCGGTGTTGCCGGTGGAGGTTGAGGTCATGTGGGTAGGACTGGACGACGCGGGGGAACTCATCGGCGCCCCGGTCGCTCCTCGCCGTCGTAGTAGCCGACCTTGGCCGAGCGGGGCACGGTCATGTCGACCTCCGGGTCCCCGACCCAGACGCCGACCTTGTCGGAGTCAGGGTAGACGGTCGCGGTCGGGTGGACGACGGTCGAGAACATCAGCACCCGCGCGTCCTCCCCGGTGTCGTTGCGGATCTGGTGGGCGCCCCGCGGCCCGCGCGGAAAGCAGGCGACGTCCCAGGGGGCGAGGCGCTCCTCCCCGTCGGGCGTCCGCAGCGTCGGCGCCCCGACGAGCACCAGCAGCCACTCCTCCTCGCCGCACTCGTAGTGGTACGGGCAGACCGCCTGCCCGGGAGGCAGCTCGTAGACGCTGATCCCGGTCTCAACCGCGCCGAGCAGCCCGCCGAGCCGCGCCATCCCGGCGCGGAAGCCCTCCGGGTCGGTCTCGTCCCAGGCAAACTCCGGTTCGCCGATATTCGTCTTTTTCACGAAATCGACGCTACCAATCCAGAACATCGCTACTTTTGAGTAGTGACCACGCTGAAGGACCGGCTCTGGGAGGGCGCCGGGGAGGTGCGGACCCGCGCGCTGACCTCGGCGCTCGACGCCGTCCTGGTGCTGGACGCCGACCTCACCGTGCTCGAGTTCAACCCGGCCGCCGAGGACCTCTTCGAGATCCCGCGCGCCGCGGCCGTCGGGCGCGACCTGGTCGAGCTGATCGTCCCGAGCGAGCTGCGCGAGGGCGTCCGCCACTGCCTCGAAGGTGACGAGGAGCCCTCGCCCGGCGGCGGCCGGGTGGCGGCGGGCAGGGCGGAGCTGCTCGGCAGGCGCATCGAGACGCCGGCGCGGCGCGGGTCCGGGGCGCGGCTGCCGGTCGAGCTGACGATCGTGCGGGCGCCGGAGGACGGCCGCGGCCTCACCGTCTTCGCCCGCCGGTCCGCCGGGCGGAGGCGGATCGAGCCCGCCGAGGCCCGCCTCGGCCTGGTGGTCGCCGGGACCCAGGACGCGGTGCTCTCGAAAGACCTCGACGGCATCGTCACCACCTGGACCCCGGCGGCGGAACGGCTCTTCGGCTACCGGGGCACGGAGGCGGTCGGCAAGCACATCTCCTTCATCGTGCCGGACGATCTCGCCGGCGAGGTCGAGGACCTGCTGGCGACGGTGGGGCGCGGCGAAACGATCAACGCGCTCGAGACGCGGCGGCGGCGCAAGGACGGCACCGAGCTCGAGGTCTCGCTGACGATCTCGCCGATCGTCGGTGCCGACGGGCGGCCGGCCGGGGCCTCGGTGATCACCCGCGACATCTCCGGCGAGCGGCGCCGGGGCCGCGCCCGCGACTTCCTGATCGCCGCCACGCGCGACCTCGACGCCTCGCTCGACCCGGTCGAGACGGCGCGCAACATCGTCGCCAAGGCGGTCCCCGAGCTGGGCGAGCTCTGCATGATCGACTTCGTCCGCGCCGACGGGCGGATCGGCGACTCGGTCAGCGCGGCGACGATCCCGGGGGTGGCCGAGCGACTCGAACGGATCCGCGCCGAATCGCCGCTGGAGCCGGACGGGGACCACCCGGTCGCCCAGGTGCTGCGCGCCGGCGAGCCGATGATCTGGCGCGACCTGCAGAAGCCCGAGGTCGTCGGCACGGTCGCCCAGAGCGCCGAGCACCGGGCGCTGATCGACGAGACCGGGTACGAGTCGGCGGCCGTGGTGGGACTGTTCGCGCGGGGGCGGAAGATCGGCGCGCTCTCCTTCCTCCACGCCCGCCACAAGGCCCGCTACGAGACGGCCGACCTCGAGTACCTCGGCGAGCTCGGTGACCGCGCCGCGCTGGCGATCGACAACGCCCGCCTTTACCAGGAGCGCGACGCGATCGCCCGCAACCTGCAGCGGGGGCTGCGCCCGCCACGGCCGGCGCCGGTCGAGGGGCTCGAGTCCGCGGTCGTCTTCGAGGCGGCCGGGCAGGGGATCGAGATCGGCGGCGACCTCTACGACGTGCTGCCGACCGAGGACGGCTGCTGGGTGCTGGTCGGCGACGTCGCCGGCAAAGGGTCGGCGGCGGCCGGGGTCTCGGTGGCGGTCCGCCACGCCGTGCGCGGGCTGACCCGCGAGGTCGACGAGCCGGAGGAGGTGCTGGTGCGGGTCAACGAGCTGCTGCTCGAGGGGACCGGCCTGAACGACTTCGCGACCGCGGTGCTGGTGCGGCTGCGCGCGGGCGCCGACGGCTGGACGCTGACGGCGGCGAGCGCCGGCCACCCGCCGCCGGTCCACGTGCGCGCCGGCGGCGCCCGGCTGCTCGGCGGCGGCACCGTGCTGGGCGCCCTGAACGACGCCAAGGTGCAACGCCACGACGCCCCCTTCGAGCGCGGCGACTCGCTCGTCTTCTGCACCGACGGCTGGCTCGAGGCGGGGCCGCTCTCGGAGCACCGCGACCCGCTCGACCTGGCGCGGCTGGCCGAATACCTGGCCCCCCTGGCGCTCGAGGAGATGGTGGCGCGGCTGCGCGTCGACGCGGTCAGCCGGGCGGGCGGGGTGCTGCGCGACGACGTCGTGCTGCTGGCGCTGCGGCGGCTTTAGGACCTGGCCCTGCTCCGGGGCGCCCTACTCGCGCTCCATCCGCAGGCGGATCCGGGTCCCCGACCGGTTGCTGGCGATGCTCATCTCGCTGCAGAGGCGATCGGCGATGTAGAGGCCGCGGCCGTGCTCGGCGGTGGGCGCGGGAGGCCGGCGGCCGACCTCGGGGTCGGCGATCGTGCCTGCGTCGGCGATCTCGACGAAGAGCGCGCCGCCCGCGCCCCACACCGTCGCCAGGCCGGCGCCACCGCCGTGCAGGATGCTGTTGGCGGCCAGCTCGGAGGCCGCCGCCGCCAGATCGTTGGCGCGATCCGGCGGGAACCCCGCCGCGGCCGCCGCGGCGGCGACGAGGGCGCGGACGTCGTGCAGCTGGTCGAGCCCGAACTCAAGCCGCCGCGCGCGGCTGGGCGGCAGCGGGAGATCGGCGTTGAGCCTGTTCGTGCGGCTCGTCTGCATGTCGCAGGCATACCCGCCGGAACCGCAGCTGCAACATCGCCGCGCGGGCGGCTCAACCTTTGTCGGAGGCGTCCGCCGCGGCCGGGCTCGGATCGCCGATCCAGTAGCGCGGGCCGGCGCCGAAGCGGGCGGCCCGATCGTCGGGGTTGGCGAGCTTGCAGCGGCCGAGGGAGAGGCAGCCGCAGCCGATGCACTCGGTGAGGCCGGCCTTGAGGCGCTCGAGCTCCGCGATCCGCTCGTCGATCCGGCCGCCCCAACTGGCGGAAAGGCGGGACCAGTCGCGCCGGCTCGGGACGCCGTGCGGGGGCAGCTTGGCGAGCTCGGCGCCGATCTCCTCGAGGCTCAACCCGACCTTCTGGGCGAAGACGATGAACGCGATCCGCCTCAGCACCGGCCGCGGATAGCGGCGGTGATGGCCGGCCCCGTCACGCTCGGCCGCCGAGATCAGCCCGCGCTCTTCGTAATAGCGCAGGGCCGAGGCGGCGACGCCGCTGCGCCGCGCGGTCTCCGAGATGGTGAGAAATTTCTCCACGGGCTTGACTTCAAGCTTACTTGAACTTCTATCTTCGCCAGATGACACCAAGCGAACGCATCACCGCAGAGGTCACGAGCTGGGACGGCATCGAGGCAGGGCCGGGCAAGCGCGGAGAGTTCTCCTTCCGCCTCGGCCGCCGCGAGATCGGCCACCTCCACGGCGACCACTCCGCCCACTTCTTCTTCCCGCCGGAGCGCTGGGAGGAGCTGGCCTCCCAGGGCCGGATCGCCGAGCACCCCGTCTTCCCCGGCCGCCGCGGCCCCGCCGCGCGCCGGATCGAGAACGAAGCCGACGTCACCGACGTGATCGCCCTCATGCGGATCAACTACGAGGACGCGAAGGCCCGGGTGGCCGTCCGATAGGCGTCTTGAGGGGTTCGTGGGGGGCGGGCACAGAGGCGGGGGAAGTCGGACTTCCGTGACGGTCCCGTGCGAGAGGAGCGTCGGGGTCGAGGCGCCGGAGCGCGCTGCAAGGATTTAGGTCGCCATAGCGACACCAATCGCTGCAGCGTCCCGTCACTCCCCGCGACTCTTCCTCCTCGCGCACCATCCCGTCCCCGGGGGGCGTGCGTCCTGCTGCGACCTGCCGACCCTTCCTCTCCCCAGCGACCCGGCCGTCCCCTGTCCTCCGGGCGCCAGCCGGCAGGCCCTCAAATCAACTCACTCGCCTCGAGGGCCTCGTCCTCCAGGCTCTTCCGCACCGGACCGCCCCGTCCGACCTCGGCGGCGTCGTACGCGGCGAGCTGCGGGAACGCGAGGGCGACGACGCCGACCGAGGCGACGCAGACGAGGCCGCCGGAGACGACCGAGAAGGCCGGGGTGGTGAGCGCCGCGACGGTGCCCGACTCGACATCGCCGAGACGGGGGCCGCCGGCGACCACCAGGCTGAAGACCGAGGAGACGCGGCCGCGCATCCGGTCCGGCGTCAGCACCTGCATCATCGTGCTGCGGCAGACGGCGCTGACCGAGTCGGCGGCGCCCGCCAGGGCGAAGAGGGCCGCGGCGGGCCAGATGTTGTCGACGAATCCGGCGGCGGCGATGAAGATGCCCCAGCAGGCGACCGCGACGAGGACGATGCGGCCGAGGTAGCGGGCGTGGGACATCCAGCCGGTGGTCAGCGCGGCGACGGTCGAGCCCGCCGCCACCGCCGCGTAGAGCAGCCCGGTGCCGGTGGCTCCGGCGTGGTAGACGGTCAGCGCGAGGACCGGGAAGAGGGCGCGCGGCATGCCGAAGGTCATCGCGCAGAGGTCGATCACGAAGCCCGCCGTCACCGCCGGAAGCCGGCGCAGGAAGGAGAGGCCGGAGCGGATCGAGCGGAGCACCGGCTCGCCCGCCGCGACCGCGTCGGGCGGCTGCGCCGACATCAGCGCCGCGGCGCCGGCCATGCCGAGACAGCTGACCGCGTCGATCGCGTAGGGAGTGGTGAGGCCGAAGGCGGCGATCAGCACCCCGCCGACGGCGGGCCCGGCGACCTGGGTCAGCTGGAGCAGGCCGTAGGTGAGCGAGATCGCCGCCGGGAGGCGCTCGGCGGAGACCGTCCTCGGCACGGTCGAGGTGCGCGCCACCCGCTCGACCGCCGCGGCCCCAGCCATCGCCGCCGCAAGCGCGAAGAGGATCCAGACCGGCGGCGGGCCACTCGCCGCGGCGACCGCGAGGGCGGCGGCGAGCGCCACCAGGGCGAGCTGGCAGAGGAGCAGGAGGCGCCGGCGGTCGAAGCGGTCGGCGAGGGCGCCGCCGAACAGCGAGGCGACGACCAGCGGCGCCAGCTCGGCGAGCCCGAGCAGCCCGGTGAGGAAGGCCGAGCCGGTGATCACGAACACCTGGTAGGGCAGGGCGACCAGGGTCGCCTGGGTGCCGAGGCCGGTGATCAGCGTGCCCACCGTGAGCAGGCGGAAGTCCCGCGACTCGCGCAGGGGTCGGATGTCGACCGCGATCCGGGATAGCCACTTCAAGCAGTGCGAACGTAGCGGAGCGGGGGTGGCGGCGGAGGACCTAAGATCGGGCCGGTGAGGGCGATCGTGCAGCGCGAGCTCGGCGGGCCGGAGGTGCTCCGCCTGGAGGAGGTCGCGGCGCCGGAGCCGATCCCGACCGAGGTCCAGGTCCGCGTCCGCGCCGCCGGGGTGAACCCGGTCGACTTGAAGACGCGGGCGGGCAAGGGCATGGCGGCGGTGCTCGGCGCGCCGCCGTTCACGGTCGGCTGGGACGTGTGCGGCGAGGTTACGGCGGTGGGCCTGGGCGTGACGCGCTTCCAGGTCGGCGACGACGTCTTCGGCATGCCGTGGTTCCCGCGGGCGGCGGGCGCCTACGCGGAGCTCGTCACCGCACCGTCCCGCCACTTCGAGCACCAGCCGCACGCGCTCTCGACCGAGGAGGCGGGGGCGCTGCCGCTGGCCGGGCTGACCGCCTGGCAGGTCGTCGTCGACACGATCCGCGTGCAGGACGGCGACGACGTGCTGATCCACGGCGGCGCGGGCGGGGTCGGCCACCTCGCCGTACAGATCGCGGCGGCGCGCGGGGCCAACGTCTTCGCCACGGCGCGGCGCGAGCAGGCCGACTTCCTCGCCGGACTGGGGGCGGTCGAGACACTCGACTACCGCGACGACGACTTCGACCGCCGGCTGGCCGACCTCGACTCGGTGGTCGACTGCACCGGGCGCTACGGGGAGCGCTCGCTGGCGGTGCTGCGGCCAGGCGGCACGCTGGTCTCGGTGCCGAGCGGGGTCGACCCGCGGCTGCACGAGCTCGGCGCCGCGCAGAAGAAGCGGAGCACCGGCATCCTGGTCGAGCCCGACCCGGTCGGCCTGGCCGGGCTCTGCGACCTGATCGAGCGGGGCAAGCTCCAGATCGAGGTCGACGAGGTCTTCGAGCTGGAGCGGGCGGCCGACGCCCACCGCCGCGCCGAAGCGGGGGGCAGGACGGGCAAGATCGTCCTGCGGGTGCCATGACCCGGGCGCCGGAGGACACCGTCGCGCTCGTCACCGGGGCCACCGACGGGCTCGGCCGCGCGGTCGCCGAGCGCCTGGCCGAGCTGGGGATGACGGTCCACCTGCACGGGCGAAGCGCCGCGAAGCTGGCGGCAGCCAAGCGCGAGATCGCCGCCGCGACCGGCAACGAGCGCCTCCACACCCACCGCGCCGACTTCGCCTCGCTGGCCGAGGTCCGCGCCCTTGCCGACGAGGTCGCCGGCCTCCCCGCCCTCCACCTGCTCGTCAACAACGCCGGGATCGGCTCCGGCCTCCCCGACTCGCCCGCCCGCGAGGAGAGCACCGACGGGATCGAGCTGCGCTTCGCGGTCAACTACCTGGCGGGCTTCCTCCTCACCACCCGCCTCCTCCCCCTGCTCGAGCGCTCGGCCCCCGCCCGCGTCGTCATGGTCGCCTCCCTCGGCCAGGCCTCCCTCGACTTCGACGACCCGCAGCTCGAGCGCTCCCTCTACGAAGGCCGCCGCGCCTACGCCCAGAGCAAGCTCGCCCAGATCGCCTTCGCCAACGAGCTGGCCTACCGCCTCGACCCCGACTCCGGCGTCACCGTCAACTCCCTCCACCCCGCCACCTTCATGCCGACCAAGATCGTCCTCGACGAGCGCGGTACCTCGGTCGACCCCCTCTCCCGCGGCGTCGACGCCACCGTCCGCCTCGCGACCGATCCCTCCCTCGACGACGTCAGCGGCCGCTTCTTCGACCGCGAGACCGAAGCCCGTGCCGAAGACCAGGCCTACGACCCCGAGGCCCGCCGGCTGCTGTGGGAGCTGAGCGAGGGGCTGGCGGGCGATTTCCTGCGCTAGCCGGGCTGCAATTTCCCGGCCGAAACGTTCTGTCTGAAGACAGGAGTAGTCTCTGGCACGAACATATGTTCGTATGGAGATCGCTTGCGTCATCCACTGTCGTCTGGCGACTCCTGAGCGCCCGGGCCGTTCCGGGGGGCTTCGGCCCGGGCGCGAATTTGATGATCCGATCGATGACCCGGTTGAGGCGGGGGAGGTGAGCGAGGCGATGGCACGAGCGTTGGAGGGGATCGGTGCCGGGGTGGAGACGGAGCGGGCCGGGGAGATCTTCTTCGCGGTCGGCGGGCTGCGGGGGCTCTACGGGGGCGAGGTGGCCGGGGTCCTGGCGGCGGCGCGGGGCGCGGTCGGGGCGCCGGTGCTGATCGGGGTGGCGCCGACCCGGACCGCCGCGCGCGCCGCCGCCGAGCGGGGCGAGGTCGTGGTGGCGGCGGCGCGGCTCGGGCGCTTCCTGGCGCCGCTGCCGACCGCGGTCCTGGTCCGGCGGCTGGGCGAGGAACGGGCGGCGGCGGAGCTGGTCGAGTCGCTGGAGCGGCTGGGGATCGGGACGCTGGGGAAGCTGCGGCGGCTCACACCCGACCAGATGGCCGACCGCTTCGGACCGCTCGGCCTGCGCGCCCTGCGGATCGCCTGCGGCGAGGAGGAGGCGCTGTGCCCGCGCGTCCCACACGAGGACCTGGTCGAGGAGATCGAGCTGCCCGAAGGGGTGGCGGGGAGCCAGCTCGACCGGGCGCTCGGGCTGCTCGTCGACCGGCTGCTGGCGGCGCCGGGGCGGAAGGGGCGGACGCTGCTCGGGGTGCGCCTCGGGGCACGACTCTGCGGCGGCGGCAGCTGGAGCGTCGAGCAGGGGCTGGGGCGTCCGACCGCGGCCGCGGCGACCCTGCGGCGCCTCCTGGTGCCGCGGCTGGAGGGCCTGCCCGGGCCGGCGGAGGCGCTGCGGCTGCGGGCGCTCGGCTTCGGCCCGCCGGCCGCCGACCAGCTGGTGATGGAGGTGGGCGGCGCCGAGCCGCGGCGGCGGCGGCTCGGCGAGGCGGTCCGCGAGGTGCGCGCCGCCCAGGGCGCCGACGCGCTGCTCCGCATCCTCCCCGTCGACACCGCCTCGCGCATCCCCGAGCGGCGGCACCTCCTCACCCCCTTCCCGGAGCTCTGATGGCGGGCGCGCGCCGCCTCGGCGAGCCGCGGCCGGTCGCGGTGCGCATCGCCGACGGGACCCCGCGGGCGGTCGGCGGGGTCGCGGTCGAGGCGGTCCGCGAGGAGTGGCTGGTCGAGGACCGCTGGTGGACGCCACACCCCCTGCGCCGTCATTACTTCGAGCTGGCGCTGGCCGACGGCCGCTCGCTCACCGTCTTCCGCGGGGGCGAGCGCTGGTTCAGCCAGCGGGGCTGAGCGCGGTGACCGGCGCTCCGTACATCGAGCTGCATGCGCACTCGGCGTTCTCGTTCCTCGACGGCGCCTCGACCCCGGCCGAGCTGGCGAACGCCGCGGAGGCGCTCGGCTATCCGGCGCTGGCGCTGACCGACCACGACGGCCTCTGGGGCTCGATGGAGTTCGCCCACTCCGCCAAGGGCCTCGGCCTCCGCCCGATCACCGGCGCCGAGCTGACCGTGCGTGTTGACGGGCCGAAAACCGCTGATATAGAGCGGTTTTCGGCCCATCGACATCTGACGCTGCTGGTGGAGGACTCGGCGGGGTATCGGAATCTCTGCCGGCTGCTCACGGCGGCGCACGCGCACACGCGGGACAACACGGCGCGCGCGGCGGAACCGGCGTGGACGACGCTGGAGGAGGTCGAGGGGCACGCGACGGGGCTTGTCTGCCTCTCGGGGTGCGCGCGGGACGGGGCGCTCGCGGCGGCCTTCGAGCGCGGCGACACGGCGAGCGGCGAGCGGCTCGGGCGCAGGCTCCTCGCCGCCTTCGGCCCGGACCGCTTCCGGGTCGAGCTGCAGCGGCCCTACTGGCGGCGCGACCGCGCCCGCAACCGCTGGCTGGCGCTCCTCGCCGCGCGGCTCGGCGTCCCCACCGTCGCCACCGGCAACGTCCACGCGCACACCCGCTCGCGCTCCCACCTCCAGGACGCGCTGGTCGCGATCGGCCTTGGCGAGACCCTCGAGTCGAGCGAGCCGCGTCGGCGCGGCAACCCGATGTCGGCGCTCGCCTCGCCCGCCGCGATGGCCGCCCGCTTCGCCGAGCACCCGGAC
Organism: Actinomycetota bacterium; assembly: GCA_018268675.1. Classification (GTDB taxonomy): domain Bacteria; phylum Actinomycetota; class Thermoleophilia; order Solirubrobacterales; family 70-9; genus VAYN01. Next base: position 50,972 of record JAFDWB010000095.1, read on the forward strand.
GCCGTCGCCGAGACCGTCCGGCTCGCCGAGCGCCTCGCCTTCGACCTCACCACCGGGCTCGGCTACCGCTACCCGCAGGAGGAGGACGGCGACGCCAAGCTCGCCGGGCTCTGCCGCGCCCGACTGGCGGAGAGCTACCCCGCCGGGGAGACCCGCCGCAAAGCCGAAGGCAGGCTCGAGCCGGAGCTGGCGACGATCCGCAAGCTCGGCCTCTCCGCCTTCTTCCTCCTCCACCACCGCCTCCTCGAGCTCGCCCGCGACGTCGCGCTCGAGGTGCGGGGACGGGAGGCGGCGCGCTCCCTCCTGCCGCCGGGCCGCGGCCGCGGCTCGAGCGTCAGCTCGATCGTCTGCTACCTCACCGGCCTCTCCCACATCGATCCGGTGGAGGCGAACCTCTTCTCCGGTCGCTTCCTCAACGAGGAAACCGTCTCCGACGACATCCGCTCGGTGCCCGACATCGATCTCGACTTCCCCCGCGACATCCGCGAGGTGCTGATCCCCCGCGTCCACGAGGTCTACGGCGCCGACCGCTCGGCCCTCGTCGCCGCCTTCCCGACCTACCGCCCGCGCGGCGTCATCCGCGATTTCGGCAAGGTGCTCGGCCTGCCGCCGAAAGAGATCGAGAAGGTCGCCGGGGTGGTCGGCTTCCACGAGTCGGTCGAGGAGATGGAACGCGACGTCGCCGCGGCCCTCGGCGGCAAGCGGGCCACCTCGCGGCGCTGGCAGGCGCTGTTGGAGGTGGGGAAGGAGGCGCTCGGACTGCCCCGCCACGCCTCCCAGCACTCCGGCGGCATGGTGATCGCCACCGCGCCCTTGACCGACTTCTGCCCGATCGTGCCGACCGCGATGGAGCGCCGCCAGATCGTCCAGTGGGACAAGGACTCCTGCGCCGACGCCGGGTTGCTGAAGATCGACCTGCTCGGCCTGGGGATGCTCTCCGCGGTCGAACGCTGCGTCGACGAGATCGAACTGGCGGAGGGAAAGAGGATCGACCTCTCGCGCATCCGGCTCGACGATCCCGCGACGTTCGCCTCGATCCAGAAGGCCGAGACGACCGGCGTCTTCCAGATCGAGAGCCGCGCGCAGATGCAGATGCTGCCGCGCACCCACCCGGAGACCATCGACGACCTCACCGTCCAGGTGGCGCTGGTCCGGCCCGGCCCGATCCAGGGCGGCGCCGTCCACCCCTACATCGAGCGCCGCAAGCGCCAGCGCGAAGACCCGGACTACCGGCCGCCCTACGAGCACCCCTCCCTGGAGGGGCCGCTCGAGGACACGCTGGGGACGATCGTCTACCAGGAGCAGGTGCTGGAGGTGGCGATGGCGTTCGCCGGCTTCACCCCCGCCCAGGCGGAGAGCCTGCGCCGGGCGATGAGCCGCAAGCGCTCGACCGCGGCGATCGAGAGGCACCACCGCGACTTCGTCGACGGCGCTCGGCGGAAGTCGGATGCGGGCGCGGACCTGGCGGAGCAGATCTGGCAGAAGATCCAGGGCTTCGCCGGCTTCGGCTTCCCGAAGGCCCACTCGGCCGCCTTCGGCCTGCTCGCCTACCAGTCGGCCTGGCTGCGGGTCAACCACCCCGAGGCCTTCCTCTGCGGCCTGCTGAACGAGCAGCCGATGGGCTTCTACCCGCCCGACGCCCTCGTCCACGAGGCGGCCCGCCGCAAGGTCCGCATCGAGGGAGTCGACGCCAACCGCAGCCACGTCCTCTGCCACCTCGAATCGCCCCTCCGCCGCGGCGAGCCGGGGGCGCCGGGCGGGCTCGTGGTGCGGATCGGCCTCGGCTACGTGAAAGGGGTGCGCGAGGAGGAGATGGAGGCGCTGGTGGCCGAGCGCGAGCGCGGCGGCCCCTATCGCGGCGTCGCCGATCTGGCCTCGCGCTCCGGGGCGGGGCTGCCGAGCCTCGAGAAGCTGGCCTGGGCGGGGGCGCTCGACGAAGTGCCCCTCGGCGCCGAGGAGGAACGGCGGCGGGCGCTCTGGCGGGTCGGCGTCACCGGCAACGGGAGCAGGAGCGGCGACGGGGCGACGCAGCTCTCCCTGCCGATCGAGCCGCCCGAGCCACCGCGCCTGGAGCGCCTCGGCGAGTGGGGCGAGGTGATCGCCGACTATCGCTCGACCGGGATGGTCCTCGGCCGCCACCCGATGGCGCTGATGCGCACGCAGCTCGGCGCGGGCCTCTCGAGCAGCGCCGACCTCGAGCGCGTCGGCGACGGGGCGACGGTGGAGGTGGCGGGGATGGTCGTCGCCCGCCAGCGGCCGGAGACCGCGAAGGGGATCGTCTTCATGCTGATCGAGGACGAGCTTGGGGTCGTCAACCTGATCGTGCCCTCGCGGGTCTACGACCGCAGCCGCGCGGTGGTCCGCGCCGCGCCCTTGGTTCGCGCCCGCGGCAAGCTGGAGCGGCGCGAAGGGACGACCAACGTCCTCGTCGCCGAGATCGCCGAGCTCGAGCGCGAGTCCGGCGCCTCCCGCCCGGAGAAGGCCAGGCTACGGGTGTCGTCTCCCGCGCGCCGCAGCCGTCGCGAACCGGATCCGGGAGGGGCAACGCAGCGCAATCGCGAATTCGCCGTCGCCGAGCTCCGCGCCGTCGCCCCCAGCGGCCACAGCTTCGGGCGGCGGGGGTAGGGGTTGATTCATGCAAGGCATGGCCGGCCCCGGTTGACGGAAGGCGCGCCGTCCCTTGCCGTCTCTGGGCGAACCGCCGCGCGGATTCTGGTCTGGTCGGGGCCCGGTCGGCCTCGCCGCGAAAGGGGGAGTCGGGCTCAGCCCTGGCGGGCGACGCGCGCGGCCTCGTCGTTGCCGACGTAGGGCGAGAGCGTGAACTCGGTCAGGTCGGGGAGGAGCAACTCGAGGTCCTCGGCCTGGCCGGCGACGATGCGGCGGGAGATGAGCGAGATCATGCCTCCGACCAGCGCTTCCTCGGTCGAGTCGGAGAGGTGGTCGAGCACGGCTTTCGGGCGGCCCTCGCGGCCGGCGGCGACATAGGGGAGGAAGGTCTGCACGGCGGCGTCGTAGCGCTCGACCACGACCGGGCCGGCGACCAGCGCCTCGACCATCGCCAGCCGCGCCAGGTTCGGTTCGGAGGCGAGGAAGACGAGCATCGCCTCGATCCCGGCGCGGGTCGCGGCGGGCCACTCGTCCTCGGCCTCGAAGGCGGCGTCGACACGCTCGCGGAGTTGCTCCGTAACCGTGTCGAAAGCCGCGACGAAGCACTCGTCCTTACCCTCGAAATGCTCATAGAAGGTGCGCCGCGAGACCGCCGCGTGGCGGGTGATATCGGCGATCGTGGTGCCGCCGTAGCCTTTTTCGGCGACCGCCTCGGCGAGCCCGGCGATCAGCCGCTCGCGCTGGTTGTGGACGACGAAGTCGCGCGGCAGGCCGTGCCGGCCCGGCGGCAGGCGGGAAAGCTCGGGCGGGTATTCGGCAGCTTCGGCGGGATCGAGGGCCACGGGGCGAAGATACTCTCGGCTACAGCCGGGCGGTCGCCCGCTGCGCCGACTCGGCGCCGATATAGGGGGTCAAGGCGAAGTCGACGAGATCCGGGAGGAGCGACTCGATCTGTTCGGTCTGGCCGAGCACGATCCGCTGGTAGATGACCCAGAAGATGCCGCCGGCGATCGCCTCCTCGAGCGTCTCGGGAAGATCCTCACCCTGCGGCGAGGACTCGCGGCCGAGGCGCAGCAGGGGGAGGAAGGACTGCAGCGACTGCTCGTAGCGCTCCTGCGCCGCGGGCCCGGCGGAGAGCGCCTCGACGATGCAGGTGCGGGCGAGTGCGGGCTCGCCGGCGACGTAGGCGAGGAAGGCACCGAGCCCGGTGACGAGCCGCGCTTCCCAGCTCTCCGCCTCCGCGGCCGCCTCGACCACCCGCTTGAGCGCCTCCTCCACCGCGTAGTCCTGGGTGGCGAGGAAGCAGTCTTCCTTCGATGCGAAGTTGTCGTAGAAGGTGTTACGGGCGATTCCGGCGCGGCGCACGATGTCGGCGACGGTGACCGCGCGGTAGCCGCGGTCCATGGTCTCCTCGGCGAGGGCGCTGATGATCCGCGCGCGCTGGTGGCGGGCGATGAACTCGCGGGAGAGGCGCTGGCGACCGGGGGGCGGTCGCATCGAGGTTCGCTCGGCCACGAACAGGACGGTACCGGAACTGATCCAACTTCAACTTGGGCTTTGTTGAATGAAAAGGCTCGGTATTAAGGTGGAATCCGCCGACCCTTAAGCGCCGAAGGCTCACGCCTCTGCATCCGGCGCCGCCTCCCCGTGGCGCCCCTCGCCGGCGGCGAAACGGGCCGCGCCCCGGGCGGCGGTGGCGAGCGTCTCCCGCCCGAGCCGGTGCTCGAGCGCCAGGCCCTCGGCGAGCGGCAGGCCGAGCCCCTCGATCGTGGCGCGTCGGTCGGCGAGCAGCGTCTCCTGCGGGAAGGCGGCGAGCGCCTCGACCAGCTCCAGCGCCCGCCCCAGATGCGCGCCCGGCGCGGTGACCGCGGTGAGCAGGCCGATCCGCTTCGCCTCCTCGGCGTCGACGGCGCGGCCGGTCAGGATCAGGTCGAGCGCCCTCCCCAGCCCGACCACGCGCGGCAGCCGCTGCGTCCCGCCGTCGACCAGCGGCACGCCCCAGCGCCGCTCGAAGCAGCCGAAAGTCGAGCCCGGCGTCGCCAGACGCAGGTCGCACCAGAGCGCCAGCTCGAGCCCGCCCGCCAGGCACCAACCGTCGATCGCGGCGATCGTCGGCTTCGATGCGGCGAGCCGGCTGAAGCCCATCGGCCCGGCCGGGTCGTCGACATCGAGGTCCATCGCCTTCAGGTCGGCGCCCGCGCAGAACGCCTCTCCCCCGGCCCCGGTCAGGACCAGCGCCCGGGCGCCCGCGTCGGCCTCGAAGCGCGCGAGCCCCTCGCGCAGCGCCCGCGCGGTCGCCGCATCGACGGCGTTCCGCCGCTCCGGCCGGTCGATCGTCAGCACCGCGGCGGCGCCGACGCGCTCGTAGCGAACTCCCTCCCCCACGCCGCCATCGTCCCACAGGGGGCACGGGCGGTGCGGGATCGGGCGGGCTAGTCGCGGCAGAACTCGCGGGGATGCGCGCGACGCCCGGCTCCCGCTGTGAGGTGCGCCCCGGTCGCCGGTCGCGAGATGGGCAGGGACCCCGCGACCACCGCGAAACCTAGGCAGCCGTCCGGACGGCTCGGATACTCTCCCGGCGGGATGAACGGAGGGTCGGAGGCGTCCGCGCGACGGGCGCGGCGCAACGTGGTCCTGACGGCAGCGATCGCCGGGCTCGGCGGGCTGCTGTTCGGCTACGACACCGGCATCATCGCCAGCGCCCTCCTCTTCATCAAGACCGACTTCCACCTCGGCAGCTTCGCCCAGGGGCTGGTCGTCGCCGCGGTCCCGATCGGGGCGGTCGGCGGCGCCGCGATCGCCGGGCCCGCCGCCGACACCTACGGGCGGCGACTGATGATCCTGGTCTCGGCGATCGTCTTCATCGTCGGCGCCCTGGCCAGCGCCGCGGCGCCCGGCCTCGCCGTCCTCGTCGTCGCCCGGGTCGTGATCGGCGTCGCGATCGGGCTGGCCTCCGCCGCCGCGCCGGTCTACATCTCCGAGGTGGCGCCGCCGGAGAGCCGCGGCCGCCTGGTCAGCTTCTTCCAGCTCGCGGTGACGGTCGGGATCCTCGTCGCCTACCTGGTCGGGCTCGCCTTCAACGGGATCGAAGGCTGGCGCTGGATGCTCGGGCTCGGCTGCGTGCCGGCGCTGGCACTCGCCTTCGGCATGCTGCGGATGCCGCAGAGCCCGCGCTGGCTGGTGATGAAAGGCGACGACTACGCGGCGCGGGCGGTGCTGGCGAAGATCCGCGTCGACGACCCCGACACGATCGACCGCGAGATCGAGGAGATCCAGGAGTCGGTCGAAAGCGACGCCAAGCCGGGCTCCTGGTCGGACCTGCTGCAGCCGGCGGTGAAGGCGGCGCTGGTGGTCGGGATCGGGCTGGCGATCCTGCAGCAGGTGACCGGGATCAACACGGTCATCTACTACGCGCCGACGATCGTCGAATTCACCGGCGTGAACTCTTCGGCGGGCTCGATCCTGGCCGCGGTCGGGGTCGGGATCGTCAACGTCGGCATGACCGTGGTGGCGATCCGGCTGCTCGACCGGGTCGGCCGGCGCCCCATGCTGATGGTCGGCGTCTCCGGCATGGTGATCTCGCTGGTGGCGCTCGGCGGCGCCTTCGTCGGCGGCGGCGGCTCGACCCTGTCCTCGGTCGTCGCGGTGGTCAGCCTGATGACCTACGTCGCCTCCTTCGCGATCAGCCTCGGCCCGATCTTCTGGCTGCTGAACGCCGAGATCTACCCGCTCGGCGTGCGCAGCAAGGCGGCCGGGCTGGGGACGGCGGCCAACTGGACCTTCAACTTCATCGTCTCGCTGACCTTCCTGCTGCTGATCGAAGCGCTGGGGCGGTCGGGCGCGTTCTGGTTCTACGCCGCGATCGGCGTGCTGACGCTGTGGTTCTGCTGGAAGCTGGTGCCGGAGACGAAGGGCAAGCCGCTGGAGGAGATCGAGGCGGAGTTCGAAGCGCGGGCCGCGGCGGGCTCGGCCCGGGGCGCCGCCGGCCGGCCCGCCTGACCGAACCGCGCCGGTACCCTTGGCCGATGCGCATCGACGAGATCATCGCCGGCAAGCGGCCGACCTTCTCGGTCGAGTTCTCCCCGCCCCGGACGCCGGAGGCGGAGAAGGCGCTGTTCGAGACGGCGCGGCAGCTGCGCGAGCTGGAGCCCGACTTCGTCTCGGTGACCTACGGCGCAGGCGGGTCGACTCGCGACGGCACGGTCGAGATCACGCGGGCGCTGAGGGACGAGCTCGGCTTCGAGACGATGGCCCACCTCAGCTGCGTCGGCGAGACGGCGGAGGGGCTGGCGGCGACGCTCGACAAGATCGCCGCCGCCGGGATCGAGAACGTCTTCGCCCTGCGCGGTGACCCACCGCGCGGACAGAGCGACTTCGAGCAGCCCGAGGGCGGGCTCGGCAGCGCCGCCGAGCTGACCGCGTTCATCGAAGCCGGGCCGTGGGATTTCGCCCTCGGCGGCGCCTGCTTCCCGGAGGTTCACCCGGAGGCGCCCGACCTGGAGACCGACCTCGCCTACCTGAAGCGCAAGGTCGAGGCCGGCGCCTCCTTCCTCACCACCCAGCTCTTCTTCGACAACCAGGTCTACTTCGACTTCGTCGCCGCGGCGCGGGCGGCGGGGATCGAGGTGCCGATCCTGGCGGGCGTGATCCCGGTCGGCAGCTTCGCCCAGACGAAGCGGATCTGCGAGCTCTGCGAAGCCTCGATCCCGGCCCCCCTCGAAGCGGCCTTCGAAGCGGCCGGCGACGACCCTGCCCGCGAGTTCGAGCTCGGCGTCGCCTACGCGGCCCAACAGTGCTCCGAGCTCCTGATCGCCGGCGCCCCGGGCATCCACTTCTACGCCCTGAACCGCGCCCCCGCGACCCGCGCCGTGCTCGGCGCCCTGAAGGCCTCGAAGCCCTGGGAGCGGACTCGCGGGGATGCCTCTGCGCTGGCAGGCCGCATCGGCTAGAGGCTGATCCGGCACAGGGCTCACCGGGGGTCTGCCCGCCGGGACCGCGGGACCAATCACCTAACCCCGGTAGGCGGGAAAGAACCCGCCGGCGTCGCGGCCGGCGGAGAGGGCGGCGTAGCGCTCGGGGTCGCAGACGATCTCCGAGGTGCGCCAGGCGAGGGTGCGGTTGGCGAAGCCGCGCTTGAACTCCTCGAGCGCGTCGCCGGGGGTGATGCCGCCGCCGAGGTTGAGGGGTAGGTCGAGGTCGGTGGCCTGCTCGGCCAGGCGGGCGACGACGTTCTTCATCGGCGAGTCGGCGAGGTGGAAGTCGGCGCTGCCGCTGAGGTAGTAGTGGAGGTAACCGTCGCTGACGCAGGCGATCGAGGCGGCGGCGGGGGCGCCCGCCGGGTCGGTGGCAAGCGCCAGCCAGGTGCGCTCCGCGGCGAAGAGGCGGTCGAAGTAGGCGGCGCCGAAGAAGTAGTGGGCAGCGGCACCGGTGCGTCGCATCGTCTGCTCGTAGAGGTCGAGGAAGGCGGCCCGCTGGGCGGCGCTCGTCTCGCCCCCGGGGACCAGCTCGACCGTGTACCCGGCCTCGAGATTGCGACGCACCTGGCGACGGTCGGTCGGTCGGCTCTTCGGCTTCAGCGCCGGGTCGGCGATCTGGACCACGTTGCGCCCCGTCGCGCCTGCCAGCGGCACGAGGTCGAGGCGGTGGCGGATGAAGACCGACACCAGCCCGGTGCGGGAGAAATCGACCGCGCCCGGGTCCAGCACCGCCGACGGGTCGGGGCCGACCACCGCCAGGCCCGGGTAGCCATAGGGCGACACCGCATCGCGCTCCGGGCCGTCGCCGATCTCGCGCACGATCAGAGGCGCCAGCAGCTCGACGCCCTGCGCCACGATCCGCAGCGTGTGCGTGGCGCCCTCGGCGGCGAGGAACTCAGGGCTGCGGAAGAACTCGGCCGGCTGCCCGCCGACCACGGCCCCGGCGGAGGAGGCCCCACCGTCCTCGACCAGCTCCGCGAACGGCCTCGGGCTACTCACCGAACAGGTCGGCGGTGGCGGCGCGGAACTCCTCCGGCAGGACGCCCCAGACCTCGCAGTCGTCGGGCGGCTCGCCGTCGCGCGCGAGGTGCGCCCGCATCGTCCCCTCGTGCTGCCAGCCGAGGCCGGCGACGGTCTTCTTGGCGATCTCGTTGCGGGCGGGGATGCGGCCGTAGACCCGGTGGGCGCCGAACTCGTCGAACGCCTTCTTCACCGTCAGCGCCTCGGCGCGCCGCCCGACCCCCTTGCCGCGAACGTCGTCGCCGATCAGCGCGCCGAGCTCGGGCGCGGTCTGGCGGAACAGCCCGTAGAGGGCGGTGAACCCGACCGGCTCCGCGTACCCCTCGACCATGATCGCGAACTTGCGGTCTTCGCCGGAGTCGGCCATCGCCCGCCGCGTCCAGGCCTCGGCCTGCTCGAGCGAGAAGCTGTCGCGCTGCTCCATCAGCGACCTGGTCGCCTCCTCGTTGTTGAACCAGCGGTGGACGGCGGGCGCGTCGCCCTCCTCGAAGGTCCTCAAGCTCACTTCCGGTCGATCGGCCACGCGGGAACCCTACCCGGGCGAGACGCCCTTGCCGGTGAGGACCGGCAACACGGTCATGCCGAGGATGCGGAGATCGAGGCGGGCGCTGCGGTGCTCGACGTACCAGTCGTCGAGCTCGACCCGTTCCGGCCAGCCGATGTCGGCCCGCCCCTGCACCTGCGCCCAGCCGGTGATCCCCGGGAGGACGTCGAAGCGCGGGTGGCCGTGCAGGGAGAAGTAGTCCAGGTGGGCGGGCAGGGCCGGGCGCGGGCCGACGATCGCCATCTCCCCGCGCAGCACGTTGACCAGGTTGGGGACCTCGTCGAGCGAGGTGCGGCGCATCACCTCCCCCGCCCGCGTGACCCGCGGGTCGCCCTCGCCGACCGCCGTCCCAACCCCGTCGGGGTCGGAGCCCTCGACCATCGTCCGCAGCTTCAGCATCTCGAAGACGCGGCCGTCCTTGCCCACGCGCTGCTGGCGGTAGAGCACCGGGCCGCGGCTGTCGAGCTTGATCCAGATAGCCGCCGCGAGCAGCAGCGGCGAGAGGACGAGGAGCCCGAGGGCGGCGAGCGCCCGGTCGATGGCGGGCGGCATCAGCGCGTCCCCGCCGCCTTCTCCCAGCGCCCGCCGGACCCGTGCCGGAGGCGGTCCCAGAGGCCGAGGGCGATCGAGGCCTGGGTGAGGACGTAGTAGCGGGCGACGCGCACGACCGCGTCGTCGGGGAGGCGGGCGGAGAGGGCCGCGACCGCGAGCAGGGCCAGCTGCAGGATCAGGGTCAGGTAGTAGAACCAGCCCGTCCCCAGCAGCACCAGATTGGCGAGGAAGACGAGGACGTGGAGGAACGGCGTCGCGTAGCGCAACAGCCGGTGCGAGAAGAGCTCGAAGGCGAACAGCGGTGGGTAGCCGCGCGGGGACAGCATGCCTTCGCCGACGACGATGTCCCAAAGGCCGACCATCATCCGCCGTTTGCGGGCGAACTCGCCCTCGATCGTCGGCACCATCTTCTCCTCGGCGCGCGCCGCGGGCGCGTAGAGCGAGCGCAGGCCGCGCTTGGCGAAGCGGAACGGGAAGCTCAGGTCGTGGCTGCCGGAGGGCGGCAGCGCCTCGTAGGCGGAGCGACGCACCGCGTAGATCGCGCCGTTGCCGGCGGTGATCCCGGCCAGCTCGGACTCCATCGCGCGGATCGCCATCTCGTAGCGCCAGTAGGCGCCCTCCAGGTTGTCGCCGTCGGGATCACGGAACCGGACCTGGCCGCAGACGTAGCCGACCCGCTCGTCGGCGAACGGCGCCAGCAGGCGGCCGAGCGCGTCGGGCGCCCACTCCGCGTTGGCGTCGGAGAAGGCGAGGAACTCGCCGTCGGCTTCGGCGACCGCCGCGTTCAGCGCCGTGACCTTGCCGCCCGGGGGCAGCTCGAGCACGAGGTCGGCGCCCGCGGCGCGAGCGCGCTCCGCGGTCGCGTCGCTGGAGCCGTCGGAGGCGACGATGATCTGCAGCAGCTCCCGCGGCCAGTCGAGCCGCAGCGCGTTCTCGACCTTCGCCGCGATCACGTCCTCCTCGTCGTAGGCGGGGACGATGATCGAGACCAGCGGCGGTTCCCCCGGCGCGGTGCCGGTGCCGAGCGCCCGCGGTGCCTTCGGCCCCCCCATCGCTTCGCGCCCCCGGCGCCCGCTGAGGAGCGCCCGCAGCACGAACGGGTAGCCGACCTGGGCGTAGACGATCGCCGCCGCGCAGACCCAGAAGACGATCGAGGCGAGCGTCGTCATCGCGGCGTGGCCTCCAGCAGTTCCTCGTAGAGGTCCCGGGTGAGGCGGGCGGCCTCCTCCCAGGAGTACGGACCGGCGGCGGCGGCGCGGGCGGCGGCGGCAAGCTCCTCGCGGGCGGCCGGATCCTCGACCAGCTCGCGCAGCGCCGCGGCGAGCGCGGCCGTGTCGCCGGGCGGGACGAGCCGCGCGGCGCCGGCGTCGGCGACCTCGGGGAAGCCGCCGACCGCGCTCACCACCATCGGCTTGCCGAAGGCGAGGCCGGTGTAGAGGACGCCGGAGTGCTCGGCGTCGAGATACGGCAGGGCGACGACGTCGGCGCGGCGGAAGATCGCCGGGATCTCGGCGTCCTCGACGAACCGGGTCACGAAGCGGACCCGCGCCCCGGTGAGCGCCGCCGCCTCGTGCAGCGGCTCGACCGACATGCGCGGGTTGCCGACGATCCAGAGCTCGGCGCCGGAGACCTCGGTGAACGCCTCGAGCAGGTTCTCGAGGCCCTTGTAGGGGCGGAGCAGGCCGAAGGAGAGGACGACCGGGCCCTCGGCCCCCGCCAGCTCCTCCGGCAGCGGCTTCTCCTCCGGCAGCCGGGTCAGGTAATCGAAGGCGCCGTGCGGGATCACGCGGATGCGCTCGGCCGGCAGCCCGACCTCGTCGCGCAGCCGCGCCGCACCGTGCAGCGAGTGGGCGACGACCGCGTCCATCGCGCCGAAGACCCGGTGCGCGCCGCGGGCGGCGCGGCGGCTCGCGTTCGGCGGCAGGATGTAGTGCGCGGTCATCACCCGCGGCCGGGTCGGCGGCAGCAGGCGCCGGTCGAGCCCCGGCAGCGTCAGCCACTGGTAGTGGACGAGGTCGGCGTCGGACGGGGCGCGGCGAAACGCGAGCATGTCCCGCAAGTGCTCGGCTCCCTTGAACGGCAAACGTGCCGAGGTGGATAGCCCGCGCGCCGCGGTGCGCCGGTAGAAGCGCTCGTCGACCTCGTACCCGTCGGCGTCAGGGACAGGGCCATAGAGGAACCGCGTCGTCACCAGCTCGACCTCGACCCCCGCACGGGCAAGCGCCGCGGCGAGCGCCCGGTCGTAGGGCGGCGTGAAGGCGGATGGGTCGACTAGCTGGACGCGCATATGCGTGGTGGTGTCCAGTCCGGACTGGACACCGGACAGGCGATTATGGTGGCCTCCTTGGCTCCGGAGCTCTCCTACTGCATCGTGAATACGGACGGGCGCGACTTCTTGCTCGCCTGCCTGTCAGCTGTGCATCTGACACACCCGACAGGCCTCGAGCGGGAGATCCTCGTCCTCGACAACGCCTCCACGGACGGGTCTGCCGACGCGGTGCGGGCGCTGGGGGGGGACATCCAGCTGATCGAGCGGGACCGGCGGACGGGGAAGGCGGCCAACGACTCGCTGCTGATGGAGCGTGCGCGCGGGCGGTACTGCCTACTGCTGAACGAGGACTCCGAGCTGCGGCCGGGGACGGCGGCGGTGCTGATCGAGGCGCTCGAGCGGGACCCCCGGGCCGCCGCGGCGACCCCCCAGCTGCTCTCCCCCGACGGCGCCCCCACCCCCTGCGCGTGGCGCTTCCCCGGCGTCGGCACGGCGCTCGGCGGGGCGCTTTTCCTGCACCGGTGGCTGACCGTGCAGAGCACCGGCAGGACGACGCGGCGGGTGGACTGGGCACAGTCGAGCGCGCTGCTGGTCCGCCGCGAGGCCGCCGCGGAGGTCGGCTTCATGGACCCCGACTTCTTCGTCTATTACGACGAGTGTGACTTCGCCAAGCGACTCGCCGAGGCAGGCTGGCACGAGCTCTTCGTCCCCGGCGCCGCCGCCGTCCACCACGACCAGCTGGCGACCGACCTCGCCGTCGGGCTGCCGCGGATCGTTGAATTCCACCGCAATCGCGACCTCTACATGCGCAAGCACGGGAGCCGCGCGGCGGCGCTCGCGGTCCGCGCCCTCACCGCCTGGGCCTACGCGCTCCGGGCAGTCGCCGCGACGTTCATCCCCGGGCAGCCGGCGGACGTCTACCGCGCCCACGCACGGCAGGCGCTCTTTCCGGCGCGGGGCGCCGGGCTGCGCGAGCGGGCCGAACGGGCCTAGTCGGCTTCAGCGTCGCTTTTGGCGGCGGGCTTCTCGGAGTCGCCCGAGATGCCGGCTTTGAACTCGCGCATGCTCCTGCCGAGGCCGCGCCCCGCCTCGGGCAGCCGTTTGGGGCCGAACACGAGGAGGGCGACGATCGCGACGATGGCGAGCTCGAGGGGTCCGATCGAGGAGAGCATGCCGCTCAGTATGCACCACGGCGCGAGGGCGGGGGCGGAAATTCAGAACGGCGAGTCCTCGTCCATGCGCTCCACCTCGTAGATCTCCCCCGGTTCGCCTTCGACCGCGGGGGGGCGGGAGCGGACGGCGGTGAAGGTCGCGGCAAGTTCGCGGGGGTGGCGGAGGCGGGCCAGCCAGCCCCGCTCCTCGGCGGTGAAGAAGCCGCTCGCGAGGAGGACCGCCGGGTAGAGCAGGGCGAGCAGAAGGCGACCGGCGAAGCCGGCGAGGCCCGCGGTCGGCATCACCAGCTCCCCCAGCCCGACCAGTCCCGCGGCGGCGAAGAGGACGCGGGCGAGGCGGCCCCATTCGTAGGGGACGGGGAAGAGGCGCTCGGTGAACCAGTGCATCAGCGCCACCACGACCAGGTAGGAGGCGACCAGGGCGAGGCCGGCGCCGACGATGCCGAGCGGCGGCACCAGGATCAGGTTGAGGGCGACGTTGGAGACCAGCGCCGCGAGCGCGGCGGGGAGGTTGAACTCGGTCCTCCCGGTCCGGCCGAGCACCACCACCATCACCATGTAGAGCGCGTAGAGCGTGACCGCGGCGGCGATCAGGCCGACGACTTCGTAGGCGTCGAAGAATTCCGGCGCGGCGAAGAAGCGCAGCAGGTAGCGGGCGAGGAGCCACAGCCCGACCACCATCCAGGTACACCCGGCGAGGAACAGCGTGATCACGGTGGCGTAGGTGCGGCGCGCCTCGTCGTCGTCGCGGATCGAGTAGGCGAGCGGCGGCCAGGCGAGCTGGAAGCCGCGCACGAGGACGTTCACCGCCTGGGCGAACTTCACCGCCAGCGAGTAGAGCCCCGCCTCGCCGAGCCCCAGCGTGCGGGTGATGATCAGCCGATCGGCGAAGTTGAGCAGGTAGAGGCTGACCTCGGCCGGCATCGTCGGCAGGCCGAAGCGCAGCAGCCGCCGGAGCAGCGGCGGATCGACCCGCAGGGTGAGGCGGCGGCGCTGCTCGGCGATCATCCCGAGGACGAAGAGGGCGCCGACGAGGTAGGAGCCGAGCAGCAGGCCGCGGGCCCCGTCCCCCACCCCGACCACGAGGATCACGGTCAGCGCGATCGTCGCGACGACGTTGGTGATCGTGACGACGAAGTAGGCACGGGCGCGCTCGTCGAGGCGGTAGAGCGTCAGCAGGTATTCGAACAGCGTCGCCACCCAGAGGCCGCCGATCGCGATCCGCGTCAGTTCGGTGCCGGAGGCGAGGGCCGCCGGGGTGTGGGGGTCGAGCAGCGCCTGTGCGAGCGGTTCGGCGAAGGGCAGCGCCACCAACGCCCCGACGGTCGAGAACCAGAAGAGGCCGGAGAAGGTGGCGCCGACGATCCGCTTCGGGTCCTCGTCCTCGCGGTAGTAGAAGCGCAGCACCGCCTCGATCAGCCCCAGGCGGACGACGATGCTGGCGGTGACGACCGCGGCGAAGAGGACCTCGGCGGCGCCGTAGTCGGGGGTCGTGAGGTGCCGCGTGTAGAGCGGCAGCAGGGCGACCGCGATCAGCTTCGAGAGGATGCTCGCCGCCGTGTAGGCGGCGCCGGTGGTGGCGAGTCGCCTCAGATAGCCGGACACGCGCCCACCCTAGAGCGGGCCTGGCGGTCTCTCACCGAGCAGGTCAAGGACGCAGGGAGCGTGGCGTGCTCTGCACGCGAGCGACCGAGGACGCCGAGATGCGCCGGTGAGAGACCGCCAGGGACGCGCCCAGCGCCAGCAAAACGTAGGTGATCGGGTCTTGGAAGAAGCCCGCGTAGGCCATCGTGTGGGCCAGCAGCGCGACGAAGGAGGCGAGCACGGCGGCGCGCGCCGCGACTGTGATCGTCGGCCGGTCCGGCCCCCGCGCCCAGAGCCCGGCGCCCATCGTCCACAGCGCGATCGCGATCAGGCCGACGTAGAAGACCAGCCCGATCAGCCCCTGCTCGGAGGCGACCGTGATCGGCTCGGTGTGGGAGATCGTCACCGGCGCCTTGCCGGTGCGCAGGTGGTTTTCGTAGGCGTGCTGGAAGGAGCCCGAGCCGTACCCCCACAGCGGCCGTTCGGAGAACAGTTCGGCGCCGCCGGAGATCAGGTGCCCGCGGCCGGAGGTGTCGACGTTGAAGCGGTTGAGGTCGAACCCCTTGCCGCCGATCATGATCACCACCAGCGCCCCGCCGACCGTGGCGATCACCACCACGGCGAGGGTCCAGCGCCAGCTCCAGCGCAGCGCCGCCAGCATCGCGAGGCCGGCGAGCATGGCGACGAAGCTCGACTGGCTGAAGGTCTGCGCGAGGCCGAGCCAGAGCACGAGGATCGCTCCCGCGATCAGCCAGAAGTCGCGGCGGGTCTTCACCCAGAGGAGCGCCGCCGTGGCGACGACGAGCACCAGGGCGAGGTAGCGGCCGAAGATGTTCGGGTCCCAGAAGACCGAGTTGACGCGGAAGTAGGTGTGGAATTCGTTCGAGCGGATCACCGCCTCGTTCCAGAAGAGGCTTTCGCTGACGTACTCGATGCTCCCGATCAGGACGAACAGGATCGCCTCGCCGACGATCATCAGGAAGACCCAGGTGAGCAGCCGCCGATCCCACTCGACATCGCGGAGAAGCCCGTAGGCAAGCGTGAACGGGACGAGGAAGAAGCAGACTTCCTGCAGGCCTTTCGAGAAGTCCTCGGAATAGAAGGTCTGCAGGGTGTAGAGGACGACGAAGGCGGCCAGCGCCCGCGGCAACCAGACCGAGGTCTTCCGGCCGGGGGGCGGCGAGACGACCGCGCTGAGGACGCCGGCGGCGATCACCACGTAAAGCGGGACCAGGAGGTTCGCCGATTCGCCCCCCGATTCGAGCGGGATGCGGAAAGGCAGCAGGCCGATGATCGCCAGCGGCAGCAGCTTCGGCCACCTGCGGAAGACCCAGGCGAGCGCCAGCACGGCGACGACACCGATGACGATGCCGGCCGCGGCTTTGGCCTCGTGGTGGCGCAGTTCGACGATCCGGTGGCTGTGCCACTGGTCGCCGAGGATCAGGATCGGGAAGAGGACGAGCGCGGTGAGCATCGCGGCGGAGCGCGCGCGGCCCGCGGGCAGGAGGATCGAGGCAGCGGCCGCGGCGGCGGCGATCAGCAGGCCGGCGCCGGAGAGGAAGCCGCTCAACAGGTGCCTCGCAGCGTCCGCTTCAGGCGGATCGTGCCCGGCAGGGTCAGCTCACGGCCTTCGGTTTCAAGCAGGACGCGGACCCGGTACCGGCCGGGTGGCTGCACCGCCCCCGCGTCGCTCTTCCCGTCCCAGTGGAGGACGTGGTAGCTGTAGCGCTTGAGGAACTGGTCTTCGGCCAGGGTGCGCACCAGCTTGCCGCCCGGCCGGATGATCTGGACGGTGGCCTGGTTCGAGGTCGTCGTCCGAAATTTCAGCTTGACGTGCGAATAGCACTTCGAGCCGGGGACGAAGGCGTTCGAGTTCTTCGGCCCGATTTCGACCCGGTCGATCAGCAGCGGGTCGCGCTTCACCCGCTGGGCGTAGGCGAAGGCGCCGAGGGTGGCGACGACGAGCAGCGCGAAGACGACGGCGGCCGCGTCAATTCGCCGCCGAGGCATTGTCCTCGCCGACGACGACCGAGACGTTCGCTTCTCCCGAGACCTGCGCGACTTCGTTGCTCATCGGTTCCAGCTTCGAGATCGACAGATCCTTGGCGACCTTCTTGGCTTCCGGCTCGCGCCCGTGCTTGAACATCACCACGGACTTTTCGTAGCTCGAGCTGCTGTTGGTGACCGCCCCCAGTTCGAAGCCCTTTTTTTCGACTTTGGCGCCGTAGGTCGCGGCGAGGCCCGGCACCGAGGTCCCGTTCAGCACCGCCACTTCGATTTCGCCCGGCTTGATCTTGGCCGCCGCGGCGGCCTGGTCGGCCTTGTGGTCGGCGCCCTTGCTTTCGCCGCTGCCGTTGTTGAGGACCGCGTAGGCGACGCCGCCGACGACGAGCACGAAGACGAGGAACAGCGCCACCAGCAGCGCCGGGCGCGAGAGCGTTTCGCCGAAGCCCGAGAGCCGCTGGCGGATCTGCTCCCCGCGCGTGAGTTCGGGCAGCCCTTCTTCGCGCCGCTGGCGCCGGTGCTCGCGCTGCTCGATCGCCTCGTGCTCGGCCGTCCGCTGCTCCTCCAGTTCGCGCAGCTCCTCGGCCCGCTGGGCGGCGATCGTCTGCGTCTGTTCGAGCCGGTCGGCTTCCCGCTCGGGCGCCGCGCCGGCCCAATCGCGCAGCCGGCGGATGTCGCGGCCGTGGGCGAACAGGAGCAGGGCGAAGATCCCGAGGCCCAGAAATGAGGCGAGGCCCGCGAAGGACCCGATTCTTTCGATGGTGTGCAGCAAAGTTGCGGAAGGCTACTCGTCCAAGGCGACTTTCGCCGGGCCTCCGCCGGGAGAGGCGATGAGGTCAACGACCCGTTCTGCCAAGTTAGCCTCGTCCCCGGCCAGAACCAAGGCTTCCAGCGCGCTGAGGGTGGAATCGACCCACTCCGGGTCGAGCGGCGCCGTCCGCACCGCGCGGTAGATGCGTTTCGCCGCGGTCGGCTGGGCCACCTCGTGGTCTGAGAACAGGACCTCGTGGAGCTTCTCCCCCGGCCGCGGCTGGGTGAACTCGACCGCGATGTCGGCCTCCGGCTCGTACCCCGCGAGCCGGATCATGTTGTGGGCGAGATCGACGATCTTCACCGGCTCCCCCATGTCGAGGACGAACACCTCGCCCTTCCCGGCGCCGATGTCTCCGGCGCGGATCACCAGCTGCACCGCCTCCGGGATCGTCATGAAGTACCGCGTCATCTCCGGGTGGGTGACCGTGACCGGGCCGCCGCGCTCGATCTGCCCGCGGAAGATCGGCACCACGCTCCCGGAGGAGGCGAGCACGTTGCCGAAGCGGACCGAGGCGAAGCGGGTGCCGGGGTGGTTGTGGCCGGCGACCTCGACGATCCACTCCGCCATCGCCTTCGAGGCGCCCATCACGGTCTGCGGGTTGACCGCCTTGTCGGTGGAGATGAGGACGAAGCGCTCGGCCTTCGCGGCGGCCGCGGTTTCGGCGGTGATCCGGGTGGCGATCGTGTTGTTGCGGATCGCCTCGAGCGGGTTCGCCTCCATCAGCGGCACGTGCTTGTAGGCGGCGGCGTGGAAGACGACCTCAGGCTTGAAGCGCTGCATCGTCTCCAGCATCCGGTGCGGCTCACGACAATCGGCGAGCACCGTCTCGGCGTTGCTGAAGTGACGCTCGTCGAGCATCTCGCGCTCGATCTCGAAGAGGTTGTCCTCGGCGTGGTCGAGCATCACCAGCAGGCGCGGGCCGACCCGGGCGATCTGGCGGCAGAGCTCGGAGCCGATCGAGCCGCCGGCGCCGGTGACGAGCACGATCTTGTCGTGCAGGTAGGCGCCGACGCGGTCGATTTCGACCACGATCGGCTCGCGCCCGAGCACGTCCTCGACCTGGACGTCGCGCAGTTGGCGGGAGAGCTGGACGCCGCCGCGGAGGAGCTCGAACACGGTCGGCAGGGTGCGCACGCGGATGCGCCGCTCGCGGCAGGCGGCGACGACCTTGGCACGCAGCGTCCCGGGCGCCGAGGGGATCGCGATGATCACCTCGTCGGGGTCGGTCTCGTCGAGGATCGGGGCGATCTCGTCGGTCGAGCCGAGCACCTTGACGCCGCCGACCATCCGCATCCCGCGCTTGCGCGGGTCGTCGTCGACGAAGCCGATCGCGGTGGAGCCGAGCGCCGGGTTGAGGCGCATCTCGCGCACCACCATCTGGCCGCCGGAGCCGGCGCCGACGATCAACACCTCGTGGCGGGGCACGCGGTCGCCCTTCGACGGGCGCTCGACGATCAGCCGCACCAGCAGGCGCGCCCCGGCGATCAGGATCAGGGTGAGCACGAAGTCGATCACCACGACCGAGCGCGGCAGCGTGTGGTGGAACGGCTGGATCACGGCGAAGGCGATCACCAGCAGGGCACTCGAGATCGCCACCGCGCGCAGGATCAGGAGGAAGTCGCGGCCGCTCACGTAGCGCCACCACTTCTGGTAGAGCCCGGAGGCGGCGAAGACGAGCAGCTTGCCCGCGATCACGAAGCCGACCGACTGGGCGAAGAGGATCTCGTAGCGGTGCGGCCAGCCGCCGGGGTCGTCGAGGAAGCGCAGCTGGAAGGCAAGGAAGTACGCCAGCGCGACGAGTGCCGCGTCGGCGAGTATCTGCCCCACCCTGTTGCGGTAGACGGGATGGTTCAACCGGCGCATGAAGAGCCGAGTTTACGGGTGGTTCTTAAGGACGTGGTGATCGGGGAGGCCGATGGGCGGCGCGGTCCTCACCTACGATTGGCGGCGCATGCCACATGCGATGCACCTCCTCGTGATGACCCCGGACGCTTGAGCGGGGGACTGCCGCTCCGCCGCGCGCTCGCGCTGGGCATCGTGCAGGGCCCGGCCGAGCTGCTGCCGATCTCCAGCTCCGCCCACATCGTCCTCGTCCCGTGGCTGCTCGGCTGGGACTGGGACGCGATCGACCCGGAGGTGCGCAAGAGCTTCGAGGTCGCCCTCCACACCGGTGCCGCGGCGGCGCTCCTGGTCGGCCAGCGACGGCTGATCGCGGAGGAGCTGCGGAGCTTCGACGCCGGCCGGGCACTGCTGCTGGTGCTCTCCTTCGCCCCCGCGGCGGCGGTCGGCTACGGGTGCGAGCGCCAGATCGAGCAGCGGCTCGGCGGGCCGCGGGCGACCGCCTTCGGCCTGCTCGCCGGGGCGGCGCTGATGGTGCTTGCCGACCGCCGGCCGCAGTTGCGCGGCCGCGGCGAGGCGCGGCCGATGGACGGCCTGGCGCTCGGCGTCGCCCAGGCCGCGGCGCTCGCGCCGGGGGTGTCGCGCAACGGCGTGACCCTGGCCGCCGCGCGCTGGCGCTGCTTCTCGCGGGCCCAGGCGAACCTCCTCTCGCGGACGATCGCCCTGCCGATCATCGTCGGCGCGACCGGCTTGAAGGGCGCCCGCCTCGCGCGCCGCGGCACCACCCCCGAGCTGCGCAAGACCCTTGCCGTCGGCATCGGTGCCTCGTTCGTCTCCACCCTCGCCTCCCAGCGCCTGATCGGCCTGGTGGAGCGCGACCGCGCCCTCTGGCCCTACTCGGCGTACCGCGCCGGGCTGGCGGGCCTGGTGCTGGCGAAGCTGCGCCGCGGCCACTGACCAAATTCCTGGGCGGCTGAAAGAATCGTCGGCGTGAGCGACGCTTACGCACGATCCGGGGTCGACCAGGGCGCCGCCGACGCGGCGGTCGCCGGGCTGGTGCGGGCGCTGGGGAGAATCGAGCTGGGGCGGCCCTCGGCGCAGGTGCCGCTGCCGGGCCACTACGCGAGCGTGGTCGAGGTGGCGCCGAACCTCGGCATCGCGCTCTCCACCGACGGGGTGGGGACGAAGCTGGTGCTCGCCGAAGCGCTCGGCAGGCTCGACACGGTGGGGATCGACTGCGTGGCGATGAACGTCAACGACGTGATCTGCGTCGGCGCCGAGCCGCTGGCGATGCTCGACTACATCGCGATCGACCGGGCGGACCCGGAGGTGACCGAGGCGATCGGGGTCGGGCTCGCGCGCGGCGCCACCCTGGCCGGGATCGAGATCCCCGGCGGCGAGCTCGCCCAGCTCGGCGACATGGTCCACGGCGTCGACGTCTCCGGCGCCTGCTTCGGCACGGTCGCGCTCGACGCGATCGTCGACGGCCGCCGCGTCACCGCGGGCGACTCGATCATCGGCCTCCCCTCCTCCGGCCTGCACTCGAATGGATACACGCTGGCGCGGGCGGCGCTCGACGGCCTCGACATGGGCGCCGACCCCGAAGGTCGCCTCGGCCGGCCGCTCGGCGACGCCCTGCTCGAGCCGACCGTCATCTATGTCAAGCCGATCGTCGAGCTCCTGCGCTCCGAGGTCGACGTGCGCGGCCTCGCCCACATCACCTCGGGCGGCGTCAACAACCTCCTCCGCCTGGCCGCGCCGGTCGGCTACGAGATCGACCACCCCCTCCCGGTCCACCCCCTCTTCGAGCTGATCCGCGAGCGCGGCGGCATCGCCGACACGGAGATGCACGAGGTCTTCAACATGGGCTGCGGCTTCTGCGTCGTCGTCCCCGAGAACGACGAGTCCCGCGCCCTCGACCTCCTCCGCACCCACCATCCGGGCGCCGCCCGGATCGGCCGCGTCACCGACGACGCGGGGCACGTCGTTCGGTAGGGCTCGGGGCGCCGGAAGCTGGCGCTCCGAGGCACGAGGGACGGGCCGTGGGAGAGGGAGGGCCGGCACGACCCACCAGGTGCCCCGCCCGGTGAACGTCACGGTTCCTCCCGTCTTCCTCATGCCTTCCCACCGGTCAAACCTTTGCTGTGGAGAGAAACTCTCTCTATACGAGAGTAAGGCGCCACAGGTGCCCCGTCGCCGCGGTCAGAGGTCTCCTTCCCCCACGGACCGCTCACGTCCTGGGCGTCCGCCCCCGCCCCTACGCGAGCTCCCAGAGCGTCCCCGTCAGCGCCGGCACCGGGTGCAGGCGGTGCTCGACCGCGAGGCGCCAGAGCTCGGCGCGGGTCTCGATCGGCTCGGTGCGGGCGAGGAGGTCGACCTCGGGGACGGCCAGGCGGCCGAAGCGGGCGACGGCCTCGAGCGGCGGCAGCTCACCATCGTTGGCCGGGCGGGCGCCGGCGGCGCGGGCCGCGTCGCGGTAGGCCCGCGCGGGCTGGGCACCGTAGACGCCGTGGCGCACGCCGTCGGCGCCGATGAAGATCGCGGACGGGAAGCTGAGGCGCTCGTGGCCCTCGGTGACGCTCGTCTTCCCCAGGTCGCGCGCCTCCTGGGGAACCTCGCGGACCTCCTCGAGGTGGGCTTCGAAGGCCGCCATCGGCGCGGTCGAGTCGAGCGCCGCCTCGAAGGCGTCGACGTCGAGTCCCGCGGGCGCCGCCTCGGCGATCAGCGCGGCGGGCTCGTCGAGCTTGCGGCGGAAGCAGAGGATGCCTTCGCGAATCCGCCGCAGGTACCGGTAGCCGGCCTCCCAACCCTGCTCGGACGCCGCCTCGACCGCCACGCAGGCCGGGAAGCTGCTGGAAATGGGGTCATCGGTCCATAGTCGAGGGTCACACGGCATCCCGGTCCGACCGGCTACGTTGAGCCAATGCGCCATCAGATCCGCAAAGCAGTCGGGGCCGTTGCCGACCCGCGCCTCGCTGTCGCGGTAGGCGGAGCCGAAGTGGCGCGCCAGGCCCCCCATCCCCCAGACGAAGCTGAGCTCGCCCTCGAACTCCCACATCAGGCGGCGCAGGGCGGGCTCGGCAGCCCACGACCAGATGCAGGCGGGGTCGGAGTAGTAGCGAACCTCTACGGACACGTGCTCGACAATATTCACAGCCGCCCCCCGGCTTCCCCGGCAAGCGCCTGATGGCAGACCGCACACCCACCAGCTCGAAGATGATCGGCACCGTGCTCTCGGGCCGGTACCGGCTGGAGGCGAAACTCGGCTCGGGGGGGATGTCGACCGTCTACCTGGCTCGCGACACGACGCTCGACCGCCCGGTCGCGGTGAAGGTCATGCACCGGGAGATGTCCGAGCAGGCCGATCAGCTCGAGCGCTTCCGCCAGGAGGCCCGCGCGGTCGCCAAGCTCTCCCACCCCAACGTGGTCGCGGTGATCGACGCGGGCGAGGACGGCGGCTACCCCTACATCGTCTTCGAGTACGTCGAAGGGGAGACGCTGAAGGCGCGGATCAACCGGGTCGGGGCGCTCGACACGCAGGAGGCGCTCGCCTACGCGATCGAGATCGCGCGCGGCCTCACCGTCGCCCACGCCCGCAACATGGTCCACCGCGACATCAAGCCGCAGAACGTCCTGATCGACGCCGAGGGGCGCGCCAAGCTCACCGACTTCGGCATCTCCCGCCAGCTCGAGCAGGACGGGATGACCGCCACCGGCCGCGTCCTCGGCACCACCGACTACGTCGCTCCCGAGCAGGCGATGGGCCGCGGCGCCGACCAGCGCTCCGACATCTACTCGCTCGGCGTCGTGCTCTTCGAGATGTTGACCGGCAGCGTCCCCTTCAAGGCCGACAGCCAGGTGGGGGTGGCGATGAAACACGTCAACGAGGAGCTCCCCGACGTGCAGGCGGAGCGGCCGGAGCTGTCGGCGGCGACCGCCCTGGTGGTCGAGCGGGCGACCGCCAAGGACCCCGCCCAGCGTTACGCCGACGTCGGCGAAATGATCGATGACCTCTCGACCGCGCTGGAGGTCGAGGCGGCGCGGGCGGGCTCGACCACCGGCGAGGCGACCGCCGTGCTGAAGGCCGTCCCCCCGGCCAAACGCAAGCTTCCGGCGGGAACGCGCCTCTCCCGGGGTCTGGTCGCCCTGGGGCTGCTGATCGCGGCCATCGTCGTCGCGGTCATCCTGATCGACTCGAGCGGCAACACGCCGATCGTCGGCAAGAACGAAAACCCACCCGCGAAGCCCACCGCCACCCCGGTGGCGCTCGAATCGGCAACCGCCTACGACCCCGAGGGCGACGGCGTGGAGAACGACGCCGAGGCGAAGAACGTGCTCGACGGCAACGCCGAAACCTCCTGGTCGACCGAGCACTACGAATCCCAGACCTTCGCCGGGACGAAGACCGGCCCCGACCAGGGCGTCGGGATCTACGTGACCGCCAAAGCACCGGTGACGCCCGACAAGTTGGTCATCCGCACGCCCACCCCGGGCTGGAGCACCCAGATCTTCGCCGCCCCCTCAGGTCCGCCCGAAGGAATCGAAGAATGGGGCGAACCGATCGCCGAAATCACCAACGTCAACGAGGTCGAAGAAGTGCAGCTCCACCTCGGCGCCGCCGCCAAGTACTTCCTGGTCTGGATCACCAAGCTCTCCCCCTCGAGCGACCAGGAAGGTCGCTACCAGGTGGAAATCTCCGACATCAAGCTGCTCGAATAGCTCAGAACTCGTAGGAGCGGGCGCGGGTGTGGCGCTCGACGGCGAGGGTGACGAGGCGGTCGCAGAGGGACGGGTAGGCGAGGCCGCCGGCCTCGAGGAGCTTGGCGTAGACGCTGGTCTCGGTGAAGCCGGGCATGGTGTTGATCTCGTTGACCAGCACGGTGCCGTCGGGCTCGACGAAGAAGTCGCAGCGGGCGAGGCCGGAGCAGCCGGCGAGGGTGAAGACCTGGGCGGCGAGGGCGCGGACGCGGGCGGTCTCGATCTCCGAGATCGGGGCGGGGACCGCCAGGTCCATGCCGCCCGCCGCGTACTTGGCCTCGTAGTCGTACCACTCGGAGTGGGCGAGGATCTCGCCCGGCATCGAGGTCTCGGGGTCCTCGTTGCCGAGCACCGAGCACTCGACCTCGCGGCCGTGGGCGGAGGCCTCGACGATGACCCGCGGGTCGTGGCGGAGGGCGGTCTCGACCGCGGAGTCGAGCGCCGCGAGGTCCTCGATCCGGGTGATGCCGACGCTCGAGCCCATCCGCGAGGGCTTCACCCAGAGCGGCGTCCCGAGCGCGGCGCAGCGCTCCCGCCACCCGTCCTCGCCGACCGCGACGAAGTCGACCTGCGGGATCCCCTGCCCGGCCAGCAGACGCTTCAGGGTCAGCTTGTCCATGCAGGTAGCCGAGGCGAGGACGTCGGAGCCGACGTAGGGCAGGTCGAGCATCTCCAGCAGCCCCTGGAGGCTGCCGTCCTCGCCGAAGGCGCCGTGCAGGACCGGGAAGGCGACGTCGACGTCGAGCAGGCCGGCGCCCGGGATCAGGTCCACCGCCGCCCCCTCGGCGCTCCAGCGCCCGTCGCGGCCGATCCGCACCTCCACCACCTCGTGCCCGGCTTCTTCCAGGCCCTTGATCACCGAGGCGCCCGAGTTGAGCGACACCTCGTGCTCGGAGGAGCGCCCGCCGGCGAGGACGGCGACCCTCACGGTTTTGCGCCTTCGGTTTCGCCTTCGATCGCGCCGGGCACTTCCGGTTCGACTTTCGCGCGCTTGCCGACGGTCAGCGTCACTTCCGACCCCGGCGCCAGTTCGGTGCCGCCGTGCGGGGACTGGCGGATCACCAGGCCGATCTTTTCTTCGTTGGGAGTTTCTTCTTCTTCGACCACCGGGGTCAACCCGGCGGCGCGCACGGCTTCGACCGCTTCGCGGCGTTCCTGGCCCACCACCCCCGGCATCTTCTTCATTTCGCGGCCGGAGGAGACGACGATCCGCACCGTCGCCCCCGGTTCGAGTTCCTGGCCGGCGCTGGGCGTCTGGCGCAGCACGCGGCCGACCTGCTGGCCCGATTCTTCTTCTTCGACTTCCGGGGTCAGGCCACGGGCGCGGATTTCCTGCACCGCCAGCCGCCGCGGCTTGTCCACCAGCACCGGGACCTTGACCAGCTTCGGCCCGGTGGAGACGAAGATCGTCACGGTCGAGCCGTGGGTTGCCGTCTTGCCCCCACGCGGTTCGGAGTAGACGACGTCGCCCGCCGGGACCGAGGTGGAGTTGACGTTTTCCGTCGCCACTTCGAATTCGGCGGCTTCGAGCTTCTTCGTCGCGTCGGCGCGACTCAGGCCGTTGACCTTGGGAATCGCCCCTTCGCCGGGGCCAGCGCTGATCGTCAGGGTGACCGCCGGCTTCGAGCAGAAGAGGGTCAGGAACGAGCAGTTTTCCTCGGCTTCCCGCGCCGGCGGCGAGGGCAGCGGGTCCTGCTCGAGCACCGTGCCCGCCGCGACCTGACGGTTGACGGTGAGCGGCGGCTGGTTCACGGTGAAGCCGCGCTGTTCGAGGATTTCTTCGGCCCGCTGGAGGCTGCGGCCTTCGACGCTCGGCACCTGGGTGGTGGTTTCACGGCTCAACAAGAGGCCGATCAGGGCACCCAGCAGGATCGCCACCAGCGCCGCGATGATCCACCAGTTGCGACGCCGTCGGCGCGCCGCGGCGGCGTCTTTCCCGTCCTCCTCGGGCGGCGCGACGACCGGCGGCAGCGCCGCGAAGGACTGCGTCCCGCGCCCGGCGCCCCCCGGCTCGCGCATCGCCTGGTCGAGCGCGGCGATGAACGCGTCGGCGCTCTGGAAGCGCTGCCCGGGATCCTTCTCCAGCGCCCGCATGACCACCGCGTCGAGGGCCGGGCTGACCCGCGGCTGGATCGAGCTCGGCCGCTGCGGCATCTGCGAGACCTGTTTCATCGCCACCGCGACCGCCGATTCGCCCTCGAACGGGACCCGCCCGGTGAGCGTCTCGTAGAGCATCACGCCGATCGAGTAGAGGTCGGAGACGGCGGTGACTTCGAAGCCCTGCGCCTGCTCGGGCGAGAGGTAGTGCGGCGACCCCATCACCGAGCCGGTCTGGGTGATCTCCGAGAAGCCGGCGCGGGCGATGCCGAAGTCGGTGACCACGGCTTTCCCCTCCGGGTCGACGATCACGTTCTGCGGCTTCAGGTCGCGGTGGACGATCCCCTGCCGGTGCGCATACCCCGCCGCCTGCAGGACCTGGCGGATCACCGCGACCGCCTGCTCGACCGTGATCCCGGAGTCGATCAGCTGCTTCAGCGTCGGCCCTTCCACATACTGCATCGCGATGTAATAGGTGCCCTCCCATTCGCCGCGGTCGAAGACCGAGACGATGTTCGGGTGCTGCAGCCCCGCCGCCGACTCGGCCTCGCGCTGGAAGCGCATGACGAACTCCCGGTCCTGGGCGAAGCGCCCGTGCAGGACCTTCAGCGCGACGCGGCGCTGCAGGTGGTCATCCTCGGCGAGCCAGACGTCGGCCATGCCGCCGCCGCCGACCTTCGCCACCACCCGATAACGCCCGTCGACGACCGCGCCGACCGCGATCTCAGCCACGCCGCTCTCCCCTCGCTCTCGGAATCGTCTGACCCACCTATCCCCCCGCCAGGATCGTTTCCGCCACTTCGCGGAAGATCGGCGCGGCGACGTCGCCGCCGAATTTTTCGGTGCACTCGATCGACACCGCGAGCGCGACCTTCGGGTGGTTCGCCGGGGCGAAGCCGATGAACCACGCCTGGTTCTGTTCGCTGCCGCCGCCGCACGCTTCGTTGCCGGGCGTTTCCGCGGTGCCGGTCTTGCCCGCCACCGGGACGCCTTCGATCGCCGCGTTGGTCCCGGTCCCTTCGCGCACCACCCCTTCCATCGCCGTCGTCAGCTCTGCCGCCGTCTTCGGCTTGAGCGGTTCGCTGTACACGCTCGGCTTCATCCGCTTGGTGACGCTGCCGTCGATGTTCACCACCCGCTTCCAGATCTGCGGCCGCATCAGCTTGCCGTGGTTGGCGACCGCGGCGGCCACCATCGCGTCCTGCAGCGGCGTCACCAACAGCCGCTCCTGGCCGATCGCGACGCGGGCCAGGTCGACCGGGTCGTGGCGGGTCAGCATCCGTTCGTTTTCGTAGTCCCAGAGCCCGCTCGCGAGGACTTCGCTTTCCGGCAGGTCGATCGGCGGCGTCGCGTTGAAGCCAAACTTTTCCATCATCGCGAAGAGCTTTTCCTGGCCGACTTTCTGACCGAGCTGGGCGAACCAGGTGTTGACCGAGTTGGTCAGCGCGGTGTCGAGGCTGATGTTGCCCCAGCTCTGGTTGTAGTCGTTGGCGAGTTCGTGGCCTTCGTCGATGATCGAGCCGGGCGCGTTGATCGTCGTTTCCGGGGTGATCACGCCCGATTCGAGCCCCGCCGCGGCGGTCACGACCTTGAAGGTCGAGCCCGGCGGATAACGGGCGAAGGTCGCCCGGTTGACCAGCGGCGCGTTCGCTTCTTCCGCCTTGGAGTTCAGCCGCTTCCACACCTTTTCGTTCGACACCGAGTTCGGGTTGTAGGGCGGGTTCGAGGCGAGCACCTTGACCGCCCCGGTGCTCGGTTCGATCGCCACCACGGCGCCATGCCCGGCGCCTTCGAGTGCGTGCATCGCCACTTCCTGCGCCTTCACGTCGAGGTTGGTGACGATCTGTTCGCCTTCCTGCTTCTGCCCGGTGAGCTGATTGAGGATCGAGCCGAATTCCGTTTCTTCGCCGGTCAGTTCGGCGTTGTGGAACTTCTCGAACTCCGACTGCCCGAGTTCCATGAAGCTGTAGCCGATCGGGTGGCCGAACAGGGGGCCCAGCGGGTAGTGGCGTTCGTAGCGGAGGTTCGAGCCCCGCCCCTTGCGGACCGACTTCGCGATCACGGTGCCGTCGGCGGCGAGGATCCGGCCGCGGGGGATCTGCTGCTGCTCGAAGAGCGGCCGCCGGTTGGTTTCCTGGGCCTTCAGGTTCTTGGCGTCGAAGACCGACCACCAGGCGGTGAAGCCGACCAGGACCGCGAAGAGGACGACGATGAAGCCGAACAGCTTGATGATCTGGCGGTTCACGCCGCCGCCCCGAGCGCTTCGTCGCGACCACTCCGGGGCACGCCCTCTTCGGCTTCGCGGCGGGCGCGGTCGGAGATCAGCAGAAGGAGCGCGAGCAGCACGAAGTTGGCGACGATCGAGCTGCCGCCGTAGGAGACGAACGGCAGGGTGACGCCGGTCAGCGGGATCACCCGCGAGACGCCGCCGATGATCACGAAGGCCTGGATCGCGAAGACCGCGGTGAGCCCGGTCGCGAGCAGCTTCGAGAAGCCGTCGTTGGCGAGCAGCGCGATCTTGAAGCCGCGGGCGGTGATCAGCAGGTAGGTGGCGATCAGGCCGACCGCGCCGAAGAGGCCGAGCTCGTTGACGATCAGCGAGTAGATCGTGTCGGTCTGCGCCACCGGCAGCATCGTCAGGTTGGGGTGGCCGGGCACGGTGAGCAGCGCCTGCCCGAAGCCTTTGCCGAAGAGTCCGCCGTCGGCCTGCGCGAACGTCGACTGCAACACCTGGAAGCCGTTGCCGAGCGCGTCGTGGTACGGGTGGAGCCAGTTCTCGACCCGTTCGTGCACGTGCGGGACGGTGGTGAAGATGAACCAGGCGCCGAGCAGGAACATGATCGTCCCGACCACGACGAAGCTGAAGCGCCCGGTCGCCACGTAGAGCAGGGCGAGGAAGGCGGTGAAGAACATCAGCGAGGTGCCGAGGTCGCGGATGTAGATGAGCATGAACATCGCGGCGCCCCAGACGACCAGCATCGGGCCGAAGTGTTTGAGCGGCGGCAGCGTCACCCCGAGCACCCGCCGCGCCCCGACGATCAACACCTCGCGGTTCTCGCGCAGGTAGGAGGCGAGGAAGACGACGATCGCAAGCTTCGCGATCTCGCCGGGCTGGAAGGAGATCGGCCCGAGCTTCACCCCGAGGTAGGCGCCGTTGACTTCTTCGCCGATCCCCGGCAGGCGCGGCGCCAGCAGCAGCAGGATCCCGGCGGTGGCGATGATGTACCGGTAGCGCTCGAGGATCTCGTAATCGCGCAGGAAGTAGATCGTCAGGGCGAAGAGGATGAGCCCGAAGACGAACCAGTTCGCCTGGTTGCGGGCGAGGCTTTCGTCGATCCGGTAGATCATCACCAGCCCGAACGCGGTCAGCAGCGCCATCAGCGGGAAGAGATAGGGATCGGCGTGCGGGAGGCGGAACCGCAGGAAGATGTGGGTCGCCAGGCAGACGGCGAGGAAGTAGGCGCCGTAGGTGAGGCTGAGGTTGCCGAGCTTGGCGTGGTCCTGGGCGAAGACCGCGGCGAAGCCGGCGGTCAGCAGCAGCGCCACCGGGATCAGGGCGAGCAGCTCGCGGTTGCGGGCGCGGGTCACCCCCCCACCCCCTGCCCGCGTTCGATTTCTTCGAGCAGCTTCTGCGCGTCGGCGTGCGAGCGCAGGCCGTGCCCGGTCACCGCGTCCTTGCGCCGCGCGGGCAGCGCCTGGGTCTGCACCGGGGCCGCGTACCGTTCGCTGTAGAGCTTGACGCCGAAGGGCAGTTCGTAGGGCAGGCCGCGGTAGAGGGCGACGCGGCCGGCGCTGTCGGTGCCGAGGAACCAGACATGGCGCAGGCCGTAGGCGGCGCCGAAGACGATCGCCCCGATCACGGCCAGCGTCGCGAGGACCGCGGCCGCCCGTTTGATCCGGCGCCGGCGCCGGCCGGGCACGGCCGCAGCCTGGTCCTCGCGCCGTTTGCGCGCCGCGTCGGCCGCCGCGCGGCGTCGCACCTCGGTCGCCGTCAGCCCGGCCTCCTCGGCGCCCTGCCCGATCAGCGTCGCGCCCTCGGAGGCGAGCGACGGTTCGGCCGCGTCGACCAGCTTGAAGGCGATCACGCTGATGTTGTCGCGCCCGCCCGCCCGGTTGGCTTCGTCGACCAGCGCGCGGACCGCGTTCGGCATCGAGGTGGCGCGGGCCAGGATGCGCTCGATGTGCTCCTCGTCGAGCATCGTGGTCAGCCCGTCGGAGCAGATCAGGAAGATGTCGCCGGACTGCGCGGGCACCGTCTGCAGGTCCACGTCGACCTCCGGTTCGGGACCGACCGAGCGGGTGATGATCGAGCGCTGCGGGTGGTCCTCGGCCTGCGCCTCGGTGAGTTGCCCTTTGCGGCGCATCTCCTCGACCAGCGAGTGGTCGCGGGTCAGCCGTTCGAGCTTCCCCCGCCGCAGCCGGTACGCGCGGCTGTCGCCGACATGGCCGATCGCGACCTCCTCGGCCTGCTCGTCGACGATCGCCGCGGTCGTCGTCGTCCCCATCCCGGAGAGGTTCGGATCCTTGCCGGCGAGCGAGTGGATCGTCCGGTTGGCGCCTTCGATCGTCTCCCGCAGCACCCGCTCCGGGGGCGCGTCGGGGAGCTGGTGGTCGAAGGCCTCGACCACCGTCTTCGAGGCGACCTCGCCCGCCCGCGCGCCGCCCATCCCATCGGCGATGACGAACAGCGGCGCGCGGACGAAGACCGAGTCCTCGTTGGCGCTGCGCTGGCGCCCGGTGTCGGTGGCGTAGGCCTGGTCGGTGATCCGCAGCGTCATCTCTCCCCTAAACCCGGCTCGCCCTACGATGCCTCGAAGCGAAAGACGGTGTCGCCGATCTGGAGGGTGTCGCCGTCGACCAGCTCCGCCTCGCCGTCGAGCGGCGCCCCGTTCAGCAAGGTCCCGTTGGTCGAGTTCATGTCCTCGGCGAAGTGGAGGCCTTCGCGCGAGAACAGCCGGGCGTGGATGCCGGACGCGTAGCGATCGTCGATCTGCACGTCGGCGTCCTTGGAGCGGCCGATCGAGAGGCCGCCGATCAGGTCGAAGCGCTCGTCACGCTCGAGCCCGCCGCCGCGCTCGGCGACCAGCCAGGCGTCGACGCCGCGCTGCACCTCGCCGACGCCCACCGGGACCGCATGGAAGCCGGTCGCGTCAGGCGCCGGGGCGGCCGTCCGGCGCAGGTCGCGGTAGGCGCTCCTGGCGATCACCAGCAGGAACAGGAAGAGGACGGCCAGGAAGCCGAATTTCAGGGCGGTCGATAGAGGATCGTATGCCACTCGCTCGTCACCTTACGGTCAGCGCCTGAAGCCAGGCGGCGTGCTGGGCTACTGCTCGACGTCGAACAGGAAGGTGGTGGTGCCGACCGTCACCTGGTCGCCCGGGCTGAGGCGGGTGGAGGTGACGCGCCGGCCGTTCACCTTGATCCCGTTGGTCGAGCCGAGGTCGACGATCTGCCAGTCCCCGGTGTCGGAACGGCGCAGCTCGGCGTGGCGACGGGACACGTTGGGGTCGGCGAGCACGCACTCGGCCGACTTCGAGCGGCCGATCGTGGCGCGCGGGCCGTCGAATACGTAGCGGCGGTCGTCGATCGAGACCACGGCACGGGTGGAGACGAGGGCGCGCACCGCCTGCTCCGGTTCTTTCGGCCGCTGGCGATCGCGCTCGCGGACCGCCGAGTAGACCATCGTGTGGCCCTCTTCGCCCTGTTTGGGCGCCTCGCCCTCGCGCACCGGGGCCTTCACCATCCGCGGCTGGATCCCGAACTCGCCAAGCCGCAGGCGCTCGTCGGTCTGGAATTCGACCGTCGGCCGGGTGAGCAGGTCGTAGCCACGCCGGCGGGCGTGCTCGAGCAGGTAGCCGGAGAGCTCCTGCTCGAGCGAGCGCTCGTAGCCTTCGAGCTTCGCGCGGTCCTGGCGGGAGAGGAAGACCGTGTACTCGTTGGGCACGTAGACGCGCTGCACCGAGGCGGTCTTGTGGGAGTCCATTTCCTTGGCCAGTTTGCGGGCCAGTTCGACCGGCTGCACCTCGGAGCTGAAGGCGCGCGAGAACACCCCCTCGACGAGGCCTTCGATCCCGGACTCAAGCTTGCGGAGAAGGGCTATCGGAAGTCTTCCTGGGTCGGTGCCTTTGTCATGGCAGGGTGGAGCGTCCGCGTCTCGCGGAGGAAGCGAAGATTCTACGGGAGGACGAGCCCATGGCCGAGCACGAGGATCGCGCCGACCACGGCGGCGACCCCGATCGCGCCCAGCCGCAGGCCGACGTGACGGGTGCGGGTCGCGTGGTGGTCGGCGAGCTCGTCGAGCGAGTCCTCGATCGCCGTCCCCAGCTCCTCCAGCGAGGGCCGGTGCCGGGGCTGCGGGTCGAGGCAGGCATCGATCTCCTCGGCCAGCTCGCGCGGGAGGTCGGGTCGCAGACGACGAAGCGGGCGGGTGCGGCGGCCGATCGCGCGGGCGGTGGCCACCGCGTTGCCGCGGCGGTGTGGGTTCTCGCCGCTCCAGCACTCGTACAGCGTCAGGGCGAGCGAGTAGACATCGGCCTCGGGCCCCGCCTCGCGGCCCTCGGCCTGCTCGGGCGACATGTATGCGAGCGTGCCGACGACGTCGCCGGTCGCGGTCAGCCCCGCCGCGTCGGCGACCAGGGCGATGCCGAAGTCCATCAGCTTCGCGTGCGGCTGGCCGTCGACCACCTGGACGTTCTGTGGCTTGATGTCGCGGTGGACGACGCCACGCGAGTGGGCGTGGTCGAGTGCCTCGCAGAGGTCGGCGCCGATCTCGCCGATCTCGCGGTCCGAGAGGGCTTCCTCGGCGGTGAGCCGGGCCAGCGTTTCGCCCTCGACCAGCTCGGAAACGAGCAGCGCGTTGCCGTCTTCCTCCCCCATCTCGTAGAGGGTCACGATCCCCGGGTGGTTGAGGCGGGCGGCGGCCTGGGCCTCGCGGAGCACCCGCCGGCCGGGCTCGCCGCGCTGTTCGATCGCCTTCACCGCGACCGGGCGCTCGAGCCTGCCGTCCCAGGCCTCGTAGACGACGCCGAAGCCGCCGCTGCCGATCCGGCGCTCGATCAAGAAGCGGTCAAGTACGAGTGAGCCGACCAAAGCTCCTTCTTCTTCGCGCCGGGCTTCCTGCCTCCTGCCGCTATGGTTGGGAAAACGGCACCGCACGCGGGGAGAAGCGGCGGCCTGCCGGCCGTAGTCGCCATACTCCCCCGCCAGCCAAACCGCCCCCTGGGAGAGCCGCTTCTTGGAGTACTCGACTTCAAGCGGTGAAAGCCGGCGTCCGCGTCGGCCCAGCCGCCGCCCCGAACGTCAGCAGATCATGCTGCGGCGCCTCCTCGCCCTGGGGGCGGCGCTGGTGGTGTTGATCCTGGTGGTGCTCGGGGTGAAGGGGTGTCTCGACGCGCAGGCGCGCTCGGCCCTCACCGGCTATTCCGGCGGGGTCAAGCAGATCGTGATCGAGACCGACCAGACCAGCAAGAACTTCTTCAAGCTGCTCGAAGAACCGGGCAACCTCTCGGTCACCGAATTCACCGGCAAGGTGAGCGCCGAACGCAGTGCGATGACCAACTACCGGACGCGGGTGGAAGCGCTGAGCGCGCCGAGCGAACTGAGCGGCGCCCAGAAGTCGCTCGAACTCGTGTACGAGCTGCGGGCGTCGGCGATGGAAACGATCGCCAACAAGATGCCGACCGCGCTCGGCGAAGCGGGAGCGGCGCAGGCGACGGCGGCGATCACCAACCAGATGCAACGGCTGCTCGCCGCCGACATCCTCTACGAAGCGGTGACGCGCCCGGAAATCAACGGCAGGCTCGCCGCCGAAGGGATCGAAGGCGAAGACGTGCCGAAAAGCCAGTTCCTCCCCGGTGGCACCAAGTGGCTGAACGAAGCCGAAGTGAAGAAGGCGCTGGGGGCGGTCAGCGGGTCGAGCGGCGGCGAACCGAGCCCCGGCCTGCACGGCCTCGGCCTGCTCGGGGTCAGCGTCAGCGGCACCGAACTGACCCCCGAAACGACGAACTCGGTGGTCGTCGAAGGCACGCCGGAAATTGAAGTCGTGGTCCAGAACCAGGGCGAATCGACCGAGAACGGCTTGACCGTGGTGGTGGTCGCGAACGGTAAGGAAACCACCGGGGAAATCGCCTCGCTCGAACCAGGAGCCGAAGAAACGGCGGTTGTGCCGCTGACCCCGGCGCCGAAAGGCGAAACGACCCTGGAAGTCGAAGTCAAGCCGGTGCCGGGCGAGCACGTCACCACCAACAACGAAGCGACCTACACGGTCAACTTCGAATAGCTTCCCCTGAGTGGTGCGGATCGCTTATCTCGGACCGGCCGGGACGTTCACCGAGGACGCCCTGAACGAAGCGCTGGGCGACGCGGAGTTCGAGCCGTTGCGCACCGACACCGTCTTCGACGCGATCCAGGCGGTGACCGAGGGCCGCGCCGACCGGGCGCTGGCCCCGTACGAGAACTCGATCGAGGGATCGGTCCGTGGCACGCTCGACATCCTCGCCTTCGAAGCGCCGGAGGTGGCGATCGTCGGCGAGCACGACTACCCGGTGCGCCAGCACCTGATCGCCCGCGACGGCATCGAGCTCGGCGAGGTCGAGGCGGTGCTCTCCCACCAACAGGGACTGGCGCAGACGGCGCGGTTCCTGCGCGAGAACCTGCCGGGGGTGGAACTGCGCAGCGTCAGCAGCACCGCGGCGGCGGTGCGGATGGTCTCCGAGTCACCACGGCCCTGGGCGGCGGTCGGCTCGCGGTCGGCCGCGGGCCTCTACGGGTGCCGCATCCTGCGCGAGGGGATCCAGGACGAGCAGAACAACGTCACCCGCTTCGTCTGGCTGGCGCCGGCGGGGACGGAGCCGCCCGCGGGCGAGCGGTGGAAGACCTCGCTGATCTTCTCCGAGCTCGGCGACGACCGACCCGGCGCCCTGGTCGACGCGCTGGCCGAGTTCTCCTCCCGGGGAATCAACCTCTCCCGCATCGAGTCGCGGCCCCAGCGGTCCGAACTGGGGCGCTACTTCTTCTTCTGCGACCTCGACGGGCGGCTCGACGACCCGCTGATCGAGGCCGCGGTCGAGGCCCTGCGGGGGAAAGCCGAATCGGTCCGCATCCTCGGCAGTTATCCGATCATCTGAAGGGCCGCTGCCCGACCCGCTTACAATTCCCCGCACCATGGCCAGGGTGCTGGTGCTGAATGCGACGTATGAGCCGATAAACGTCTGCACTTTGCGACGCGCCGCTGTCCTGCTCTTGAAGGAAAAGGCCGAGCTCCTCGAGGAGCGGGCGGGCGACGCCCTCCACTCCGAGCACATGACCCTGGAGCGGCCGGACGTGATCCGCCTCGTCAACTACGTCCGCATCCCGCGCGAGGCCCACCGGCGCAAGATCACCCGCCGGGCCGTCCTCGCCCGCGACTCTTGGACCTGCCAGTACTGCGGCTCGACCAAGTCCGGCCTCACCGTCGACCACGTCATCCCCCGCTCCCGCGGCGGCGAGTCGGTCTGGGAGAACATCGTCGCCGCCTGCGCGTCCTGCAACCGCAAGAAGGGCAACCGCCTCCCCCGCGAGATCCACATGCATCCGAAGAACGCCCCGAAGGCCCCGGCGCCGACGGTGTTCATCCAGGTCGCCAGCCCGAAGATGCCGGATAGCTGGCAGCAGTATCTGCCGCAGGCGGCGTAGGGAGTCCTGACACCCTCCTCTCTCAACCTTCCGGCGGGCAACGCGCTCCGGACTGACGAGGACGCTGCCGGCGCCAAGGAAGGTACAAGCCGTTCGGAGGGTGTCAGGACTCCCTCACACGGAGCACAGAGACGCCGCATACGTCGCGAAAGATCGAGTGGGCCTCGGAGCAACTGACAATCAGCGTTGATGGGCCGAAAACCGCTCCATATCAGTGGTTTTCGGCCCATCAACATGCTCCCGAAGCAGTGCGAGGCTCCGCAGACGGGGGAGCCGGGTAGGGCTCGGGCGAGCCTCCACAACTCGTTGCATAATCCTCGCGCCGAAGGCGCGATCTCAGTTGCACCGAGCGAAGCGAGGTGCTGCGCTCGCCCGAGCCCTACCCGGCTCCCCCGCCGTCGCTGCTCACATCGTCGTCAGCCAGCTCGATCTGATCGACGTCATCCTCGACCGGCGCGCTGTTGTCTTCGGACTCGACCACCAACGCCACCGCCGAGACGCTGTCGTCGTCCTTGATGTTCATGACTTTCACACCCTGGGTGGCGCGGCCCAGTTGGGAGATGCCCTCGACGCCGGTGCGCTGGACCATCCCGTTCTGGGAGATGAAGAGGAGGTCCTGGTGGGCGTTGACGATCAGGGCACCGGCGAGGCCACCCTTCTTCTCGGTGAGCTTCGCGGTGAGCACGCCTTTGGTGCCGCGCCCCTTCACCGGGTACTCGGAGACCGGGGTGCGCTTGCCGTAGCCGTTCTCGGTGACGACGAACAGTTCGGTGTCGTTGCGGGCGATGTCCATCGCCAGGAGCCGATTGTCCTTGCCGCTGACGTTCATGCCTTTGATGCCACTCGTGTCGCGACCCATCGGACGCACCAGCTCCTCGGAGAAGCGGGCGGCGTGGCCGGAGTGGGACACCATCAGGATGTCGTCTTCGCCCGAGGTGAGGCGGACCTGCACCAGCTCATCGCCCGGCCGCACCTTGATCGCGATGATCCCGTCGGCGCGGATCGGAGTGTTGTAGGCGAGGAATTCGGTCTTCTTGACCAGACCCTCCGCGGTCGCGAAGACCAGGTAACGGTTCTCTTTGAAGTCCCGGGTCGGGATCACCGCCATCACTTTCTCGTCTTCCTGCAGCGGCAGCACGTTGCGCAGGCTGGAGCCTTTCGAGGTGCGCGAGCCCTCCGGCAGTTCGTACACCTTCGTCCGGTACACCTTCCCCCGGTTGGTGAAGAACAGGAGGAAGTCGTGGGTCGAGCTGATGTGGAGGTGGGCGATGTAGTCGTCCTCTTTGAGGTTCATCCCCATCACGCCGACGCCACCGCGATTCTGCTGACGGTAAGTCGCCAGGGGGAGCCGCTTCACGTACCCCGAGGCGGTCAGCGAGATCACCATCTGCTGGTCGGCGATCATGTCCTCGATCCCGACCTCGCCCTCGAAGGCCGCGATCTCGGTGCGCCGTTCGTCGCCGTAGGAGTCGACGATTTCGCCGAGCTCCTCCTTGATCAGGCCCATCACCCGCGACTCGTCGCCGAGGATCGCGCGCAGTTCGCCGATCCGCTCCATCAGGTCGGCGTGCTCGGCGCGGACTTTGTCGGCCTCGAGTGCGGTCAGGCGCTGGAGGCGCATGTCGAGGATCGCCTGCGCCTGCTCGCGCGAGAGCTCGAACTGGTCCATCAGCCCTTCGCGCGCGGCGTCCGGATCGGGTGACGCGCGGATCAGTTTGATCACCGCGTTGAGGTTGTCCAGCGCGACCAGCAATCCCTCGAGGATGTGGGCGCGGGCCTCGGCGCGGCGCAGTTCGTACTGCGTCCGGCGGGTGACCACCTCGCGCTGGTGGTCGACGTAGTGCTGGATCATCTCCAGCAGGCTGACCGTGCGCGGCACGCCGTCGACCAGCGCCACCATGTTGGCGCCGAAGGTCGACTGCATCGCGGTTTTTTTGTAGAGGTTGTTGAGGACTACCTTGGCCGGCGGGCCGCCGCGTTTCAGCTCGATCACGATCCGCATGCCGGAGCGTTCGTCGCTCTCGTCGCGGAGGTCGGAGATGCCCTCGAGTTTGCGGTCCCGCGCCAGTTCGGCGATCTTGGTGATCAGGCCGCTGTCGCCGCCCTTCTTCACCATGAACGGAAGCTCGGTGACGATGATCGCCTCCTTGCCCCCTTTCAGCGGCTCGACGTGGGCGCGGGCACGGACTTTGATGCCGCCGCGGCCGGAGGCGTAGGCGTCGCGGATCCCCTCGCGGCTCATCAGGCCGCCGCCGGGGAAGTCGGGGCCTTTGACGTGCTTCATCAGGCCCTCGAGGTCGATCCCCGGGTCGTCGATGTAGGCGGTCACCGCACCGGCGACCTCGCGCAGGTTGTGCGGTGGGATGTTGGTCGCCATGCCGACCGCGATCCCCGAGGTCCCGTTGACCAGCAGGTTCGGGAAGCGCGAGGGCAGGACCAGTGGCTCCTGGGTCGATTCGTCGTAGTTGGGGCCGAAGTCGACGGTGTCGGCGTCGATGTCGCGGAGCATCTCGGTTGCGATCCGCGCCATCCGCGCCTCCGTGTACCGCATCGCCGCCGCCGGGTCGTCGTCGATCGAGCCAAAGTTCCCCTGCCCGTCGACCAACAGGTAGCGGAGGGAGAAGTCCTGCGCCATCCGCACCAGCGTGTCGTAGATCGCCGAGTCACCGTGTGGGTGGTATTTGCCCATCACCTCACCGACGATGAACGCGCACTTACGGTAGGGCCGCGTCGGTTGCAGGCCGAGGTCGTGCATCGAGTAGAGCACCCGTCGGTGGACCGGCTTCAGCCCGTCGCGGATGTCGGGCAGCGCCCGGCCGACGATCACGCTCATCGCGTAATCGAGGTACGACGAGCGCATCTCCTGCTCGAGGCCGCGCTCTTCGATGTTGCCGCCGCTCAACACGTCATGGGCAGCCACTAGTTCGTCTCCTTACACATCGAGGAACTTGACCTCTTTCGCGTGCGCCTCGATGAACTCGCGGCGCGGGCCCACCTGATCGCCCATCAGCATCGAGAAGATGGTGTCGGCGGCGGTCGCGTCTTCGAGCGTCACCTGGGCGAGGGTGCGGGTCGAGGGGTCCATCGTCGTCTCCCGCAGCTGTTTGGCGTTCATCTCCCCCAGCCCCTTGAACCGGGTGAGGGTCACACCCTGGCGGGCGAGCTCGAGCACCGCGCCGCGCAGCGCCTGGAAGGAGAGCGCGATCGTGCGCCGCTCGCCGCGCTTCACCTCGAACGCCGGGCGCCCCACCTGTTTGAGCAACGCGGCATGAACCTCGGCGAACTTGCGGTAGTCACCGCTTTCGAACAGCTCGCGCGGCAGCCGGTGGGTGCGGGCGAGCCCGGTGCTGCGGGCGATCGCCTTGACCACGACCAGATCCTCGCTCGCGCTCACGACCTCGGTGTCGAACGGCTCGCCCTCGGGCGCCTCGCGCTCGAGCAGGTCCCGAGCCGCGGCCAGCGTCGCCACCTGCTCGTCGAGCAGGTTCGACGCCTCCAGGAAGCGGACCACGTCGTGGCCGAAATCGGCCTGCAGAGAGGAGCCCCAGCCCTCGTACTCCTTTGAGCGCCGGATGTACGCCTGCCAGCGGCTCGGGGTGAGCTTGCGCCCCTCCCCCGTCGCGTCGACCACCTCGAACTGCTCGAGCTTGTCGCGCAGCAGCAGCTCTTCGAGTTCGGACTCGCGCTCCAGGTAGGTCTCCTGGTTGCCCTGTTT
Organism: Actinomycetota bacterium; assembly: GCA_018268675.1. GTDB lineage: Bacteria > Actinomycetota > Thermoleophilia > Solirubrobacterales > 70-9 > VAYN01. The sequence continues at coordinate 90,595 of JAFDWB010000095.1, forward strand.
CACCCGGTATAGCGGCGGTTTGGCGATGTACACATACCCATGCTCGATCAGCTCCGGCATCTGCCGGTAGAGGAAGGTCAGCACCAGGGTGCGGATGTGAGCGCCATCGACGTCGGCGTCGGTCGCCATCACGATCTTGTGGTACCGGGCGTCTTCGATGTTGAACTCGTCGTGGACGCCGGTGCCGATCGCGGTGATCAGCGCCTGGATCTCGTTGTTGGCCAGCACCTTGTCGATGCGGCTCTTCTCGACGTTGAGGATCTTGCCGCGCAGCGGCAGCACCGCCTGGGTGTTCCGGTCGCGAGCCTGCTTCGCCGAGCCGCCTGCCGAGTCACCCTCGACCACGAAGATCTCGGCGAGGCTCGGGTCCTTCACCGTGCAGTCGGCGAGCTTGCCGGGCAGAGTCGAGTTCTCGAGCGCCGACTTACGGGTCAGGTCGCGCGCTTTGCGCGCCGCGGCGCGCGCCCGGGCCGCGTCGATCGACTTGGAGATGATCCGTTTCGCCTCCGCCGGGTTCTCGTCGAGGAACTCGGCAAGCTTCCGGTTCACCGTCTCCTCGACCAGGCTCTTGATCGGCGGGTTGCCGAGTTTGGTCTTGGTCTGGCCCTCGAACTGGGGGTCGTGCAGCTTCACCGAGATGACCGCGGTCAAGCCCTCGCGGACGTCCTCGCCGGAAAGGTTTTCATCCTTCTCTTTGAGCAGCCCTTTGGCGCGCGCGTAGGCGTTCAGCGTGCGGGTGAGCGCGGCGCGGAAACCTGACAGGTGGGTGCCGCCCTCGTGGGTGTTGATGTTGTTCGCGAAGCTGAAGATCGACTCCTGGTAGGAGTTGTTCCACTGCATCGCGACCTCGACTTCACCGTCACCTTTTTCACCCTCGAAGAAGATCGGCTTCTTGTGCAGCACGTCTTTGTTCGCGTTGAGGTGGGTGACGAAGTCCTCGATCCCGCCGTCGTACTGGAACTCGACGCTCTGGCCCTCGCCGCGCTCGTCGGTGAGCGAGATCTTCAGCCCGCGGGTGAGGAAGGCGGTCTCCCGCATTCGCTCGGCGAGCGTCTGGAAGTCGTACTCGATCTCTTCGAAGATCTCGAGGTCCGGCAGGAAGGTGATCTCGGTGCCGTGCGCTTCGGTCGCGGCGCCTTTCTCCAGCTTGTTCTGCGGTTTGCCCCGCTCGTAGTCCTGCTCCCAGACCGCGCCGTCGGTCTCGATCTTCAGGTGCAGGCGCTCGGAGAGCGCGTTGACCACCGAGGAGCCGACCCCGTGCAGGCCGCCGGACACCTTGTAACCGCCGCCGTCCCCGAACTTGCCGCCCGCGTGGAGGACGGTGAGGACGACTTCGGCCGCCGGACGATTCTCTTTCTCCATGATCCCGACCGGGATGCCGCGCCCGTTGTCCCCCACCGTGACGCTGTTGTCCGGGTGGATGACGATCGTGACCGTGTCGCAATAGCCCGCCAGCGCCTCGTCGACCGAGTTGTCGACGATCTCGTAGACCAGGTGGTGCAGGCCGCGGGGGCCGGTCGAGCCGATGTACATCCCCGGGCGTTTGCGGACGGCTTCGAGACCCTCGAGCACGGTGATGTCCGCGGCACCGTATGAGCCGTCCGCTTTGGCTTTTTTCTCAGACAAAGAGATCCTTCCGATTGACACAAAAAGCCCCGACGCAGGGAGGCTCGCTCCACATCTGGTCGGGGCAAAGGCGAGTTGCCATAAGAATATCAGTTGCGACCGCCGTACCCGATCTCCTCGCGCGCCAATTTCCCTGCAAATCGTGGAAAAATAGTGTCGCCTTAGGGCCCTTTCGCGACGCGGAACCTGAGCGCCTGGGGGGCCCTCTCCCCCAGCTCCGCGCGCAGACGCTCCAACAGCTGGTCCTGCATGAGGTCGAGCTCCTGCGCCCAGACCCCGTCGGCGCAGTCGACCGTCAGCGTCCCGCCCCGCTCGGAGACCGGTGTCGCGACCGCCGCGAGCCGCTCCCCGAGGGCTGTCGACCAGGCCGCCTGGACCGCCGCCAGGCCGGTCTTCGGCGCGGCGCGGTCGAGCGCGGCGCGGAACGCCTCGGAGGCCTGCCGGGGAGCGCGGCGCCTGGTCACGCGGCAGCCGCTCCCGGATCACCGAAGGCGTCCTCGACCACGCCGGGGCGCGGCATGCGCACCATCGACGCGCGCGTCGGCGTCGGCAGCGACTCTTCGTCGGCGGCCGTGATCAGCGTCTGACCGCCGGCGGCGAGGCGGGCGACGAGCAGCTCGCGGCGGCCAGGGTCCAGCTCGCTCATCACGTCGTCGAGCAGCAGCAACGGGGTGACCCGGCGGGCCGTCAGCAACGCCTCGCGCTCGGCGAACAACAGAGCGAGGAGGGCGGCGCGCTGCTGGCCCTGGGACCCATACCTGCGCAGCGCCCGCCCTCCGGCGCTCAGCTTCACCTCGTCGAGGTGGGGGCCCCAGGAGCTGCGGCCCAGCTTGAGGTCGGCGTCGCGGCGCTCCCGCAGACCGGCGCGGATCGCCACGACGTCGCCCTCCGCCCGCGGCGCGTAGGCCAGCTCGCCGCCCTCCAGCCCGAGCTCCGCGAGGGCCGCCGCGAACGCCGGCGCCAGCTCCGCGACGGCCTCCGCGCGCGCCTCGATCAGCGGCGCGGCCGCGTCGGCGACGCCGGCGTCCCAGACGTCGAGGCCCTCCGGCCCTCCGTACCCCGCCGCCACCCGCGAGAGCATCGCGTTGCGCTGCGCGAGCGCCTGGCCGAAGCGCTTGCGCAGCTCGCCCCGCGCGGGCCAGCGAGCGGCGAGGAAGCCGTCCAGATGGGCGCGGCGCTCGGCCGGCGGGCCCTTCACCAGGCTGAGCCGGTCCGGCGCGAAGACCGCCACCGGGGGACGCGAGCGGGCGATCGCCGCCGGGTCGGCCGCCTGCCCGTCGAGCAGGTGGCGGCGCCCCTCCGTCCGGCTCACCGAGGCGAGCAGCCGCCGCTCGATCCCGTCGTCGTCGCGCACCGTCACCTCTGCCCGGGCAAGGCTCTCGCCGAAGGGGATCAGATCGCGGCGATCGGAGGTGCGGAAGGACCGGCCGGTGAGCGCGAAGTAGAGCGCCTCGACCAGGTTCGTCTTGCCCACCCCGTTGGGGCCGACCACGCTGGTGATCCCCGACCCGAGCGGCACGCGGACGCGCTCGAGGCTGCGCAGCGGGCGGGCTTCGATCGCGGTGACGAGCACCGGCGGCGCCCTCCGGCCGCCCTACACGTTGAGGCGGATCGGCATCACGAGGTAGCGGAAGTCCTCGCTCTCGACCGGCTGCATCAGCCCCGGCCGCAGCGGCGAGATCAGGCGCACCAGCACCTCCTCGCCGGCGACGCTTTCGATCCCCTCGCGCAGGTACTCGGGGTTGAAGCCGATCTCCATCGGCTCGCCCTCGAAGACAGCCGGCATCGTCTCGCGCGCGTCGCCGACGTCGGGGGTCTCGGCGGAGACGGTCAGCTCGCCGGGCTCGAAGGAGAAGCGCAACGGCGCGTTGCGCTGCGCCAGCTGGCTGATCCGTCGCGCCACGTCGAGGAACTCCGACCGCGGCAGCCGCACGTCGTGCTCGTAGGACTCGGGGAGCAGCTGGCGGAAGTTCGGGAACTGGCCCTCGATCAGCCGCGTGGTCAAGGTGATCGACCCGGCCTCGAAGATCGCCTGGTTCTGGAGCAGGGTGATCGATGCCTCCTCGACCCCCTCGGCGGAGAGGATCCGGGCCAGCTCGCGCAGCGCTCGCGCCGGGATGTTGGCCTCGATCTCGCCGCTCAGCGGCGACTCGAGCTCGGTTCGTTTGACCGCCAGGCGGTAGGAGTCGGTGGCGACCATCGTCATCTCGTTGCCGGAGGCGGTGACGAAGACGCCGGTCAGCACCGGGCGCATGTCGTCGCGCGAGGCCGCGCGGGCGACCAGGTCGATGCTCTCCGCCAGGGCGGCGGCGGGGATCTTGATCGGCTCGCCGGCGGCGCTCGGCAGGGTGGGGAAGTCCTCGACCGGCAGCACCCGCAGGTGGAAGCGCGAGGTGCCGCTGCGGATCTCAACGTCGCGCTCCGCCTCGCGCGTCTCGATCTCCACCGTGTCGTCGGCCAACGACCGGGCCACTTCGGCGAGCAGCCGCCCGGGCAGCAGGACCGAGCCGCCGGACTCGACGTCCGCCGCGGCGGTGGTGCGCAGGCCGAGGTCGAGATCGGTGGCCGACAGCGTGACCGATCCCTCGCCAGCCTCGATCAGGACCCCGGACAGCGCCTGGGTCGCGGCGCGGGTGGAGACGGCGCGCGAGACGGTGGAGAGCTTGGAGACGAGTTCTTCCCGTTTGGTCGTGAGCTTCAAGAGTCTGCCTTGTGGAGTTGGTTTAGATCCTGTGGAAAGAGGTTGGGGCGAAGACTATTCGGCGATGCAAAGCGGGAAGCGGGCTGTGGACCGGGTTGTGGACGGGCGTGGATTCTTGCAGTGGTCGCGGCGCCTGCGGTTCAGGGGCCTGCGGGCTTGTGGATTGCTGTGCGTAACTCGGCGACCTTCTCGGTCAGCGCCTGGTCCTCGCCGAGGCTCGCTTCGACCCGTCGCAGGCTGTTCAGCACGGTGGTGTGGTCGCGGCCGCCGTAGAGCCGGCCGATCTGCGGGAGGGAGAGCTCGGTGAGCTCGCGGGTCAGATAGATGGCGACCTGACGGGCGCGCAGCGGCGCGGCGGCGCGGCTCGAGCCGACCAGCTCGGCGCGGGAGATGCCGAAGCGTTCGGCGACCTGCTGTTGGATCTCCTCGACCGATGTGGCCTGCGCGGAGCGGCCCGAGCGTGGGATGACCTCGGCGATCAGCTCGGAGCTGAGCGGCTTCGCGAGCAGCGAGGCGTGCGCGATCACGCGGGTGAGGGCACCGTGCAGTTGGCGGACGTTCGCGTCGATCCGGTTGGCGAGCTCGGCGAGGGCTCCCGAGTCGTCGATCTCGATCCCGGCCTCCTTGACCAGGTGCCGCAGGACGGTCAGGCGGGTGGCGAGGTTGGGCGGTTCGACCGGCACCGTGAGGCCCCACTCGAAGCGGTCGCGGAGGCGGGAGGCGAGCGTCGAGAGCTCACTCGGGATCCGGTCCGCGGAGAGGACCAGCTGGCTCCCCGACTCATACAGCGCGTTGAAGGTGTGGAAGAACTCCTCTTCGGTGGCGGGCTTGCCCTCGAGGAACTGGACGTCGTCGATGAGCAGCACGTCGATGTCGCGGTAGCGGGCCTTGAAGGCCTCGGCGCCGGTCGAGCGCAGCGCCGCGACGAACTCGTTGGTGAAGGACTCGGCGGTCGCGTAGCGGACGCTCAGGCCCGGTGCGTTGTCCTGCAGGTAGTTGGCGATCGCGGCCAGCAGGTGGGTCTTGCCGAGGCCCGGTGGGCCATGGAGGAAGAGCGGGTTGTAGGCCTCCGACGGCGCCTCGGCGACGGCGAGGGCGGCACCGTGCGCGAGCCGGTTGCCGGGGCCGATCACGAAGCGCTCGAAGGTGTAGCTGGGGTTCAGCTCCGGGCCAGGAGCGCCCGATCGGGCCTCATCGCGGGGCGCGGCGAAGCTGACCCGGCGCAGGCCTGTGCCGGTGTCGGCGAGGGCGGCGACGATCAGCGCGGAATAGCGCCGCTCGGCCCAGGCCCGGATGCCCTCCGGGGCTTTGACGTAGAGCGTCTCGTCATCGGCGCCGACCGCCTCGAGCGGCTCCAACCAGAGCCTGTAGGTCGACTCCGGCACCGATTCCCGCAGGCTTCTCTGGGTCGCTCGCCAAAGCGTCGGGAGGTCTGTCGGGAGGGAGTCGTCGGGCACGGGGCGCGGCGACGATAGCGCCGTCATTTGCTGGGGGAACCCACCCACCCGCAAATGGCGGGGAAAAGATTTTGCCGGTGTCCCTATACTCCCGCCGGCAATGAAGCGGACTTACCAGCCCAAGAAGCGGAAGCGGGCCAAGACCCATGGTTTCCGCGCGCGCATGAGCACTCGTGGAGGCCGCGCGGTCCTGAAGCGGCGCCGGCGTAAAGGTCGGAAGCGACTCACTCCCTGAGCGCCGTGTCCGGTGACGCTCACCCTCTCTGGCTTGACCTCGCCGCGCCCGCCTGCGTCCTCGACCGCTCGACGTGGCTCTGCCACGCCTTCGGGTCTGCGTCCTTGTCGGACACCACGATGCCTGCGCCAGAACCGGGCGACCGTCACCGGACACGGCGCTAGATGCCGCCGTCGAAGCGCCGTCGGCTCTCGCGCAGCGGCGAGTTCGACCGCGTCTATCGCGATGGCTCATCGCATGCGACCCGCTACCTCGTCCTCTACACGTTTCCACGTCGCGACGAGGAGCGCGAAGAGGTGAGGCTCGGCGTCTCCGTGTCACGCAAGGTCGGTGGAGCGGTCGACCGCAACAAGGTCAAGCGCACGCTGCGTGAAGCCTTCTGGTCGCTCTCCGACCGGCTCCCGGACAAGCATGACTTCGTAATCGTGGCTCGCGCCGACATCGGCGGGCTGATCGAGAAGGAAGGGACCGCGGGCGTCACCAAATCGCTCGAAGAGGCGATGGACGCCAGCTTCGGTGGGGGGCGTTCCACGTGAAACGCTCGCCCGATTCCGCGACCGGTGCGTTCCACGTGAAACGCGTCGTCCTCGCGCCAGTGCGTGCCTACCAGCGCTGGATCTCGCCCGCCCGCCCCCGCCGCTGCCGCTACGAGCCCACCTGCTCGGCCTACGCTGTCGAGGCGGTCGAACGGTTCGGCGTGATCCGCGGTCTGGTCCTGGCGAGCTACCGCCTGGTCCGCTGCAACCCCTTCAGCCATGGCGGCTTCGACCCGGTGCCGGACCACTTCACGCTGCGCGGCCTTGGCCACATCCACCCGGCCGACTACCACGGTGAGGCCCACTCGTGATGGTCCCCGACGCGAACATCCTGCAGCCGCTGATCGATGTCGCGAACTCGGTCCTCAAGTTCTTCCACGACAACATCGGCCTCTCCTGGGGCATGTCGATCGTCGCGCTCACCGTCTGCACGCGCGCGGTCCTGATCCCGCTCACCTACAAACAGATCAAAGGCATGCGGGCAATGCAGGCCTTGCAGCCGCAGATCAAGGAACTCCAGGAGAAATACAAAAACGACAAACAGCGCATGCAGCAGGAAATGATGCGCTTCTACAAAGAGAACAAAGTCAACCCGTTCGCCTCCTGCGTCCCCCTGCTGGCGCAGCTGCCTGTCTTCATCACCCTCTTCTACACGCTGCGCACCGAGCTGCCGCCGGACATGGGCTGCGAAGCGGGCCACTGCTCCGCCTACGGCGCCGAATTCCTCTTCGTCAAGGACCTGACGGCATCCGCGCACGGTGCCGAACTGATCGCGCTGCTGGTGCTCTACGTCGGGACCCAGTTGGCCTCCGGGTTCTTCATGTCGGTGACCGCGGACAAATCCCAGCGGATGATGATGTTCGCCCTGCCGCTGATCTTCGTCCCGTTCGTGATCAACTTCCCGGCGGGGCTGATCGTCTACTGGATCACGACCAATCTCTGGACGATCGGGCAGGGGCTGGTGGTGAACCGGATCATCCCGGCGCCGAAAGTGCCGACGCCGGCGGAGGTCAAGGCGGCCAAACCTCCTCCGAAACCGCCGAAAAAAAAGAAGAGACGACGGTAGAAAGGGCTCCTGGGAAGGGCCCTTTTGCTTTGCGGGGAGGGGATCAGATCCCCTCCTCTCTCAACCTTCCGGCGGGGATCGCGTGGTGGACTGGCGAGGTCGCTGCCGGCGCCAAGGAAGGTACAAGCCGTTCGGAGGGGATCTGATCCCCTCTCGTCAGCCTTGGGGGCGCTTCTTGGCCATGCCGGACTTACGGGGCAGATTCGGGGGCGTGGTGCCGGACTTGCGGAGGACGTGCAGGTGGCGGTGCTTGGAGCCGGCTCGGTGGCCCACGTCGAGGATCTGCTCCGGGCGCATGGCGAGGGATTCCGCGGCTCGGGACATCTGGGCCTCTTCGTCGGGATCGCGTTTGCCCTTCCAGGCGATCAGGAGGCCGCCTTCCTTCAGGAGCGGGGAAGCGAGCTCGGCGAGGGTCGAGAGGCGGCCTACGGCTCGGGCGGTGACTATGTCGTAGGACTCGCGGGTCGCTTCGTCGCGGGCGACGTCCTCGGAGCGGGCCGTGATCGGGGTGGCGTTGGGGATGGCGGCGGCCTCGGCGGCGCGGGCGATGAAGGCCGTCTTGCGGCCCACGGACTCGATCAGGTCGACATGGGCCTCGGGTAGGGCCACGGCCAGGACGAGGCCGGGGAAGCCCGCCCCGGCGCCGATGTCGGCGATCCGGGAGGCATCACGCAGCTCGGGGACGTCGAGGCCGGTCAGGCTGTCGGCGACGTGGACGCGCCAGGCGCGCTCGTCGACCACGGAGCTGACCGAGGCGCGCTCTTCGGCGAGCAGCCCGAGGACGGTCTCGAGCGACCGGCGCTGGGCCGGGGACAGGGACGCCGTCGGGTCCTTGCCCACTATTCGTGAACGAGCGGGGCGACGATCACGCAGCGGTGGGGCTCGTCGCCCTCGCTGTACGTCTCGACCCCGGAGCGGCCTTTGAGGCGTTCGTGGACGACGCGGCGCTCCTGGGCGCTCATCGGGTCCATCTCGACCACGCGGTTGTTGGTCAGCGCCTGCTCGGCGGCGCGGTCGGCGCGGCTCTCGAGCGTCTCGCGACGGCGGCCGCGGTAGCCGGCGGCGTCGACGATCACCCGCTTGCGCTCGCGCAGCCCGCGGAAGGCGGCCTGGTAGCAGAGCAGCTGCAGGGCGTCGATCGTCTGCCCCCTTTTCCCGATCAGCAAGCCGTAATCGTCGCCTCCGACGACAGTCACGAGGATGCGGTCGTCGTCCTCCTCGATCTCCACGTCGCCGTCGAGGTCGAGCTCGTCGAGCACCCCCTCGACCAGCTCGCGGGCGCGCTCTGCGGGATCGTCGGGCCAGTCGGCCAGGTCGGACACGCGCCCAGGCTATCCGACCGCCGCCCACCGCGGGGCACGATTTCGCCCGCCCACCTTCGCGACCGCGCGCGGCGGGACGGGCGGGGACTCATCTAGTCTGGCGCGCGATGGGCACCGTCTACGCGATCGCGAACCAGAAGGGAGGGGTCGGCAAGACGACGACCGCGGTCAATCTGGCCGCCTGCACGTCCTCGCAGGGCGAGCAGACGCTGCTCGTCGACCTCGACCCGCAGTGCAACGCGACGGTTGCGCTGGGCGGCGACCGGGACCTCCACCCGTCCTCCTACGACTGCCTGACCGGCGATACCGAGGTGGCCGCCGCGGCCCGTCCCGCCGGGCCCGACAACCTCTGGCTCGTCCCCGCCAACCGCGATCTGGCGGGCGCCGCGGTCGAGCTCCCGCGGATCGAGGACTCCGAGACGCGCCTGCGCGAACGGCTCGGCCCCGTCCGCGAGCGTTTCGCCCGCACCTTCCTCGACTGCCCGCCCTCGCTCGGCCCGGTCTCGGTCAACGCCCTGGTCGCCGCCGACCGCGTGATCGTCCCGGTGCAGGCCGAGTACCTGGCGCTCGAGGGGCTCGTGCAGTTCCTCGACACGCTCGGTCTGATCCGCCGGCAGCTGAACCCGCGGCTGGAGGTGTCGGGCCTGCTGATCACGATGTACGACGAGCGCACGCGGCTCGCCCAGGACGTCGAGGCCGAGCTGCGCGAGCACTTCGTGGGGATGGTCTTCGAGACGGTGATCCCGCGCAGCGTCCGAGTCGCCGAGTCGCCGAGCTATGGTCTGCCGGTGACCGACCACGCCCCCTCCTCGCGCGGCGCCGTCGCCTACCGCGCCCTCGCCAAGGAGCTCGCGGCGCGTGGCTAGCTCGACCAAGAAGCGGCGCCCCGGGATCGGCCGCGGGCTCGCCGCGATCCTCCCCGAGACGCCCGCCGACGCCGCCGCCGGCGAGCTGCTCGAGCTGCCGGTCTCGCTGATCAAGCCGAACCCGCACCAGCCGCGGACCAACTTCGACCCCGAGGCGCTGACCGCGCTCGCGGCCTCGATCGAAGCCTCCGGGATCGTCCAGCCGCTGCTCGTCCGCCCCCTCGCCGACGGCAGCTACGAACTCGTAGCGGGCGAGCGGCGTTGGCGCGCCGCGCAGCAGGCCGGGCTGGAAAAGGTCCCGGCGGTCGCCCGCGACCAGGCCGAGCCGGAGCGGCTGCAGGCGGCGCTGATCGAGAACATGGTGCGCGAGGACCTGAACCCGGTCGAGGAGGCGAAAGCCTGCGCCGCGCTGGTCGAGGATCTCGGCCTCACCAAAGAGGAGCTGGCGCGCCGGGTCGGCCGCAGCCGCCCCGCGGTCTCCAACCTGATCCGCCTGCTGGAGCTGCCCGACGAGGCGCTCGCGATGCTGCAGTCGGGCGAGCTGAGCGAGGGCCACGGCCGCGCCCTGCTCGCCGCCAACGGCAACGATGTGCGCCGGCGCCTCGCCCGCGACGCAGCGGCGGGGGGGTGGTCGGTCCGCGAGACCGAAGATCGGGTTCGGCTGGCCGGCCGGCCAAAAGCGAGGCCGAGACGGGCGCCGGTCGATCCCGACGAACGGGCCGCGCTCGAGGACGCCACCGACGCGCTCGAGTCGGCGCTCGGCCACGAGGTAAGCGTCAAGGCGCGCGGCGGCACCATCGTCGCCGAGCTTCGCTTCGACAGCGTCGAGGAGGCGCACCGCCTGGCGCGCGACCTGCGCCACCGGGGCAAGTGAGCCGGCCGGCGCGCCGCCGCTATCATCGCCGTCCCCGGGCGATTAGCTCAGTTGGTTAGAGCGCGTCTCTGATAAGGACGAGGTCCCTGGTTCGAATCCAGGATCGCCCACTTTGGTCCTCAAGCGGCCCGGCCCGCCTGCCGATCAAGGCGAGGTGATCCGAGGACTCGGCCGTTCCCTGCCCGCCGCCCTCGTCGTCGTCTTGCTCGCGGGCTGTGGGAGCGGGGGAGGATCCACGGCCGGCGGTGCCACGGCCGCCGCCAGGACGGCGACGAGCGCCGCGCCCCCCGTCCACGCGAACACCCACACCGTCGACTGGCCGATGTTCGGCCGGGTGCCGCAGCGCACCCACTACCTGCCGCTGCCGATGGGGAAGCTGAACCCGCCGCTGAAAGTCGCCTGGTCGATCGACACCCACGCGCTGATCGAGTTCCCCCCGGCGATCGCGAACGGGGTCGCCTACGTCGTCAACAAGTTCGGCAACACCGGCGCGATCCGGCTGAGCGACCAGAAGACCCTCTGGTACCACATCACCCGCGCCCGCCAGCACGGCAACCCGACCGATGTCACCGGGCCGGTCTACGCGGCGGGCCGGGTGTACTACGCCGGGCTCGGCGGCTACCTCTTCTCGCTCGATGCCCGCACCGGCAAGGTGGTGTGGATGCGCGACCTGCACGCACACCTGGAGTCCTCGCCCCTGGTGGTGAGCAAGATGCTCTACATCGGCACCGACAGCGCCCAGCTGCTGGCGATCGACACCACCACCGGCCGGGTCCGCTGGCGCTTCGACGCGCCCGCGGCGATCAAGGCGAGCCCCTCCTACGACCGCGGCGTCGTCTTCGTCCCCGACTACCAGAGCGGCATGTTCGCCCTCGACGCCCACACCGGCAAGGTGATCTGGCGGACCAACACCAGCACCCAGGAACCGTTCGGGCGGGGCGGCTTCTACAGCTCGCCGGCGATCGCCTACGGCCGCGTCTACTCGGCCCGCGACGACGGGGTGGTGTTCGCCTTCGACGAGAAGACCGGCAAGATCGCCTGGTCCTACCCGACGGGCGGGGCGGTCTACGGCTCCCCGGCCGTGGCCCGCGTTCCCGGCACGCCGCCGAGCGTCTACGTCGGCTCCGAAAACGGCCGCTTCTACGCGCTCGATGCGCGCTCCGGCAAGGTCGAGTGGACCTACGACGTGGGCGGCCCGGTCCCCGGCACCGCCAGCGTCGTCGGCGACACGGTCTTCACCTCGAGCTTCATCACCAAAAAGTCGATCGGGATCGACGTGCGCACGCACAAGCGTGACTTCTCGATCGGGACCTCCGGCTACAGCCCGGTCGTCTCCGACGGCCACCACCTCTATGTGGCCGGCTACTTCGACTTCGTCGCCCTCGAGTCGAAGGCGAAGCCCGACCTGTCCGCGCCCTGAGCCGTCGCGGCCGGCCCCGTACACTTTTTGGCCCAAGTCCACGCACGGCGGGAGCAATCTCTTGCAGCAGATGCAGATCTATGGCGTCAGCTTCGACATGGTCGGCAAGCAGCCGATCGTGTTGCTGAAGACGGTCGACGGCAATCGGTTCCTGCCGATCTGGATCGGGCACCCGGAGGCCGCGGCGATCCTGATGAAGCTGCAAGGTGCCTCGACGCCGCGGCCGATGACCCACGACCTGCTCTCCGACGTGCTCGAGAACCTCGACGCGAAATGCGAGCGAGTGGCGGTCACCGAGCTCCGCGACAACACCTTCTACGCCTCGATCACGGTCTCGGTGGGGGGGTCGGAGATCGAGATCGACTCGCGCCCGTCCGACGCTCTGGCCCTGGCCGTCCGCGTCGCCGCCCCGATCTTCGCCGCCGAGGAGGTCATCGAGGAGTCGGCGATCGAGTTCGAGCACGAGGTCGAGGACACCGAGGAAGTGGTCGACAAATTCAAAGACTTCCTCGACGAAGTCTCGCCCGAGGACTTCGCCAGCGGCGATTCCTAGGGGACGCCCGCGGGGGACAGCGCCAAGTGGAGTATCCGCTCAACCAATCCCTCGAAGCTCATCCCGGCGGCCTCGGCGGCCTGGGGGAGGAGGCTGGTGTCGGTGAGGCCGGGGATCGCGTTGGCCTCGAGGACCCAGGGGCCGTCGGCGCCGAGGATCAGGTCGACGCGGGCGAAGCCTTCGCAGCCGAGGGCGCGGCAGGTGGCGAGGGCGGCGTCGGTGACCGCGGTGCGCTCGGTGGGGGAGAGGTCGGCGGGGCAGGCGAAGTCCGTGCGGCCGATCTCGTAGCGGGCCTCGAAGTCGTAGGGGTCGCCACCGACCGGCAGCGCCTCGACGACCGGCAGCGCCTCCCCGCCGAGCACGCTGACGGCGAGCTCGCGCCCGCCGACGAAGCGCTCCAGCATCACCCGGTCGTCGTAGGAGAAGGCGGCGACCAGGGCGCCGGGGACCTCGGCCGGGGCGGCGGCGAACTTGACCCCGAGCGAGGAGCCGCCGCGGCTCGGCTTGACCACGAGCGGGAAGCCGAGCGTGCCCTCGAGGTCGGCGAGCGCGTCGGCGGCGCCGAGGTCGCGGAAGGCCGTCTGGGTGAAGGCGAAGGAGTCCGGGGTGGGGATGCCCGCGGCGCGCATCGCCGCCTTCGCCATCACCTTGTCGATCGAGCGCGCGCAGGCGGCGGCGTCGGGGCCGGTGAAGGGAATGCCGAGGATCTCCAGCAGCTCCTGCGCGGTCCCGTCCTCGCCGCCGACCCCGTGCATGGCGACGAAGGCGACGTCGGGGCGCTCGGCGCGCAGGCGTTTCACCAGGTCGGCGCCGACGTCGATCGGCACCACCTCATGGCCGAGCCGGTCGAGCGCGTCCTCGACCCGGGCGCCGGAGCGGAGCGAGACGCCGCGCTCGAGCGACCGGCCGCCTTTGAGCACCGCGACCTTCACGCGCCCGCTTCCTTGCGCAGCGGCACGACGTTGCTGGTCGCCTCCTCGGCCGGCCCCTCGTCAACCGAGGACTCGGGGGCGTCCTCTGAAGGCGCCAGGGCCTTGTAGAGCTCGACCTGTTCGCTGATCACGCGTCCGATCCGGACGATCCCCTCGCGGATTTCCTCGTCCGTGACCCCGCTGAAGTTCAGCCGCATCGAGCTCTTCCCGCGCCCGTCCACGTACGCCGCCTGGCCGGGGACGAAGGCGACGTCGTTGCGCAGCGCCTTCGCCAGCAGGTCACCGGTGTCGATGTAGCCGGGGAGCGTCGCCCAGATGAAGAGGCCCCCCTCGGGCTCGGTCCAGGTCGCGGCGGCGGGGAAGTGCTCGGTGAGGGCCGCCAGCATCGTGTCGCGCCGCCCGCGGTAGAGCTCGACCAGGTCCGCGACGTAGCGCCGCCAGCCGCCTTCGGCGAAGTACTGGCGGACGAAGAACTGGGTGAGGGTGGAGGTGCAGAGGTCGGTGGCGCCCTTGCCGAGGACCACTTTCTCCAGCACCGGCGGCGGCGCCACGACCCAGCCGAGGCGGATCCCGGGGGAGAGGATCTTCGAGAACGTCCCCAGGTAGACGACGAAGTCGCCGCCGTCGAGCTGGTAGAGCGTCGGCAGCGCCTCGCCGCCGTAGCGGAGCATCCCGTAGGGGTTGTCCTCGACCACGAGCAGCTCGTGCAGCTGCGCCAGCTCGACCAGGCGCGCCCGGCGCTCGAGCGAGAGTGTGACCCCGCCGGGGTTCTGGAAGCTCGGCACCGTGTAGACGAACTTCGGCCGCCGCCCCTCCGCCTTGAGCTCGTCGAGGAGCGCTTCCAGCAGGTCGATCCGCATCCCCTCGCCGTCCATCTCGACCTGGCGGACGTCGGCCTGGTAGCTGCAGAAGACCGGCACCGCGCCGGGGTAGGTCGGGGCCTCGCAGATCACCACGTCGCCCGGGTCGACCAGGGTCTTGGTGACGAGGTCGATCGCCTGCTGGCCGCCGGTGGTGACGACGATGTCGTCGGGGTCGGGCAGCATTCCCTCGCCCGCCATCACCTCGACGATGCAGTCCTTCGTCTCGTCGAAGCCCTCGGTCGGCCCGTACTGGAGCGCCGCCGCCGCCGACTCCTGGGCGATCCGGGTCATCTGCGCGGCGAAGCTCTGCGGCGGGAAGGTCGAGGTGTCGGGGAGGCCGCCCGCCAGCGAGATCACTTCCGGGCGCGCGGTCACCGCCATCAGGTCGCGCATCGCCGAGGACCGCATCACGGTGGTGCGCTCGGCGAAGAGGCCCGCGTAACGCTCGAGGTCCCGGGTCGAGGTGTGGGCGCGGCGTCTGTGTGGCGGCTGCGGAACCTCGGTCATGCGGGAAGTGTGGCGGATTGCCATGAACACCCTCGCACCGTTAGGTTTCCCGGTCGTGCATTTGCTTCAGGACCTCGGCATCGGCTTCGCGATCGGCATGCTCGCCGGCACCACCGGCACGCAGGGCGGCGCCCGCGGGCGGATGGTCCTGCTCGCCGCGGTCGTCGGGCTGGTCGTCGGCCTGCTGATCGACGGGCTGGTCGGCGCGATCATCGCCGCGGTCGGCGCCGGCGCGGCCTGCCTGGTGATCTCCGACCTCGTCTTCGGCGCCTCCCGCCGCGAGGGCAGCGGCGCCGGGGCGCTCGGCTTCATCGTCGCGCTCGCCGCGCTGATCGTGCTGGCGATCTCGCTGCTGGTGCCGATCGCCGTGATCGTCGTCGCGATCGCGCTGATCTGGCTCGGGTACAGTCGCCACCGCCGCTCGCAGCGCAAACACGCGGGCCTCCGCGTCCTCCGCTGACCGATCGCCGACGGCCGAGGCCCGCCGTCCACGATCATGGAGGCAGCGATGCCCGGCGAGCGCCGCAAGAAGCTGATCCTCACCTACGTCGACTCGCTGCGCACCGACATGCTGCGGGCCGCGATCGAGGCGGGCCGCGCGCCCAACTTCGGCGCCCTGGTCGAGCGCGGCGTGCTGGTCGAGGAGTGCGTCTCGAGCTTCCCCTCCGTGACCCCGGTCGCCTGTGCGGAGATGGTCACCGGGGTGGGTGCCGACGGCCACTGGATCAGCGGCATGAACTGGTATCACCGGCTCGAGCGGCGCTACGTCGAGTACGGCTCCTCGCTCGAGGCGACCCGCGCCGTCGGCGTCTTCCGCGCCCTCTATGACCTCGTCTACAACATGAACCTGGCGCACCTGAGCCCGGAGATCGAGACGTTGTGGGAGCAGCTCGACGACTCCGGCGCGCGCACGGCCTGCACGCCGTTCCTGATCTACCGCGGCCGGCACCGCCACGAAGTCTCGCTCGACGGGCTGCTGCGGCGGGCGGTGGACGCGACCCGGCTGAAGTTCCGCCACCACACCTGGGGGCCGGCCGAGCTCTTCTACGGCGACCTCTACGCGAGTCGCGAGGTCCCCTGCAAGTCGACCTCGATCCCCGGCGTCCGCGACCCCTACGCCGCCTGCTGCGCGGTCGAGCTGATGAAGGAGGACGGCTTCGACTTCCTCCTGCTCTCGCTGCCCGACAACGACAACTACTCGCACCGGCACGGGCCGGAGGCCTCGGTCGAGTCGATCGCGCGTGCCGACGAGTGCTTCGGCACGCTGGTCGAGGAGGCGGGCGGGATCGAGCCCTTCCTCGACGGGCACGCGGTGATCCTGCTCGCCGACCACGCGCAGACCGCGGTCGAGCGCGGCCTGCCGCTGGCCGAGATCCTCGGTGCCGAGTGGTCGGTGCTGCAGCCCTCCGACGACCGGCCGGAGCTGGCTCAGCTCGCGGTGAGCCCGACCGGCCGCGCCGCCCACGTCTACCTGCTGCCGGGGGAGGGGGAGCGGGCCGACCCGGCGGCGGTAGGGGAGAGGCTCGCGGAGATCGAGGGGGTCGACCTGGTCTGCCGGCTGCTCGACACCGAGGGGGCGCCGCTCTACCGGCCCGAGCCGGGGATGCCGGCGGCGGGCGGCGAGTGGGCGACGGTCGAGCGGGCGGGGGAGCGGGTGCGCTTCCGGCCCGGGGAGGGGGTCGCCGACCTGCGCGGGGGGAGCTGGGAGGTCGAGGGGGAGCTCGGCGTGCTCGCGGCGCGGGTCGAGGACGGCTGGCTGCGGAGCGACGCCTACCCCGATCCGCTGCAGCGCGTCTGGTCGGCGTTGACCGCGCCGCACTCGGGCGACTGGGTGCTCTCGCTCGCCGCCGGGTACGAGGCGGTCGACTGGGGTGGCACCAGCCACGCGGGCGGCGGCAGCCACGGGGCCCTCGCCGCCGGGGACAGCCTCGGGCCGCTGCTGTTCGTCGGCTGTGGGCCGCAGTCGGCGGCGGCGCGGGAGCAGTGGAGCCTCCGCGACGTCACCCCGGCGATCCTCACCCACTTCGGCCTGGGCGCGGGTTGATGGCGCGGCGCGGCGCGGCGGGCCGGCGAGTGGGGGTCGCGCTCCTCCTCCTCGCGCTGGCGCTGCTGCTGCCGGGTGCCGCGGGGGCGGCGAAGACCGAAGAGCCCGCCCCGGGCGACATCGGCTCGCAGCGCGCGATCCAGGCCGCCGCCAAGGACCCGAACGTCCTGAAGGAAGAACGCGTGCACCCCGACCTGGCGCCGAGCGCCGCCTACAAGCACGAAAAATGGGAAGTCGGCTGGTTCGAAGGCGAACGCGAGTACGTGCTCGTGATGGTCGACCCGAAGACCGGCGAGGTGACCGAATCGTGGACCGGCTACCAGGTCGCCTGGGAAATGGCGCGCGGCTACTCGGGCGAGTTCGCCCACTCGCTGAACTCACCGCTGATCTGGCTGCCGCTCTGCGCCGTCTTCCTCGTCGGCCTGTTCGACTGGCGGCGGTGGCGGCGCGTCGCCAACCTCGACCTGCTGGTGTTGCTCGGCTTCGGCGTCTCCCACATCTTCTTCAACCTGGGGAACATCGGCCTCTCGGTCCCGCTCGCCTACCCGGTGTTGGTCTACCTCCTGGTGCGGTCTCTGTGGGTGGGGTTCCGCGGAGGCGGCGCCGGGCTGCGGCCGGTGTGGCCGACGATGTGGCTGCTGGTCGCGGCACTCTTCCTGATGGGCTTCCGGGTGGGGCTGAACATGGCCGACGCGGGGGCGATCGACGTCGGCTACGCGGGCGTGGTCGGCGCCGACAAGATCGCCCACGGCGAACCGCTCTACGGCAACTTCCCCAAGGACATCAGCTCCGGCGACACCTACGGCCCGGTCAACTACCTCGCCTACGTCCCGTTCGAGCGGATCTGGCCCTACTCGGGCGAATGGGACACCCTGCCCGCCGCCCACGGCGCCTCGATCGCCTTCGACATCGCCACCTTCGTCCTCCTCCTGGTCCTCGGCATCCGCATCCGCCCGGGGCCGCCGGGGCGCCGCCTCGCGGCGATCCTCGCCTTCGGCTGGGCCGCCTTTCCCTACACCGCCTACGTCCTCGAGTCCGACTCCAACGACTCGCTCATCGCCGCCTTGCTGGTGCTGACCTTGGTGCTCCTGGCGAAGCCTTTCTGGCGCGGAGTCAGCCTGTCCCTCGCCACCTGGGCGAAGTTCGTCCCCTTGATGCTCGCCCCCATGCTCCTGACCTACCACCCGAGCCCCTGCCCGGGTTCCCGCCGCAAAGCCATGATCCTGTTCGCCCTTGGTTTCGCGGCGGTCACGGTCGTCGTCATGGCCTGGCCCGCGATCGACCCCGGCTTGAAGGTCTTCTACGAACGCACGATCGCCGCCCAGGCCGGCCGCACCTCCCCGTTCAGCATCTGGGGCCAGGACGAATCCCTCGAACCGATCCGCATCGCGATCCTCGCCGCCACCGGCGTCCTGGCGATCGCCCTCGCCTTCGTCCCCCGGCGGAAGTCCCTGCTCCAGGTGGCGGCGCTCTCGGCGGCGCTCCTGCTCGGCGTGCAGATCACGCTCCACCACTGGTTCTACCTCTACATCGTCTGGTTCTTCCCGCTGCTGCTGGTCGCCCTGGCGCTGCTCGAGCCGACCGAGGAGCCGGAGGACCCGCCGACGATCAGGTGGCCGATCAGGCGGCGGCGGGAGCCGGAACCATCACCGGCTCGATCGCGTCCGCCAGTCCCTGCGGGTTGACGTCGACCACGGCGCCCATCACCCAGACGTCCTCGTCGGCGGTCTCGAAGCGGGTCGGCATCTGGGTGATCAGGGCGCCGAGCGCGTCCTCGATCCGCACCCCGAGGATGCTCTGGCGGGCGCCGGTCATGCCGACGTCGGAAATGAACGCGGTGCCCTTCGGGAGCACGCGGCCGTCGGCGGTGGGGACGTGGGTGTGGGTGCCGAGCACCGCGGCGACGCGGCCGTCGAGGTGCCAGCCCATCGCCACCTTCTCGCTGGTCACCTCGGCGTGAAAGTCGACGATCACCGCGTCGGCATCGAGTCGCTCGAGGATCGCGTCGACGGTGTCGAAGGGCGAGCGGGCGACTTTGAGCCCGACCGCGCCGCTGAGGTTGACGACGCCGACCCGCATGCCACCCGCCTCGACCACCGTGTGGCCGCGGCCCGGGTTGCCGGTCGGGTAGTTGGCGGGGCGGATCACCCGCTCCGCGCGTTCGAGGAACGGGTAGGCGTCGCGGTGGCGGTAGACGTGGTTGCCGGTCGTGATCACCGCGGCGCCGGTGTCGAAGATGTCGTTGGCGGTGCGCTCGGTGATCCCCATCCCGCCCGCCGAGTTCTCGCCGTTGACGACGATCAGGTCCGGCGCATACCGCTCCCGCAGCGAGGGCATCGTCTCCCGCAGCCCCCGCCTGCCGGGCCCCCCGACCACGTCGCCGATGAAGAGCAGCCGCATGGCGCGACTCTAAGGTGCGAAGCGTGGCGGCGCGGCCCGACACCGACGAGCTGGTCCGGCGGGCGCTCGCCTATCCGTACGGACCGCCGACGGGGTCGTTCGTCCAGGTCGGGGACCGCACGCTGCCGGTGCCGCCGGAGGGGGTCGACGTCGAAGGGCGGCGGGCGCTGCTCGCCTACGGGGCGAACGCATCGCCCGCGGCGCTGTCTCGCAAGCTGGCCGACCTGCCGCCCGCGCCGCTCCCGGTGCTGCGGATCGCGCTCGGTGGCTGGGACGTCGTCTACTCGGCGCACATCACCCGCTACGGCACCGTCCCGGCCGCGGTCGTCCCCAGCCCCGGCACGGTCGCGAGCGTCCACCTCGCCTTCCCCGACGACGAGCAGCTCGCGACCCTGGCGGCGACCGAGGGCGAGAACTACCGGCTCGAGCGGCTGGTCGACTACTCCGCCGCCCTCGAGGTCGGGGGAGAGCCCCCGCCCGAGATCGACGCCTTCGTCAGCATCTTCGGCCCGCTGCCCCTCGACGGCGCGCCGGTCGCCCTCGCCGCGATCCCCGCCCGCGACCGCGCCTTCCCCGAGCTCTCGACCCCCGCGATGATCGACCGCGTCCGCGCCGCCCTCCGTCCCGACCTCACGGTCCCCGAGTTCGTCCTCGAACAGATCGCCCGCGGCGGTATGTGCCCGCTTCCGGCGCTGGGGTAGCCGGCGCCCGGGGAAGGGACGACGGCCGTCTCGGCCACGACCCTGGCAGGCTGTGGCCGTGGCCGAGACGGCCGGGTCTGTGGGAAGAGGAGGAAGGGTCGCGGGGGAGGGGGGGGTGACGGGAGCCGCACGGGACCGTCACCGAAGTGGGACCTCGTCCTCGTCGGGAACGCGGTCGGCCGGGAAAAGAGGAGGTCGTCACGGTTCCTCCCGTCTTCTTCAGACGCTCGAGACGCGCTGCAACGATAAGTGTCGCTATGGCGACCTGAATCCTTGCAGCGCGTCCAGGGCCCTCGATCCCGGCCCCGCCACCGGGCGCCCTGTCGCCTCTCTCGCAAGGGACGACTTCCTCCGTCCCTCCGCCCGCTCCCTCACGAACCCCTCACGTCCTGGGCGTCTCATGGGGGCACAGCCTGCCAGGACCCCCATGAGACGCGCAGGACGCACCTCGGACGGCCGCACCCCTCTAAACCCGCGCGAACCTGCGCAAGGCGAGCCGTGCGATCAGGGCGTAGGCGACGCCGAGGATCGCCAGGTGCAGGAGGGGGGCGCCGAGGCTGCCGTTGCCGGCTTCGAGCGCCGCGGTGAGCGCTTCCAGCGCCGGCTTGAACGGGAAGATCGCGGCGATCAGCTTGATCACGTCGTAGAGGCCCGCGCCGACCGTGCCGGAGGGGACGAGCGAGAGGAAGGCGACCGGCAGGGTCACCATGAAGGCGAGGAGGGAGACGGCGCGCACCTCGCGAGCGGCCGCGCCGAGGGCCGCGCCCGCGGCCGCCAGGGATGCGCCGCCGACCACGATCGCCGCCAGCCAGAGCCCGAAGCGCCCCCATTCCAGCGGCACGAAGATCTGCAGGCCCGCCAGCATCAGCACGGTCACGACGAGGCCGACCGCGACGCCGAGGAGGATCTTCTCGCCCAGCAGCGCCTCGGTCGAGACGAGGCCGCGGGTGAGTCGCGGGTAGGCGTTCTCCTCGCGCTCCAGGGCGAGCGACCCGGCGACCAGGAGGACCGCGACGAAGGCCAGGGTGAGGGTCGCGGCGACGGCGACCGCGAAAGTTTCGAGCGGCGGCGCGGAGCCGCCGACCGCGACCTTCTCGACCCGGATCGGCTGCGCCAGCCGGTTGATCAGCGGCCCGGCGATGTCGAGGTTCTCGCTCGCCTGGGTGGCGAATTCGGTGACCTCGGAGAGTGCCGCGCGCAGCGGCCCGCGCGGCAGTGCCGGTTCGATCGCTTCGAGGATGCGGGCGCTCGCCTGCAGGCCGAGGACGTGGACCGCCCCCGCGAGCACCGGCAGGTTGCCGCCCTTGATCACCAGGTTCAGGTACTTGCCGCCTTCGACCGCGATCCGCTTCGCCAGCGCCAGATTCGCCTGCGCGAGCAGCGCTTCGATCCGGTCGTCGACCGCGGCCGCCTTCAACGGGTCGGATTCGTTGACCAGCACTTCGACCTTCGGCGTGCCCGGCGCGAGGGTGGAGAGGGAGTTGATCTTGTTCACCAGGTCTTCGGGCAGGACCAGCGCCGCGAGCACGTCCCCCGATTCGACCTTGGCCACGGCTTCCTGGCGCGAGTGGACGTGGACGCATTCGACCCGGCTGCAGATCCGCCGCTGGACGTTGGCCGAGGGGAGCTTCGTGCCGCTGAGGCTGACCCGGGCGTTGTCGGGGACTTCGTTCAGCAGCGCGACCCGCGGCCTTTCCGGCCCGCCCGAGATCGCGAGGCCCACGAGCACCGCGATCAGCACCGGGTAGAGCACCAGCAGGGCCGCCTGGAGCGGCGAGCGGCGGAGGATCTGCAGATCCTTCAGCAGCAGCCAGCGCACGCTCAGTGCCCCCGGTGGTGGAGGTAGGCGACGAAGGCGGTCTCGAAGTCGCGGTCGGCGGCCTCCGGCGCCTCGCTCCGCACCGCCTCGCGGAGCTCCTCGGCCGAGCCGTCGAAGAGCGCCTCGCCGTCGGCCAGCACCAGCATCCGGTCGCCGTAGCGCTCCGCCTCCTGGATGTCGTGGGTGGAGAAGATCACGGTCGTCCCCCCGCCGGCGAGGCCGGAGACGAACTCCCAGAGGCGCGCCCGTTGGCGCGGGTCGAGGCCGACGCTCGGCTCGTCGAGCAGCAGCACGCCGGGGCGCGCGAGGAGGCCGATCGCGATGTTGATCCGCTGCTGGTTGCCGCCCGAGAGCCGCGCCACGATCTCCCCCCGCCGCTCGCCGAGCCCGGTCAGCTCGAGCATCTCCGCCACCGACGCCGCCGGATCCTCGTG
Organism: Actinomycetota bacterium; assembly: GCA_018268675.1. Lineage (GTDB taxonomy): Bacteria > Actinomycetota > Thermoleophilia > Solirubrobacterales > 70-9 > VAYN01. The sequence goes on from JAFDWB010000095.1 coordinate 112,951, forward strand.
CTTCTCCAGCCGCGCGAAGAGCATCAGGTTCTCCTCCACCGTCAGGCGCCGGTAGAGCGCCGCCTGCTGCGGCACCCACCCCACGGCCCGGGCCCCCACCTCGACCTCCCCGCCGTCCGCATCCAGGATCCCCGCCAGGATCGAGAGCAGCGTCGTCTTCCCCGCCCCATTCGGCCCGATCACCGCAAGCAGTTCCCCCGCCTCGGCAGCAAAGCCCACCCCCCGGAGCGCCTCAAGCCCCCCGAAGCTCTTCACCAAGCCCCTGGCCAGCACGCGTCAAACGTAACGGACCTCCCTAGACTGACGATGATGCCCTTTCCCGCCACGCGTCTCCGCCGCCTCCGCGGCAGCGGCACTTTCCGCGGCCTGATCCGCGAGACCGATCTCTCCCCGGCGCACCTGATCATGCCCGCCTTCGTCACCGCCGGCGAGGACATCCGCGAGGAGATCCCCTCGATGCCCGGCATCGAGCGGTACTCGATCTCCAAACTGGTCGAGCACGCCGCCGAGGTCGCCGCCGCGGGGATCGGCTCGATGCTGCTCTTCGGCATCCCCGCCGACAAGGACGAGTTCGGCACCGGCGCCTACGACGACGAGGGGATCGTCCAGATGGCCGTCCGCGCGCTGAAGGAGGCCCACCCCGACCTCGCCGTGATCACCGACGTCTGCCTCTGCGAGTACACCTCCCACGGCCACTGCGGCATCCCCGACCCCGACGGCAAGATCCAGAACGACCTCAGCGTCGAGCTGATCGCGAAAACGGCGATCTCCCACGCCGAGGCAGGCGCCGACGCGGTCGCGCCGAGCGACATGATGGACGGCCGGGTGGGCGCGATCCGCTACCAGCTCGACGAGGAGGGCCACTCGGAAGTGCCGATCATCTCCTACAGCGTCAAGTACGCGTCGGCGTTCTACGGACCCTTCCGCGTCGCCGCCGAATCGACCCCGTCCTTCGGCGACCGGCGCGGGTACCAGATGGACCCCGCCAACGGCGCCGAAGCCGTGCGCGAGGCCGAGCAGGACCTCGAAGAGGGCGCCGACATGCTGATCGTGAAGCCCGCCACGCCGTACCTCGACATCGTGCGCCGGGTCAAAGACGCGACCGGGGCGCCCGTCGCCGCCTACCATGTCGGGGGCGAGTACTCGTCGCTCAAGGCCGCCGCCGAGAAGGGTTGGCTGGACGAGCGGGCGGCCGTCCTCGAGACGCTGACCGGCATCCGCCGCGCCGGCGCCGACGCGATCATCACCTACTACGCGAAGGAGGCCGCCGAGTGGCTTCAGTGAAGACGTCAGCAAAAGCACCTCAGTCGAAGGCGCGCTCGCGCAAGGGGGGCTCGGCGATCCCGCTGGACGAGACCGACAAGCGGCTGATGAACCTGCTGCAGTCGAGCTTCCCGCTCGACCCGGAACCGTTCGCGCTGGTCGCGGGCGAGGCGGATCTGGACCTGGACGACGTGCTCGGCCGCACCCAGCGCCTGCTCGACGGCCGCATCATCCGCGAGATCACGCCGATCTTCGACACCCGCGCGCTCGGCTACGACTCGATGCTGGTCGCCGCCAAAGTCGACTCCGAGAACCCGCAGCGGGCGGCCCGGATCGTCAACGCCCACCCCGGCGTCTCCCACAACTACCTGCGCACCCACGACTTCAACCTCTGGTTCACGATCGCCACGCCGCCGGACTCGAAGCTCGGCCTGAAGGGGACGATCGAGGCGCTGATGGAGGAGACCGGCGCCACCTCGATGCGCGAACTGCCGACCCTCACCCTGTTCAAGATCAACATGAACCTGGAGATGGAGAAGGGCACCGACGCGCTCGCCGCCGCGGTCGAGGCCGCGCCGCCGCGCGAGCTCGAGGCGCAGCCCTACGACGAGCGCGACATCGCGATCATCAAGGCCCTGCAGGGCCCGATGACCGCGACCCGGCGCCCGTACGACGAGGCGGCGGCGGCGATCGGGATGTCGACCGAGGACCTGCTCGCCCACCTTGGCGGGATGGTCGACCGCAAGATCCTGCGCCGCGTGGCGGCGATCCTCTACCACCGGCGCGCCGGCTTCTCGGCCAACGGGATGGGGGTCTGGAAGGTCCCCGAGGACCAGATCCTCGAGGTCGGCGGCCGGATGGCGGCGACCCGGGGGATCAGCCACTGCTACCAGCGGCCGACCTACGAGGACTGGCCCTACAGCGTCTTCACGATGGCCCATGGCCGCTCCAAGGAGGAGTGCGACGCGGTGCTCGACTCGATCGCCGAGAAGTGCGACCTCGGCCCCGACGACCGCGCCACTCTCTACTCCTCGACCGAGTACAAGAAGGTCCGCCTCCACTACTTCACCCCGGATTACGCCGAGTGGGAGGCGGCGCACTCCTGACCGTCTACGACCGCGCCCGGGCGGTGCTGCCGGGCGGGGTGAACTCGCCGGTCCGGGCGATGCGCCAGATCGGTCGCGACCCGATCTTCATCGAGCGCGGCGAAGGCGCCGAGCTGGTCGACGTCGAGGGCAACCGGTACATCGACTGGGTCTGCTCCTGGGGGCCGCTGATCCTCGGCCACGCCGACCCGGCGGTGATCTCCGCGGTGATCGAGGCGGCCAAGCGGGGGACGAGCTACGGTGCCGCGACGGCGATCGAGGTGCAGCTGGCCGAGGAGGTGGCGCGCCGCTTCCCCGCCGTGGAGATGGTGCGGATGACCAGCTCCGGGACCGAGGCGGCGATGAGCGCGGTGCGGCTGGCGCGGGCGATCACCGGCCGCGAGGTCGTGGTCAAGTTCGCCGGCGCCTACCACGGGCACTCCGACGGGCTGCTGGCGGAGGGCGGCTCGGGGATGGCGACTCTCTCGGTGCCGGGCAGCCCCGGCGTGCCCCCGGCGATGGCGGCGCTGACCGTCGTCGTGCCGTGGAACGACCGCGCCGCGGTCGAGGCGGCGCTCGCCGAGCACGAGGTCGCGGCCCTGCTGGCGGAGCCGATCGCCGCGAACATGGGCGTCGTCCCGCCCGCGGACGGCTTCCTCGAGTTCCTCCGCGAGTCGACCCGGGCGGCGGGTGCGCAGCTGATCTTCGACGAGGTGATCACCGGCTTCCGGGTGGCGCGCGGCGGCGCCCAGGAGCTGTTCGGGGTCGAACCGGACCTGACCGTGATGGGCAAGATCATCGGCGGCGGCCTGCCCGCGGCGGCGTTCGCGGGGCCGCGCGAGGCGATGGAACGGATCGCCCCGGCCGGTGACGTCTACCAGGCCGGGACGCTGTCGGGGAACCCGCTCGCGGCGGCGGCCGGGCTGGCGACGCTCGACGGGCTGGACGCCGCGGCGTACCCGCGGCTGGGAGCGCTGACCGACCGGCTCGCCGACGGGTTCGAGGCGCTGGCGGCCGACCGGCCGCTGTACGTGTCGCGGGCGCCGGGGCTGGTGACGCTCTTCTTCAGCGAGCGGCCGGTGCGGAACTTCGAGGACGCGACCGCCTGCGACACCGAGGCCCACGCGCACTTCTGCCGGGCGCTGCTGGACCGCGGCGTGTACCCGCCGCCGGCCCAGTTCGAGGCGTGGTTCGTCTCCCTCGCCCACAACGAGGCGAGCGTCGACCGGACGCTGGAGGCGGCGGCCGAGGCGCTCGACGAGGTGCTGGGGTGAGCGCCCTGCGCGCGCTGGCCGACCAGCTGCGCGGCGAGGACACGCCGATCGCCGCGCACGTGGTGGACCCGGCAGGACCGATCCCCGAGGCGGAGCTCGGCGCGCTCGCGGCGTCCGGCCCGCGCGCCGCCGCGGCGCCGGGCGAGTATGCCCTGGTCGTCGAGGCGGTCCGCGAGGGGTACCTGCTCCACTACGGCGATTCTCGACTGCTGGCCGGGCACGACGCGGACCTCGGGCTGCTGGCGGGGGACTACCTCTACGCGTTGGGGCTCGACCGGCTCGCGGCACTGGGGGACACGGAGGCAGTGGCGGTGCTCTCGGAGCTGATCTCGAGGTGCGCGCAGCTGCACGCGGAGGGCCGGGCCCGAGAGGTCGAGCCACTCTGGGCGGACGCGGCGCGGCAGGTCGGCGGGAGCTAGGGACTCAGCCGTCCAGGTACGGCCGGATCCGCCGGAGGACCCCCGTCACCTCGTCCGGTGCGTGGGCGATCTGCCAGTGGGTGAAGCGGAGAACCCTGAGGCCCGAGGAGCTGTGCGTCTGGTCGCGGCGGGCCATGCGGGCCTGTTGGGAGGCGGTGCGGTGGTACCGGAGGCCGTCGGTCTCGACGACCAGGGACTGTTCGGGGAACCAGAAGTCCACTTCGTATCCGAGGACCCAGTGTTTGGTCAGGGGCACGGGGAGGTCGGCGGCGATGGCGAGTGGACGGAAGAGAACCTCGAGGTCTGAGTCGGAGAGCCGGAAGGTGTGCCGGTCGAGCATCCTGCCGAGAGTCTTCACACCCGGCATGCCCTTGTAGTAGTCGAGTGCCCTTCGAAGAGTTTCCGGGTCCACGAGATCCCGCTTGTCGGCCTCGTTCACGGACCGCTCCAACCGAAGCAGCGGGACCTCGGTCGCCAGGTCGATCAGCGTCTGCACCGGATGGGTGACCGGGATGCCGAACCTCCTGACGATGCTTGCCTCCGGCAACGAGGGCCTGGCGCGGACGTTGATCCCGGGCTGCTCGAGCCTGCTCCGCCGCGCTCCAGTGGCTGAGCGCCGCCCCGTCCCCACACGCGAGCACGGCCGCCATCCACCGCCCGTGCGGCGTCAGCTCCGGGCGCCCCACCGCATAGACGCCCGCCGCAACCTGGTGCAGGCGACCGTTGTGGAGGCGCTGTTCGACCTCGCGCCGCGTGAACCCGACGGCCAGGAGCTGTCGCCGTGCCACCACCCCGTTTTGCCTGCGGACCAGGGCCCAGGCTTCCGCGTCCCGAACTGAGCGACTTTTCCACGCCATGCGGTGGAAAAGCCGTGCAGGGCGGGGTTCTCTCCCCCCTGAGACCCCGGGCGGGCGCCCGGGTTGCCGCTAACCGGGGGACTTTGCGAGCGGGCGGAGGCGGGTCTTTTCGACCTTCGCCAGCTTCTTCTTGAGGCGGAGGAATTCGCGCTCCTGAGCGGCGGTTCGTTCGTAGCCCTCGAAGGCGAGGTTGATTTCCTCGTAGGGGTCGGTCTTGAGGTCGTACATCTCCCACTGGGGAGGTTTGGGGCCGCGTTTTTCGACCGGCTTGCCGTCGCGGACCCGGACGTCGATGTCGGAGTATTTGGCGAGCTTCCAGCGCTTCTCGCGGATGCTGGTCAGGTGGTTCGGCTGTTTGGGGTAGGGGCCGGTGGCCTGGCCGGACTGGAAGTCGTCGTAGGTGAAGGCGACGTAGTCCTGGGGGGCCGAGCCGCGCTCGGGGTGGAGGACGATGTCGGAGTAGTCGACGCCCTGCCAGTCGCTGCGCGCCGACGCGGGCGCTCCGGCGAGGGTCGCCAGAGTGGGGAGGAGGTCGACGTGGGAGACGAGCGCGTCGGAGGTGACCGGCCGCGGGAACATCTTCGGGTTCGAGTAGACGAGCGGGACCTTGAGGGTCTCCTCGTAGAAGTTGAAGTTCTTCTGCCGCAGGCCACCGTGGGAGAGCCCCATCTCGCCGTGGTCGGAGGTGCGGATGATCAGCGTGTCGTCGAGCATCCCGAGCGATTCGAGCTTGTCGAGGACTTCGACCACGTAGTTGTCCGAGGACCGCATCAGGTTGCCGTAGAAGTTCAGGTAGGCGCGTTTTTCGGCTTCGCTCTTCGGTTCCCCGGTGAGGCTCATGACGCGCAGGAACTGCTCCTGCACGGTCGGCTTCGTGCTGAGGCTTTCGTCGAAGGTCGGCGGCAGCTCGATGTCACCCGCCAGCCAGGAGTCGTCGTAACCCGATTCCTCGAAGGTCCGGCTCGGGTAGAAGAGCACGTCGTGCGGGTTGACCAGGGAGATGACGAGGAAGAACGGCGCCTGTTCCGCGGCGAAGGAGTCGAGGTACTGGATCGCGCCCTCGGCCGCATTCTGCGCTTCCCCTTCGGATTCCATGAAGCGGCCGTCGTTGTTGGTGATCCCGCCGCCTGCCTCGGACACGCTCTGGTTGGCGCCCCCGTCGGGCGGATCCCATCGGTCGAAGCCGTACTTTTCGAGGTCTGAGGGTTGGGCGCCGAGCGTTTCGTTCGCCGGTTTCGAGCAGTGCCACTTGCCCTTGTAGACGGCGTGGTAGCCGGCCGCCCGCATCACCGTGCCGAGGTTCGGCAGCGTCGTCGGTAGTTCGACCTGCGGGTATTTCCGTGCTTCCATGTCCGACTCGAGCGTGTATTTGACGCCGTGCTGGGCGGGGAAGTACCCGGTCATCAGGCTGGAGCGCGAGGGCGAGCACATGCAGGCCGCGGTGCAGGCCGATTCGAAGCTCAGCCCGTGGCGCTTCAGTCGGCGCAGGCCGGGCAGGTTCTCCCGCATCCAGTTGGGCGGGAAGTACTGGATCTCCCGCTCCTGGTCGGTGAGGAAGAGGATCACGTTCTTGCCCCCGAGCCCTTTGGCGTCGCCCTTGCCCGCCGCCATCGCCCTGTCGAGCCCGAGCCCAGGCGCGAGCATCGCCGCCGCCGCGGCCCCCGCTCCGGTGCCGAGCAGCTGTTTACGGGTCAGGCCGCCCTGGCGGCGCTCCTCGTTGCTCATTCGATCCTCCTGAAGACGTCGACCGCGTTGCTCAGCGAGGCAGTCGAGTAGACGTTGCGGCCGTCGGGGCTGACGACGATCGAGCCGGCCCCGGCGAGGGCCCGGCCCAAGGTGCAGCCGTGGACCTTCCGCGGCGCGACGCAGCCGCGCGGGCCGGGCTTCTGGGCGACGAAGCCCGATTCGAGGTTGCGGTCGAAGACGTCGATCGCCCCGGTCTGGAACGCGGTGACGTAGAGGCTGGTCCCGTCCGGGGAGAGGGCGAGGCCCTCCGGCGCCTGGATCGCGACGCCGAACGCGCAGCCGGCCGAGCGCAGGTACACGGTGCAGCCATCGGGGCTGGGGGTGCCCGCGGGCGCCGGCACCGTTTCCTTCCCTTTCCCACCTTCCTTCTGGACCTGCTGTTCGGGCCCGGGCGGCTGGCTGATCCCGATGCTCCCCAGGAGCGGGTTGAAGGTCGTCAGGCTGTTGCTGAACAGCGAGGTCGCGTAGACGTCGCCGCCCTGAGGCGAGACCGCCAGCGCGTTCACGCCTTCGAACTCGTAGCCGAGGGCGCAGCCGCTCACCGGCGCGTTCGTGATGCAGCCGATGCCGCCGCCGGCCTGGGAGAGCGCGCCGGTTGAGCGGTCGCGGGCGAAGATGCCGACGGCGCTCGACGCGACCGCGGCGGTGTAGAGCGCCCCGCCACCTTCGCTGATCGCCATCCCCTCGATCGCGCCGATCTCGATCCCGGGGGCGCACCCTTCGGCCCCGCCTTCGGCGACGCAGCCGGCGCTCCCTGGCAACTGGGTCAGCGCGCCGCCTTTCGCGGCCCGCGAGAACGAGGCGACCGAGCTGCCCGCGAAGGCGCCGACGTAGACGTTCTTCCCGTCGGCAGAGATGACCACCACGTCGGGGTCCTTCAGCGCCCGGGCGGGCGTGCATCCGGGGAAGGGGAGGCCGGAGATGCAGCCCGCGGCGGCCGGCGGCAGCTGGCGGAGCGCGCCGGTGAGGGGGTTGCGGGCGAAGGTGACGAGCGAGGAGCCACCGCGCGAGGTCGCGTAGACGTTCCGCCCGTCCGGGCTGACGGCGACCGAGTTGGGGCCGATCAGTCCGACCGCCAGGGCGCACCCTTCGGCGCCCTTGGCCGCGGCGCAGCCGCCCCTGCCCCGCGGCTGGGTCAGCGCGCCGGTCTGGCGGTTGCGGTCGAAGATCGCGATCGCGTCGCTTTTCGAGGAGGCGACGTAGACGTTGCGGCCGTCGGGGCTGATCGCGATCGCCCGCGAGCCGAAGCCCACGCCCGGATCCTTCAGCGCCCGCGCCCGGCCGCACAGCTTCACCGCGGTCCTGCCCTGCGCGAGGCAGCCGAGCCGGCCGGGCAGCTGTTCGAGGCCGCCCGCGCTCGTTTCCACCGGCGGCTGGACGTGTTCGGAGCCGCCGCTCTGTTTCGACGGCTGCGCCACCGCCGTCGCCGAGATGACCAGCAGCGCCAGGATCACCAGGAGCCCGAGGGGGAGTGACGAGCGATGGAGGAGACGGTGGGGCATCGGCTGGGCGTCGGCCACCGACGCCCAGCGCCGCCGTCCGACGGCCGTGATCTTCCTCCCGACCGTCGGACGGAAATCTTGAACCAATAGGCCCTCAGGGCACTCCGCTCAGTTTTCGGCGCGGCAGGTGCGGACCAGGGTTTCGGAGATCGTCTGCGCGCCGACGAACCCGTAGGCGGCGCGCACCAGGGGGAAGGTGGCGCCGGGGAAGCCTGCCGGGGCCGGGCAGGCGGCGCTCAGGTAGCTGCGGCGTTCGCCCGCGGCGGTGTAGAGGCGATGGAGGCGCAGGGCGAAGGAGGTGATGTGGGCGGTGCGCCGGGTCTTCGGTGGGACGGTGGCGACGAGGCGGGTGCCGTAGATGCCGCGGCCGGGCCCGAGCGTGAAGGCGAGGACGAAGGTCAGCGGCGCCGGGCGGTTGGCGTAGAGGTGGGCGAAGATCGCGCCGCGCCCGCCCGGCAGCCTGCCGTTGAAGGCGACCACGCGGCCGCCGAAGGGGGTCGGTTCCTGTTCGGGCAGGACGATCACGCCGGCCACGCGGCCTTCGCCGACCAGCGCGCCGTGGCAGGCCGCCAGCGCCCCCGCGGTGGAGGACGCGCGCAGCCGGTTCAGGGGGCAGGTGGGCAGGCCGCTTCGTTCGAGCACGCCGATGCGGTTGACTTCGATCGCGATCCGGCGCAGGGAGGGTGGCACCGCGCCGGTGACCGTGCGCACGCCGCCGCGGATCGCCACCGAGACCGGCGTCGTGCCGGTCCGCGGCAGCAGCTGTGGCGCGACCGAGCCGCCGAAGGACACCTGCAGGCCGCCGTGGCGCACCGTCTCGCCGCCGGCGCCGCCGGGCAGCAACGCCGCCGGGCAAAGGGCGCAGAGCAGCACAGCCGGCCAGGTCGTCGGAAACCTCACAAGTCGTCCGGACCGCGGCATCCTGGCCTCCCCCTTTTGAATAGACTGCGCGACCGAGCGGCAACCGAACGTGGCAGACGACGCGGACAAGATCAACGAGCCTTACCGGGCTCCCGAGCAGGTAAGGGCTGAACCGCCTCCCCCCGGGTATTTCGAGGGCGAGTCGATGACCCGTCGCAAGGTCTTCACGATCGCGTCCCAGGCGATCGGCGGCGTCGCCGGGCTGGCGATCATCCTGCCCGCCGTCGGCTTCGCCGTGGCCCCGATCTTCCACCGTGGCAAGGAGCGCTGGGAGAAAATCGGCAAGACCGGCGACTTCACCGAAGACACGTACCGCCAGGTCGTCTTCACCGAAACGCCGGGGATCGGCGACGTCGGCAAGCAGCTCGCCTACGTGCGCAAGAGCTCCAAGGAACTGGGCGAAGAACCGAACCAGTTCGTCGCCGTCTCCAACCGTTGCGCCCACCTCGGCTGCCCGGTGCGCTTCGTCCAGGCGGCCGGCAACTTCATCTGCCCGTGCCACGGCGGCGTCTACGACTTCCAGGGCAAGCGGATCGGCGGCCCGCCGGTGCGCCCGCTCGACCGCTTCCAGACGCGCGTCACCCAGGGCGTGGTCGAAGTCGGCCCCCGCTACAGCGTCACCTCGCAGCTGGAACCGGTCCGCGCCCGCGACCCCGGAGAGTTCACCGGCGGCGTCTGGGAATACCTCTACCCGCCGCGGCCCTCGACCTTCCCGCCCCCCTGATAGATGCCGAAGCTCGCCGACCTACTCGTTCCCGCGCCGTTGCGCAAGACGCCGAAGCCCGGCGAAGCCGGCGTGCCCAAGACCCCTGCCCCGCAGGATCTGAAGACGTCGCCGCCGGAACGCCCGACCGACCTCGGTCGCTTCGGCGAGAAGGCGTTGGAAGCGCCGATGGAGTCGGTCGCCTGGATCGACCAGCGGATGGCGGCGAGCGGCTTCCTGACCGGGATGCTCTTCCGCAAGGTGCCGAAAGGGACCAACTGGTTCTACACGCTCGGCTCCGCCACCCTCTTCGCCTTCATCGTGCAGGCGGTCACCGGGGTGTTCCTGGCGATGTTCTACACGCCCTCGACCACCCAGGCCTACAGCTCGATCGCCCACATCAACAACGACGTCTTCCTCGGCCAGTTCGTGCACGGGATGCACAAGTGGGGCGCCAGCGTGATGGTGATCCTGATCTTCCTCCACATGGGCCGGACCTTCTTCTTCGGCGCCTACAAGTACCCGCGCGAGCTCAACTGGGTGATCGGCGTGGTGCTGCTGATCCTGACGATGACGATGGCCTTCACCGGCTACCTGCTGCCGTTCGACCAGCGCTCCTACTGGGCCTCGATCGTCGGCATCAACATCAACGGCACCGGCCCGATCGTCGGCCCCTACCTGAGTGACTTCCTGCGCGCCGGGCCCGAGGTCGGGGCGACGACGCTGTCGCGCTTCTACGCGATCCACATGCTGCTCGTGCCGGGGGCGATCATCGCCCTGATCGGCGCCCACCTCTACCTGGTGGTGAAACTGGGGACGACCGCGCCGCCCTGGACCAAGGCCGACAAACCGCGGATCGCCGAGCCGACCACGTTGCTCGACGCCGGGGTCGCGGGCAACGGCTACCACCCGAACGGCACCGGCACGATCGCCGGCGTGCAGATCGACGGCCACGGCGGAGATGGGACGGCGACCGCCTGATGAAGCCGAGCGAGAAGCAGGCCTACCTCGAGGAATACGAGCTCCTGAAGAAGAAGGGGAAGCCGTTCTTCCCCTACGCGGTGATGAAGGACTCGGTGATGGCGCTGATCGTGGTCGGCGTGATCATCGCGATGTCGATCCTGCTCGGCGCCGAGCAGGGGCCGAAGGCCGACCCGACCACGACCACCTACGTGCCCCGGCCGGAGTGGTACTTCTTCTTCCTCTTCGAGGTCCTGCGCGTGATCAAACCGCCGGAGCTCGTGCCGCTGGCGACGATCGGCATCCCGACCATCTGCATGGTCCTGCTGCTCCTGCTGCCGTTCTACGACCGCGGGCCGGAGCGCCGCCCGGAGCGCCGCCCGCTGGCGACCACCGCCGGGATCCTGACGATCCTCGCGATGGGATACCTCACCTACGCGGGCGCCGTCGCGGGCTCGCCGACCGAGATCGACATGAAGGTCGCGCCCCAATACAAGGCGGGCTCCGAGGTCGTGGCCGGATCTGGCTGCCTCGCCTGCCACAAACTGGGCGAGAACGGCAACAACGGCCCGGGCCCCGAACTGACCCACATCGGCGCCCGCATCCCGCGCGCGGCGATCCTCCGCTCGATCGAAATCGGGCCCAGCATCATGCCTTCCTTCCGCGAACTGCCGAAGGAAAAGCTCAACGAGCTCGCGGACTTCCTGTCGTCGTTGCACTGAGGGCTTGCGGGGAGGGGATCCCGACAGGGGTCTCGCTCAACCCCTGCGCGCGGATCGCCTGGAAGCTGGCGCCCGGAATTTTCAAGCTCCGGGGTACAAGCCGCTGCGACCCCTGTCGGGATCCCCTCATGGGAGGCTCTGAGTAGGGGCGCCAGGTGTCCTGAGCGACAAGCTGCAAGGGACGAGAGGGTCGCGGAAGGCCTCCGCAGCTCTACCCATCCTGATCGCCGGTCAAGTCTGGCTCCGATGCCTCCCCGAACTTGGCGGTGGTCCCGGGCAGGGGGTGAGGCGGCTTGTACCCTGAGCTCGAAGACCCCCGGGCGCCAGCTTCCAGGCGATCCGCGCGAAGGGTTGAGCCGAACCCCCTGCCCGGGACCACCGCTCTGCGGACCTGGCTCCGCTACGCTCGGCTCCCTCCTTGGACACGATCAACGACAACCGCTCCTCGCCCGACTTCGCCGGGCAGGTCAACCGCATGTTCGACCGGGTCGCCGGTCGCTACGACACGTTGAACGGGGTGATGACCGCGGGCCTTCACCACCGCTGGCGGGAGCGGGCCGCGGACCGGGCGGCGCTGGGACCGGGCGAGTCGGCGCTCGACGTCTGCTGCGGGACCGGGGACCTCGCCTTCGAGCTGGCCCGCCGGGTCGCGCCGGGCGGGCGCGTGGTCGGCTGCGACTTCTCCGAGCCGATGCTCGACCTGGCGCGCGAGAAGGCCGCCGCGCGGGGCACCGAGGGGGTCCGCTTCGAGTGGGCCGACGCGCTGGAACTCCCCTACGACGGCGAGCGCTTCGACGCGGTCACGGTCGGCTTCGGCGTCCGCAACCTCGCCGACCTCGACCGCGGCCTGCGCGAGATGGCCCGGGTGCTGAAGCCCGGCGGGCGGCTCGTCATCCTTGAGATCACCCAGCCCACGCGCCCGCCGCTCTCCTTCTTCTTCTCGCTCTGGTTCGACCGCATCGTGCCGCTGCTCGGCGCCTTCTCCGACGAGCCCGAGGCCTACAGCTACCTGCCCGAGTCCGTCCGCAGCTTCCCCTCCCCGCACGGCCTCGCCGAGAAGATGGACCGGGCCGGCTTCCGCGGGGTCCGCTACACGGTGCTGGCCGGCGGCATCATCGCGATCCACAGCGGCGCCAAAGGCGCCTGATGCCTCCGGGCTCCGCGGTGCCGCCGCCGGTGACGGCGGTCCTCGATGCCTCCCAGCGGTGGCTGCCGATGCGGCTCGGGGAGGTCGAGGACCGGCTGCGGGCGGCGATCGCGGGCTGGGGCGGTCCGCTCGGCGAGGACGCGGGGGCGACCCTCGCGGCCGGCGGCAAGCGGCTGCGGCCGATGCTCGTCCTGCTCTGCGCGGGTGAATCCCGGGGGGCGGAGGCGGTCCGCGCGGCGACCGCGATCGAGCTCGTCCACATGGCGACGCTGGTCCACGATGACGTGCTCGACGAGGCGCCGCTGCGCCGCGGGCTGCCGACCGTCGCGGCGACGTCGGGCAGGGGGCGGGCGCTGGCCACCGGGGACCTGCTGTTCTCGCGCGCCTTCGCGCTGCTGAGCGAGGCCGGCGACGGGCGCTCGGTGCTGTTGCTCGCCGACGCGGCGGTGGCGCTCGCCCGCGGCGAGCTCGCCCAGCGCCAGGACGCCTTCGACCTCGCGATCACCGAGCGGCGCTACCTCGACCGCTGCCGGCTGAAGACCGCGGCGCTCTTCGAGTGCGCCGTCGCGCTCGGCGACGAGGACCCCGAGTTGCGCCGCTTCGGCGCCGAGGTCGGGCTCGCCTTCCAGCTCCTTGACGACGTGCTCGACGTCAGCGGCCCGCCGGAGCGGACGGGCAAGGCGCGCGGCACTGACCTGCTCGACGGCACCGTGACCCTGCCGCTGATCGTGGCCGCCGAGCGCGACGCAGACCTGCGGCGGCTCGACCTGCGGCGGCTCGACGCGGCGGAGGCGGAGGCGGTCTGCGACCGGATCGTCGCGACCGGCGCCCTGGAGACGGTGCGGGCGCGGGCGCTCGAGCTGGTCGCCGACGGCAAGCGCTGCCTCGCGCGGACCGGGTTCGACGCCGAACAACGCCGTCTGCTGGAGCTGGTTGCCGACGGAGTCGTCCAGCGGTACAGCTGATTCCGCCAAATAACCGCATCACCGACGGCAAAGCCGCGTTACCATCCAGGAGATGCTTGGAAATATCGGCCCCCTCGAGATCATCATCGTCCTGATCATCGCCCTGATCGTGTTCGGACCCAAACGGCTGCCGGAGCTCGGCAACAGCCTCGGCAAAGGGATCCGCGAGTTCAAAGAGTCGGTCACCGGTGAGAACAAGGACGACGGAAACGATGCCGACGTGAAAGCGATAGCCGCGTCGCAGACGACCACCACCCCGGTCGAGCAGCAGCGCCCGGCCGCGCCGGTCGAAGAGGCCGCCCCCGACAAAAACAACTGAGGTAGGAGGGATGCCGCGCCGCGTCCGGGCGGTCTCCCACGAGGACCGCCTCACCCTCGTCGAGCACCTCGACGAGCTGCGCCACCGGCTGGTCGTCTGCCTGGTCGTCTTCGGCGTCGCTCTCGCCCTCTGCTTCTGGCAGAACCACCTGCTGCTGGAAATCGCCCAGCATCCGCTGCCCGAAGGCCACAAGAAGCTCACCACCTTCTCGGTCACCGAGCCGTTCACGACGACGCTGACGGTGTCGGCCTACGGGGCGCTGATCCTGGCGGCGCCGTTCATCCTCTGGGAGCTCTACGCCTACCTGCTCCCCGCCTTCAGCCCGGCCGAGAAAAAGGTGGTGCTGCCGATCCTGCTGCTCTTCCCGTTCCTCTTCGTCGCCGGGATCGCCTTCGGCTACTTCGCGGTCCTGCCCGCCGCGCTGAGCTTCCTGCTCGGCTTCAACAACTCGCAGTTCAACGTCCAGGTCCGGGCGGGCGACTACTACTCGTTCTTCTCGATGACGATGCTCGCCTGCGGGCTGGTGTTCCAGCTGCCGATGGCGATCCTGGCGGTGACGCGCCTGGGGATCGTGCGGGTCGAGCAGATCACCCAGAACCGCCGCTACGCCTACCTGATCATCGCGATCATCGCCGCGGCGCTCCCGGGCGTCGACCCGATCTCGATGCTGATCGAGATGATCCCGCTACTGGTTCTGTTCGAGTTGAGTATCTTGCTTGCTCGGTGGTTCGGCCGCCCGCGCGAAGGGGCGGGATCGGCGGAGCCGACCACGCAGGAGTGAGAAGGGGCGATGGCGCAGGGAAGCAACGAGCACCGAATGGTCTTCGACATCCGCGGCCGCAGACGGCACGTGGTCAAAGTCGTCTACGCCCTGCTGGCGATCCTGATGGCGGGCAGCCTCTTCCTGGTCACCGGGGCGATCAACATCAACTCGATCTTCGGGGCCAGCTCCAGCTTCGAAAGCGCCGCCGCCAGCTTCGAAAAGCAGGCGACGAACATCGAAGCGAAGCTGGCGAAAACGCCCGGTGACGAAAACCTGCTGGCGAACCTGACGCGGGCGCGCATCAACGCCGCCAACTCGATGATCACCAACGGGGCCGGGGCATCGCAGAGCGGCACCGAAGAAGTCAAGCACCAGCTGGCCCTGGCGAGCGAAGACTGGTCGAAGTACCTGGAAGCCGCCAAGGAACCGAGCGAGGGCCTGGCGCTGCAGGCGGCCCCGGCCCTGTTCCAGTTGGCCCAGCTCGCCTCGAGCGGCCAGGAAGCGCTGGAAAACGTGAAGGCCGCGAGCGAAGCGCAGAAGATCGTCGCCGAAAAGCGGCCGAGCCTGAACAGCTACAGCACCCTCGCCATCTACACCGTCTTCACCCAGAACTACAAAGCCGCCAAAGAAGCGCTCGAAAAAGCGACCAAGTACGCCAACACCAAGTTCGAACGCGAATCGCTCGAAAACAAATTCGAAGAAGTCGAAAAAAACGCCAAAGAATTCGCCAAGCGCCTGAAGATCGAAAAGGCCTCGAACAGCCAGTCCTCCGGCAAGGAATCCCTGGAAAACCCGATCCAAGGCCTCGGCGGCACGAGCCTCGGCGGGGGCTGAGCCGCTCGGAGGGGGCGGTCTTCTAGCGGCGGCGGACTTCCGACCGCTGCGCGAGGTGCTCCTCCAGCCCTTGGTGCGCCGCCCCGAAGTACCGAACGCGCCCCACCAGGCCGGCCGGCGGCCGGCCTTCGGCGAGACGTTGTGAGGGGACCGCGGAGGCGACTCCCGTCTTCGCGTCCCATCTCACTTCCACGCGAGGCCCGAAGAGGGTCAGGTTGACGCTGCCGGGAAGCGCCGCCGAGGGGCTGAGGATCCCCCCGGCCCCGAGGCTCAGGAGGCGCTGGGCCTCCAATTGGCAGCGTTCGTGGTCGTCGTCGACGAGTGCCTCGGGCGGAAAGCCCGCGTCTTCGGCTTTCTGGAAGGTGCTGTAGTCGACGACGAAACCCTCGTTCACCTGCAGCTCCCAAAGGGTGGCCGTATACGTCGCGACCTCTCCCTCGGTCTTGAGATCCTCGTGACGGAGCTTCTCCGCAAACGGGCCTTCGGAGTCGAGGCAGAGATATTGGGTCACGCCAGACCTCGGCAGATTCCAGCGTCCGGGCCGTCGATTGGAGGCAACCCTCAGCGGCACGTCGTAGCTCGTCGCCCGGTACGCGCGAGCTTCGAGCGAGACGTGCGGCGGGAGGGGCCTCTCAGCCATCCTGGGATCGCCCGGCTCTCGCCTCCGACAGAAGGCTGTCTTCGGCTCCGGGGTCGCCGAGCAGGGCGATCGGTTTCCGACCGCCGAGCCCGCGCCGCGGTCGTTCGAACCAGGCGATGACGCCTTCCTCGGTCCAGTTGTGCCTGAGGATCGCGACGAGGTGGGCGACAAGCTGAAGCTGCCGTGGGGCAGGTCGACTCACCTTCCCCCAGCGGGTCAGCGTCTTTCGGTTGACGCCGACGAGGCCGGCGATGATCTCGTTGGAGGTGTTGGGGAGCCATCCCTTCAGCTCCTGGATGACCAGGCCCGCATCTCCCGGGAGGCCGACGACATGCTCGTCGAGCGCATCGCGGATGACGTGCCGCACGCGCTCGATCGCGACCAGCAGGTGGTCGATGACGTCGAGATCGTAGGAGGTGTCCCTCGCCGTCAGGAGTCGGTTGATCTCCCATAGGGCTTCGTGGAACTCAATGACCTGGGCCTTGTCCAGATCATCCTCGAGGCGCAGCCCTTCGCGAAGCGCCGACAGACGATCCCCGATGGCCGTCAGTCGCTCGGCGAAAGAGTTGTCGATCTCGGGGTGCTCGTGAAGCTCCGCGATCGCCTCGACGAACCCGTTCTTCAGGTCAAGCAGTTCCTCGTCGGCGTGTCCTAGACGTTCCTCCGGGGTGAGAGTCGCCGTCACCGCACCTGCCTCCTTTCGCCTCACAAATGCCCGGTGCCTGGGACATTATAGGGACACGAACCGGATCTGAAAGGAGGACGAGTGGGCCGTGAAGGGCTCGAACCTTCGACCTTGAGATTAAGAGTCTCCTGCTCTACCAACTGAGCTAACGGCCCGAACGGCGGATTATAGGAAGCTGGCGCTCGGGGCGGTCCGCGGGGGATCAGCGCTGGGCGCAGTACTTTTCGAGACCGACGCCTTCGATGACGAGACCGTTGGCGAAGGTGAAGATGCCGTGGCTGCGGAGGATGTGGTCGCTGCAGCGGGCGGCGACGTAGCTGCGGCGGACGCCGCCGGCGGTGTAGCGGCGGCCGATCTTGACCTGGAGGCGGGTGATCGCGCCGAGGCCGCCGGCGAGCGGCGGGAAGTTGATGGTGGCGCGGTAGCGGAATTCGCCGCGGCGCTTTTCGATCGGCACGACGATCGCGTAGGTCTGGGTCGCCGGCACGGTCGTCTGGGCGTGGACGACCACCGTGGGATGGCCTTCCTGGCGCGGGCCGTTGAAGAGGGTGAGCGGGGAGATGGCCGGGACCGGGCCGGAGGGGAGGGAGACCAGCGCTTCGAGCTTGCCGGCACCGACGATCGCGCCCTTGCAGAGGCGGCGGGCTTCTTCGACGCTCGCCGCGGCGATCTGTTCGGGCGCGCAGGTCGGCAGCCCGGCGACGTCGAGGCGGCCGTCGCGGTCGAAGTCGACGACCATCTGGGTCAGCGCCGGGGGCGGGCCGCCGCCTGGCTTGGCCAGTTCGAGGTAGCCCTCGAACTGGACCGGTGCGAAGCTGTGGGCGGGGAGGTCGAGGGGCTGGAAGGAGGCGTTGACTCGCAGGCGGATTTCGCGCGTTTCGACCATCGCCGCGGCGAAGGCGCCGCCGGCCAGCACCGCGCACCCGAGGATCGAGAGGAAGAAGGGGAGGCAGGTCCTCAGCCGGTGTGACATGGCGAGGTGAGGAGCGATTGCAGGTGGCTGCCTTCGGCGAATCTCAGTTCGCCCTGGAGCTGGAGGCGACCGCCGGAGCATTCGGCTTCGACGTATCCGACCTTGCGCCCGTGGCGCTTGTAGGTGCGGCCGAAGGAGGCTTCGGCGAGGATCGCGGCTCCGGCGCCACCGGCGATCGGCGGCAGCTGGATTTCGGTGCGGTAGCCGTAGCGCCCGTGGTGGATGGTTTCGACCGTGAACGGGACCAGCAGCGCCTGGGGCGAGGGGACCGTCTCGTAAGCGTGGGCGATCAGCGCCGGGCGGCCGCCTTCCGGCGGCGCGTTGAAGATCGAGATCGGCGAGCTGATCGTGAACGGCGGCTTGCCGGGCAGCGCGACCTTCGCCTTGCCGGTCCCGGTGCCGAGCAGCGCCCCGGCGCAGCGCTTGCGCGCTTCGGCCGGCGTCGTCCCTTCGAGCTTCGCCACCGTGCAGGTCGGCACGCCCTTGAAGTTGAGCTTGCCGTGCTTGTCGAATTCGAAGATCAGCGTCTGCAGCGCGGGCGGCTGGCCCCCGTCCAGGGACTTGATCCGGACGATGCTGCTGAAGTGGGCCGGAAGCGTGCCGTGGGCGGGGAAGGCGCGCGGCTGGAATTCGGCGGTGGCGCTGACCTTCAGGTTGCCGATCTGGGTCGTGACCGCGACGGCGACCGCGGCGCAGGTGAGGGCCGCCGCGGCGACCGCGACCGCCCCGCCGGCCACCCGGCGCCGCCTCAACCGGCTCCCTTGCACGGTTTGACGATCGTCCCGTTCAATTTGGTGCCGTCGTTGAATTCCGTTTCCACTTTGGCCTGCAGCTTGCCGCTCGGGCAGCCGGCGTTGGCGTAGCTGAGCTTCTTGCCCTTGAAGGTCCAGCGTTTCCCGATCGTCAGCTTGCCTTCGAGCGGGATCCCGTAGCCGCCCGCGATCGCCGGGATCTTCGCTTCGGTCCGGAACCCGAACGGCCCGGCGTGCACCTTCTGGATTTCCACCGGCACGATGTAGGTGGTCGGCGCGGGCACGCTGAGGTAGGCGTGGGCGAGCACGGTCGGGTTGCCGTTGTGCGGCGCCGCGTTGAAGAGCGTGATCGGCGAGCTGGCCTTGAACGGCCTCTGTTCGGGGAAGGCGATCAGGGCGGTGCCGGACCCCTCGCCGACGATCGAGGAGGCGCAGACCTTGCGCGCGGTCGCCGAGGTGGTCGCCGCGAGCTTGCCCTTGGTGCAGTAGGGGAGGCCTTTGGTCACCACGGCGCCGTGTTTGTCGTACCAGACCGTGAGCGTCTTCAGGATCGGCGCCAACGAGCCGTCGGTGGTCCCGATCCGGCCTTCTCCGTGCAGCGTGATCGGCGCGGTGCCCTGCTTGGGCAGGGTCGTCGGCGTGAAGCCTCCTTCGGCCACGACTTCCAGCGGCCCCTGCCGCAGCACGATCGTCGCCAGCGCCACCCCACCCATCGTGAGCAGCGCCACGACGGTCAGGACCATCGTCCTTAACACATTCTTCCGCACAGGTTCGCTCCTCCCGTAGCCCCTTAGCGCCAAACTACCACGGGTGGGAAGCAGCAGTAGCAGGGGAAGCGAGCGGCCCCGCGGTCCGGCCGCAGGCCGGGAGCCGTCCTGGCTCCTGCGCCACCCGCGCGAGGTTCTGCTGTTCGCGGCGATCGTGCTCGCCGCGCTGGCGGCGATCGGGACGGGTGTCACCGCGCGGCTCGACCCGACCACGCTGGAGATCCCCGGCAGCCCCTCGGCGGAAGCGAACGCGATGCTGGAAGAACACTTCGGGCCCTCGGCGCCGTTCGCGATCCTGCTGCGCGGGCCGGCCGCGGCGCTCGAAGAAGAGGGCCCGCGCCTGGTCCGCGCGCTGCGCCAGGAGCCCGGCGTCTCGACCCTCTCGCCCTGGGACAAGGGCTCGGTCGACGGCCTGCGGCCGACTCCCGAGAAGGCGCTGATCCTTGCCGACTTCCATGTCGACACGAAAACGGCGGTCAACGAGACCGTGCCGCGGCTGGAAGAAATCCTGGAAGAAAAGGTGTCGGCGCCGGTACGGGCGACGCAGACCGGGTTCGCGACGCTCTCGCGCGCCTTGCAGCAGGAATCGATCGACGCCGCCGAGCACGGCGAGCTGATCGCGCTGCCGATCCTGCTGATCGTGCTGCTGCTCGTCTTCCGCTCGCCGATCGCGGCGGTGATCCCGCTCGGCTTCGGCGCGATCACCGTGTTCGCCTCGCGCGGGATCCTCTATTTCTTCACCTCCTGGTTCTCGATCGACGCGTTCGCGTTGACGGTCTGCACGATGATCGGCCTGGCGCTCGGGGTCGATTACGCGCTGCTGATGGTGTCGCGGTTCCGCGAGGAGCTCGAGACCGGCGCCGAGCCGCTCGAGGCGGCGCGGCGGACGCGGCGCCACGCCGGGCGCACGGTCGCCTTCGCGGGCTCGACGCTGCTGCTCTCGATGCTGGTCTCGCTGTTGATCCTGCCCGGGTCGCTGCTGGTGTCGTTGGCGGGGACGGTGGCGATGGTCGTCGTTCTCAGCGTCACCGTCGCCACCCTGGTCGGCCCGGCGATCCTCACCCTGGTCGGCGCCGACGTCAACCGCTGGCGGATCGGCCCGGCGGCGAGCGCCGACCGCTCGGCGGTGATGCGCTTCGTCAACGGGGCGCTGCGCCGGCCGCTGCTCGCGGCGCTCGTGATCGGCGCGATCCTCCTCGCCTTGGCCGGGCCCGCGCTCGGCCTGAAGCTCGGCCCGCCGAGCCCCGAACAGCTCGCCAAGGACTCGCCCGCCCGACTGAACGCGGAACTGATCGACCACGCGATCGGCCCAGGTTGGGACGCCCCCTTCCAGGTCGTCGCCACCAACCCGGAAGGGCCGATCACCGACCCCGGCAGCATGGCGGCGCTCGCGCACTTCCAGCACGAGGTCGCCGCCTTCGAAGGCGTGAAAGCGGTGGTCGGACCGCAGGCGGCGACGAAGCACGTGAAGCCGCTGCAGGAATTCGGCAACTCGGCGCTCGCCTCGCGCGGCAACCTCGGCCCGGTGAAGGAACTCGGCCACCTGGGCAAGGAACTGAGCGTCGCCGCGGGCGGGGTGGGAGCCCTGCGCGAAGGCCTCGGCGAAGCCGGCGACGGCGCCGGCCTGCTGGCGCAGGGCTCGGGCCACGCGGCCGAAGGCGCGGCGCTGATCGCGCGCGGGCTGGGGCGCGCGGCGGGGGGGAGCCAGCGGGCGATCAGTGCGCTGGAAAGGTTGGCGAAAGGGAACGAAAAACTCACCGAAGCGCTGCTGGAAGCGGCGGTCGGCGCGCTCCAGATCCGGGTCAGCGGGATCAACGGGATCACCAGCTCGCTCAACTACAACGGGCGCAGGCTCCAACGCGAGCAGCTCCGGGCGCTCCGTGCCGACGAGAACGAAACGCTGCCCCGCCTCATGGCCCCGACCAAGGTGACGGTCGAAAAGCTCCAGGCGGCGGAAGCGAAGCTGAAGGAAGCGGCCCCGACCGACCCGACGGCGGCGGCCGCGCTCGAATCGGTGCAGGCGGCGCTCGCGGCGGTGACCGGCGTCAATCCGGTCGACGGCGCTCCCTACGCGTCGGGCTACGCGGGCCTCCCGGCCGAACTCGAAGGGCTCCAGGAACGGCTCGGGAAAAACGCCGAACTCAACAAGGAAGTGTCGCAATACATCTATTCGACCGTCTCGGAACTGCACCGGGTCGGCCGCGGCACCGGCAAGTTGATCGAAGCCCTCTACAAGATGCACAAGGGCGCGAACACCCTCTCCCACGGCGCCAACAAACTCGCCAACGCGGCCGGGTCGCTCGGCAAGGGGATCGAACGGCTGAGCGCCGGGGCGACCTCGCTGGTCGCCGGCCTCGACCGCCTCACCGGCGGCACCGAAGCGCTCGAACAGAACCTCGCCGCCGCCCCCGCCAAGGTCGAACCGCTGGAAAGCGGGCTCCAGGAAGCGAGCGTCAAGGTGCTGGAAGGCAGGTCGAAGATCCGGCGCCAGGCGACCAAGGTGCAGGAGCAGACGCCGGGGCTGTTCAACTCCGGTTACTTCGTGCTCTCGGCGCTCGACGGGACGCCGCCAGCCACGCGCGAAAAAGCGGCCTCGACGATCGACCTGAACCGGGGCGGGCAGGCGGCCTCGATGCTGGTGATCTCGAAATACGAATTCAACTCGCCCGGGTCGGTGCGGCTGAACCGGGAACTGGCGAGCGCGGCGGCGGAACTGGGCCAGAACGCGAGCCTCGAGACCGGGGTGGCGGGCGGCGCCGCGCAGCTCAACGAATACAGTCACGTGACCCGCGAACGGATCCCCTGGATCATCGCGACGATCACCCTGGTCACCTTCCTGGTGCTCGTGGTGGTGCTGCGGGCGCTGCCGCTGGCGGCGATCGCGGTGGGCCTCAACCTACTGACGGTAGGCGTCGCCTTCGGCGTCCTGACGCTGCTCTTCCACGTCCCCGAGAGCTGGCCGCTGGGCGGTCACAGCTACGTCGACGCGGTCGGTGCCTGCATGATCTTCGCCGTCGTCTTCGGCCTCTCGATCGACTACGCGGTGTTCCTGCTGAGCCGGATGCGCGAACGCTACGACGCTGGTGCGGACAACGAGGCCGCGGTCCGCTTCGGGCTCGAGAAGACGGCGCGGGTGATCACCGGCGCCGCGGTGATCATGCTGGCCGTCTTCATCGTCTTCGCCGGCGCGTCGATCGCGACGGTGAGCCAACTCGGGGTCGGCCTCACCGTCGCGGTCGTGCTCGACGCCACCGTGGTGCGGATCGTCCTCCTGCCGGCCCTGATGCTCCTGCTCGGCGACCGCGTCTGGTGGCTGCCGCGCCCGCTCGCGCGGGCGCTGCCACGGCTGAACGTCTGAGCGGCGTTACTTCTTCTTCGGTTCGGCCTTCGGCGTGCAGCTCTGGGTGCTGCTCGCGTTGATCGTGGTGCCGTCGCTGAAGGTGAAGGCGCCGCGGTACTTGAGCCTCTTCGAGGCCGGGCATTTGGCGTTGACGAAGCTCATCTTCTTGCCCTTGTAGGTCCAGGTCTTCTTGATCGTCACCTTGAAGTCGGTGATCGCGCCGGCGCCGCCTGCGATCGACGGCACGGTGACGTCGAGGCGCGGGCCGTAGCCTTCCTTGCCGTAGGTGGAGACGGTGCCGATCAGGACTAGCGTGGTCTGGAGCGGCGAGACGCCGTAGGCGTGCAGGAGGACCACCGGTTTGCCGCCCTGGGGGACGCCGTTGAAGGCCGTGACCACGGTCGGCTCGGTGAACACGCTGCCGGGGGTCGGCAGCAGGGTGGTGGCCGAGCCACTGCCGATCTTGGCCTTGCCGCAGGCGCGTTCCGCCGCTTCGGTGGTCGTGTTCTGCAGCTGTGACGCGTTGCAGGTCGGCAGCCCCTTGGTCGACAGCGAGAGGTTCTGGTCGAAGTCGATGACGTCGTGGACAGCGGGGCTCGGCACGCCGCTCACGGCGGTCGTGCCGGTTTTCACCTCGACCTTGAGGGTCGCCGGCGAGGCCGTCTTCTTGTAGAGCGCCTTGGGCGAAACCGAGGCTTCGATCGACTGCGTGTTGCCGTCGGGCCCCGTGACGGTTTCTCCCGCAAGGGCCGAAGAAACCGGGATCGCGGCCGCCACGAGGGCGACGAGGCTCGCGATCAAAGTGAAACGTCTACGCATTGAATTGCTCCTGGATCGGATTTGGCGGATCGCCTCCTGTTTCCCCAACCGGTCCGCGGCGCCAGAGTAGCGCGTTGATTTCCAGTTAAGGGCCTGCTCAGGCGCCGTTTGGCGGGGAATGCCTCGGATACGATTCCGGCGCCCGTTCCGCAGGGTCGAGGGGGCCAAGGGAGGGGCAGGCGACGACCTGTGGCTGCGAAACCCCAAGGCGAGGAGAATCGCTCGGCTCCGGGCCGAGGGACCACCCCAGCGCGGATCGCGACGATCGGCGCCCTCGCGGTGGTGGTGATCGTCCTCGCGATCGTGCTGTTCATGGGCGGCGGCGGACACCAGTACAAGTTCCTGTTCCAGAACGCCGGCCAGCTGGTGAACGACAACCAGGTGATGATCGGCGGCTCGCCGGTCGGGACGGTCTCCAGCATCGGCCTGAGCCCGAACAACCTGGCCGAAGTCGACGTCGAAGTCGAACAGGAGCTGCACGAAGGCACCACGGCGGTGATCCGCGCCACCTCGCTATCCGGGGTCGCCAACCACTACCTCTCGATCAGTCCCGGCCCGAACAGCAGCCCGGCGCTCGCCGAAGGCGCCACCCTCGGCCTCGCCTCGACCACGACCCCGGTCGACATCGACCAGCTCTTCAACAGCTTCCCGCCGAAAGTGCGTGAAGGGCTGCAGAACTTCATCAAGGGCAACGGGCAGATCTACGCCGGCCGCGGCAAGCAAGCGAACGAAAGCTACAAGTACTTCGGCACGGCCCTGAACCGGGCGACCGCGTTCGCCTCCGAACTGAACGCCGACGAACAGCTGCTCTCCCAGTTCCTGGTCAGCTCCAGCAACCTGACCAGCGCCATCGCGGGCCGCGGCGCCCAGCTGTCGAGCGCGATCTCCCACGCGAACACGGCGTTCCAGGCGATCAGCAGCCAGAACGTGGCGCTCGAACAGGTGCTCGAAGAGCTGCCGCCGGTGATGCGCCAGTCGAACACCACCTTCGTCAACCTGCGCGCGGCGCTGAACGACGTCGAACCGCTGGTCAACACGGCCAAGCCGGCGACCAAGAATCTCGCCCCGATCCTCGCCGAACTGCGCCCGGTGCTGAACAAGTTCATCCCCTTCACGCGCAACCTCGGCCTCGCCCTGAACCGGCCCGGCCCGCACAACGACACGACCGAACTGCTGCGGGAACTCCCGGCGGTCCAGCAGAGCGCGTCGCACGCCTTTCCCCACGCCGAAGCCGCGATCGCCGCCTTCCAGCCGCAGCTGAACTTCGCCCGCTCCTACACGCCCGACCTGTTCAACGCGCTCGGTCACCTCGGCGCCGCGGCGGGCGCCTACGACGGCAACGGCAACTACGTCCGCGCCTCGGTCTCCGGCGCGAACCTCTTCAAGTACGCGGCCGGGAAGCTCGTCCCGATCACCCGCGCCGAACAGTTCGGCGGCTTCACCTCGACCTCGACCCCGCGCCGCTGTCCCGGCGGCGCCACGCAGCCGGCGGGCGACGCCTCGAACCCCTACGTCAACCCGCCCCACGGCGGCAGCAGCGTCAACCCGTCCGAATGCAACCCGAGCCAGGGGACGGGCGGGTGAGGAGGCTGATCGCCGGAGTCGTGGTGGTGGCGGCCGTGGTGGCCGCGATCGTGCTGATCGCCGGCAGCGGCTCGGGCAACGAATACGTGGTGCGGGCGATCTTCGCCAACGGCTCGTTCATGGTCAGCGGCGAGCAGGTGCGGGTGGCGGGCGCCAACGTCGGCACGATCAAGTCGGTCGGCGTCTCGCTGCCGGGCGAACCGACGGCGGAAGAAGACGGCAAGCTCGTCTCCCAGCCCGGCAAGGCGATCATCGAGCTCGAAATCAGCGACCCGGCGTTCCAGGACTTCCGCCGCGACGCCGCCTGCGAAATCCGCCCGCAGTCGTTGATCGGGGAGAAGTACGTGGACTGCCGGCCGACGATGCCGCGGGCGCCGGGCGAACAGCCCCCACCGCCGTTGCGGCGGATCCCGGCCGGCGAACCGGGGGAAGGCCAGTACCTGCTGCCGCTCGGCCAGAACCAGACCGCGGTCGACCCGGACCTGATCAACAACATCAACTCGCTTCCGTACGCGCAGCGCTTCCGGCTGATCTTCAACGAACTCGGTGCCGGCCTTGCGGGCCGTGGCGGCGACCTCGAAGCCGCGATCAAGAAGGCGAACCCGACCCTGCGCTACGTCGACAAGCTCTTCGGCGAGCTGACCGAACAGAAGGATCAGCTCGCGCAGCTGGCGTCGGACTCGCAGGAAATCCTCGAACCGCTGACGCGCGAAAAGGAACACGTGGTCGGCTTCCTCGCCCATGCGGGCGAAGCGGCGGAAGCAAGCGCCGAACACGGGGCCGAACTGGAATCGGCGCTGCGGAAGTTCCCGACCTTCCTGGTCGAGTTCCGCCAGACCATGCGCAACCTCAAACAGTTCTCCGACGCGGGCACGCCGTTGCTGAAGAGCCTCGGGGTGGCGGCGCCGTCGTTCACCGAAGCGACCCGCACGCTGACCCCGTTCTCGGAAGCGACGACGGTCGCGCTGAAGAGCCTGGCGAGCGCCGGCGAAGCGTCGGGCCCGGTGTTCGCCCAGGTCGACCCGGTGGTGAAGAAGGCGGGCAAGCTGGCGAAGACCGGCGTCATCCCGACCAGGGAACTCGCCGCGCTCTTCATCAGCCTCGAAGAAACGAAAGGCTGGCAGCGGCTCACCGAACTGATCTACAACTCGGCCGGGGCGTTCAACGGGTTCGACAAGTACGGCCACTTCGGCCGTGCCCTGGTCACCCTGTCGAACTGCATCCCGTACGTGACCGAACCCGGCGGTTCGTCGGGGTGCGACGGCAACTTCAACGGTGAAAACGCGAGCGAAGCACAGAATGCGAGCGCCTCGGTCGCCCAGCTGCTGAAGCTCCTGCGCGCCCACCAGGCCGCCGAACAGAGCGGCGGGACGACCGCCGAAGGAGAAAAGTCGACCGAATCGCAGGGCCCCGCCGAACGCGGGAAGCCGGAACGCGAAAAAGAACCGGGCCTCGGTGAAGCCAGGCAGACCGAAGGGGGCACCGAACCCCTTCTCAACTACCTCCTGGGCCAATGAGGAACCGGAACGGAGGCTTCGCGGTGAGTCCGGTGCTGGTCGGCGCGGTGACCGTGCTGGTGATCATCGTCGCCGTCTTCCTCGCCTATAACGCGAACAACGGGCTGCCGTTCGTCTCGACCTACGACATCAAGGCGCGCCTGCCGAACGCCGACGCGCTGGTGAAAGCGAACGAGGTGCGGATCGGCGGCGCCAGGGTGGGCGTGGTCACCTCGGTGGTGCCGGTGCAGCTGAAGAACGGCGCGGTCGAGGCCGAACTGACCCTGAGCCTCGACAAGAGCGCCGAACCGATCCCCAAGGGCTCGACGCTTTTGGTGCGGCCGAAATCGCCGCTCGGCCTGAAGTACCTGCAGATCACGCCGGGGACTTCGAGCGAACCGATCAAGGCGGGCGAAACGATCCCGGTCCGCTACGCGAAACCCGAACCGGGGGACATCGACAAATTCTTCGACATGTTCAACACCCCGACGCGGAAGGGGATCCAGCGCAACCTGGCCGGCTTCGGCAACGCGCTAGCCGGGCGCGGGCCGCAGCTGAACGAAGCGATCGGGTCGCTGCGCGGGCTGCTCGAAGAAGGCGAGCCGGCGGCGGCCAACCTCGCGGCGCCGAGCACCAACTTCGGCGGCTTCTGGCGGGCGCTCGAGGCGCTGTCGGCGACGGTGGCGCCGGTCGCCCAGCAGCAGGCGAGCATGTTCGTCGCCCTCGACCAGACCTTCGCCGCGTTCGCCAACGTCGCGCGGCCCTACATCCAGGAAACGATCGAAAAGAGCCCGCCGACGCTGGAAACGGTGAACGCCGGGCTGCCGCAGATCAACCCCTTCCTGCACGACACCGCACGGTTCTTCACCGCGCTCCGGCCGGGGGCCAAGGCGTTGGCGGAAACCTCCCCGATCATCGCCGCGTCGCTGAAGGCGGGCGTGCCGGCGCTGAACGCGTCGCCGGTCCTCAACAACCAGCTGCTGCCGACCGCGGAAGCGCTGCTCAAGTTCCAGCAGTCCGAAGGCGTCTTCACCGGCCTCGGGCTGCTCACCGACCTGAACAAGAACCTGAAGAGCCCGCTCGAATACGTCGTCCCGGCGCAGACCACCTGTTACTACGCGACGCTGTTCTTCTCCAACCTCGCCAGCGCGAACAGCCAGGGCAACCAGTACGGCAAGTGGCTCAACTTCATCTCATTCGAGCCGCCCGAAGGCCCGAACACGATGGCCGGCCAGGCCTCGGCGCCCGCCAACGGCCCGGGTGAAAACCACCTTCACTTCAACCCGCTCCCGCGCACGGCGGCGCCGGGTCAGGGAGGCGTCTGCGAAGCCGGCAACGCCAAGTTCATCCGCGGCAAGACCGTGATCGGCCACAGCCCGAAGCTGCTCGGCAAAGACACCTTCGAACTGGCGAAGACGCCGCGGAGGAAAAAGAAGTGAGCCCGGCCGCCAAACCGTCGACGCCGAAGCGGCGGCACCGCACGCGGCCGCGCGTCCCCAACTGGGCGATCGCGGTGATCTTCATCCTGGTCTTCACGATCGGCCCGTACCTGGCGTTCACCAAGCACATCCCGTTCACCAGCTACGGGTACGAGGTCAAGGCCACCTTCACCAACTCGGCGAACATCGCCTTGAAGTCACCGGTGCGGATCGCCGGGGTGGAAGTCGGCAAAGTGATCTCGACCGAACGCGACGGCAACGCGACCACGGTCACCTTCACCGTCGACGACGCGGGCCGGCCGATCCACCAGAACGCGTTTGCCTCGGTGCGGCCGCGGATCTTCCTCGAGGGCAACTTCTTCATCGACCTCGACCCCGGCAGTCCCGGCTCGCCCGAAATGGAAAGCGGCGGCACGATCCCGATCAGCCACACCTCCACCGCGGTGCAGATCGACGAAGTGCTGACCGCGCTGCAGTCCCCGGTGCGCGCCGACCTCGGTCGCCTGCTGGAGAGCTACGGCAAGGCGCTCACCCACGAACCGACGCAAGCCGAAGACCTCGCCCAGCTGCCGCAGGTGCGGGGCCTCACCGGCGGCCAGGCGCTGAACAAGGCCTTCCAGTACGGCGGCGAAGCGGGCAAGTACAGCGCCCAGGTGACCAACGCCCTGCTCGGCACCCAGAAGCACGATCTCGCCAAGCTGGTCTCCGGCTCGGCGCGCACCTTCAACGCCTTCAGCGCCGACCAGGCCGCCCTGCAGGGGCTGATCGACAACTTCGACGTCTTCACCGGGGCGCTCGCCAACCAGTCGGAAAACCTCCAGACCACGGTGCGCGAGCTGGCGCCGACCCTGCGCACCGCCCACACCTCGCTGATCAGCCTCGACCGCTCGCTGCCGCCGCTGCGGACTTACGCGATCGAGCTGAGGCCCGCGGTGGCCGAGCTGCCCGGGTTGATCAGCGCCTCGAAACCGTGGCTCGCCCAGGTGCGGCCGCTGCTCTCCGAAAAGGAGGCCGGCGGTACGGCGAGGCTGCTGGCCGAATCGACGCCCGGCCTTGCCGGAGCGGCGCAGGCCGGAAGATCGCTGACCCTGCCGCAGACGAACCAGCTCAGCCTCTGCACGACCAAGGTGCTGGTGCCCACCTCCGAACAGCCGATCAACGACCGGTTCGGCGACGGCGGCCCGAACTACCGGGACTTCTGGCGTTCGCTGTCGGACTTCGCCAGCGCCGGCCAGAACTTCGACGGCAACGGTCCCTACGTCCGCGCTCAGGGCGGCGGCGGCCCGTACCTCCTCGAAGAACTAAATCCGGCGGCGGAACTTCCGCCGCTGCAACACCAGTACTCGCGAGCGATCGAACCTCCCCTCGGGGTCCAGCCGCAGGTCGGGGTCCAGCCGAAGGCGAGCCCCGAAGTCCGTTGTGACACCAACCCGGTGCCGAACCTCAACAGCGGCCCGGGACAAGTCGGTCCGACCGGCGTGACGGTGGTGCCCCCGCGCTGATGGCCACCCGGACGCCGAAACCCGCCCCCGCGCCCGAACGCCGCACGCGGCTCGGGCACTTCCGTGCCTGGATCACCCGCCAGGCGCGCGGTCACCGCACCGACACGATCGCGATCCTCGTCCTCGCCTTGGTCGGCATCGCGATGATGCTCGGGATCTTCACCCAGCAGAAAGCCTCGCTGCCGTCGTGGCTGCCGTTCGTGGGCGAAGAATTCGAAAGCATCTCGGCCGAATTCACCACCGCGCAGGCGGTGACGCCCGGTCAGGGCCAGGCGGTCGACGTCGCCGGTCTGCAGATCGGCAAGGTCGCCTCGGTCAACCTCGAAAACGGCCGCGCCGTGGTCGGGATGGAGATCGAACCGAAGTACATGCAGCTGATCCACCCCGACGCGCACTTCCTGCTGCGGCCGAAAACGGGGCTCAACGACATGGTGGTCGAGGTCGAACCGGGCAGCGGCACCGGCCGTGTCGAAAGCGGCCACCGGTTCCCGCTCTCCCAGACCGAAGCGAACGTCCAGCTGGAAGCGCTCTGGAACAGCCTCGACGCCGACACCCGCCAATACATCCAGCTGCTGGTGGCGGGCGGGGCGCAGGGGATCGGCGGCCGCGGCGTGCAGCTCGGCAACGCGCTGCGGCGCTTCGAGCCGTTCGTCGAGTACACCGCAAAACTGAACAAGGCGATCGCCGGACGGCGCACCGAGCTGGCGAAGGTGATCCATGACTTCGGCGAACTGACCACCGAACTCGGCAGGCACGACGCGCAGATCCGCCGCTTCGTCGGCTCCTCGGAAAAGGCGCTCGGCAACTTCGCCCACCAGAACGTGGCGCTCGAAGAAGCGTTCGAACAGTTCCCCGAAACGCTGAAGGTGGCAAACGAAGGGCTGGCGAGCTCGAACGAATTCTCGAAGGTGGCGCTGCCGACCCTGACCAAGCTGATCCCCCAGGCGCAGGCCTCGACGCCGGCCTTCAAGGCGACCGAGCGCCTGTTCAGCCAGACGACCGCGCCGATCCGCGACGGCATCCGTCCGTTCACGCGCGAAATCCGACCGGTGCTGACCCACGCCAACGAAGCGTCGAAGCCTTTCGAAAAGACGGTGCGGAGCTTCGGCGAAAGCCTCGGCGGCCTCAACACCTTCTTCAACGAACTCGCCTACAAGCCGAAGGGAAACGCCCAGAGCTACCTCTTCTACCTGCCGTGGGTTAACCACGACATCAACTCGAGCTTCAGCCTCGAAGACGGCGGCGGCGCGTTGCTGCGCAGCGAGGTGAACCTGAGCTGCACCGGGGCCACCCTCGCCGCCGGAAGTGTCGAATACACGAAAAAGGAACAGCTGCTGACGCTGCTCGAATTGATCGGCGCGCCCCGTGCCCCTGAACTCCCCAATCCGTTCGGCGGACCGGGCCACTGCTCGACGATAAAAAAATCGGCCGAAGAAATCAAATGAGCAAGCGCGCCCCCAGCACCACGCAGCTCCTGGTGATCACCGCGTTCGCGCTGTCCTGCTTCGGCATCCTGCTCTTCCTCTGGATCACCTTCGGCGGCCCGACCCCGTTCAAAGCGAAGAGCTACCAGATCACGGTGCCGTTCACCGAGGCCTCGCAGCTGGCCGAACAGTCCGACGTACGCATCTCCGGGGTCGACGTCGGCAAAGTGGAAAGCATCGAACTCGGGCCGAAGGGCAGGGAATCGGTGGCGCTCCTGAACATCGACGACCAGTACGCGCCGCTGCCTCAGGGGACGCGGGCGATGCTGCGGACGAAGACGCTGCTGGGCGAGACCTACGTTGAACTGACCCCGGGGTCGAAGAGCGAACCGCCGCTCCAAGACGGTGCTCAGCTACCGGCCGCGCAGGTCGCCGAATCGGTGCAACTCGACCAGATCTTCCAGGCGTTCAACCCGCAGACGCGCCACGCCTTCCAGGAATGGATGCAGGAAGCGGCGGTGGCGATCGAGGGCCAGGGCCAGAACCTCTCCTACGCGATCGGCAACTTCCAGCCGACCTTCAAGGAATACGAAGGCCTCTTCCGCGTGCTCAACAGCCAGAAGCTGGCGGTCTCGAAGCTCTTCAGCAACGGGACGAAGACGTTCGAAGCGCTGCGCGGCCGCGAAGGCGAACTTGCGAACCTGATCCGCAGCTCGAACGAACTTTTCACCACGACCGCGGGGCGCGCCAAGGACATCGAAGCGCTGTTCCGCGCCTTCCCGACCTTCCTCGAAGAGTCCCGGCTCACGGTCGCCCGCCTGCAGGGCTTCGCCACCAACGCCGACCCGCTGTCGAAGCAGCTGGTGCCGGTGGCCGAACAGCTCTCGCCGACCTTGGTCAAGTTCGGCGAACTGGCGCCGGAAGCGAAGGCGCTGTTCGAAGCGCTGCCCGCGGTGGAGAAAGAGGCGCCCTCGGGCTTCGCCGCCTTCCGCAAGCTCTTCCGCGACCAGTTCCCGCCGCTGCTCCGTGCGGTCGACCCGTTCGTGCGCAACTTGAACCCCTTGGTAGTAGGCCTCGGGCTCTACAAGAAGGAGGTGACGGCCTTCTTCGGCAACCTCGCCGTGGCGACCAACGGGGAACTCACGGAAACGAACGCCGCGGGCCAGAAGGTCCACTTCCTCCGGGCGATGGGTCCGATCACCCCTGAATCGATCGCCAGCTATCCCTCGCGCCTCGCCCTCAATCGGGCCAGCGCCTACAGCCCGCCAGGCTGGGCCGCAGAACTGCTCAAGGGTCTGACCAGCTTCAACACCGCCAACTGCACGTCCGGCCTCGTCGCCGAACTCGAACCGTCCACGCCCACCAACCCCGCCTTCATCGAACACGCCCGCCGGTTCAAAGAAACCGGCGAAGAATTCACCGAAGCCGAACGCATCGTCAAAGCCGAAGAACTCTTCGCCCGGATCAAGAAATTCGCCTTCGGCGAACAGTCGAACACCGCCGCCGCCCCGACCCCCGCCTGCCGCCCCCAGGAAAAGCTCGAATCGATCTATGGCAACGGCGAAAAGACCCAGTACCAGCACACCTTCGAACAGACCGGGCGGTAGGGGGTCCGGGGCGCCTGCGCCCGTCCGAGGTGCGTCCTGGGCGTCTCATGGGGGTCCTGGCAGGCTGTGACCCCCATGAGACGTCCAGGACGTGAGGGGTCCGTGAGGTTCTGGGCGCAGGACGTCACCGAGGCTGGCCTTCCTCGGCCTGACCCCCTTCCGCTGTTCCTTATGGCGCCTATACCGGCATAAGGAACAGCTGGACGGAGGGCGTCCTTCCGACGACGCCGAGGTCCCCGTCCCTTCCTCGCGCGCCAGTCGGATCGGCCCATCCCATCCCCCGGCTTACCCAAGTACTTTCGCAGCGACCACACGCTCCGGCACGGAGCTCTGGCTTGAGCCAGTCTGGCCCCGATTTAGATCCGCTCGTACGTCACCGGCTGGGGACCGTTTGGGCCATGTCGCTAGAAGTGGTGTAACGAGCGGGTCCTCGTGGGCCGGGACGAAGTTCCGGCCACCGCGGGCCCCAGACTCGTCGGTTGACCCGCAAAAGTCGACTGACGAAGGAGCACCACG
>JAFDWB010000009.1 GCA_018268675.1 Actinomycetota bacterium
GGCGGTGTCGCCGTGGTCAAGGTCGGCGCTGCCACCGAGACCGAGATGAAGGAGAAAAAGCACCGCGTCGAGGACGCGCTGCAGGCGACCCGCGCCGCGCTCGAGGAGGGCGTCGTGCCGGGTGGCGGCGTTGCGCTGCTGAATGCCCAGGCCGGTCTGGATCCCGAGAAGCTCGACGATCCGGACGAGAAGACGGGCGCGCGGATCATCCACCGCTCGCTCGAGGAGCCGGTCCGCCAGATCGCCGAGAACTCCGGCGAGGAGGGCTCGGTCGTGGTCAACAAGGTCCGCGAGCTGAAGGCCGGCGAAGGCCTGAACGCGGCGACCGGCGAGTACGGCGACCTGATCAAGGCCGGCGTCATCGACCCGACCAAGGTGACCCGCTCGGCGCTCGAGAACGCCGCGTCGATCGCCAAGAACATCCTCGTCACCGAGGCGATCATCGCCGAGGCCCCCGAGGACAACGCCGGCGGCGGCATGCCCGGCGGCATGCCCGACATGGGCGGCATGATGTAAGCAATCCCCAGCGAGGGATTTCGAAGGGCCCGGCACACGCCGGGCCCTTTTCGTTCCAAAGCCTCCCCAAACCGCGCACCACACGCGCGCTTTCCCCCGCCAAGCTCGGCCCCATGCCCCCGCACCCGAGGCACCACGAAGTTGACGGGCCGAAAACCGGACTATCTGACGGGTTTTCGGCCCGTCAACATCCAGCTGATGTGGGCGTGGGGAGGCTCGCCGTCGCACAGAACGGGGTGGTGACTCTGCAGCAGCTCGAAGAGCTTGGGCTCACGGAAGATGCGATCGACAAGCGCGTTGCCAGGGGCCGTCTCCATCGCATTCATCAGACCGTCTACTCGTTGACGCCGCGGGTGATGACGGAGAGGGGAAGGTTCAGGGCGGCGGTGCTCGCGTGCGGTCCGGATGCGGTGCTCTCGCATCGGTCGGCCGCGTACCTCTGGGGGCTCGTCGGCGGATGAGAGGGGCCGATCGACGTGACGGCGTCGAACCGGCGCGGCCGGAGCTCCGATGGCGTTGCCGCGCATCGCGACGGATCGCTGCAGCCGATCGACAGGACGACCCTCCACGGCATCCCCTGCACGAGCGTCGCGCGTACCCTGCTCGACTTCGCCGGCATCGCTCCCGAGTGGGAAGTGCGCAAGGTCGTCGCCGAGGCCGAAGTCCTCCGGGTCCTCGACCGGGCGAAGCTGCGGGCGCTGCTGAAGCGCAGTCGCCGTCGTCGCGGCGTCGCCCGGCTGCGGCTCGTCGTCGACTCGATCCATCCGCGGACGAAGAGGACTCGCAGTGAACTGGAGCGACTGTTCCTGGGGATGTGCGCGAAGCGAGAGGTCCCCGAGCCCGAGGTGAACGTCTGGCTCCCGGCACCGGACGGTCGCCGCTACCAGGCCGACTTCCTCTGGCGCGACGGGGGGCTGATCGTCGAAGCCGACAGCCGCCGCTTCCACGACACCGACAGCGCCTTCGTCGCCGACCGAAAACGCCAGCAGCAGCTGGAACTGGCCGGCTGGCGCGTCTGCCGCTGCACCTGGGAGGAGGTCGAAGGGGAACCGCGCCGCCTCGCGAGCACCGTGGTTGCGCTCCTCGGACGTGCGGGCGCGCGTCCGGCCTAGTAGTGCGGCTTCGTCGGCGGCTTCGCCTTCGCCTTCTTTTCCTTCGGCGGCAGCGGCGGCAGGACGCCGACGTTGTTTTCGGCGTAGGGGAGGAAGTTGGCGCGGCGGATCTTCTGGCGGTAGATGTCGGTGGTGCGGGGGTAGAGGCCGAGTTCGTAGGGGTTGCCGGGCCCGAAGCCCTGGTAGTAGCTGAGCATCTGCACGCGCTTGTGCCGGACGATCCAGGTGATCAGCTTGCTGACGAAGCTGGGTTCGTCCTTCTCCTGCACCGCCCACTCGGTGATCGCGACCGGCTTGCCCTTCCACTGCTTGCCTTCGTAGAAGCGGTTGAGGTCCTGCCAGACCGGATATTTGGAGTAGAAGTCGGTGCCGACCCAGTCGACCCATTTGCTTCCCGGCCAGTAGTTGCCGGGGTAGTTGCCCTTGACCCGCGGCGAGCCGCCCGGAAGCGGGCTCCAGATGATGCTCACCGGGGCGATCGGCAGCGCGAGCGGCGGCGGCCCCGAGGTGCGGTTGAGCGGCGGCAGGCCGATTTCGGCGAGCTCCGCGTTCAGCCCTTCCAGGCTCAGCCCGCCGCGGACGATCGCGACGATCCGGCGGAACGCCTGCTTGTACCAGAGGGCGCTGTATTCGCCGCCTTTCAGCGTGCCGTCGCATTCGACCCCGGACCACGGGTTGAGGCAGCGGTTCGGCTCGCCGAGCGGCCGGATGTAGGCCTGCACGTTGTGGCTGGCGAAGAACTGGTTCATCTGGATCAGGTAGTTGTCCCCCTGGCCGAGCGCGATCTGCTCCGGGGTGATGAACCCGCCCGGGAATTCCTTGTCTTCGGTCGCGATGTGGATGATCGGCCGCGTCTGCGTCGTCCGCCAGCGTTCGTAGGCGGCGTTGAAGCCTTTGCCCCAGCCCACGTAGGTCTCGAGCAGCGCCGCGTGCTTGCCGGTGAGTTCGGTGAAGCGCTCGTAGCTTTCGGCGGTCCCCTGGTCGGAGACGCCGAGCAGGACGTCGGGCTTCGGCGGCACCAGCGTCATCGCGGCGCCCGCCGGGGCGGCGAAGATGAGGGCGAGTGCCGCCGCGGCGAGCGCCGGCCAGGTCGAGCGTCTAGACCGTTTCGAGCACATCCTGCATCCTTCGCGGCGCGACCCCGAGTGCCTGCGCGTCGGCCGTGCCGCGCTCGCTGACCATCGCCACCTCCATCAGCTCGGCCTCCTCCCAGGTGGCGAAGACCGCGTCGCCGAAGATCGCCCGCAGCCCCACCAGGCCCGCCTTCACCGCGGGCAGCGGCAGGTGGACGAGCTCCCGCGGCCGCCCGGCGATGCGGCTCACCAGGTCCGACATCTCGTCGTAGGTGAGCGTCTCCGGCCCGGCCAGCTCGTAGCGCGGTCGCAGCGCGCCCCCCGCCAGTGCCCGGTCGACGCACTCCGCCGCATCCCGCGCCCAGATCGGCTGGAACGCGGCCCGCCCCTCCCCGGACACCGGCAGCACCGGCAGGAAGGAGAAGCGACGCAGCAGGGTGATCCAGGGGTCGCTGCGGTCGTAGACGATCGAGGGCGCGAACACCGACGTCTCCAGCGGCGAGGATTCCACCGCCCGCTCCGCGACCCACTTGGCGCGGAAGAAGCGCGTCCGCTGCGCGGCACCCGTGTCGAGCGCGCTGAAGAAGACGAAGCGCCGCACCCCGGCCCGCTCGGCTCCCTGCAGGAGGCGCACCGTGGCGAGTCCGTTCAGCTCCTCCAGGCGGCGCGGCGGCTGGTCGCGGATCGTCGCCGCCAGGTGGACGACGGTGTCGACGCCGCGCAGGCTCTGGCGCAGCGTGTGGGCGTCGGCGAGATTGGCGAGGCCGCCGAGTGCGATCTGCACGTCGACCCGTCGCGCCCCGAGCCGGCGCGGGTCGCGGACCAGGCAGCGGACATCCTCGCCGCGCTCGAGGAGCAGCGGCAGCAGCCGCGAGCCGACGCTGCCGGTCGCCCCGGTCAGCAGCAGCACCGGGTCCCCGCCTGTGACTCGCCTGCCATCGCCCCGAAGCCTAGTGCCGCCCCAGGCCGTGCCCGCCCGGCGCCGCCCGCGGCCCCGGCGCAGGCGACCCACTGCCGCCGCATATCTCTAAAATGGCGCTTCGCTCGTCGCAGGGGCCGCCAGGCACCTGTCGGCCAACGACGACAAACATTTAGGAGACTTCCCAGATGAGCTACGTGATCGCCGAGCCGTGCATCGGCCAGAAGGACAACTCGTGCGTCGAGGTTTGCCCCGTCGACTGCATCCACCCGACGCCCGACGAGCCCGACTACGACTCGGTCGAGCAGCTTTACATCGACCCGGACGAGTGCATCGACTGCGACGCCTGCGTCGAGGCCTGCCCGGTCGACGCCTGCTTCGCCGAGGACCAGCTTCCCGCCGAGTGGGCGAAATACGCGGAGATCAACGCGAACTACTACAAGAAGGCGAGCTAGCGCCCGCCTCACCCAGCTGCACGAAGGGCCGCCCGAGGGCGGCCCTTTTTCATGCGCCAGGGAGGTCCGCCCCCGACGCTTGTCCTCGATACGAAGACAAGCGTCGGGGGCGGGGAGCATCGCCGGTGGTCAGTAGCCGACCGGGTGGCGGACCACGTAGCGGCCGGTGGCCGCGGCGGCGGTGCTGGGGTGCCAGCGGGGTCCGGTGCCGCTGGTGTCGCCGGCCGTGTCGAACCGCAGCCCGGCGACGACCATGTAGGTGTGGGACGCGTTGGCGTAGATCGTGATCCAGCGTCCCGGGCCCGCTTCGCCGAACGCCTCCAGCGAGCCGGAGGTGAGCGGCGTGTTCAGCAGCCGACCCCCGTGGAGCGCGTAGGAGACCGAGCCCGAGCAGTCGTAGCCGTAGCTGACCCAGCTCCCGTGCCCGCCGCCCCATACATACGGGGTGGTGCGGATCCGGTTCGCGGCGGCGATCACCCGCTTGACCACGAGCGGCGCGTTCGCGGGGGCGATCGCACGGCCGTTGACGAGCCGCGCCTTGCCGGCGGTACCGGGTACGTATTCGGCTTCGCCGGTCCCCGGTTCGCTCGCGACGGGGGGTTCGGTCGATTCAGGGATTTCGGCTTCCAGCCCGGACTGGGCGCTGACTCCGCCAGGGAGAGCCCGCGCCGAGGCCGCCGGGGCGGCGACCAGGAGGGTCGCGGCGAGCGTGGCCAGGGCGGCGATGAAGAGCGCTGCTATAGGACTTCGACGGGCGGCACTCCTGGCCACCCCGGGGGCGAACGGCATTCACAACCTCCTCCGTGGGCCTGCGGGGTTAGCTGTCGGGCTGGCGCTGAAGGAGCCTGCGCTCCCACCGCGAGGTGGGTTCGCCCCAAAATCCTGGTTCCCCCGCTCCCGACCCTTCTGAGGCCGGGATTAGGCATTTATTTGTAAGCGCTAACGCGCGGCCGACAGCATAGTTGCGGTCGCGGCCGGCCGCGTCGCGGATGGTCGCTTTGTGCGGGGGGCCGATCCGGGGTGACCCGGCGGAACAAAAGCGGGAGGTTCCGGCGGGTCACCCCGGATCGGCCCACGGGCGATTGCGGGGGCCGTCGCCCGCCCGTGGTCAGAAGTGATCCCCGATGCCCGGGCTACTGCACGACCGGCAGCGGGGTGCCACCGATCGCGGGCATCTCGGCCATCGCCGGGGTCGCCTGGAGCACCGGGAGCTCCTGCGGGGTCGAGGCGATGATCCCGCGGGCCGCCTGGCGGATCGCCTGGGCGGCGGGGGAGTCGGGTTCCGAGGTGACCAGGGGGGTGCCCTCGTCGGAGTGCTCGCGCAGCGGCTCGGAGAGGGGGACCTTGCCGAGCAGCGGCACGTCGAGCTCGTCGGCGAGCAGCTGGCCGCCGCCCTCGCCGAAGATCGTGAAGCGCTCGCCGTCGGGCGTGGTGAAGCCCGACATGTTCTCGATCACGCCGAGGATCTCGAGGTCGAATTTCTTCGCCATCTCGGCCCCCCGGTGGGCGACCGACTGGGCCGCCGGCTGCGGCGTGGTGACGACGATGAACTTCGCCTGCGGCAGGAGCTGGGCCAGCGTCATCGAGACGTCGCCGGTCCCCGGTGGCAGGTCGAGCAGCAGGTACTCGAGTTCGTCCCAGGCCACGTCCTCGAGGAACTGCTGGATGGCCTTGTGGAGCATCGGCCCGCGCCAGACGACCGCGGCGTTCTCCTCGACGAAGAAGCCGATCGACATCACCTTGACCCCGCCGGCCGACTCCAGCGGCAGGATCTTCCGCTCCCCGTTCACCTCCGGTTTGGCGTTGACGCCGAGCATGCGGGGGATCGAGTAGCCGTAGACGTCGCAGTCGAGGGCTCCGGACGGGTGCCCTTCCGCGGTCAGCGCCGCGGCCAGGTTGGCGGTCAGCGTCGACTTGCCGACGCCGCCCTTGCCCGAGGACACGCAGATCACGTTTTTGACCTTGGCGAGCGCGCCCTGCGGCAGCTTGCCCCGCCCCAGCGTCTGCTGGAGCTGCCCTTTCTCCTCGTCGGAGAGGACGTCGAAGCCGACCGCGACCTCGGTCACCCCCTCCAGCTCGCCGACGCGCTGGGTGACCGCTCCTTCGAAGTGGGAGCGGATCGGGCAGCCGGGGGTGGTCAGCGAGACCACCACCTCGACCCGTCCGCTGGGCTGGATCTCGATCGAGCGCACCATGCCGAGCTCGACGATCGAGCGGCGCAGCTCGGGGTCGATCACGCCCCGCAGCGCCTCGTTCACCTGGTCGTTCGTGGGAAGGCTCATTGCGAACCATTCTCGCAAAGCGCGGCTTCGGGCCGAGGTTCGGGGGGCGATCTGCCGCGGCAGGGGGGAGAGATCGGGCGCCCCCGGCCCTTGGGTCCCGGCAAGCAGACGAGGCGAGGAGGCGACATGGCAGGGGCGCGGGGCGGGCTGGGAAGGATCGCGGCGATGGCGATCGGGCTGGGGGTGATCCTCGCGCTGGTCCTGGTCGACGCGGCGCGGGCGGAGAGCTACGCCGTCGCGCAGTGCGGCTGGGGCGTGGGGGTCGAACTCGACCCGGCGGTGCCGAAGACCGAAGGCGCGGCGGCCTACCTGCACACCCGCGGCTGCACCGCCCCGGCGCCCGGCGCCCCGGCCGGCCTGGAGTTCATCACCGACCGTGCCAACAAAGGCGAACAGGGGGTCGCGCGGGCGCGCTGGGTCGCGCCGCCGGGGACGACCATCTCCGGCGCCCGCTTCACCTGGTCGGGAGCGCTGGCGCTGGTCGTCTGGCAGGTCGCCGGGTTCGACGACGGCACCGGCGCCTCCGGTCTCTTCGCCGACGTGGGCAACACCCCGCCGCACCAGGTCGGGGCGTCCGACATCGGCCCCGCGAAAGCATTCGAGGTGCGCCTCGAATGCTTGATCCTCGGCACCACGTATGGCTGCAACCGATCGGTGCAGTCGACCATGTGGATGAGCGAGCTGACGCTCACCGTCGAGGACCCGGTTCCGCCGCAGGCGAAGCTCGGCGGCGACCTGGCGGGCCCCGGGTGGCACCGAGGGACGGTGTCGCTCGAGCTCGGCGGCGAAGATCCGGCCGGCGGGGGGATCTACCGCGCGGCGGCGAACGTCGACGGGGTCCCCGTCCTCGCCGCGGACATCGCCTGCGCCGTGGCCACGATCGAAGGCGAGGTGCGCGCGGTCCGGTTGCGGCCCTGTCCGCCGACCGCGTCGCGGGCGGTCGCGGTCGACACCACCGCCTTCGCCGACGGGGTCCACGCGCTACGCGGCTGCGCGGCCGACTTCGGCGGGAACCTCGGCTGCGCCGCCGCGGCCCAGATCCAGGTCGACAACTCGCCGCCGGAGGTCGAATTCTCCGCCGCGCCGGAAGGCCAGGTGGCGGCGACCGTCACCGACGCCTTCTCCGGTCCGGCGGCGGGGACGATCGCGGTGCGGCGCGCCGACTCGGACTCCTGGGCCGACATCCCGACCACGCTCGATCGCGGCGCCGGCGGGAGCGCGACGCTGCGGGCGCGGCTGCCCGACCTGTCCCGCGGCGCCTGGTTCTTCCGCGCCACCGCGACCGACGGGGCCGGGAACGCCGGCTCGGCCCAGTTCCGGGCGGCCGGCACCCGGGCCGGGCTGCGGCGGGCGGCCGCGGGTGGCTCGCCGGGTTCCGGCGCCGCCACCCACCTCACGGCCCGGCTGGTCGGCTCCGATCGGGGCGGTCGAGCCGCCAGGGCGGCCGGATCGGACGACGGCGGGGCCACGCTGACCGTGCCTTTCGGTTCCGCCGTCGGGGTTCGCGGCCGACTGACCGACGCGCACGGCGGCGGGGTCGCGGGACGGGCCGTGGCGGTGGCCGCGCGGCCGCCGGCGGGCGCCGCGTTGCCACCGGAGCGCCGGCGCGTCGTCACCGACGAGGCCGGGCACTTCGCGCTGCGCCTGGCCCCCGGGACCTCGCGCCGGGTGCTCGTCTCCTTCCGCGGCGGCGCCGGCCTGGCGCCGGCCCGCGCGCGGCCGCTGGCGCTGCGGGTGCGGGCAGCGGTGAGCCTCGCCGCGAGCCCGCACCGGTTGCGGACCGGCGACAGCGTCATCTTCAGCGGGCGCGTGCGCCCAGGCCCGGCGCGGATCCCCGCGCGCGGCAAGCTCGTCGCGGTCCAGTACCTGGAGCGCTCGAGCGGGCGGTGGCGGCCCGCGCTGGTGGTCCGCACCGGCAGCCGCGGCCGGTTCAAGGCTCGCTACCGCTTCCGCTACATCACCGGCGCCGCCCGCATCCGCCTGCGCGCCACCGCGCTGCCGGAAGCGGGGTGGCCCTACGCGAGCGGTTCCTCCACCCCGGTCACGCTCGAGGTCCGCGGATGACCGCCCTGCCCGCCGCCCCCGCCCGCCCGGCTGTTCCTTTTGCCGACCTGCCCGGCAAAAGGAACAGCTAGGGTGCGGGGCATGTCGAAAGCGACGCTGCAGACCAATGCCGGGCCCATCACCGTCGAGTTCTTCGACGACGACGCGCCGAAGACCGTCGAGAACTTCCGCAAGCTCGCGGGCGAAGGGTTCTACGACGGGCTGATCTTCCACCGGGTGATCCCCGACTTCATGATCCAGGGCGGCTGCCCTGAGGGGACCGGCACCGGCGGCCCCGGCTACACCTTCGAGGACGAGTTCAACGACCATAAGGTGGTCCGCGGCGCGCTCGCGATGGCCAACGCCGGGCCGAACACCAACGGCTCGCAGTTCTTCATCGTCACCACCGGCGCGGCGCCGTGGCTCGACGGCAAGCACACCGTCTTCGGCGAAGTCGTCGACGGGATGGACGCGGTCGACGCGATCGAGGGCTCGCAGACCGACGCCCGCGACAGGCCGCTCGAGGCGAAGACGATCGAGAGCGTCGCGCTCGCCGATTAGTCGGCCGCCGGCCCGGGCTCGCTCGGGCCGGCTTCTTTGGCGGCCTGACGCGCCGCGCGGCGGCGTTTCAGGTTCTCACCCGGACGCCAGAGGCTGACCAGCCCGGCGACCAGGGTGACGAGGAAGATCTGGCCGATCAGCATCTCGAAGGTCGCGACCATCTGCCCGGGCTGCCCGCCCGGCACCAGGTCGCCGTAGCCGGTGGTGGTCAGCGTCGTGTAGCTGAAAAAGAGGAAGTCGCCGTGCTGCGGGTGGGGGACGCCGGCGAAGAAGGGGCTGTCCTGGAGCCGCGCCACCGTCTCGTAGGTGGTGCTGAAGAGCAGCCCGATCGCCATGTAGACGCTGATCGCGCCGAGGATCGTGCGGGCGTTGACCTC
Source organism: Actinomycetota bacterium (assembly GCA_018268675.1). Taxonomy (GTDB): domain Bacteria; phylum Actinomycetota; class Thermoleophilia; order Solirubrobacterales; family 70-9; genus VAYN01. The sequence continues at coordinate 9,339 of JAFDWB010000009.1, forward strand.
CACCGCGAGGACCACGCGGATCAGGACCGCCACCGTCGCCACCGCGAGCAGCCCGATCTGGATCGCGGCGGCGAGGTTGAACCAGAGGTCCGCGCCGGAGATCGCGCCGGCGATCCCGAGCAGCAGGCTGAGGCCGCTCAGGTTGAGCGCGATGTGCACGTAGTGGGTCGGCGAGTGCGAGCTGGACAGGGCGACGACGGAGGTCGCGCTGGTCACCGCGAGGATCAGCACGGCCCCCCAGCCGCCGTTGTCGAGCAGCGAGGTGAGGATGAAGGTGACGATCACCAGGCCGAGGACGAGGCCGAAGGCGTCGGTGAACCGTTCGGCGCGCTGTATCCACCGATTGGCTCCGGGAGCACGGATGCCGGAAAGGTCCATGTTCGCGGTAGTTCGGCCGGCCGGCGCCGTTTCCTGCCGCCCCCGCGGAGCCCCGCTCCCGTCCTACTGCCGCGCCGCCTCCGCCGCCGCCCGCTCGCGCCCCAGGTAGGAGGTCAGCACCAGCTCGACCAGGTCCGGCAGCAGCGCGCCGAGCTGCTCGCCTTCGCCCGCCTCGACCTTGGCGAGGACGAGGGCCGCGAGGCCGCCCGCGAGGCTCTGCTTCGTGGCCGGCGAGGCCTGGCGGGCGCTCTTCGGCCGCCCCTCCACCAGCGCCGCCAGCAGGCGGTCGAGGAAGGCGTGCCCGCGAGCGGCGATCTCGCCCCCCGCCGCGGGCGGGACGCCGAGCTCGAAGCGGGCCAGGTCGGGATTGGCGGCGAAGGCGTCGAGCAGCGCCGCGAGCCGGGCTCGCACCCGGCCGCCCCACGCCCGCTCGCCGGCGCCGGCGTCGCCGATCGCCTCGAGCAGGAAGGCCCCGACCATGTCGTAGGTGTCGGCGAAGCACTCTTCCTTGGTCTTGAAGTAGCCGTAGAAGGTCCGCCGCGAGAGCCCCGCCGCGGCGGCGATGTCGGAGATCGTCGCCTCGTGGTATCCCTGCGCCGAGATCGCCGCGATCATCCCCGCGGCGATCCGCTGGCGCTGGTTCTCGATCACGAACTCGCGCGGCAGCCCGTGGCGACCCGGCGGCAGTCGCGGCAGCGCCTCGGCCTCGGTGTCGAGCCTCTTCCCGCCCTTGCTCATCGCAGGGAGCTTATGCGCCGGGGCGATGTCGGTGCGCGGGCGCCCGACACGGCTGCTTCCAAAGTCGTCGTTGCTGTGCAAGTACCAGAGGGTCGACTCGGTGGTTTCGCGCCGATTACGCGCCTGGCTCAGACCTCGACCAGCTGCCGCGCCACCCGCTCCGCCCGCCGCAGCTCGGTCCGCGCCGCCTCCTCGCCGAGGTACGGCCGCACCGCCCCGTACATCAGCGCCGGCACCAGGTCGGCGGGGCGCCGGTCGAGCTCTCCGGCGGCGTGGCGGGTGAGCGCGTCGATCGCCGCCCCTGTGGCGATCACCGCCGCCGCGTTGGGCACCGCCGCCGGGTCCGGGCAGACCGTGCGGCCCGCGTCGACCAGACTCGCGCACCAGGCGAAGAGTTCTTCGCGGCGCAGCCGCGCCATCTCGCCCGCCTCGAGGATCCGCCAGACGCCGAAGCGGTAGGCCGCCGGGTAGGCCTCGATCAGGGTGACAATCTGCCAGGCCGCCGCGCGCAGGTTGTCGGGCCAGCCCGGTGCCTCGGCGAAGGCCCGGCCGACCCGCCGTTTGAAGTCCTCGGCGTGGCATTCGAAGACGCGCAGGACGGCGTCCGCCTTGTCGGTGAAGAGGTGGTCCCACTCCTGGCGCCCGACCCCGGCGCGCTCGATCATCTCCTCGACGCTCGCCTCCGCGTAGCCGCGGGCGGCGACCACCTCGACCACGGCGGCGCAGAGCGGGTGGACGAGAAGCGCCGGCTGGTCGGGCGCGAGGCGGCTCATCGCCGTCCCCCGCGGCGCGGCCGGGCGGGCCGCGGTGGGGCTAGCCGGCGAGTGCGGGCGTCGAGCCGAGCCGGCGCAGCTCGGCGGCGCCGAGGATCGGCTCCAGCACCACCTGCGAGGTCTCGGCCAGGAGCTCGGCCGCCGAGTCGACCTCGGACGCGAGCAGGCGCTGCTGGAGAAAGTAGGCCGTGCCGCCGACCGCCGCCTGCTCGAAGGTCTCGGGCAGGGCCAGGGCCTCGGGCCGCTCGCTGCGGCCACCGCGCAGCCGGGCGGCGAGCTCGTCGAGGAGGGCCAGGTAGCGCTTGCGCGCCTGTGCCCCGGCGCTCGGCGCCTCGACCAGGATGATCCCCGCCGCCAGGGGCTCCGCCACCGCCGCCTCGATCAGCGCGCCGAGGCTCGCGTAGGCCTGCGCCGCCCAACTCTCCTCGCCCGCGACCGCGCCGGCGAGGCGTTGCCGTCCCTGCTCGACCACCCGGTCGAAGACGGCGAGAAAGCAGCTCTCCTTGCCGTCGAAGTGACCGTAGAAGCTGCCGACCGAGCCGCCCCAGGCGTCGACGATGTGCTCCACCGTCGTCTGCTGGTACCCGCGCTTGGCGAACACGCCTGTGGCCGTGATCAGGATGCGATCGCGCTGGTAGGAGGCGAGCGCCTCGCGGGAGAGCCGCTCGCGCCCGACCGCGCCGCGTGCGAGATGACGGGGAAGGTCTGCCACGCCTCGATGATAGCCGCCGGCCGGTCCCAGACATTGCAGACAGCCGATTACGGAAAGGCCCAGGTCCGCCGCTGGCGCGGTGGCCGAACGTGTCATGATTAGACGTAATAGTCTCCATATCGCGCTATCGAGTTTGCAGTCTCGCAGGGAAGGTGCAGGCGCGTCAACTTTTCCTGCGCGGTCGCACCCGATCGACGATGTCCAGGGAACCGGCTAAGAGACCAGGCGACGAGGAGCGGCCCTTCACCACCGAGGCGGCCGATGGCTCGCTGCGCCGCCGCCGGTCCGCCCAGCGCGACGAGCTGTCCGCGCGCCTGCGGACCGCGGCGCTCGAGCTGGCGGGCGAAAAGGGGTATGCGGCGCTCAGCGTGCAGAAGATCATCGACCGCTCCGGTGTCGGTCGGTCGGCCTTCTATTCGACCTTCGCGGACAAGGAGGAGTGCTTCCTCGTCGCCTATGGCGCGGCGGCGCTCGAGCTCGAGCAGAGCCTCCTCGACCCTTGCCGGGAGGCGCCCGACTGGCTGACCGGGTTCGTCGGCTCGCTTGCCGTGCTCGCCGCCCTGCTCGCCGAACGGCCGGCCTGGGCGGCGGGCGTCCTCGCCGAGGTGCAGGTCGCCGGGGGCGCCGCCGGCACCGTGCGAAAAGAAGTGTTCGAGCGCCTCTCCAGCGCGATCGATGCCGCGCGCCGCGAGACCGGGTCTCGCCACTCTCCACCTCCGACGACTGCGATGTTCATCCTAGCCGCGATCGAGTCGGCGGCGCTACGGAGCTTGCGCGGCATCGGTCCGGACTTCGCTGTCGCGGCGCCCGACCTGATCTATGTCGCCGCCGTTCCTTACCTGGGCGCCGAGGCCGCGGCGCGGGCCCGCCGGCGGGCGCTCCGCGCCTGGTAGAGGTGCTGACACTGTGTGCTTGTCTTTGGAGACCTGAACCTCTAAATTAGAAACGCCTGCTCGGTCGCGCTCCGACGCGCCCGCCGCAGGTGGCCTCGATTTGCGGAGCGGTCACCCTAACCGCGCTCCCCGGGGCCGACCGGTCGCCTCCTATCCCTGGCAGGCACCGGGCAAGGCGCGGGCGCCGAGGTTCGCCAATCCCTGTGGCAGCCTCGGTCCCCGCGCCGCCCGCATCTGCCTGGTGCCTGTCGCTTCGAAGCTTCCCGTTGTCACTTTGTAGACCCCGACCTCAAAACGTGTTAAGGTTCTCGCCGTCCGCCAGGGAGGCGGAGGCAAAGGGGCTCCGCGAGGGTCGCCCGAGGGAACCGGGCGGGAGGTAGGGGCCAGGGAAATCAGGAGGAACCGAAGTGAACGCCAAGACCGTCGATTGCTCGCGGCCGGACGCCATGCGACGCACCGTCGTGGTGGTTGCCGTGGCGGCGGTGCTCGTCCTGCTTCTCGGTCCCTGCGCGTCGCCGAGCCTCGCCAGCGAACACACCGAAGTGACCGGTGAATACGGCAAGGAAGGACCCGCGTCCACCGGGATCGGCGGCGGCTGTCACCTCGCCTATAACAGCGCCGCCGGCGATCTCTACCTGGCCTCGGACGGCAGGATCTACGGCCTCGCGGTCACGCCCGGCACCGCCACCCCGCTGGGCGGGAACTTCCCGGTCAGCGCCGGCATCAGCACCGGCTGCGGCGACCCGGACATGGAAGTCGACAACTCCGGCAGCGGCAACATCTATGCCGTCCAGTCGGGCGGACAGATATATGGGTGGCACGCGAACGGGACCCCACTCGGTGCGCCGTGGCCGATCACCGTTCCCGGTGAAGGCGAAACCTGTGGCGTCGACGTCGCCGCGAACGGGGAAGTCTGGGGCGGCAACTACTCGCAGAGGAAAATCTTCAAATTCACCGCCGCGGGGACGGCGAACGGCTCGATCAGCGTCGGCTTCTCCTTCTGCAAGTTCGCGATCGACCGCGCCGATGGCGACATCTTCGTGGCGCCGTACGATGGCGGTGAAATCGTCAAGTTCACCGCCGAAAGCGGCTACACGACCCAGGTCAAGTTCCCCGCCTCCGGCAGCGGCGACCCCGGCCTCGCCGTCAACGGGGCCGAACACAAGCTCTACGTCGGCAACAACAACAGCTCGACCGTCAAGGTCTACGACACCGAAACCGGCGGGTTGGTGGAAGAAGTCAACCTCGGCGCCGCGGGCGGCGGCGGCATCGCCGTCGACGAAGGCACCGACACCCTCTTCGTCAGCGTCGGCTCCGGGTCCACCGGCGTGATCAAGGAATACCTCGGGCTGACCACGCCGAAGGCGACGACCGGGGAACCGATCGGCAACAGCGAAGTCAGCGGGACGGCAAACCCCAACGGCGTCGGGCCGATCACCGAATGCTATTTCGAATATGGCCTGACGACGGCCTACGGCAGCAGACAGAACTGCGCCCAGTCGACGCCGATCTCAAGCGAAGAGACGGTGACCGCGAACCTGCCGGGCCTGACCGGCGAGGAAACCTACCACTACCGCCTGGTGCTGACCAACGGCCAGCCGCACGTGATCGGCCGGGGCGGGGACAAGACGATCATCCCCCACAACGTCAAGGGCCTGTTCACCGAAGCCGCCACCGAAATCACCCAGGAATCGGCGACGCTGAACGCCAGCTTCGAAGGCACGAACGAAGACACCCACTACTACTTCGAATGGGGCCAGAGCACCCAGTACGGGCACCGGACCGCGACGCCCCCCGGCGAAGATGCCGGTGCGACCACCGGCCACACCACGATCTCCTCGCCGATCGCCGGGCTCAGCCCCGGCGTCACCTACCACTACCGGGCGGTCGCCGAAAACTCGATCGGCATCTCGAAGGCCCAGGACAAGACCTTCAAGACCTATGAACTCCCGTCGATCGAATCGTTCACGACGAAGAACATCTCGGCCCATGCCGCCGAGGTCGACGCCAACATCAATCCCCACGGCTTCGAAACCGAATACTTCGTCGAATACGGGCCGTCGGTGTCCTACGGCTCGATCGCCCCGGTCCCCAACGGCACGCTGCCGGCCGGCGCCACCTCGCAGGCCGTCGCGGTCCAGCTGACCGGCCTCCAAGGGGTCACCTACCACTTCCGCGTCGTCGCCATCAACCGCTGGGGCACGACCCGGACCGGCGACCAGACCTTCAACTTCTTCCCGCCGCCCTGCCCGAACGCGACGATTCGCCAGCAGACCGGCAGCCAGTACCTGCCGGATTGCCGCGCTTACGAGCTGGTCTCGCCCGGTGAAGCGGGCGGCGTGACCCTCCGCAACGCGTCCTGGGCACCCGACCCGCTCGCCACCAACCCGGCGCGCTTCGCCTTCGGCGGCGAGCTCGGGGCGCTGCCGGGCGCGAACGCCAGCAACAGCCTCTCGGTCGACACCTACATCGCCACCCGCACCGCCAACGGGTGGGAATCGCATTACGTCGGGGTCCCCGGCAGCATGGCCCTCGGCGACAGCTCCCCGCTGCCGAACCAGACGTTCACCCGCTTCTTCAACTTCCTCGAAGGGGCCGGCTTCGAAGGCGTCAAGCAACCGCTCAACAACATCCCCTACATCTGGGACGCGGAAGGGAACCTTGTCGAACGCTGGCCCGCCAACTTCGAAAGCGTCCAGGGCGCGCTGGAAGCCGAAGGCGCCTGGCAGCCGTCGCCGGACTTCAGCCACCTCGCCTTCTCCACACGCAATGCGGTGTTCGCCGAAGGCGGCCAGACGACCGTGCCGGGCTCGGCGTACGACTACAACGTCGCCACCCACAGCACTCAGCTGATCTCGCTGACCGCGAACGGCACACCGATCCCGCAGCAGCCCGGGAACGCCGCCAGCACCCACGAGTTCATCCAGTTTCCCGGCAATCGGCTCGACTTCAACAACGAAACCAATGAAGCCCGCAAGGGTCACCCGGCGGTCGCCGGCCCGGCGGTGTCGACCAACGGGTCGCACATCCTGATGTCGACCTCGAGCGCCCCGGTCGGGTTCTTCACCCACCCGACCCCGCCCACCGTCCTCTATATGCGGGTCAACGACGCGGTCACCTACGAAGTGTCCCAAGGTCACGCGGTCAACTACGTCGGCATGACCGCCGACGGGAAGGAGGTCTTCTTCACCTCACAGGAACGGCTGACGCCGGAAGACACCGACAGCAGCGTCGACCTCTACATGTGGAGTGAAGCGGGCAACACGCTGACCCTGATCTCGAAGGGGCCGGAAGGGACGAACAACGCGGGCAACAGCGACGCCTGCGCGGCGAGCTGGACGACGAACTGCAACATCGTCCCAGTGCAGGGGACCGCGGCGACCGACAATGCGATCGCCGCCGAAAGCGGCGAAATCTACTTCTACTCGCCGGAGCAGCTCGAAGGCTCCAAAGGCATCCCCAACCAGGAGAACCTGTACGTCTACCGCGAAGGGCGCCCGCGGTTCGTCGCCACGCTCAGCCCGATCACGCTGCCCGAAGGGCACACCGGCCCGATCAGCCGCATCCAGGTTTCCCCGAACGGTGAACACGCCGCCTTCCTCACCCGTAGCCGGCTGACGAGCTACCAGAACAACGGGCTCGAAGAGATGTACACCTACGAACCCGCGAGCGGCAAGATCCTCTGCGCCTCCTGTATCCCGAACGGGGAACCGCCGCACGCCGATGTCACCGCCAGCAAGGCGGGCTTGTTCATGGCCAACGACGGGCGGACGTTCTTCCAGACGACCGACGCGTTGGTGTCTCAGGACACCAATCAGGGGACCGACGTCTACGAGTACGTCGAAGGGCGGCCGCAGCTGATCACCTCCGGGACCGGGACCCGCGGGTCCGCCGGCGGGCTCGGAAGCAACGGCAATATCGGCGAAGAAGGGCTGGCCGGAGTCAGCGCCAACGGGGTCAACGTCTACTTCTCGGCCCGCGAAGAGCTGGTGGCGCAGGACAAAAACGGCGCCTTCCTCACCTTCTACGACGCCCGCACCGGCGGCGGCTTCAGCTACGAACCGCCGCTTGCCCCGTGCGAAGCGGCGGACGAGTGCCACGGCGAAGGCAGCAGCGCGCCGCCGCCGCCGAGCATCTCGAGCGCCGCCCGCCTGGGCGAAGGCGGCAACGCGCCCAACCCGAAGCAGAAGAAGCAGAAGAAGAAAAAGCACAAGGGCAAAAAACAGAACCCGAAACAGAAGAAGAGCAAGAAATCGACGCACCGCGTGAACCACGGAAAGGGCGGCAACCATGCCTGACACCTACGTTGCCGACCGCCCGTCGCGCCGCGGCCGGCGAACCTCTGCCGCCGCTGCCCTGCTCGCGTTCGCGGTGCTTGTCGTGGCCCTGCTCGGAATCGTCCCGGGTCGCGCCGCCGCCGACTCGCCGATCTACCAGTTTGAAGTCTCTCCCTCGACCACCCAGGCGGGCGGCCACCCGAACCTGAGCACCCTGGTGTGGGTGGGCAACCGCTTCACCCAGCACATCCCGCCGCCGAGCTGCGATTGCCAGGACCCGAAAGAAATCAACATCGAAATGCCGACCGGGGTGATCGGCAACCCGCACTCGACCCAGCAGTGCGCCGCCGCCGACTTCGCCCAGAAGATCTGTGCTCCCGAGGCGCAGGTGGGCAGCGCGGTGATCACGATCAACGCCGAAAAACCGGGCTCGGGAGGCTTCGGGAAGGTCGCGGTCTACAACCTCGAACCACACCCCGGAGAAGCGGGCCTCCTCGGCTTCCACTTCCCGTTACTCAACTTTCCCATATACGTCTCGATAAATTCGCGCACCGAGAGCGACTACGGGCTCGACGCGACGGTGGAGGGGATCACCCATCTGCTCCCGCTGGCCGTGGTGGAAATGGAACTGTGGGGCGTGCCCGCCTCGCCGTCCCATAACGTCAATCGCCTGCCTGCCGGGTGGGAACCGTTCTTCGACGGCGAAAACCCGCCGACGCCGTCGAACGAACCGGAAGTCCCGTTCCTCGACAACCCGACGACCTGCGGCGTGCCGCTGACGGCGACCGCCACGGTGACGTCCTACGACCTTGGCGTCACCCACGCCAGCGATCCGTACCCGGCGACCACCGGCTGCGACCAGCTCAGCTTCAACCCGAGCCTCTACGCGCAGCCGACCACCAGCGCCACCGACAGCGCCTCGGGCCTCGAAGTCGACCTCAAGGCCCCCCAGGTGGCGAGCCCCGAAGCGCCGTCGCCGTCGGAGATCCGGGCGACCAGCGTGCAGCTGCCGCCGGGCTTCTCGATCAACCCCAACGCGGCCGACGGCAAGACCGCCTGCACCAACGAAGAAGCCTCGATCGGGACGAGGCTCGAAGCCCACTGTCCGGACGACTCGAAGGTCGGGACGGCAGTCATCGACAGCGCCGCCCTGCCGGGGCCGATCTCCGGCTACGTCTATCTCGGCAATCCGCTGCCCGGCAACCGGTACCGGTTGATCATGACCGCGGACGGCTACAACGTCCACGTGAAGCTGCCCGGCTCGGTCAGCGCCGACGAAGCGACGGGGCAGCTGACGGTCAGCTTCCAGAACCTCCCGCAGACCCCGTTCTCGGATTTCAACCTGCACTTCTTCGGTTCCGAACGCGGGCTCCTCGCGACGCCCGACCAGTGCGGGACCTATCAGGTGACCAGCACCTTCACGCCGTGGGACGGGCTGCTTCCCGAACAGACCAGCGCCCAGCCGTTCAGCCTCGACTCGGGCCCGAACGGCTCGGCCTGCGCCGGGTCGGTACGGCCGTTCGAACCTGGCTTCGAAGCCGGCTCGGCCGACCAGACGTCGGGCAGCCACGCGCCCTTCTCCCTGGTCCTGACCCGCAGCGACGGCAACCAGAACCTGACCGCGCTCGACGTGTCGACCCCGCCGGGCTTCACCGCGACGCTCGCGGGGGTGAGCTACTGCCCGGAGTCGGCGCTGGCGGCCGCCGCGAGCTCGAGCGCCTCCGGCGTCGCCCAGCTCGCCACGCCGTCCTGCCCGGCGAGCTCCCAGATCGGGACCTCGACCACCGCGGCGGGCGCCGGCGATCATCCCGTCTACCTGCCGGGGAAGGTTTACCTCGCCGGCCCATATAAGGGCGCGCCGCTGAGCCTGGCGGTGGTGACGCCGGCGGTCTCCGGCCCCTACGACCTCGGCAACGTCGTCGTCCGCGCCGCCCTCCACGTCGATCCGACCACCGCCCAGATCACGGCCGAATCGGATCCGCTGCCGCAGATCCTCGACGGGATCCCACTGCGGCTACGCCGGGTCATCATCAACCTGGACCGGCCGGGATTCACACTCAACCCGACCAACTGCGACCAGTTCGCGGTGAAGGCGACGATCTTCGGCAACCAGGGCGGCAGGGTCGAACGCACCGATCCTTTCCAGGTCGCCAACTGCGCGGGCCTGCCGTTCGGGCCGAAGCTGGCGCTGAAGCTGACCGGCGGGACCACGCGGGCGAAGAACCCGGCCGTGCAGGCGACGCTGACGGCAAAGCCGGGCGAAGCGAACATCGCCAAGGTCATGGTGACGATGCCGCCCTCGATCTTCCTCGATCAGGGTCACGTCGGGTCGCCCTGCACGCGGGTGCAGTTCGCGGCCGAAGCCTGCCCGGCGAAGTCGGTGCTGGGAACCGCGACGGCCTGGTCGCCCCTGCTGGAAAAGCCGCTGACCGGGACGGTGTACCTGGCGAGCGGCTACGGCCACAAGCTGCCCGACGTGCTCGCCGCGCTGAAAGGCCAGGTGAACATCAACCTGGACGGGATCGTCTCCTCCTACCACCAGCGGCTGCGCACCACCTTCGCCACCGTTCCTGACGTTCCGGTGAGCAAATTCACCCTGAACCTCCTCGGCGGCAAGAAGGGGCTGCTGGTGAACAGCCAAAACCTCTGCAAGGGCGCCCAACTGGCGACGGTGAACATGACCGGTCAGAACAACGCGCGCGCCAACTCGCAATCGCAGCTCGGCGTGCAGTGCGGCAAGAAGAAGAAAGCAGGGAAGAAGGCGGGTGGCAACGGCGCCGTGACCAAGGCGCTCAAGAGCGGGGAGGCGAAATGACGGTCAGGGCACGGAAATCGGGTCGGCGAGGACGCCTCGCCCTGCTGGTGTGCGGTGCGGTGCTGGCCGCCGCCCTCGGCGGCGCGGCGTCGGCGAGCGCCGAGCAGTTCACCCCGCATGTCCTTTCCGGCACCTTCGCCGGCGCCGACTCCACCACCGGCGCCTTCGGCGAAGTCAACGGCCTCGCCGTCGACCAGCAGAGCGGTGACGTGTACGTGTTGACCAACCGCTACAGCACCGGCCTCAAGGTCTACAAGTTCAACTCGCTCGGGGTCGCCACGCCCTTCAGCTCGCTCTCCGGATCCAACGTGCTGACGGTGACGACGAAGCAGGCGGGCGAAGCCGCGATCGCGGTCGACAACTCGGGCGGGACGAATCAGGGCCGGATCTACGTGACCGCCGGCGGCGTCGGCGAGACCTGGGCCTTCGAACCGAGCGGCGCCGCGGTCGGCGGGAAGTTCCCGATCGCCAGCGGCGCGACCGCGATCGCGGTCGACCCCACCGACGGCCACTTCTGGCTCAACAGCCCGCATCTGACGCAGCGCCTCGTCGAATATCTGCCCGACGGCACCGAAACGGCCAACGTGGTGACGGTCAGCTTCGGCGAAATCTACGGCGCAGGTGTCGATCCGCAGGGCAATGTCTACACGTTCAACTACCAGGCGGGCGTGCTCAAGTACAGTCCGACCGGCGCGCTGCTGAACAAGACGGCGATGCAGACGTTCGGCGGCCTCACCGTCAATCAGGTCAGCGGCAACGCCGTCTTCATCGAAGGAAACGGCGGCCAGGAGATCGATCCGGCAGGTAATCGACTGCCGAGCTTCGCCTTCTCCGGCAGTTACGGCACGAGCGTTGCCGTCAACGGGGTCAACGGTTACCTCTACGCGAGCAACGGCAACAGCGGGACCGTCAGCATCTTCGCCCCAGGGACCGCGGTGGTGCTCCCGGACGCAGAACTCGGCCAGGCGACCAACTTCGAGGCGACCTCGGTCGAAGCCCACGCCACCGCCAACCCCAGCGGGGTCGAAACGACCGAATGCAAATTCGAATACGGGCCGACCGAAGCCTACGGCAGCACCGTCCCGTGCGCGCAGGGCCAGAGCCTCACCGGCAACGCACCGGTCGCGGTCAGCGCCACCCTCACCGGCCTGAGCAAAGGCGGCACCTACCACTACCGTCTCAGCCTCGCCAACGGCAATGCCGCGCCGAACAACACGGTGAGGAGCAAGGACGCCACCGCGGTGGCGTCCTCTCCGCCTGCGGCGGGCGAAACCTATGTCAACGAAGTCCATTCCGACAGCGGGCTGCTCCACGCCGAAGTCACCCCGGAAGGGGCGCCGACCACCGTTCACGTCCTCTACGGGACGGCTAACTGCTCTACCGAACCGGGTAGTTGCGCGAGAACCCCGGAGAGCGGATCGGTCGGGGCCGGCCTGAATCCCGTCGCCGTGGCGCTGAAGGTGACCGGCCTCAGCGCCGGCACCACCTACCACTACGTGTTCGTCTTCACCAACCAGAGTGGGACCACCGAGTCGGGCCAGCAGTCTTTCACCACCTTCCCCTACTCACCGGCGCTCGAAGACCACTGCCCGAACGCCCACGTGCGCCAGCAGACCGGCGCCGCGTTGCTTTCCGACTGCCGCGCCTACGAGCTGGTGTCGGCGGGCAACACCGGCGGGTACGACGTCGAGTCCTACCTGGTGCCAGGCCAGGAACCGTTCGCCGGCTTCCCGGAAGCCGAAACCCCGACGCGGCTCCTCTACGGCGTCCATGACGGGGCGATCCCCGGCAGTGGCAACCCGACCAACCACGGGCTCGACCCCTACATCGCGACCCGCGGCGGAGAAGGCTGGACCACCAACTACGTCGGCATCCCCGCCAATCTGCCGTACTCCGCCGAATCCTTCGCCTCGCCGCTGGCGGGTGCCGACGCGAAGCTCAGCACCTTCGCCTTCGGCGGCGAAGACCTCTGCTCGCCCTGCTTCGGTGACGGCACCACCGGAATCCCGGTGCGGACCGCGAACGGCGGTCTGGTCCAGGGCATGGTCGGCTCCGAGAATCCGGGTCCTGCGGCGGCGCCGAACATGCTGGTGCGGGTTCCCGTCTCGGCCAACGGCGAGCACCTGGTCTTCGGGTCGACCGACCAGTTCGAAGCGGGCGCCGGCAGCCCGGCGATCTACGATCGCAACCTCGAAACGGGAATCACCCACGCTGTCTCGGTGCTGCCTGGCGGTGGCCCCATCCCCTGCCTGATGCAGTGCTCGACCGACGGGCTCGCGGAGCTTGCGGTCTCGGCAGACGGCTCACGCATCGTCATCGGCCAGCTGGTCAGGGTCGACAGCGCCGGCAACCGCTACTGGCACCTGTACATGAACATCGGCGACTCGAGCCGGACGATCGACCTGACGCCCGGGGCCACCGACGGCGCCACCTTCGCCGGGATGGCGCGCAACGGTGCGATCGTCTACTTCACCACCGTCGATGCGCTGACCGGCGAAGACCACGACCACAGCGCCGACCTCTACCGCGCCGATGTCAGCCCGGCCGGGGCGACCCTTACGAACGTCTCGATCGGGAGCGGCGGCTCGGGGAACGGTGAAGCGTGCAATCCGATCGGCAACTCGGTCGACGAACACTGGAACACCGCCGAAGCCGAAGCCAACTGCGGCGTGGTCGCGGTCGGCGGCGGCGGCGGTGTCGCGGCCGAAGAGGGCGGCGCCTACTTCCTCAGCCCCGAACTGCTGGACGGGACCGCGGAACCGCAAGACGGGGTGAAGAACGCGCCCAACCTCTACCTGACCCGCCCCGGCGCGGCCCCCAGGTTCGTCGCCACCCTGGAGTCGAGTCTCACCGGCCCGACCCCGGCGCTCGAGTACCACAAGCCGACCTTCACCTTCGCCGCCACCCCGAACCCCAGATACGTCGCGGTCGACGACTCCAGCGGACCCTCCAAGGGCGACATCTACGTCGTTGATGGCAACGAACAGGTGATCCGCAAGTACGACTCGGCCGGCCACCTGATCACCAGCTGGCAGACGGGCGGGAAGCTCGTGTACGCGTTCGGCGCCTCGATCTCCGGCATCGCCGTGGGGTCGACCGGGACCCTCTACGTCGCCGTCCACCAGGAAATCAACGGCGGCGCGCCGCGGATCTTCGAATTCGACGAAACGGGGGCGCTGATCGGCACCGCCGAAGTCGAAGGTGCCCCGTCGCCGATCGGCATCAGCGTCGACGACGAAGGCTGGGTGTACTTCATGGGCTACGCCGAACAGATCAGCCGCTGGAAACGGGGCCAGGGGACGCAGATCATCTCCACCGAAGAATATCGGTCCGGTACGAAGACGGCCCTCGCCGTGGACCCGGCGACCGGCGAACTGTTCGTCTCGCTCGGCGGTGAGTCGATCGCCCGCTACAAGTTCAACTCCTCCGGTCAGGTGATCGAAGCGGGTGGTGCGGTCTGCAACCAGCACTGTGAACCGACGGAAAAGTTCGGCAGCGGGGAAGTCTCCGGCATCAAGGACATGGTGGTCGAACCGGGGACCGGCGACCTCTACGTCGACGAGGGCAACAAGATCCTGCGCTTCTTCGGCAACGGCCGTCCGGCGCCCGGGCCGGCCACTGGGGCCGAAACGCTCAGTAACTCGGGCGCCGTGGGAGTGAGTGCCGAAGGCGACCTCTATGCCACCAACCTGGGGTCCGGAGGAGCGGACGTGCAGGCGTTCGGCCCGCTGACCCTGGCGCACGACCCGCGCACCGACAGCCCCCTCGTGGTCGACTCGGTCGGCGAACCCGAAGTCCGGCACACCGGCGATTTCCAGGTCACGCCCAACGGCAATGACGCGGTCTTCGTGGCGACGATCCCGTTCACCGGCTACAGCAACGCGGGCCACGAGGAGGTGTTCCGCTACGACGCGACGGCCGGGCAGATCGTCTGCGCCTCCTGCGCGCCCACCGGTGCGATCGCCACCGGCGAAGCGAAACTCGCTCCCAACGGACTCAGCGTCACCGACAACGGCACCGTGTTCTTCGACTCGACCGATCCGCTCACGCCCCGCGACCTCGACAACCGCGAAGACGTCTACGAGTGGGAGAACGGGGAAGTGAACCTGATCTCGACCGGGATCAGCCAGTTCAACTCGAGCCTGCTCACCACCAACGCCAGCGGGACCGATGTCTTCTTCTTCACCCGCGACTCGCTGGTCCCGCAGGACCAGAACGGGAGCCTGGTGAAGATCTACGACGCGCGGATGAACGGAGGCTTCCCCTACACGCCGCCGCCGCCGAGCTGCAAGGCCTCCGACGAGTGCCACGGGGCCGGCACCCCGGCGCCGCCGCCGCCGAACATCAAAACCGTCGCCGGCACCCGCGGCAACCAGCCGGCGTCACCCGCGAAGGCGTGCAAGAAGGGCTTCGTCAAGCGCCACGGCAAGTGCGTCAAGAAGACGAAGAAGAACGCCAAGGGCAAGAAGCAGACGAAGCGGGCCGGGCGAGCCGCCGGCAACAAGGGGGGAGGACACTGATGACGGCAGGGCGTTCGAATCGGAGGGGCCCGCTGTGGGCCTTCGCATCGGGGCTCGCCCTGGCCCTGGCCTTGGCGTTCGCCTGCGCGGGCACGGCCACGGCGACCGAGCCGATCGGCGCCTTCGAAACGACCACCTCGACCACCCAGGCCGGCGGCCACCCGGACCTGACCGCCTCCTTCTCGCTCGAAAACCCGGGGAAACCGGAGGCGGCGCAGAACGTCACCGTGGAAACGCCGCAGGGCCTCTTCGGCAACCCGAACGCGATCCCGCAGTGCACCTCCGTTGCCTTCGCCACCGAGGAATGTCCGCCGACCTCGCAGGCCGGGCTGATCACCGTGCATGCTCTTTACGAAGGCAACCCCAACTACCTGCTCGGGACCGCGCCCGTCTATGACCTTCAGCCGTCCGAATCGCAGACGGCCCTGTTCGGCTTCATCGTCCCGACCCTCGACATCCCGATCCAGATCCCGGTCTCGGTCCGCACCGGCAGCGACTACGGCCTGCGCTTCAACGTCGCCGAGATCACCCAGGTCACCCCGCTGGCCTCGGCCAGGATCACCTTCTGGGGGTTCCCGGCCGACAACGTCCACGCCGCCGAACGGTTCCCCAAAGGCGCACCTGGCCGGCCCGCCGGGTGCGCCGAACTCGCCGACACCAGTTGCCTCTCGACGCCGACCGAACTGACGATCACCCCGCATCCGCTCACCGACAACCCGATCGTGTGCACCGGTGCGCCGCTGGTCACGAAACTGAAGGTGCAGACCTACCAGGATCCTGAACATCTCTCCGAACGGGAAGCGACCTACCCGGAAACCACCGGCTGCGAGAAGGTCGTCTTCAAACCGCTGCTCTACTCGAAGCCGACGAGCAGCGAAACGGACTCGCCCTCGGGCCTCGACATCACCCTGAAGGACGAACAGTTCCTCGGCTACGCGGTGTCGCCGTCCCAGATCCGCGACTCCGCGGTCACCCTGCCACCGGGCCTGACGATCAACCCCGACGCCGCCGACGGGCAGACCGCGTGCACCGACGCCCAGGCCAGGTTCGGCACCGAGGAACCGGCCGAATGCCCGGACAGCTCGAAGATCGGGACCGTCACGTTGCACACCGTCGCCCTGTCGGGGCCGCTCCCGGGCTCGCTCTACATCGGCGAACCGCTGCCCGGCAACCAGTACCGCCTGTTCCTCGTGGTCAGCGGCTTCGGCATCAACGCGAAGCTGGTCGGCGTGGTCAGACCGAACCCGCAGACCGGACAGGTGACCGTCTACTTCGAAGAACTGCCGCAGGTGCCGTTCGACACCTTCGAAATCCACCTGTTCTCCTCCGACCGCGGCCTGATGGCGACCCCGACCGTCTGCACGATCTACAAGACGCAGGCGTCGTTCGTGCCCTGGGACGCGCTGCTGCCGGAAGTGAGCTCGGCGCAGACCTTCGGCCTGACCTCGGGCCCACACGGCACTTCCTGCCCGGGGCAGGTCCGGCCGTTCAACCCGACCCAGGTGGCCGGCACGTCGAACCCGGTGGCGGGCGCGCACTCGAGCTTCGCGCTGAAGCTGGAACGCGAAGACGGCGACCAGTACCTGGGCAAGCTGAACTTCACGATGCCGCCCGGGTTGAGCGCCGACCTGCACGGGGTGACCTACTGCCCCGACGCGGCGATCGTTGCCGCTGCCAACACTCCCGGACGGGTCGAGCGGGCGAACCCGAGTTGCCCGGCGAGCTCGGAAATCGGCGTCTCCAACGTCGCCGCCGGGCCGGGAAGCCACCCCTTCCACGCCACCGGGAAGATCTATATGGCGGGTCCCTTCCAGGGCGCCCCGCTGAGCCTTGTGGTGGTCACCCCGGCGCTTGCCGGACCGTATGACTACGGGACCGTGGTGGTCCGGGTCGCTCTCAACATCGACCAGCACGATGCGCACGTGATCGCCGACTCGGAAACGGTGCCGCAGATCATCGGCGGCATCCCGCTGCGGCTGCGGTCGATCGAAGTGAACATCAACCGGCCGAACTTCATGCTGAATCCGACCAACTGCTCCCCCTTCAGCGTCAAGAGCCAGGGGATCGGCGACCAGGGCACGGCGGCCGAATTCTCGTCTTACTTCCACGTGAACAACTGCCAGACGATGCCGTTCAAGCCGACGATGAAGATCAGGCAGCTGGGCGGCAAAGGGCAGACGAAGCGCGCCAAGGACCCGTCCATGCAGTTCGATCTCAACACCCGGCCCGGCGACGCGAACATCAAGTCGGTGGCGGTGACGCTGCCGAAAGCATTCGCGATCGACCAGCGCCACCTCGGCAACATCTGCTCGAAAGCCGAACTGGCGGCCACCCGCTGCGCCGGCAGGGCGCCGATCGGGACGGTCTCGACCGAAACGCCGCTGCTCGAAAAGCCGCTCTCGGGGCTCGCCTACGCGGTCTCCGGCTTCGGCAAGCTGCCCCACCTCGCCTTCATCCTGGGCGGCCAGGTGATGCTGATCCCCGAAGCCGAATCTTCCTCGGTCCAGGGCGGTCATCTCAAAACCGTGGTGCCCGTCGTCCCCGACGCGCCGATCGGTCACTTCCGCCTCACGCTCTACGGCGGCAAGCGCGGCTACCTGACCAACACCAGGTCGCTGTGTGCCTCGGCGGCGGTGACCACGGTGGAATACGTGGCCCAGAGCGGCAAGAAGCTCACCCAGAGGGTGACGACGCAAACCGCCTGCAAGGCGAAAGGCAAGACCAGCTGACAGTGGAGGAGATAAATGCAGGCATCAGGGATCAAAAAGCAGATTCGCAGCCACCTCACCTACGCCAACGTGATGGCGACGATCGCGGTGTTCCTCACCCTCGGTGGGGCGACCGCGGTGGCGGCCGGCGCGCTCGGTAAGAACACGGTCGGCTCGCGGCAGCTGAAGGCGCAATCGGTGACCACCGGCAAGATCGCCAACAACGCGATCACCGGCGCCAAAGTCGCCAACGGCTCGCTGACCGGCGCCGACATCAACGTCGGCGCGCTCGGGACCGTCCCCAGCGCCACCACGGCGGGTTCGGCCGGTAACGCCAACACGGTCGGCGGCCACGCGGCGGCCTGCCCCGGCGGGACGACCTTGATCCGCGGCCTCTGCTTCGACTCCGCCGCCAACCCGGTCGCGCCCACCCAGGCGGCGGCCGCCGATGCCTGCGCGGCCAAGGGCGGCTGGCTGCCCAGCCCGATGGAGCTCTACGAGGTGCGCAGCATCCTCAACCTGGGCACCGGCGTCGGCGACGAACACCAGTTCACCAACGAGGTGTACGCCAACACCGCCGGGTCGAACTACTCGACCGTGGTCGTCGACGGCGAAGGTGCGATCACCGAGCAGGGCACGAACGAGCCTTCGCGCTACACCTGCGTGTACCCACTCGTCCGCTAGCCGTGAGCATGGGAAACAGCCTGGCAAAGCTCGTCTGCGCGAGCGCCCTCGCAATCGTGTTGCTCCTGACCGCCCTGGCGGTGTCCGCCGCGGGCGAAATCGCCCAGGTGGGCAACCTGCAGGTGTCGTTCAACGGCGGCATCGCGCCGATCAAGCTGCCGCGCTCCGAAGCTGTCCCGGTCACCGTGCAGACGGCAGGCAAGATCAAGACCACCGACCGCTCGACCCCGCCGAAGCTCGAACGGATCCTGCTGTCGATCAACTCCAAGGGGGTGATCCAGACCAAGGGCCTGCCGACCTGCTCGCTGGCGAAGCTCGAATCGATCTCCGCGGCGGGGGCCAAGAAGGCCTGCGCGGGAGCACTCATCGGGCACGGCAACGTCACCTCCCGCGTTTCCTTGCCGGGGCAGGGGGCGTTCGCCTCCAACGGTGGGCTGCTGGCCTTCAACGGGAAGATCCACGGTGGACCCGCGATTCTCGCCCAGGTGGCCTCCGGCGCGCCGCTGCCGTTGACCTACGTGATCGTCTTCGAAGTGAAGAAGACGAAGGGCACCTTCGGCACCGAACTGATCGGGACCCTGCCTCCGATCGCCTCCGAATACGGATACATCTCGGCGTTCAACCTGACGCTCGGTCGTACCTACACCTACAAGGGCGAAAAGCTGAGCTACGCGTCCGCCTCCTGTCCGGCACCGAAGGGCTTTCCCGGCGCGACGTTCCCGTTCGCCAAGGCGGCCTACGAATTCGCCGGCGGCCTGGCGGTACGGAGCACCCTGGTGCGCGAATGCAAGGTGCGGGGCGGATGAACGGCGACTCAGACAGGAGGGTGGGATGAAGAAGCGCAGCGGCAGAAGCCGGCTCAAGGTTGTCGTCCTCGGGTTGGCCCTGACGGCGGTGGCGGCCGGGCTGGCGTCGGTCGCGGTCGCCGACACGGTGACGGCGGGCAACGTGACGATCTCGATCGAAGGCGCGGTGTCGCCGCAGAAGCTGCCGAAGACGACGCCGGCGCCGATCACGCTCACCGTCTCCGGCTCGGTCAAGACGACCGACGGCTCCCACCCGCCGGCGCTCAAGACCATCGCGCTCGAATTCGACAAGAACGGCGGGATCTACACCCAGGGCCTGCCGACCTGCAACCCGGCGAAGCTGATCTCGACCCTCACCGCGCAGGCGAGGAAGGTGTGCGGCCCGGCCCTGGTCGGCACCGGCACGGTCTCGGCCCAGATCCTCTTCCCCGAACAGGCGCCGTTCAACGCCTCGGGACCGCTGCTGATCTTCAACGGCAAGCCCAAAGGCGGCAAACCGGTGTTGGTCTTCCACGTCCACGCCAACGTGCCCGCGCCGACCACTTTCGTCACCGAGGGCGTCATCTCCAAGGCCTCGGGCAAATACGGCACCTCGACCGAAATCGCGATCCCGACGATCGTCAGCGGCCAGGGCTCGCTGACCTCCTTCAAGGCCACCCTGCACAAAACCTGGACCTACAAGGGGCAGAAGCGGAGCCTGCTGTTCGCCAAATGCCCGACCGGATCGCTGTTCGCCCACGGTGAATTCGACTTCGTCAACGGGACGAAGATCGCCGGCGAAGTCGCGAAAGCCTGCACCCCGACGAAATGAACAGGAGCTGAAGACCGATGAAGATCAAAGCCGTCGCGGTGGCCGTCGCCGCCGTCTTCCTGCTGGTCGCGGTACCGCTCGCCTTCGCCGCCGAACAGACCAAGGAAACCTACGTGGCCGAAGTGGAACCGATCTGCGAAGCGAACACCAAAGCCAACGAAAAACTCCTCAAGAACGTGAAACCGGAGGTCAAGGCGGGGAAGCTGGGGCCCGCCGGGGCCAGCCTGCTCCAGGCGGCGAGAGCGCTGAAGAAGACCTGGTCGGAATTGAGCGCGGTGCCGCAGCCCGCCGCCGACGCGGCGAAGCTGACCAAGTGGCTCGGCTACGTGAAGACCGAGGCCACGCTCTTCGAAAAGGCGGGCAAGCTGTTGAAGTCGGGAAAGAAGGCGCAGGCCCAGCAGATCGTCAACAAGCTGAGTCGCAATGCCAACCTCGCCAATTTCGAAGTCGTCAGCTTCGGCTTCCACTACTGCAAGTTTGAACCCTCGAAATTCCTCTGAGAGACGGGTGCCGCCGAGCGCGCTTGCCGCCCTCTTCGTCACGCTCGTGATCGGACTGGGCGGCTGCGGCTCGGGCTCGGGGTCGGATCCGGGGGTGGGCTCGGGGTCGTCCTCGACCGGAACCTCGTCCCACTCCAGCATCACCGGGTTCGGCGCCGTCGCCGGCGGCCACGAGAAGGCCGCGGTGGCGGCCGCCGTCCACTCCTTCCTGACCGCGCTCGCCAACCACGACTACCCCGGGCTCTGCGGCCGCATCACCGCGTCCAACCGCAAGCAACTCCGGTCCTTCGGCGAAGGGGGGAGCGGGGCCGGCGGTTGCGCGACGGTGCTGAGGAAGCTGCTCAACCCGGGGGTGGCGGGCGAAGCCCGCCGGGCCGCGGCGGCGCCGGTCAAGTCGGTGCGGATCGAAGGCGAAACGGCCTTCGCCCTCTTCACGCCCAAGGGCGGCTCGGCCAGCTACCTGGTGATGCGCGCAGAAGGGGGCGGGTGGAAGGCGATCAGCCTGACCCCGGGCACCCCGCTCGACCCGACGGCGACGGCCAACCCCTAGGCCGATGCCCCGACCGCTCGCAGCCATCCTCGTCGCGCTCGCCCTCCTCGCGCTCGCCGGCTGCGGCTCGTCCGGCTCCACCAGCGGCGGCTCGACCCCGGGCAAGCCGAGCCAGGCGGAGATCGAACGGAGCCAGGCCGAAGCCGAAAAGGGCGCGAAGGCGACGGCGCGGAGCGCCAAGGCGGCGGAAGAAAGCGCGCCGAAGGGGGCCTCGCGGACCCTGCGCGGCATCTACCGGGCCTTCCCGGCGCCGTCGAAGGGCTCCCTGGAACCGGCGGCCAGGAAGGCGGTGGCGGCGGGCGAAGCGGCCTGTCGGGGCAAGACCCCGGTGCAGGTGAAGGAGGAGTTCTACGCCGCGGCCAAGCGCTACCTCGAACCCGAACAGGCGAAGATGATCGGCCGCATCGCGAGCTTCGAACGCCAGGCGGCCACCGAACAGGGATTCGTCGCGGGCCAGCTCGCCGCCGACACCTACGCCGCCACGCTGTCCGAAGAAGCGGCCCGCCCGGGGTACCAGGGGTGCGTCTACTCCCTCGCCCGGCAGGTCGAGAAGCAACTGGCGCCGGGGAGCCAGTAGTGCCGTTCAGCCTCCGCCACCCGCGCTTGACCCTGGGCGCGGCGCTCCTCGTCATCGTCGTCCTCGGCGTCATCGGCCTGCGCGTGCAGGACAGCCTCTCGCCGACCTCGCTGGACGTCGCCGGCACCGAGTCCTCGCGGGCCGAAGCCGAGCTCCACCGGTACTTCGGCGACTCCGCCCCGTTCGCGATCCTCCTGCGCGGCCCCGAAGCCGAACTCGAACGCCAGGGCCCGGAACTTGTGCGGGCGCTCCGCGCCGATCCCGAAGACCGCAAGGTCACCACGATCTCGCCCTGGGACAAGGGCTCGGTGGCGCGCCTGCGCCCGGGGCCGAACCGGGCCCTGATCCTGGTCGACTTCCACGTCTCCGTTCAGGAGGCGGTGGACCACACCGTCCCCTACCTCAACGAACTGCTGGAACACCAGGTGAAGGCGCCGGTGACCGCGACCCAGACCGGCTTCGCCAGCCTCTCGCGGGCGATCCAGGACGAATCGATCTCCTCCTCGGAGCGCGGCGAGCTGATCGCCCTGCCGGTGTTGCTGTTGGTGCTCTTCTTCGTCTTCCGCTCGCCGATCGCGGCGCTGATCCCGCTGTGCTTCGGCGCGATCACCGTGGTCACCAGCCGCGGCGTCCTCCAGCTCGCCTCCCACTCGCTCTCGATCGATGCCTTCGCCCTGACCGTGAGCACGATGATGGGGCTGGCGCTGGGGGTGGACTACGCGCTGCTGATGGTGTCCCGCTACCGCGAGGAGCTGGCCGCCGGGCTCGAGCCCCTGCAGGCGGTGATCAACACCCGCCGCTCCGCCGGGCGGACGATCATCTTCGCCGGGTCGACGCTCTTCCTCTCGATGTTCGTCTCGATCTTCATCCTGCCCGGGTCCCTGCTCGTCTCCCTGGCGGGCACCGTGATCATCGTCGTCGTGATCAGCGTGCTGGTCGCGACCCTGGTGGCGCCGCCGCTGCTGGTGATGGTCGGGACCAACGTCGACCGGTGGCGGATCGGCTCGGCGGCCGGCGGGCGCTCGCGGCTGATGGCCTTCGTCAACGCCGCCCTGCGCCGGCCGGTCGTCGCCGTGCTCGTCATCGGCGCCGTCGTCCTCTGCCTGGCTGCGCCCGCGGTCGGGCTGAAGACCGGCCCGCCCTCGACCGAACAGCTGCCGACCGACAACCAGCAGCGCAAGGACGCCGAAGCGGTCGACGCCGGCGCCGGGCCGGGGTGGGAGGCCCCCTACATCCTCGTCGCCTCGACCGAACGCGGGCCGATCACCGCCGACCCGGTCTTCCACGAACTGACCGCGTGGCAGGGGAAGGTCGCCGAAGACCCCGCGGTCCAGGCCGTGATCGGGCCGGCCCAGGTAGGGAAGAAGGTCGCGCCGCTGCAGAAGTCGAGCCGGCAGATCATGGGCGCGAACGGCGAAGGTGGCAGGCGGCTCGCCGAACTGCGCGAACTAGGGCCGAAGCTGGCGCGGGCCGAGCGTGGGATCGCCCGCATCCGCTCCGGCCTGATCGAAGCCGCCGAGGGGGCCGGGCTGCTCGGCCAGGGCTCGGGGCGGGCGGAAGGCGGCGCGACGACGATCGCCGGCGGCATCGCCAGGGCGCAGAAAGGGGGAGAACGGGCGATCGGGGCGATCGCCAGGATCGCCGGTGGCGCGGGCGAACTCGCCGCCGGCCAGAGCGAAGCCAAGGTCGGCTCGCTCTCGCTCAAGCTCGGCCTCTCCACCCTGCTGAAGGACCTGCGCTCGAACGGTCTCGGCAAGGCGCGGCAGCTTCGCGACACCCTGCAGAAGGCCGCCGCCGCCAACCCCGAACTGGCGGGCGCTCTCTCGGAGGCCCAGCGGCTGGTCCTGCACCTGTCCCTGAACCGCAACGAAGTCCGGCATCTGCGGGGCGAATCGCAGCGCCTGCACGGCGGCGAGTCGCGGCTCCTGGCCGGGAGCCAGGCACTTCACAAGGGGGCGAAGCGGCTGGAAACCGCGGCGCGCGAACTGCCCGCCGGCCTGAACCGGCTCTACGGCGGCGCGCGGCGCCTCGCCACCGGGCTGACCCAGTTGCAGGCGGGCGCCGAAGCGCTCGAAACGCATCTTTCGAGCGGGTCTCAGAAGGCCGAACCGCTGCAGACCGGGCTCCACCACGCGAGCGTCAAAGTCTCGGCCGGGGCGGGCGCGCTGACCGACCAGGTCGGGCGCCTCCACCACCGCTCGCCGGGGATCTTCGAATCCGGCTACTACGTCCTCTCGGCCCTCGACGGCGCGGGTCCGCGCCAGCGGCAGAGCGCCGCCACCGCGATCGACCTTGAAAAGGGCGGCCAGGCGGCGGCGATCCTGGTCATCCCCCACTACACCTTCAACACCCCCGGCTCGGTGGACCTCTACCAGCGGCTGCAGCGCTACGCCGGCGAACTCGAAGCCCGCAGCGGGCTCCGGGTCGGCGTCGCGGGCGGCGCCGCCCAGCTGACCGACTACAGCAACGTCACCCGCGAATCGATCCCGATCGTCGTCATCGCGATCACCCTGGTCACCTTCCTGGTGATGGTGGTGGTGCTGCGCGCCGTCCTGCTGGCGGCCCTCGCGGTGGCGCTCAACCTCCTCTCGGTGGCGGTCGCCTTCGGCGTCCTGACGCTGCTCTTCAACGTCCCCGCCGGGTACCCGCTGGGCGGCAACAGCTACGTCGACGCGGTCGGCGCGGTGATGATCTTCGGCGTCATCTTCGGGCTCTCGATCGACTACGCGGTCTTCCTGCTGATGCGGATGCGGGAGAGCCACGACGAGGACGGCGACCACGCCAGGGCGATCGCCTTCGGCCTCGAGAAGACGGCGCGGGTGATCACCGGCGCGGCGCTGATCATGATGGCCGTCTTCATCGTCTTCGCGGGCGCGCCGATCGCCACCGTGAGCCAGCTCGGCATCGGGCTCACCGTGGCGGTGCTGCTCGACGCGACGGTGGTGCGGATCGTCCTCCTGCCGGCGCTGATGCTGTTGCTCGGCGACCGGGTCTGGTGGCTGCCGGGGCCGCTGCAGCGCCTTCTGCCCGAGATCGACCTTCACGGCGAGGCGCGCGTGGGGGAGGCGGGCTGACGATGGCGGGGTCCGCGCGGGGCGAGCGCCTGAGCTCCTTCGACACCTCCTTCCTCACCAACGAGCGCGGCGGCGCCCACATGGCGATCGGCGCGGTGCTGATGTTCGCCGGAGCGGTCCCCGACGAGGCCGACCTCGTCACCCACATCGGCGCCCGCCTGCACCAGGTGCCGCGGCTGCGCCAGCGCCTCCACCGGCCGCCGCTCGACCTCGGCACGCCCTACTGGGTCGCCGATCCGGACTTCGAGCTCCGCCGCCACGTCCATTTCGTCCGCCTGCCGGCGCCCGGCACCGAGGAGCAGTTCCGCGAGCTGGTCTCCCGCCTGCTCGAGCCGCCGCTGGCGCGCGACCGGCCGCTCTGGGAGCTGCACGTGGTCGGCGGGTTCGAGGACGAGCGGTTCGCGATCGTCTACCGCACGCACCACGCGATGGCCGACGGGATCTCCGCGGTCGACATCGGGATGCTGCTCTTCGACGTCGAGCCGCGCGCCGAGCCCGACCGCCACCAGGAGCCCTGGCGGGCGCCCCCCGTACCCGGGCCCGCGGTCCTGCTGGGCGGCGCGGTGCGTGGGCTCTTCGCCACCTGCGGGCGGCTCGGGCGCTGGGTGCGCCGCGCGCTCGCGCGGCCGGGGCGCGCCTGGCGGAGCGCCGTCGACGGCCTGGTCGGCGTCTGGGAGGTGACCCTGAACCTGGCCCGCCCGGCGCCGGCGGTGCCGCTCAACGTGGCGATCGGCGGGCGTCGACGCTTCGATTGGGTGACGGCGGATCTGGCCGAGCTGAAGCGGGTGAAGGAGGCGGCCGGGGCGACCGTCAACGATGTCTCGCTGGCGATCGCCACGGGGGCGCTGCGGCGCCTGCTGGTCGAGCAGGGCGTCGAGGTCGAAGGGGTCGAGCTGAAGGCCCTGGTGCCGGTCTCGATCCGCGCCTTCGACGAGCACGGCGAGCTCGGCAACCGGCTGACCGCGATGCGCGGGCCGCTGCCGGTCGGCGTCGCCGATCCGCTCGAGCGGGTGCGGGTGATCGCCGCGGCGATGGACGCGCTGAAGGGGTCGAAGCAGTCGCTCGGCGCCGAGGCGATCTGGGGCCTCAACGACTGGTTCCGCGACTTCGCCCCGCCGCTGCTGCTGAACCCGACCGCGGCGATCAACTTCTCGCCGCGCCTCTTCAACCTCCTGGTCACCAACTTTCCCGGCCCGCAGTTCCCCTTCTACGTGCTCGGCCGCGAGCTGACCCACATCCACCCGCTCGGCTTCCTCGCCCGCCGCCACGCCGTCGCGATCGCGATCCTCTCCTACAACGGCGAGGTCTCCTTCGGGGTGTTGGTCGAACCCGACGCCGGGATCGAGCTCCGGTCCCTGGTCGAGCACGTGGAGGCAGCCGTCGCAGAGCTCTCCGCCGCGGTCCCGCTGGCGCCGGCGCGGGGCTGAGCTCCCGGCTCCGCCCTCCGCACCGGGGTCAGGTCGGGGAAATGGGAGGTCCGTCACCGTTCCTCCCGTCTTCCTCATACCTTCCCATTGGTCAGGACTTTGCTGTGGAGAGAAACTCGCTCTATACGCGAGTAAGGCTCCACAGGCGCCCTGTCGCCGTTGTCCGTGGCCTCCTTTCCGCACGAGACCGTCACGGAAGTCCGACTTCGCATCGTCCTTGTGCCTTCTCCCCCACGCACCCCGCAACCAAGGCGGGCCCAACCGCCCCGAACACCCCCGTCCCTCGCCCTACCAACCCCTCACGCCGGCCGCGCCGTCCCCGGGAGGCGTTCGGCGACCATCTGGTGGAGCTTCGGCAGGTGGATCCGCTCGAGGTAGTCGGTCCAGTCGATCGCGCCGGTGTCGAAGGAGAAGTCGGCGCGGTCCTCGGGGTCGAGCTCGGCGAGCAGGGCCTGGGCGCCGGAGTCGTCGAACCGGCAGCTGAGCTGGGTGTAGGGGGCGTAGATCTCGACCATCCGGCGGATCCGCCGGGCGAGGGAGGTGTTGCGGCGGAGCGCCGGGCGGGCGCGCCGGGCGGGGGGCGCGACGGCGACGCGGGCGCCGATCGCGAGGAGTCCCTCGCGGCCGCGGCTCCAGAGCAGGGCGCGGGAGCGCGAGGCGAAGCGCAGGTCGCCGATCGCGATCTCGCGGCCGTGGCGGTCGAGCAGCGGGTGGCGGCGGAAGTAGGCGCGGGTGTGGCCCGCGAGCTCGCCCAGCGTCAGCGGGTTGCGGCCGCTGCTGGAGACCGACACGCAGCGGTTGCCGCGCGCCGGGAAGGCGGCGGCGGCGAGGCAGGCGTTGGCGACGCAGTCGACCGGGACGATGTCGATCGGGTTGGAGGCCCGGCCCGGCAGGTGGGTGAGGCCGCGGGAGGCGTAGGCGATGATCAGGGGGTCGGCGACCTTGAAGCCCTCGAGCCAGCCGGGCCAGGGGCGGCTCAGCGCCGACTCGACGATCGAGGGCCGCACCACTGTCACCCGGTCGCTCCGCTCGAGCAGCTGCCGCTCGCCGATCGCCTTGGTCATCGAGTAGGTGTCCGGCCAGCCGGCCGCCGCCGCGAACTGCCGCCCGCGCTCGGCGAGGCGCTCCTCGACCCAGCGGCGCCGGAGCTTCTCGCCGCGCTCCTCGACCGAGCCCGCGCGGCCTTCGGCGACCGCGCGCTCGGCGTCGCGGCGGAAGTGCGCCGCCCGCGCCCCTGAGTCGGCCTCGGCCTCCGCGCGCCACTCGAGCGCCGCTCCGAGCACCGCCTGGGGATCGAGGTCGGCGAGGCCCGGGTGCACGTCGTCCTCGGCCACCCTCGGGACCCGGCAGTCGGCCGTGTAGGCGGTCGAGACGTGGACGAAGTCGGGATCGGCGCCGGCCTCCCGGATCGCGTCGAGGAGGCGCACGGCGCCGAGCCCGTTGATCTCGATCGCGCGGTCGAGCGGTTCCTCGAAGGAGACCGAGGCGGCGCAATGGATCACGGTGCTCACGTCCCCGAGCTTCTCCGCCGACCGGCACCCGAGCCCGTCCACGCGCAGATCGCCGGCGAGCGCCTCCAGTTCGCCCTCGCCGAGCATCCGCTCGACCAGCGACTGCGGGATCGGCCGGAACGGCTCGGCGGTGAGGACCTCATCGACCAGTCGCCGCCGCGCCTCCTCCCCATCGGCCGCCCGCAGCAGCACCAGCAAGCGCACCCGTTCGGTCCCCATCAGCAGCGCGCTCAGCACCGCCTTGCCGACGAACCCGCTCGCCCCGGTCAGAAGCAGCGTCGACCTGCCCAGCCGCGCCCCCATCCCGGCGGGCTCACCGATCCCCCCGCCCTCCATATGTAGGCCCCCGCCCACAGGCTGATTCTACGGAAGCGGCGCGTTCCCACGGCCGCATTGCAGGCCGAAAATCGAGCGATTTCGAATGCTTCGGCGCGCTCCAAAGGTGGAGCGGCGAGCCGCAAAGTGGAACGGAGGGGGTGGGATTCGAACCCACGAGACGCCGTAAGACGCCCAACGGCTTTCAAGGCCGCCGCATTCAACCGCTCTGCCACCCCTCCGGAGGTTGATTGGATGGTGGCATGCGCCGCCTGCTCCTGCTCGCCTCCGCGATCGTCTTCCTCGATCTGACCTTCTTCACGGCGATCGCGCCGTTGCTGCCGGAATACAAGCAGGAGCTGCACATGACCACGGCGCAGGCGGGGATCCTCTCCGCCGCCTACGCGGCCGGGACTCTGGCCGCGGCGATCCCGAGCGGGTACGTGGTCAGCCGCTTCGGGCCGCGGCACTCGGTGATCTGGGGGCTCTGCGGACTCGGCGTCGCCAGCTTCCTCTTCGGCATCCTCGACTCGGCCTGGCCGCTCGACGCGGCGCGCTTCATCCAGGGGGTGGCCGGCGCGCTGATCTGGTCGGGCGCGCTGACCTGGCTGATCGACAGCTACCCCGAGGACCGGCGCGGCTCGGTGATCGGCACCGCGCTCGGGACCGCCGTCGCCGGGTCGCTGATCGGGCCGGTCCTCGGCGCGCTCGCGGCGCAGATCGGGACCGAACCGGTCTTCGGCAGCATCCTCGTCGTCGCCCTGGTCCTGGCGTTCGTCGCCTCGCGCACCCCGGACACGACCGCCCGCGACAACCAGCCGCTGCGCGAGGTCCTCGAGTGCTTCCGCGATCGTCCCCTGATCGAGGCGGCGATCTTCGTCAGCTCGCCCTCGCTGATGTTCGGCGCGATCGACGTGCTGCTGCCCCTGCGGATCAACGCGCTCGGTGGCGGGCACGCGCTGATCGCGCTCGGCTTCGTCGGCGGCGCCGCGGTCGAGTCGGTGCTGGCGCCGCTCTCCGGCCGCCTCTCCGACCGCGTCGGTCGGCGCGGCCCCTACGTGCTGGGGATGGCGATCTGCGCCGCCGCGATGGTCCTCTTCGCCTTCGCCGACTCGCTGGCGACGGTGATCGTCTCACTGCTCGTCGTCTCGCTCGGCTCGGGGTTCTGCTTCGCCCCGGCGATGACGGTGATCTCCGACGCCGCCGAGGCGACCGGCCTCCACCAGGGCTACGCGGTCAGCGTCAGCAACATGGCGTGGGCGGCGGCGCAGGTGTTCGGCAGCGTGGTCGGGGCGGCGGTCGCCGGGGTGACCGGGGACGCGGCGCCGAGCATCGCGATCGCCGTCCTCCTGGTGCTGACGATCCTCTACGCCCGCAACTCCCTCGCCGGGCCGGGCGCGGGAACGGGGCCGGAGCCGGGGCGCGAGCCCGTGGCGGCGGAGACGTAGGACGGGCGCGGTCCTCTCGATCAAAGTCCGACCCGCGCCACCCGGGATACTCCGGGCGTGGGAGTGGTGAGGCAGGCGGGGGAGTGGGTCAACTGGGCGGGGGACCAGCGGTGCCGGCCGGCGCGGATCGTGGCGCCGCGCTCGCGCGAGGAGCTCGTCGAGGTGGTCGGCGCGACGGCGGCGGCCGGGGGGAAGGTGTCGGTCGCGGGGTCCGGGCATTCGTTCACCGAGGCGGCGATGACCGACGGGACGATGGTGCGGCTGGACGCCCTCCGGGGCGTGCTCGAGGCCGACCGCGCGAGCGGCCTGGTGCGGGTCGGCGGCGGCACCGTGCTGCGGGAGCTGAACGACGAGGTGGCGGCGCTCGGGCTGGCGCTGGAGAACCTCGGCGACATCGACGCGCAGACGATCGCCGGGGCGATCTCGACCGGCACCCACGGGACCGGGGCGGGGTTCGGCAACATCTCGGCGCGGGTCGAGGGGGTCGAGCTGGTGCTCGGCGACGGCAGCGTGCGCGAGCTGGACGCGGCGGGCGAGGCGGAGCTGCTGCGGGCGGCGCGGATCGGGGTCGGGGCGCTGGGCGCGATCAGCGCGGTGACGCTCCGCTGCTTCCCCGCCTTCGTCCTCGAGCGGGTCGACGCGCCGCACCCCCGCGAGGAGGTCCTCGACCGCTTCGGGGAGCTCGCCGCCGCCAACGACCACTTCGAGCTCTTCACCTTCCCCTACTCCGACCGCGCCCTGGTGCTGGAGCGCAACCGGGTCGACTCGCCGCCCCGCCCGCGCGGGCGCGCCGCCGCCTTCCTCAACGACATCGTGCTGGAGAACTGGGCGCTCGAGGCGCTCGCGGCGACCGGCAAGGCGCTGCCCGCGGCGACCCCGGCGCTCGCCCGCCTCGCCGGGCGCCTCGCCGCGGGCGGCCGCACCGTCGACCGCAGCGACCGCGTCTTCGTCAACGAGCGCCGCGTCCGCTTCACCGAGATGGAGTACGCGGTGCCGCGCGAGCACGGCCCGACCACGGTCCGCCACGTGGTCGAGTGGGTGCGCGCCAACCGGTATCCGGTCTTCTTCCCGATCGAGGTGCGGGTGGCGGCGGGCGACGACGCCGACCTGAGCGCCGCCCACGAACGCCCCACCGCCTACGTCGCCGTCCACCAGTACCGCGGTATGGAGTGGCGCCCGTACTTCGAGGCGGTCGAGTCGATCATGGATGACTTCGGCGGCCGCCCCCACTGGGGGAAGCGCCACTTCCAGACCGCCGCGACCCTGGCGCCACGGTACCCGCGGTGGAGCGCCTTCCAGAGAGCTCGGGATCAGCTGGACCCCGGGCGCGTCTTCACCAACGCGTACGTGGAACGCGTGCTCGGTTCTTGATCCTCACAGGGCGCTGCTTGGGCGGGACCTCGAGGGTGACCCGGCGGAACAAACAGCGGGGAGGTTCCGGCGGGTCACCCTCGAGGTCCCGCTCGGCGCACTCAGAGGAACGTCTTGCCCTCGCCACGATAGGTGGGCACGACGTCGACGATGCGGTCGCCTTCGATCAGGTGGAGGACCTCGAAGCGCTCGCACAGCTCGCCCGCCTTGGCGTGACGCATGTAGACGCGGTCACCGACCTGAAGGTCCGCCGCCGGGGCCCCGAGCAGGGGCGTCTGCACCTCGCCCGCGCCCTCCTCGGGATCGAGCTTCAGCCCCTCGGGCAGCCACGGCGAAGGGAGGCGCGCCTTGTCGCCCGCGCCCGAGGCGAGGTAGCCGCCGCCGAGCGCGGTCGCGATCTCAGGCGCGGGCTTGCGCACGATCGGCAGCGCGAAGCCGGCCGCCGGGGTCAGGCTGAAGCTCCCGTAGTGGTCGAAGAGGGTGGGGGCGTAGAAGCCGGAGCCCGCGGTCACCTCGGTCACCGCCGCCTCGGCGCCGGTCGTCTCGAGGCTGCCGGTGCCGCCGCCGTTCACCACCTCGAGCTCGCAGAACTCGCTGATCGCGGCGACGATCGCGCCGCGCCGCTCGGCCAGCTCGGCCGCCGAGCGCCGCTGCATGAAGCGGATCGCCGCGCCGCGCAGGCGCCGCCCCGGCGGCCGGTCCGGCACGCCCGCGATCTGGCCCTCGTAGGCCATCAGCGCGTCGAGTTCGATCTGCGGGCGGCGTTCGATCTCGCGCGCCAGCGCCACCGCCTGTTCGACCGTGTGCACCGGGGAGCGCTTCGGCCCGATCTTCAGCCGGCCGCCGAGCGCCCACCAGCTCGCGTCGATGTCGATGCAGACGCGGACCGGCGGCGCGTCGGCGCCGAGCACCGCCTCGATCGCCTCCAGGTGCCGGGCGCAGTCGACCATCACCAGCGGCGCGCGGCCGGGGTCGGCGGCGGAGCGCAGCGCCAGCTCCCGCAGCGCCGCGCTGTCGGCGGTCGGGTAGGCGAGGAGCAGGTCCTGGTGCCCGTGTTCGGCGAGCCAGAGGGTCTCCGGCAGCGTGTAGGTCATCAGCCCGGTGAAGCGCGCGTCCCGCCCGAGCACTTCCTCGATCAGCGCTCGGCAGCGGAGCGACTTCGTCGCTACCCGGATCGGCTTGTCCCCCGCCCGCTCGAGCAGCGCCGCCGCGTTCGCCCACATCGCGTCCAGGTCGACGAAGGCGAACGGCGCCTCGACCTCGGCGAAGATCCGCTCGTAGCGCTCGTGCGACTGCTGCGGCGGGGAGGACACCGGCCCCACCCTATCCCCGCGCTCCCCGCCCAATACCTACAATCGGTCCTCGCGGATCGGGATCCCGGCCCGCGATGCGCGGAGAGGTGGCCGAGTGGCTGAAGGCACTCGCCTGCTAAGCGAGTAGGGGGCGCAAGCTCTCTCGAGGGTTCGAATCCCTCCCTCTCCGTTTGCGGGGATTTGAGGGTGCCTCACTTCCCTGCGTCCTTGCGAGGCTGGCTCAAATCCGCGCAAACCCTGCGGGGTTGCATTGATGACGCGCGGGGCCGCGCTCAGTCGTGCTTCGCAGCGATCACGACGCGGGCGCCGCGGGCGGGGATCATCGTCACGTTGCGGTGCATGGCGCGCTCGGGGGCGGGGCGATCGGGGAGGAGGTCGAGGCGGCGGGCCATCGCGGTGAGGACGACGCGTTGCTCGGCCATCGCCAGGGCGGCGCCGAGGCAGCGACGGATGCCGCCGCCGAAGGGGATCCACTCGTAGGTGCCCGGCTTGCGGCCGAGGAAGCGCTCGGGGCGGAAGGCGAAGGGGTCGGGGTAGACGTCCTCGCGGTGGTGGACGAGGAGGATCGACATCGCGATCGCGGTGCCGGGCTCGACCCCGTGGTCGCCGAGGCGCCAGGGGACCTGGACGCGGCGGCCGATGATCGGGATCACCGGGCGGGAGCGCATCGTCTCGACGATCGTGGCCTCGACGCGCTCCTCGGCGTCCTCGTCGCGGCGCACCGCTTCGACCAGCGCCGCGTGCGGCTCCGGGTTGCGGACCAGGCGCTCCCAGGCCCAGGCCAGCGAGTTGGCGGTCGTCTCGTGGCCGGCCAGCACCAGGGTGAGGAGCTCGTCGCGGAGTTCTTTGTCGTCGAGCGCCTCGCCCTCCTCGGTCCGGGCCTGGAGGAGGATCGAGAGGATGTCCCGCCGTGCGTCGAGGTCGGTCGCCCGCCGCCGCTGCCGGATCACCGCGTACAGGGGCCGGTCGAGCATCGCCAGGCCGAACTTCAGCGGCCCCATCGCCTCCTCCCGCCCGACGTGGAGCAGTTCGGTCAGCTGCGAGGTCGGCCAGGTCGATGCCGCCACCGTCTTGCGGACCGCGGTCCGCAGCGCCGCCTCCGGGGTCCCCGGCGCGGGCCTGCCCTCGACGCCGAAGATCCCGGCCATGATCACGTCGAGCGTGATCGCCTGCATCCGCGGCGCCAGCGCCAGCGGCTCGCCGACCGGCCAGCGGTCGATCTCCCGTTCCGCCGCGTCGGCGATCATCGCCGTGTACTGGGCGATCGCCTCGCCGTGGAAGGGCGGCAGCAGCAGCTTGCGCTGGCGCATGTGGCGCGGCCCGACCGCGGTCAGCACCGAGTTGGGGCCGAGGATCGGCCGTAGCGGCGACTCGCCGGTCAGCGACGGCGCCTGCTCGGGCTTCGCGGTGAAGAGCGAGCGGACGTGATCGGGGTGGGAGGTGATCACCGGGCCGCCCGGGATCACCCCGCGCATCCGGAACACCTCGCCGAGCTCCCGCCGCCCCTTGAAGACGAACTCGATCTGGCGCATCGAGAAGCGCAGCGTCTGGGCGACCTTCGGCAGCGGGACGGTCGGGACTGTGGCGAGCGTCGCCAACTCGGCCGCCTCGATCGGCCCGGCGGGAGAGGGAGGCGCGGCGCCGACGAGCTCCGGGAAGAGCGGACCCTCCGCCTCGGGCGGCGCGTCCGCCGCAGCGCCGCGGCTCTCGGTTGCGGTCGGTGAAGTCGCCATCGCGGAGAAGGTTGCATAGAACCATGTCACGGTCAACCGGAGTCATCTCACACACGGGGGTGGGCTGGCGGGGGCGGGAAGGGACGGGAGCGGTGCGCAGGACGGCAAGGGACAAGGGACGTGGGGGTGGCGGGGGGACGGCGAGGGATGCGGGGATGGCAAAGGACGCGAGGCGGCTGCGAGAGCCGCGGATGCCGGTCCGACCCGGGCTGGCTGAGGTCGGCCCGGCATCCGCGGCTCCTGGGAGGTGGGGAGCAGTGACGGAAGGCGGGAGAAGTCACGCTTCCGTGCGTGGGCGCCCCACGCCCACCCAGGGTTGACGGGCCGAAAACCCGTCACATGGTCCGGTTTTCGGCCCATCAACCTGGACCGGCCACGGAAGACGCACCGAAGCCACGTACTTCGTCACGAGCTCCCGCGCGTGGGCCTCGAACCCCGTCCCCATCCTGAAAACCACCTGACGGTTGGTGAGTTGGCCACACCCCGCAGGGGTCAACTGACCAACCGTCCCGGGCGCCAGCCCGAGGCGCCAGCAATCCGGGCGCCAGCCCGAGGCGACAGCCGCCGTCCCTTCCCCCGCCCCCCAAACGGCGAATCCGATCACCGCCCGTTCACGCTCGGCGCCGCGCGGTGGCTACTCTGAGCGCGATGACGCTCTATCCGCTCGCCAGGCCCAGCGCCCACCTCGACCGGCGCACCAAGATCATCGCCACCGTCGGCCCCGCGTCGTGGGACCGGGGGGTGCTCGAGCAGCTGATCGCGGCGGGCGCCGACGTGTTCCGGCTGAACTTCTCCCACGCCGGCCCTGAGAAACAGGCGCAGACGATCGCCACGATCCGCGCCGCGGCCGAGGCGCTCGGGCGCGAGGTGGCGATCCTCGGCGACCTCCCCGGCCCAAAGCTCCGCATCGGCAACATCCGCGACGACTACGCCGAGCTCGAGACCGGCATGCACGTCACCCTCACGCCGCGCCCGGTCGAGGGCGACCGCGAGACGATCCCGGTCTCCTGGTCGGGCGTCACCGGTCTGCAGGAGAACCAGCTCGTCTACCTCGCCGACGGGGCGATCCGCCTGCGGGTCGGCACGCTCGACCGCGAGGGAGTCGACTGCGAGGTCGAGGTCGGCGGCACCCTCTCCTCGCACAAGGGGATGAACATCCCCGGCGGCGCCGCCGAACTCCCCGCCGCGACCGAGACCGACCTCGACTGGGTCGACTTCGCGGTCCGCGAGGGGATCGACCTGCTCGCGGTCTCCTTCGTCTCCTCCGCCGCCGACCTGCGCCCGGTCGAGGAGCGCCTTCGCACGCTCGGCTCCGACATCCCGCTGATCGCGAAGATCGAGCGCCAGCAGGCGGCCGCCAACGTCGAGGAGATCGCCGCCGCGGCGACCAGCGGCATCATGGTGGCGCGCGGCGACCTCGGCATCGAAGTGCCGCTGGCCGAGGTGCCGGTCCTGCAGAAGCGCCTGATCCGCACCGCCGGGCGCCTCTCCAAGCCGGTCGTCACCGCGACCCAGATGCTCGCCTCGATGGTGACCGCGCGCCGGCCGACCCGCGCCGAGGTGACCGACGTCGCCAACGCGATCTACGACGGCACCGACGCGATCATGCTCTCCGAGGAGACCGCGGTCGGCGACAACCCGGTCGAGGCGGTGCGCGTGATGGACCGCATCGCCCGGGCCACCGAGCCCGATCTGCGCTACGGCGAGTGGCTCTTCTCGCGCACCGACCAGGCGAGTCAGGAGGTCGCCGACTCGGTCGCCCAGAGCGCGGTCGGCGCGGTCTACCGGCTCGGCCTGAAGGCGCTCGTGGTGCCGACGACGAGCGGCCGCACCGCCCGCATCGTCTCCGCCCACCGGCCGAACGTGCCGGTGCTGGCGATCTCGCCGCGCCTCGAGACGGTGCGCCGCCTCAACCTCCTCTTCGGTGTCACCGCGGTCCAGTCGAAGCCGGAGGAGGACATCCGCGGGCTGCTCGAGGACTGCGCGGCGATCGCCGCCAAGCATGGGGTGGCGCACTCCGGGGAGCTGATCGGGATCACGGCGGGGCTGCCTGACCAGGAACTGGGGACGAATCTCTTCGAGGTGCATCGGGTGCCTTGAGTGCTGGGGGCTTGCGGGGGGACCGTCCGGGGAAGCCCCGGCGGAACAAAAGCGGGAGGTTCCGGCGGGGCTTCCCCGGACGGTCCTCGGCGGCCCACTGCGGGGACCGGGGATCGCAGAGGTCGCTGGTGAGGGAGAAGCTGCCGGAGGCGGGGGTAGGGTCGGGGGATGAGTGAGGGTGGGGGGGTCGTTCGGGTCGAGGTGGATGCTTCGGGGCTCGCGGTGCTCACGCTCGACAGCCCGCCGCTGAACCTCTTCGACCGGGCGATGATCGACGACCTTGGCGCCGCGGTCGAGGCGCTGGTGGCGGCGCCGCCTCGGGCGGTCCTTATAAGGGCGGCCGGCCGCGCGGTCTCGGCGGGGGTCGACGTCAACGTCTTCGACGGGCTCACGTCGGCGGGCGCGACCGAGCTCTGGACCGGGCTCCTGCAGATGATCGACGCGCTCGAAGAGCTGCCCGCGCCGGTCGTCTTCGCCGCCCACGCGCTCACCCTCACCGCCGCCTTCGAGGTGGCGCTCGCCTGCGACCTGATCGTCGCCGCGCCCGGGGCGAAGTTCGGCCTGGTCGAGAAGGTGGTCGGGCTGACGCCATCGATGGGCGGCACGCAGCGGCTCGCCGAGCGGGCGGGCTCCGGGCGGGCGCGCCAGTTCGTGATGAGCGGGGAGCTCTTCGAGGCGGTCGAGCTGGAGCGCTGGGGCGTCGTCAACGAGATCTACCCGGAGGCGGAGTTCGAGGCGCGCTCGCGGGCGCTCGCCGCGGGCCTCGCCGCCGGCCCGACCCGCGCCCACGCGATGACGAAGCGCATCCTCCGCCGCTTCCGCGAAGGCGGCATCCCGGCCGCCGACGAGGCGGTGCGGACCGAGGCGGTCGAGCTCTTCGCGACCGAGGACCTGCAGGGCGCAGTGCGCGCCTTCCTCGAGCACGGCGGCCCCGGGCACGCGGAGTTCCACGGCCGGTAGATCGATCATCTAGGGTCCGGCGATGGAGATCGATTTCGACGCGATCGCGAAGGGCATGGCGATCGCGGTGCCCTATATCGCGCACACCGGGATCGAGGTGACGGAGATGTCGGAGGGGGCGGCGACGGCGGCGCTGCCCGACCGCCCCGAGCTCCACAACCACGTCGGCAGCCAGCACGCCGGGGCGCTCTTCGGGGTCGCCGAGGTGGCGAGCGGGGCCGCCTTCGTCGGCGCCTTCGCGCCGCGCATGGGGGACCTGACGCCGCTCGTGCGGGGCGCCGAGATCGCCTACGTCAAGGTCGCCCGCGGCCGGGTCGAGGCGCTGGCCCGCCTCGGGGTCCCGGCCGCCGACGCGCTCGCCACGCTCGATGCCGAGGGCCGCGTCGACTTCTCGGTCGAGGTCGAGCTCACCGATCCCGACGGCGCCGTCGTCGCCACCGCGACGGTCATCTGGAACGTCCGCCTCAAAGACCCGGCGTCCTGAGCGCGACCGGAGGAGCGATGGCGGCGATCCGGATGTCGGCGGTGACCGTGTGGCGCTGGGTCGCCGCCGAGCAACGGCGCGCCGTCCTCCTGCGGGAGCTCGACTGGACGGTGGAGCCCGGTCAGCACTGGGTGGTCCTGGGGCCGA
The DNA here is from genome assembly GCA_018268675.1 of Actinomycetota bacterium. Lineage (GTDB taxonomy): Bacteria > Actinomycetota > Thermoleophilia > Solirubrobacterales > 70-9 > VAYN01. The sequence goes on from JAFDWB010000009.1 coordinate 46,964, forward strand.
ACGGGGCGGGGAAGACGACCCTCCTCAACCTCGCCGCCGCCGTCTCCCACCCCTCGGAAGGCACCGTCGAGGTCCTCGGCGAGCGCCTCGGCGCGGTCGACATGCGGACGCTCCGCGAATCGATCGGGACGCTAGAGCCGGGCCTTTCCCGCAAGATCAGGGGTCGCCTCACCGGCCTCGAGGTCGTTCTCACCGGCGCGACCGGCAGCATCGCCCTCCTCCACGACCGGATCACCCCGGAGGACCGCGCCCGCGCCGAGCGCCTGATGGTCGAAATCGGCGTCGAGCCCCTTCGCGACCGTCGCTTCGAGGACTGCTCCCAGGGCGAGCGCCAGCGCCTCCTCCTCGCCCGCTCCCTGATGGACGAGCCCGACCTGCTCCTCCTCGACGAGCCCACCACCGGCCTCGACCTCCCCTCGAGAGAGCGCCTGATCGCCTCCCTCGACACCATGGCCGAAGCCAACCACGACCTCCCCACGGTCATCGTCACCCACCACCTCGAGGAGATCCCCTCCACCACCACCCACGCCCTCCTCCTCCGCCAAGGCGCCCCCGTCGCATCCGGCCAGATCGCCGCCGTCCTCACCAGCCAAGCCGTCTCCACCACCTTCGACATCGAGGTCCAGGTCGCCCACAACACCGGCCGCTGGGCCGCAATGGTCCTCCGCAGCTAAAATCCCCGCCTCCCGCGGACCAAGGCCCCACCAGGCCATCCGCCGGCACGCGCCCGTAGCTCAGCCGGATAGAGCGTCGGTCTACGAAACCGAAGGTCACTGGTTCGAATCCAGTCGGGCGCGTTCCGCTATGTCGCGAGGCGAGCCCCGCGATCAATCCGGTACGCCGCCGGGGATTCGCAGCCTTGCGGAGGGCGCCTGTGGGCGCTGTTGCCACCGCGCGATCCGTGGGGATGGGTAGGGACAGCGGCGCGGCGCGGGTGGGCGGGGGTTGGCCGATAGGTTGGGTGCTGGCCGATTACGACGAGTGGCCACGGCGCCGGTTCGGCGCCGTTCGGCGGTGGTGACGAACTACATGGGGCTCGGCATCGTCTTGGTGGTGACGTTCGTAGCTGCGCGCCGCGTAGAGGATCTGGCCGAGCACCGATGCCTCGATGACGGCGAACCCGGCGATGACTCCTGGTGAGACCATGAGTCGATTGTCCGCCTATGGCTTCGGCGTCGCAAGGGTCCGGGTAGGGCGGGCCTCGCCCGTCGCGTGCACGGTCGGTCGCCGCTGGCGAGCGACGACCCGGGCGGTGGGCCCTTCGGTCACTGCTCCGCCTCGACCACCGCCGCCGCGATGCCGCGTGGCCTGCCCGCCCGCACCCAGAGTCGCCAGAGCACCGCGGCGATCGCGAGCGAGGCCGCGAGCGAGGCGATCGGGTTGCCGCGGGAGAGGTTGATCGCCAGGGTGAAGCTCACGACGACGGCGCCGAGGACGCTCATCGCGAAGACGAACCGGCGTCCCTCGCGGCGCGAGAACCGGGCCATCGCCAGCAGCCCGACGAGGAAGCTGAGGAAGACGGCGACCGCGTAGAAGAGGACTAGCTCCTGTTCCTTCGCGCCCGCCGCCGTGACCACCGCGGCCGAGACCGCGAGGAAGACTCCCACCGCGACGTAGGGGGTGTGGTGGCGGTTGACGATGCCGAGGCGAGGGTGCAGGACGCCCGCCTCCGCCCCGCTCGCCCGCACGCGCCGGGCCAGTGCCCGCAGCAGGCCGGGCCCCGCCTGGAACGAGGAGCTGGCCGCGGCGAGGAGCAGCAGGGCGGTGACGACCTGAAAGGTCGTGTAGAGGCGGTCGGCGACGCTCGCCTTGGCGACTTCGGAGATCTGCGTCTCGTCGGGTCGCGGGATGCCGACGTGGAGGTGGACCGCGAGCGCCGTCAGGCCGAGCGTCAGCGTTCCCACGATCGCGAGGGTGGCCCAGATCGTGATCCTCCCGAACCGCCGCCTGCCGGCGTCGTCGAGCTGGCCGAGCTGGGCGATCGCCGAGGAGGGAGCCTCGACCCCGGTGGCGAGCGCCATCGCCACCGGGAAGGCGAGGATCACCGCCAGCAGCGGGGAGTGGCCCGCCGACAGGTCGATCGGCGGGCGCGAGGGGGTGGTGCCGAAGCCCGAGGCGAGGACGACGACGCTGACCAGGACGAACAGCGTCGTCATCGCCGCGAAGATCGCCCGACCGATGTGGCCGAACCAGGTCAGGCCCGCGACGACGAGAAGGATCGTGAGGGCGAGCGGGACGCGGAGCGGCGCCAGGCCCGAGGCGAAGGCGATCAGCGCCGAGGAGGCCGCCGAGACGCTGATCGCGATGGTGAGGACGAAGTCGACGATCAGGGCGCCGATCGGGATGAAGGCCCAGGCCTCGCCGAACGCGGACCCCGCCGCCGCCGCGGCGCCGCCGCCTTCCGGGAAGCGGCCGATCAGCTCGTGGTAGTTGGCGATGATCAGGGCGATCACGGCGACGACCAGCGCCATCGTCGGCAGCAGCAGGCCGAGGTCGCCGTCGAGCGCCCGCAGCGCCGCCTCGATCGCGTAGGCGACCGAGGAGACCGGGTCGGCCATCACCGCGAAGGCGAAGGCGACGAGGAGCACCGGCCGGGAGAAGGCGAGCGCCCGCAGCCGGCCTGTCGAGGGGTCCTGGTCGGTGTCGGCCGGATGGGTGCGGTTTACGGGCATGGCTCGGCGGGTGCCGACCAGGCTTCCCGGCTCACCGAGATGGACGATACGCGCTCCGCCGAGGTCGCTCCCGTTCACCCTTTCGTAAGCCGCGCCCTGGAGACTCGCCGCCGCAAGAGCCCGAAACCGATGAGGGGGAGAGATGACCGAGCTGACCGAGATGCAGTCCGAGCTGTGCGACCGAAGCGACACCGACTACTCCGACCTCAGAGCGCTCTTCATCAACTGCACGCTGAAGCGCAGTCCCGAGATCTCCAACACCCAGGGGCTGATGGACATCTCGATGGAGATCATGCGGCGCAACGGGGTCGAGGTCGACTGCCTGAGGGCGATCGACCACGAGATCGCGACCGGCGTCTGGCCCGACATGACCGAGCACGGCTGGCAGGTCGACGAGTGGCCGGCGATCTTCGAGCGGGTGATGGCGGCCGACATCCTCGTGATCGGCACGTCGATCTGGCTGGGTGAGAAGTCCTCGGTCGCGACCAAGATCGTCGAGCGCCTCTACGGCAACTCCCACCTCCTGAACGACGCCGGTCAGTACTCCTACTACGGCCGCGTCGGTGGCTGCCTCGTCACCGGTAACGAGGATGGCGTCAAGCACTGCGCGATGAACATCCTCTACTCGCTGCAGCACCTCGGCTACACCGTCCCGCCGCAGGCCGACGCCGGTTGGATCGGAGAGGCCGGACCCGGCCCGTCCTACCTCGACGAGGGCTCGGGCGGCCCCGAGAACGACTTCACCAACCGCAACACCACCTTCGCCGCCTGGAACATGCTCCACCTGGCGCGGATGCTGAAGGACGCCGGCGGCATACCGGCACACGGCAATCAGCGACCGGCCTGGGACGCCGGCTGCAGCCTCGACTTCCCCAACCCGGAGTACCGGGTGTGAGTTGTATCCTGTATTGATACGCGATACACTCGGGCCATGGTCAAGGCCGCCGACATCTACGTTCTCGCCGGACTGCTCGAGCAGGACGAGCAGTGGAGCTATCGGTCGCTGGCGCATCGGCTCCGGGTGGCGCACCCGGTCGTTCAGCGTGCCCTGGAGAGGGCAAAGGCGGCTGAGCTGTATTCACCGGATCGGCGCGGGCCTCATCTCCCTCACTTCGAGGAGTTCGCGGTCCACGCGCTGCGCTTCATCGCTCCGGCCCAGCTGGGCGCCCTCGTACCCGGCGTGCCGGCGGCCTGGGCGGCGGAGCCGATGGCCGGCGCGATCCGCTCCTCTGGCGATGAGCCGCCGCCGGTGTGGCCCTACGCTCAGGGTCGGGTGCGAGGCCAGGCGATCGAGCCACTGCATCCGGCCGCGCCCGAAGCGGTCGAGAGCTGGTCCGGGCTCGGCGAGCTCCTCGCCCTGCTCGACAGCCTCCGCCTGGGGGATGCGCGGGTCCGCAACGTAGCCGGCGACCTTCTCGCCGAGAGGCTCCGCTCCTTGCCCTCGGTCGCGAACCAATGAGCGCACCGCAGCTCGAGGCGGCTGCGGCGGTCCTCGGTCCGCTCGTCGACGAGGTCGTCTTCGTCGGCGGCGCGACCGTCCACCTCTGGATCACCGAGCCTGGCGCTGCCCCTGCCCGAGCCACCGACGACGTCGATGTGATCTGCGAGGTCGCGACCCGCGTCGAGTACCACCGGCTGGGGGAGAGGCTGCGCGAGCGGGGGCTTCGCGAGGCGATGGACGAGCCGGTCATCTGCCGCTGGCGTAGCGCCGACCCGAGCCTCGTCTTGGACGTGATGCCGACCGACCCCGACATCCTCGGCTTCTCCAACCCGTGGTACGAGGAGGCGATCGCGACCGCGGCGACGGTTGTTCTCGACTCGGGGGCCGGGATACGCGCCACGACGCCGGCGCCGCTGGTCGCGACGAAGCTATGCGCATGGAAGGGCCGGGGCCGTGGTGACACGTTGGCAAGCCTCGATGTCCACGACGTGCTGACGCTGATCGACGGTCGACCCGAGCTGGTGGATGAAATCCGCTCCGCGCAGCCGGTTCTCCGGGATTACATCCGGGCCGAGCTGAGCAGGCTCCGGACGGGGCCGTACTTCGACTACGCGGTCGACGGCGCCACCGCGGCTACGGTTCGGTCGGTGCCGACCGCGCCCGTCTCGTCCGGGACCGTGTCGACGAGCTCCTCGCCTGACCGCAGCTCGCGGTCGCGTCGTTACAGCTCGGCCGGCGTCTCGCCGGCGAGGACGGGGTCTGCCGTCGGGTCGAGGCGCGGGATGCTGGGGTCGGGGGCCACGCCGCCGGGGAGCAGTGGGCCGAAACCCTTCCGCGTCATCTCGCCCCAGTGCTGCTTGCCGCGGGCGAGGGTGTACCAGGCGCGCATTCGGACCAGGGCGAGCATCTGGCGGTAGCCGATGTTCTCGATCACAGCGCAGGCGGCGAGGCGCATGAGGTCGGACCAGCCCGGATAGCGACGGAAGGCCCGCTCCTCCATCAGGATCACGAGGAAGCTGAGGACGAGGCCGTAGGTCAGGGCGATGGCCAGGAAGGCCAGCGCGAACGCCAGGGGGATGATGCCGAGGGCGACCGCGACCACGAAGAGCGTGTAGCCGACGCACTCGATCGTCGGGCCGAGCAGCTCGAAGACGAGGAAGTACGGCATCGCCAGGCAGCCGATCCGCCCGAAGCGCGGTCGGAAGAGCATCGTCCGGTGGCGGGCGATCATCTCGATCAGGCCGCGCTGCCAACGGTCCCGCTGGCGCACGAGCGTGCCGAGATCCTCGGGGCACTCCGTCCAGCAGATCGGGTCGGGGAAGAACGTGATCCGGCAGGGCTTTCGCTGTTCGCGCTGGTGGCGGTGGAGGCGCAGGACGAGCTCGGCGTCCTCGCCCACCGTGGTCGGGTCATAGCCACCCACCTCGACGCAGACGTCGCGGCGGAAGAGCCCGAACGCGCCGGAGATGATCATCAGCATGCCGCCCTTCGACCAGCCCACGCGTCCGCCGAGGAAGGCCCGGAGGTACTCGACGATCTGGAGGTTCGCCAGGAGGTTGCGAGGGGTGCGCACCTCGACGAGGTGGCCGTTCTCGAACCGCGATCCGTTGACGACGCGGACGATCCCGCCGACGGCGACGGTCTCGGGCGCCGCCTGAAACTCCCAGACCAGCCGCGAAAGCGCGCCGGCGTCCAACATCGAGTCGCCGTCGATCGCACAGAAGAGCGGGTAGTTGGCGTGGTTGATCCCGGCGTTGAGGGCGTCGGCCTTGCCGCCGTTCACCTTGTCGATGACGACGACCCGGGGCTCCAGCGGGCTCGCGTACACGGCGCGAACCAGCTTCGTGGGGAGGTTCGAGCGCGGCACCCGACCAACCTCGACGAGCCCGAACGCGTCCTTCAGGACCGCCAGCGTCCCGTCGGTGGAGCCATCGTTGACGACGACGATCTCGAACTCGATGAACTGCGACCCCAGCAGCGAGCGCAGCGACGCGACGATCGAGGGCTCCTCGTTGTAGGCCGGCACGAGGATCGAGACCGGCATGCTCATCTCCGACTCGGCGACGGACCGGTAATCGCGCAACGGCCGGCGCCTGACGTAGTGCTCGATCGCCCGCCAGCCGGCGATCGCGAGGACGGTGTAGATCGCCTGCAGGACGATGACGTAGCTGAGCATGAAGACGTTGAAGCCGCGCAGGAACTCCTCGAGCGTGGTCATCAGGCCGCCGCCTGCTCGACGAGGACGGCATGCAGCGCCAGTTGCTCGCGCGCCCGATCCGCCGCGTATCGATCCTCGTGCTCGACCGCCTCTCGGAGCACCTCGAGCCCCGGGTCACCGAGTTCGCGGAGCGCGCGGGCGGCATTCGCACGCACCCACCAGGCGCGATCGGAAAGGCACCGCTCGAGCGGTTGCAGCGCCTCGGCGGCGCCCAGGGTGCCGAGTGATTTGGCCGCCTGCGCACGAACCGCCCAGACCTCCGACGACAGCGCCGTGACCAGCGCCGGGACGCAGGCCGGCGCACCGACGCGCCCGAGTGACCGGGCGGCGGAGATCCGGACCTCCACCGAATCGCTGCGCAGCAGCTCGGCGAGGGGGCCGGCGGCGCGCGGGTCGGCCGCGAGTCCCAACGCCCGCACCAGGCTCGCATCGCTTGCGGTGGGTCCGCTCTCCAGCGCCGCGAGGATCGTCTCCACCGCCCATGGCGCCCCGAGCCGCTCGATGATCCGCTCCGGGGGAAGGACCTCGGCGGCGAGGCCGGCGATCAGCACCTCGGCAGCGCGCGGCGTCGCGGCGCGAGCGAGGCCGGAGCAGGCGACCAGGCGCACGTCGGGGTCAGGGTCGCCGAGCAGCGGGGCGATCTGCTCGACCGCCGCCGAGGTGCCGGGCCGCGAAAGGAGGAAGGCGGCGCGGGCGCGGGTGAGCGCCCGCCCGGAACCGAGGTCCGCGATCAGGCGGGAGCGCAGCGAGGACGCCTCCATGCCGCGCCCGATCGCCTCGAAGTCGGCCGGCTTGAGCGTTTCGTGCCCGGCGTCGATCGAGATCGCGAGGTCGATCTGGGCCTCCTCGTCATCCTCGGCGCCGGTGAAGGTCGCGGCGATCGCGGCCACGTCGGCGGTGCCGAACACCTCGGCGTAGCGCGCCCGGCGATCGGCGGACCGCAGCTCGCGGCGATCGCGCCGCAGCTTGCGGGCGAGGGCGAGTCCGAGCATGGCCAACCACAGCAACAGGCTCGACCCGACCAGCAGGAGGAGACCGGACAGGACGCTCATCTTGTCCCTCGCTATCGGCGCTTCCGGGCCGCGGCTAAAGCTGTGCACACGCCCGTGTCGCGGCCGGCGGAGTCGACCCCGGCACGGGTCTCAGGCCATGCCGCTCGTCTCGAGCCAACCGCGGACCACGTCCTGCTCGGGGCCCCAGGCCGCCCATACCGAGCGTCCCCACTCGTAGGCGCGGTCGCGGGCCACGGCCGGGTCGCCGTCGAGCGGCACGTGGACGAAGCTCAAGGTGCGGGGCCGGCCGGCATCCGGCCGTCGCAGGCGGCGGAAGACCGGGCGCTCGACCATCCGCCTGTGGAGGCGGGTTCCCTCGGCCGGATCGACGTCCCGCTCGAGGAAGAGCGCGAGCGTCATCAGGTGGATGGCGACCGACCGGATCGCCCGCGGATCGTCACCGTCCGGGTGCTGGGCGGCGTAGGCGTCGACGACGATCTGGTGGAACCGCATCCGCCTCGGATCCTGGTACTGGGCGGCCAGCAACGCGCCGTAGCCCCGCCAGCAGGCCGCCGAGCCGCGCATGTAGGGGTGGGTGGGACCCGTCTCGACCGGCAACGCGATGCCGCAGCCGGGGCAGGTCTCGAGCGAAGGGGGCACGACGGGGAGGATGACGCTCGGGGCATCCGTCAGCCGGGCCGGCGCATGCCCGCCACCTCGTATTCGGCGACCTCCGCGCCGGTGATCGCGGCCCGCTGGGCGTCGGTCGGCCCGGTCCCGCGGAAGGCCTCCACGTCGGCGCGGCTCTCCCAGCGCTCGAAGACGTCGATGCGCGCCGGGTCGAGCGGATCCGCCGAGAGGGCGAAGTCGAGGCAGCCCTCGGCTCGGCGGGCGCGCTCGACCACGGAGGCGCAGTCGGCGAGGTAGGCCGCCCTCGTGTCCGGCTCGACGAGCAGATGGCCGGCGACGATGATCATCGCCCGCTCCCCGCCGGGGCGGTATCGAGGTCGTAGCGGAGCACCAGGACCCCGGAGCCGAATCGCCGCTCGTCGAGCAGCCGCAGCGGTCGGGCCGGACCGCCGGTGCCGAACAGGCGGGTGCCGGAGCCCACCAGGGCCGGGTGGACCAGGAGGCGCAGCTCGTCGAGGACACCTGACGTCAACGCGCTCCTCACCGCCCCCGCGCCGGCGAACACGGCGATGTCACCGGCGGCGTCCGCGGCGGCCCGGATCGCCGCGGCGGGGTCTCCTTCGAGCACCTTGCTGTTATGCCATGCCAGGTCCTCCCGCGGGTGGCCGAGGATGTACTTCGGCAACTCGTGCATACGTCGCCGCTGCGTCTCGGAGACCTCCGGCCCCGCCGCCGGCCAGAACCGCGCGAGCCCCTCGTAGGCGACGCGGCCGAGGACCATGCCGCCGATCGATTCGAGCATGCCGTCGATGTGCTCGTCGAACTCCTCGTCGGCCGACCACCACCCGAGACCACCCTCGGCATCGTCGACGTATCCGTCCACCGACACGCTGATATGCGCGTACACCCGTGTCATGCGATCCCTCCTCCGTCCGACTTCTTGGATCATCGACCAAGAACATAACGACTTTTTGGTTATTTCATCAAGAAGTCGTCTAGGATCGGGTGATGACCCGCACGGGACGCCCGCGTAGCTTCAGCGAGCCGGCGGTCGTCGAGGCCGCGACCGAGGTCTTCTGGGAGCGCGGCTACGCCGGCACGAGCGTGCAGCGACTCGGCGAGCGGGCGGGGGTGCTGCCGGGGAGTCTGCATGCCGCCTTCGGCGACAAGCGGGCGCTGTTCCTGCGGGCGCTCGGCCACTATGCGCAGGGCCAACGCGAGGCCGCCGCGTGGCTGCGGGAGCCGGGCCCGGTGCTGCCGCGGCTGCGGGAGATGATGTACGGGATCGCCGCCGCGGCAGGGACCGCGCAACCGCGCGGTTGCATGCTGGGCAACACGGCCATCGAGGCGGCCGGCGACGAAGAGACCGCCGGGATGGTGCGCGAGGCGTTCTCCGAGCTCGAGGCGGCCCTTGCCGAGGCACTCGCCCGCGGCCGGTCCGACGGCGAGGTCAGGCACGAGGTCGAGCCTCTCCCTCAGGCACGGGCGCTCCTCGCCACCATGCAGGGCCTGCACGTGCTGGCGCGCGTGGAGACCGACCCGGGTCGGCTGCGCGAGGCGGTCGACGCCACGCTCGGGCCACTGGCAGAGACCGCGCCTGAGGACCCCCGCACCGCCTGAGACGGCACTCTGAACGGCGCCCCGCCGGGGTCACTCGCGGTGCGTCCGGACCTTCCATCTCACTCCCCTCGTCAGTCGTTGCCGGCGGGAGCGCCGGCATGCGCGGGCGCCCCCTCCTCCGCCGCGTCGAGCCGCAGGAGCCCGGCGATCGGCCTCGGCATCCACCAGTTCCAGCGGCCCATCAGGGCGAGCAGGGCGGGGACGACGAGGCTGCGCACGACGACCGCGTCGAGGACGATGCCGAAGGCCAACGGCGTCGCGATCATGCGGACGACGATGTCGGGGCCGGTGGCGATCGAGAGGCAGGAGATCGCCAGGATCAGGGCGCCGCAGGTGATCAGCCGGCCGGTCTTGGCGAGCGCCCCGACGATCGCCTCCTCGGTCGACCCGATGCGGTCGTATTCCTCGCGGGCGCGGGCGAGGACGAACACCTCGTAGTCCATCGAGAGCCCGAAGAGGAAGGCGAAGATGACGATCGGGATCCAGTCCTTCACCGAGCCGGTCGCGCCGGTGCCGAAGAAGAGCCCCGAGCCGTGGCCGTCCTGCCAGAAGAGGACCAGGAAGCCGTAGGAGGCGCCGAGCGAGAGCACGTTCATCGCCACCGCCTTCAGCGCCAGCACCACCGACCGGAACGCCCGCGCGAGGAGCAGGAAGGTGAGCGCGCCGATCACCGCCAGCATCAGCCAGAAGTTGCCGTAGACCGCTTCGTCGAAGCTGATGTTTGACGCGGTGTTGCCGCCCACTTCGACGTGGCCGGGGACCGCGGCGAGGCGTTCGGTCAGCCGCGGGATCAGCGCTTCGCCCGCGGCCGTGTCGCCCTCGTGTTCGGGGACCACGGTGATCATCGCGGTCCCCCCGCGGCGGAACTGCGGGTCTTCCGGCGCCAGCACGGTGTAGACGCCTTCGGTCCCGCCCGCGATCCGCGCCGCCCGCGCCGCCGCGGCCGGCCCGCCTTCGACCAGCAGCTGGACCGGGAAGACGGCGGCCGCCGGGAGCCCTTCGGCTTCCAGCCCTTCCATCGCCTTCGCCGCCGGCGGGTGGGTCGACTCGAGCGCCGCGACGCTGGGTTCGGCCAGGTTCAGCGACAGCGCCGGGACCGCGAGCGCGATCAACACCGCGAGGCCGCAGAGGCCAGCCACCCAGCGCCTCCGCACGACGAGGCGGCCCCAGCGCTCCCAGGCGCGGCTGTAGGTGGTCGAGCCCTTGCGCACCCGGTGGCGGTCGAGCGCCGGGCCCCAGGCCCGCAGCGTCACCGGCAGCAGCGTGATCGCCGCCACCAGCGCCACCAGCGGGATCATGAAGCCCGCGTAGCCAACGCTCTGGAGGAAGCCGATCGGCAGCACGACGAGGGAGAAGAGTCCGATCGCGACGGTGAGGCCGCTGAGCACGACGGCGCGCCCGGCGGTGTCGCCCGCGGCGAGGATCGCCTCCTCGTCGCCGAGCCCGCGTTCGCGCCCTTCGCGCCACCGCGTCACCACCAGGAGGCAGTAGTCAACGGTGACGCCGAGCCCGATCAGGGCGACCAGGTACTGGGCCAGGAAGCTGACTTCGGTCACCTTGGTGAGCGCGAAGAGGAGCAGGAAGGTGGTGAGGATCGACGGCAGCGCCATCAGCAGCGGCACCACGGCGATGCTCGAGCCGAAGACGAAGGCGAGGATGACGAGCGCGCCCGCGGCGCCGATCAAGGTCTCGACCAGGACGCTCGGGCCGCCGCCCCCGCCGCCGGCGGACTGGAGCTGCTCGAAGCCGGTGACTTCGACGGTCGTTCCCGCCGGGGCCGCCGCCCGCAGCGCCGGTTCGATCCGTTCCATCACCCCGGCGCCCAACGGTTCGTCGGGGTTCGGCATGTCGAAGATCGCCCAGGTGCTCCGCCCGTCCGCCGACAGCAGCTTCCGGTCGCCGGTGGTGGCGAAGTCGAGCACGCCGAGGTGGCCCGCCCGGTTGGCGGCGGCGAAGGTCGTGGCGGCGATCCGGCGGCCGGCGGCGGTCCCCATGCCCTTGCCGGCCGGCAGGTGGAGCACGGCGATGGTCGGCTGCTCGTGACCGTCGAGCCCGAACACCGCTTTCAGGTGTTCGTTGGCGTCGTACCCGGCGGTCCCGGGCGCGGCCTGGTTGTGGGTGAGGGCGCCGGTCGCCGAAGAGAGCGTCAGCACCCCGGCCACGGTCAGCGCCACCCACGCGAGGACGACGAGCCGGCGGTGGCGGAGGGAGAAGCTGGTGATCGATTTCATGGCCGCAACGCTAGGAGCGGCGCACCACCCTGTCGTCGGCCCGGCGGACGCACCTGGCCTCCGCCGCGCGGCGCAGGAAACGCGTCCGGGAGCGGGATCTCGAGTACTCCCGCGGGAGTATGGGCCTACGCCGCGAGGCCGATGACAGGGCCGCCCGGCTTCGCTACCTTCGGCCCGTGAACCTGCCCCGCCCGCGGCCCCTCGACGTCCTGATCGCGGCCGTCTGCGCCGCGGCGATGGTCGTCGAGGCGGCGGTCAACCCGGAGCGCGCCGCGGGCTTCGACCCGCTCGCGATCCCGCTCGCGCTGCTCGCCGCGGCCCCGCTCGCATGGCGACGAAGCCGGCCGATCGGCGCCCTGCTCCTCTGCGTCCCGGGTCTGATCGCCTTCCTCCTCCTCGTCGGCCCCGCGGAGGCCGCGACCGCCACCGCGATGATCGCCCTCTACACGGCGGCCGAGCGCGGCGACCGCCGGCGCTCGATCCTGATCGCGGCGATCGCGGCGGTCTTCCTCGGTGGCCTGATCTGGCTGCTGGCCGCCCACGAGGAGACGGCGGTGAAAGCGCTGCGCCTGCTGATCCTCCTGAGCCCGATCGGGGTCGGCGAGATCGTCCGCACGCGACGCGAGCTCGGCGAGGCCGAGGAAGACCGGCGGGAGGCGCTCGAGCACGAGCGCGAGGAGGAAGCGCGGCGGCGGGTCGCGGCCGAGCGGGTGCGGATCGCCCGCGAGCTGCACGACAGCCTCGGCCACGCGCTGGTCGCGATCGACGTCCGCGCCGGCGTCGCCCGCCACCTCGGCGACCCGGAGTCGGCGGCGACCGCGCTCGCCGAGATCCAGGCCGTCTCAGGCGAGGCGCTGGGGGAGCTGCGGGGGACGATCGACCTGTTGCGCGAGAGCGGCGAGCCCGCGCCGACGCGGCCAGGCCAGGGGCTCGACGGGGTGCCCGAGCTGATCGAGACCCTGCGCGCGGGTGGGGTCGAGGCGGACGCCCGCTTCGACCTCGGCGCGACCGAGCTGCCGCGCTCGCTGGGCCTGGTCGCCTACCGGATCGTGCAGGAGTCGTTCACCAACATCCTCCGCCACGCGGATGCGGCGCGGGCGACGCTCGAGGTGCGGGTCGTCGGCCGCCGACTGGAGATCGAGGTGACCGACGACGGCACCATGAAGGTGGGCGCGACCGCTGCGCCCGGCCACGGCCTGCGCGGGATGGCGGAGCGTGCCGAGGCGCTCGGCGGCAGCGTCGAGGCGGGGCCGGCCGGGGGCGGCTGGCGGGTCCGGGCGGCGCTGCCGCTCGACGGCGGGCTGCCCGCGTGAGGCGCCGGTGACCTCGGTCCTGATCGCCGAGGACCAGACGATGGTGCGGGCCGGCTTCCGGGCGCTGATCGAGGCCGAGCCCGACCTCGAGGTCGCGGGCGAGGCGGCGAACGGGCGCGAGGCGGTCGAGCTGGCGGTCGCGCGCCGGCCCGACGTCGTCCTGATGGACATCCGGATGCCGGAGATGGACGGCCTCGAGGCGACCGCGCGGATCGCCGCCGCGCCGGGGATGGGCGGGACCCGGATCCTGATCCTCACCACCTTCGAGCTCGACGAGTACGTCTTCGGCGCGCTGCGCGCCGGCGCCGCCGGCTTCCTGCTGAAGGGCGGCGACCCGGCCGACCTTCTCGCCGCGATCCGCGTCGTCGCCGGCGGCGACGCGCTGCTGGCGCCGAGCGTGACCCGCCGCCTGATCGAGGTCTACGCCGCGGCGCCGCCGGCGAGCCCCGTCGAGGTCCCCGGCCTCGACGACCTGACCGCGCGCGAGCGCGAGGTCCTCGTCCTGGTCGCCGAAGGGTTGACCAACGCCGAGATCGCCGAGCGGCTCGTGCTCAGCCCGTTGACCGCGAAGACCCACGTCTCCCGGATCCTCACCAAGCTCGGCGCCCGCGACCGGGTCCAGCTGGTGGTGATCGCCCACCAGGGCGGCCTCGTCGAGTCCGCCGATCACACCCACCCGAAAGGAACTCTGTGATGAGCAAACCCTCCGTCGTCCTCGTCCACGGCTTCTGGGGCGGCGCCGCCCACTGGTCGAAGGTCATCGTCGAGCTCGACCGCCGCGGCTACGACTCCCTGCACGCGGTCGAGAACCCGCTCACCTCGCTGGCCGACGACGCCCACCGCACCGGCCAGATGATCGACCAGATCGACGGCCCGGTCGTCCTCGTCGGCCACTCCTACGGCGGCGCCGTGATCACCGAGGCGGGCGACCGGCCGAACGTGGCGGCGCTCGTCTACGTCGCCGCCTTCGCGCCCGACGCGGGCGAGACCCTCGGCGCGATCACCGAGCAGATGCCCCCGGCCGCCGCCGACGCGATCGCCCCCGACTCCGACGGCTACGCCTGGATCGCCCAGGACCGGTTCCGCGAGAGCTTCTGCCAGGACCTCGGCGCCGACGAGGCGCTGGCGATGGCGGTCACCCAGAAGGCCCCGGTCGCCTCCACCTTCGGCGACCCGGTCACCGCGCCCGCCTGGCGCTCGAAGCCGAGCTGGTACCAGGTCTCGACCGAGGACCGGATGATCCACCCCGACAACGAGCGGCGGATGGCCGCCCGGATGGACCCCCGCGAGATCGTCGAGCTGGCGGCGAGTCACGCCTCCCTGGCCTCCCAGCCGACGGCGATCTGCGACCTGATCGACGCCGCGGCGGAGGCGACGAAGTAGCCCGAGGGATGCACGAGCCGCCGCCCGACCGTGCCCGGCCGACGCCGTCGGCGCATGCGTATCCGGTGACGATCACGGCATGGGCCTCGCAGAGTGTTCGTCCTTGGTTCGGTATCCCGCCCCCGATGACGAACGCACCCGCGGCCGGCCCGGGTCAGGTCCACCGCCGGGCACGGGTGCGTTCACACTTATCTACAACTGTCGTGGCCGACTGCGAACGCACCGGCCTGGGGCCCCACCCCGGGGCGATCAGCCTCTCTCCTCTTCGGCGCTCGCTGAGGCGGCGGCGCGCAGCTTGGACAGCGCGGCGGCTAGCTGGCCGAGGGATCGCTCCGAGAGTGGGTCGCGGAGGAAGGTCTCGAGTTCGCGGTCGAAGACCGCCTCGGCCTCTTCGAGCAGCTTTTCGCCGCCGGCGGTGAGCTCGAGGATGGAGGAGCGGCGGTCGCTGGGGTTCGGACGCCGCCCGCGGCAAGCACCTCGCCCGCCGGCTCCGGGCCGGCGAACCGGCCGCCCGCGAACGCGATCAGGCGACGGCGCCCCGTTGCGCCCTCGCCAATCTCGAGCGGCGGCGCCGGCTCGCCGCGCAGCCGGTAGACGTGCCGCAGGCGCAGGGTCGGCAGCGCCAGGGACGAGATCTCGGATTCCATCGGGTTCCTTCCTGGGTGAGAGACGGCGGCGTGATCCGCGTTCTCAAGCCGATGATGACACCCGGTCCCGCCTCGGCTAGGTTCCGGCCAGACCCCGAAGCGGACAGAAAGAGGAGCGAGATGGCGGCGACGACGATCACCGAGCACGAGGCTGAGCAGGTCGAGAAGGCGAACGCGACCGGGAAACAGCCGGTCGTCTTCATCCACGGGCTGTGGTTGCTGCCGAGCAGTTGGGACCGCTGGGCCGCGGTCTTCAAAAAAGCCGGCTACGTGGCATTGACGCCGGGCTGGCCGGACGACCCGGAGACGGTCGAGGAGGCGCGGGAGCACCCGGAGGCGCTCGCCCACAAGTCGATCGGCCAGATCGCCGACCACTTCGAGGAGGTGATCGGCGGCCTCGACAAGAAGCCCGCCGTGATCGGCCACTCCTTCGGCGGCCTGCTCACCCAGATCCTCGCCGGGCGCGGGGTCTCCGCCGCCTCTGTCGCCTTCGACTCGGCGCCCTTCCGCGGCATCCTGCCGCTGCCGATCTCCTCGCTGAAATCGGGGAAACCGGTGCTCGGGAACCCGGCCAACCGCAGCCGCGCGGTGCCGCTCACCTACGACCAGTTCCGCTACTCGTTCGCCAACACGGTCGACGAGGAGGAGGCGAAGCAGCTCTTCAACGAGTTCGCGGTCCCCGGATCGGGGGTGCCGCTCTTCCAGGCGGCGAGCGCCAACCTCAACCCCTGGACCGAGGCCAAGGTCGACACCAAGAACCCCGACCGCGGGCCGCTGCTGATCGTCTACGGGACCGCCGACCACGTCTCGCCGAAGGCGATCAACGAGGCGATCTACAAGAAACAGGAGAAGAACAAGGGTGTGACCGAGCTCACCGCGATCGAGGGCGCGAGCCACGGTCTGACCATCGACCACACCTGGCGCAAGTCCTGCGACACCGCGCTCGAGTTCGTCAAGCGGTTCGTCTGATGGACCTCGGCCCCGGCAGGTCCTACATCACCGGCGAGGCGCTGGCCGTCAACGGGGGGACGGTGATGGACTGACGTCGAGCAGCTCGCGCACGCGGGGGATCACCTCGCGGCCGAAGAGCTCGATCGCGGCGCGGCGCTGCTCGTGGGGGACCGCGCCGACGGCGTAGTGGAGGTCGAAGCGGCTCAGGCTGAGGGTGCCGGCCACCTCGGCGATCCGCCGCGCCACGGTCTCCGGGGAGCCCACGTAAAGCGAGCCGTGCTCGACTTCGGCGAGGAAGTGCTCGTAGGTCGGCGGCGCCCAGCCGCGCTCGCGGGAAGCGGCGGCGAACGCGTCCCTGTAGTGGGGCCACTGGATCGCGATCGCCTCCTCGTCGGTCTCGGCGACGAAGCCGAGGGAGTGGAGGCCGACCGGGAGCTGGGGCTGCCCGGTCTCCTCGAGCGCCCGCCGGTAGAGGTCGACGAGGGGGCGAAGCGCTCGGGGCTGCCGCCGATCACGGCCAGCATCAGCGGCAGGCCGAAGCGCGCCGCGCGCAGGACCGACTGGGGGCTGCCGCCGACCCCGACCCAGGTGGGGATGTTGCCGGGCGGGATCGGCGGGCTGACCGACTGCGCGGTGAGCGGCGGGCGGTGCCTGCCCGACCAGGTGACCGGCTGGTCGCGGAGCAGGCGCACGAGGAGGTCGAGCTTCTCCTCGAAGAGCTCCTCGTAGTCGGCGAGGTCGTAGCCGAACAGGGGGAAGGAGTCGGTCAGCGAGCCGCGGCCGACGATCAGCTGCGCGCGGCCGTCCGAGACCGCGTCGAGCGTGGCGAAGTTCGTGTAGAGGCGCACCGGGTCCTGGGTGCTGAGCACGGTGACAGCGGTGCCGAGCCGAATCCGCTCGGTCTGGGCGGCGATCGCCGCCAGCACCACGTGGTTGGCCGAGTCCATCATCTCGGTCCGGTAGTGCTCACCGATGTTGAACGAGTCGATCCCCACCGCCTCCGCGAGCACCCCTTCGGCGACGGTGTCGCGGACCACCTGGTCGCCGCCGATCGGGGCGCCCGAGGCGTCCATCGTGACCGGCATGAAGTTGTCGAGGCCGAACTCGAAGTCGTCAACATCGCGGTAATTAACCATAGTGGTAGTTTACCACAAGTTAGGGGTCCGGGGCGCTTGCGCCCGTCCGAGATGCGTCCTGGGCGTCTCATGTGGGTCCTGGCAGGCTGTGACCCCCATGAGACGCCCAGGACGTGAGGGGTGCGTGGGGGAGCGTGCGCGGGGACGTCACGAAGTCGGACTTCCGTGACCGCCCCGTGCGGAAGTGAGGCCGAGGAGACTCGGGACCGAGGCCCCGGGACGCGCTGCAAGGATTTAGGTCGCCATAGCGACACCAATCCTTGCAGCGCGTCCCGAGCGTCTGAGGAAGACGGGAGGAACGTGAACGATCTCCCCTTTCCTCGCCCCGACCTCCTCCAGCTGTTCCTTATGGCCGACATACCGGCATAAGGAACAGCTGGACGGAGGGCGTCCTTCGCGCGCACCGTCCCCTCCCGGTGAGTTCGCACTTTCCCGCGCATGGCGCGGGTTTCTGCGAACTCATCGGGCCGTGGCCCCTGGAGCGGCGTGCCGACCCTTCCTCTCCCCCCGGACCCGGCCGTCTCGGCCACGGCCACAGCCCGCCAGGGCCGTGGCCGAGACGGCCCGTCCCTTGCGCTTCGGGCGCCAGCTCCTCAGGGCCCCATCCCTCCCTGGCCCCCACCCACCCCGAATCCCCCAACCAACCCTCTAGCCTGGGCCGATGACCACTGCGGGCACCGACGGCGACCGGGTCCCGACCTCGACCCTGCTCTCGAGCCTCGGCCGCGACGCGACCGCGCGCGTCCGCCTGGCGCTACGCCCGCTCTCGCTCACCGCGCAGCAGTTCCTCGTCCTCGAGCAACTGCGGCTGACCGGCCCGACGAGCCAGGCCGACCTCGCCGACGCGGTCGGCATCGACCGCAGCAACCTGGCGACGATCGCCGCCGGGCTCTGCGACCGCGGGCTCGCCGAGCGCAGCCGCGACCCGGCCGACCGCCGCCGCTACCTGCTCGGCCTGAGTGCCGCCGGCGAGCGCCTCCTGGGTCGCGCCGAGACCGCCGTCGCGGCAGCCGAGGAGGAGCTGCTCGCCCCGCTCGACCCCGCCCGCCGCGCGCAGCTCCACGGCCTGCTGCGCCGGCTCGCCGACGGCGCCCGGCTCTGCCCGACCGAACGGGAGGACGGGTAGTCGAAGGGGCTGCGCGCCGCCGCCAGCTCCCCCCGAGAGCTGACCCCGAGCTTGGAAAAGACCTACGCACCGCTACGGTCCTTCCCGATGAGCGACGAGCACCCGCCCGACCGATCTCGAGGCCGCACCCAGGTGGCGGGCGAGAGCGACGTCGTCTTCCCGCGGCTCGAGGAGGCGCAGATCGCGACGCTGCGCGCGGTCGGCCGGACCGAGCGGGTGAGCGCCGGTGACATTCTCTACTCGCCCGGCGAGCTCGACTACGAGCTGATCGTCGTGGTCAGCGGCTGCGTCGAGATCATCGACGGCATCGGCACCGAGAGCGAGTCGGTCCTGGTCAGCTACGGCGCCCGCCAGTTCGCCGGCGAGCTCAACCTGATCACGCTCGAACCGGTGCTCCTCACCGCCCGGGTGGCCGACGACGGCGAGGTGATCTTCGTCGACCGGGAGGCGCTCCGGGGCGTGATCTCCCGCGACACCCGCCTCGGCGACCTGATCATGAACGCGCTGGTCAGCCGGCGGGCGATCATCATCGAGGCCGAGGGCGGGGCGCGGCTGATCGGCAACGGCACCGATCCGGCGACCCGCGAGCTGCGCGAGTTCCTCACCCGCAACCGGGTCCCGCACCGCTTCGTCGACCTCGACGGCTCCGAGCCGACCGCCATGACCGGCGACGGCCTGTCGCTCGCCGACGGCGACCTGCCGCTGTTGCTCAGCGGTCGGCAGGTGCTGCGCGCGCCGAGCGTCCTCGAGGCGGCGACCGCGCTCAACCTGCGGGCGCCCAACAAGACCGCGAAGGTCGCCTGGGACTGTCTCATCGTCGGTGGCGGACCGGGCGGCCTCGGCGCCGCGGTCTACGCCGCGACCGAGGGTCTCGCGACGATCATGATCGACGCCGTCGCCCTGGGTGGGCAGGCGAGCACCTCCTCGCGGATCGAGAACTACCTCGGCTTCCCGGCCGGCATCTCGGGCTCGGACCTGGCCGAGCGGGCCATCGCGCAGGCACGGCGCTTCGGGCTGCGCACCGCGGTGCCCGAGCGGGCGCTGTCGCTGCGCACCGAGGGTGGCCGCTATGTGATCGCGCTCGACAGCGGCGACGAGCTGGCGGCGCACACCGTGGTCCTGGCGACCGGCGCCAGCTACCGGCAGCTGCCAGTCGAGGGCTGCGAACGGCTGAACGGGGCAGGCGTCTTCTACGCGGCGACGCTGGTGGAGGCGCGGATGTGCGGCGGCGCCGCGGTGGCCGTGGTCGGCGGCGGCAACTCGGCGGGGCAGGCGGCGGTCTTCCTCTCCGGCACCGCCGAGCGGGTCTCGCTGCTGCTCCGCGGCGGCGAGCTGGGTGCTTCGATGTCGCAGTACCTGGTCGACCAGATCGAGGCGATCGAGAACATCGACGTACTGCTCCACACCGAGGTGCGGGAGATCCACGGCGACGCCGCCCTCGCTGGGCTGACGGTCGAGGAGAATCGGGGCGGCGAGCGGCGTGACCTCGAGGTCGGCGGCCTCTTCGTCTTCATCGGTGCCGATCCTTGCACGGAGTGGCTCGACGGCCAGGTCGCCAAGGACGACGACGGGTTCCTCCTCACCGGGGGCGAGCTCGACGTCACCCATCTCGACGTCGACCCGATCAACGGCGGCCGCCCGGCGATGCCGCTGGAGACGAGCCTGCCCGGCGTCTTCGCGGTCGGCGACGGCCGCACCGGGTCGATCAAGCGGGTCGCCTCGGCGGTCGGCGAGGGGTCGATGTCGGTGCGCCTCGTGCACCAGTACCTCTCGCTTCACCGCAATGGAACCTGACTCGCGGGGGCTCATGCCCGCGATCGCCGCCGCGCGCTCGTTCAATATCGGCCGCGGCCCGGACGCCGATCCCGAGGAGAGGAAGCTGAGCATGGCCCCAGGCACCGACATCTTTCACTACCAGCCTCACCCGAGGGTGGCGCAACGCAAGCAGACGCGGCCGCCGAAGATCGACGACGAGCACGTCGGCTTCAACGGGCACCTCGCCGCTCTGATCACCAAGGGCGTCGGGAACATGTGGGCTTTCTACGCGGTCGCCGTCGCGATGGGCCTGTGGATGGCCGGGCTCGGCGCGGCCGTCTTCGGCGATGTCTATCCCTGGTCGCTGATGCTGCTGATCTTCGGCGGCATCCTCCAGATGCTGCTGATGATCGCGATCATGGTCGGTCAGCAGGTGCTGGGCGGGGCGGCCGACAAACGCGCCGTGCAGACCTACTCGGACGCCGAGGCGATCCTCCACGAATGCCGGCAGCTCCAGGCTCATCTCCAGACCCAGGACGGGGTGATGGTCGAACTTGCCGACAAGGTCGGTCTGAAGCTGCCCTAGGCGTGGTCCATCGGACGCCCGCCGAACGCGCCGGCACCGTTTGCGCGCCTGTTTCAGCCCAGGCGCTTGAGGACGAGTGAGCCCTTGGCGGTGAGGGGGCCGGCGGCGGCGGTCAGCGAGACCGTCGACTTCGGTTTTGCCTTCGGGGTCAGCTGAACCTTCGCCGAGACCGTCCAGGTGCCGCCGGCGTTGAGGACGGGAAGCTTCTGTCTTGCCGGCTTGACGAGGACGCCGGTCGACGGTTTCAGGCGCAGCGAGCCCGGGAGCGTGGCGGAGCCGCCGGGGTTGGCGACGTTGATCCGGACCGTCGTCCACTTGCCGGCCTTCAGCTTCAGCGGCTTTGTCCCCGGGATCGAGAGCGCCGCGGGGGCGTGCTGGGGGGCGGTCACCGGCGGCGGGGCCTGGTTCTGGGTCGGAGTCGCGGGCGGCGCGGGGGGCGGCGGGACCGCGATCGGGAAGATCAGCGGTTGCCCTTGCGTCGCGTTACCGATGTGCACCTCGACCAGGGCGCAGCTGAAGGGAAGGTTGGCGGCTTTGGGCGCTATGCCTTCGAAGGTCGTCGTCGTCACGCCGGCCGTCCTCGCGGCCAGGCCGCCGGTCCCGTTTTCGAATTTGGGTACCGACACGGACGATTCGAGGATCGACCAGGTCACGAAACCCGGCTGCCTGTATTGATAGTCGAAGATGAAGGCCGGATAGACGCTGCCGCCGCCTTCGATCACGGCGGAGGAGCAGTTGCTCGTACTGGCCAGCGCGGCCGCCATTTCCAGTTCGTTCGGTTCCGCTTCGGTCCCGGGCGACGGCAACGCCGCCGTGGTCACCTTGAAGGTCACCGCCCCGGTGTTCGACTCGTATTCCGCCTTCGCGCCGATGATGTCGGCTTCCGCCTTGAGCGCGGGGTTCACCGGCGCCGTCGCTTCGCCGACCCGGATCTCGGCCGAGGCCGTCGCCGCGAGGGCGAGCGCCGCCAGCAGGGCGCAGGCGAGGATGGACGGGACGAGGAGTCTGCGCGCACGGTTCATGTAGGGGGCACGCTGCCAGGGCCGCGCGGCGAATTGAAGGGGACCCAGGTCCCCTCTGGACGGGGCTCAGGTCCCCGCGAGGTACCGCACGACCGCTCGCACCCGCCGGTGGTCCTCGGGCGCCGGCACGAGATCGAGCGCCTCGTACACGTGCGAGACATGCCGGACGACGGCCTTCTCGGTGATCACCAGGCGCGCCGCGATCGCCGCGTTGCTGCGTCCCTCCGCCATCAGCTCCAGGACCTCCCGCTGGCGCGCGGTGAGCCTCGCGAGCCCCGACGACTCGCTGCGCCCGAGCAGCGCCGCGACCACCTCGGGGTCGAGCACCCTGCCGCCCTCGCCCACCCGGCGGACGTCGGCGGCGAAGCCGCGCCGGTCGACGACCCGCTGCTTAAGCAGGTAGCCGACCCCGCCACCGTCGTCACCACCGACCAGCTCCGTCGCGTGCCCGCGGACGACGTGGCGCGACAGCACCAGCACGCCGATCTCCGGCAGCTCGCGGCGGATCGCCAGCCCGGCGCGCAGGCCCTCGTCGCTCTGCGTCGGCGGCATCCTGATGTCGGTGACGACGACGTCGGGTCGGTGCGCCCGGGCCTTGCGGAGCAGATCCTCGGCGTCGGCGGCGAGGCCGACCACCTCGAAGCCCTCGTCGGCGAGCAGCGCCGCCAGCGCGTCGCGAAGCAGCGGCTCGTCCTCGGCGATCAGGACCCGCATGGGAGCTCCGCCCGCAGCACGGTGCCGCCGCCGGGCGGGCTGCGCACCTCGATCCGGCCGCCCAGCGCGTCGACCCGGTCCCTGATCCCGCCCCGCGGGGCGGCGCCGCCCCGGCCGTCGTCCTCGACCTCGATCGTCAGGGTGCCGTTCGCCCGCGCCAGCCCGATCCGCACCCGCTCGGCGCCGGCGTGCTTGAGCGCGTTGGCGAGCGCCTCGGAGAGGACGAAGTACGCCGTCGTCTCGACCGCGGCCGGCGGCCGCTCGGCGCCGAGGTCGATCTGCCGTTCGACGACGCCGGGGTAGGAGCCGGCGAGCTCGTCCACCGCCGCGTAGATGCCGCGCTCGACCAGCACCGCCGGCAGGATCCCGTGGGCGAAGGTGCGCAGCTCCTCGACCGCCCCGGCGAGCCCGCGCTCGAGCTGCGCCAGCCGCTCGCGGTCCGCGGCGCCCGCGGCCGGCCCCTCGCGCAGCTCGTTCGCCGACATCGCCAGCAGCAGCAGGCGGGTCTGCAGGCCATCGTGGAGGTCGCGGGCGAGGCGCCTGCGCTCGTCGTCGCGCGCCGTCACCGCCCTGGTGCGCAGGTCGTCGGCGAGGCGCTGGCGGTCGAGGGCGAGGGCGACGACCCGCGCCGCCGCCTCGACCAGGCCCCGGTCGCCGATCAGCGTCGCGTCGTAGACGATCGCCCCGAGCGGCTCCGCGTCGTCCCCGGCGACCTCGACCGCGACCCGCCCGGGCCGCTCCGGCGGCACCGCGACCGGCTCGCCGGCCGCGTCGACGAACGCCCCGCGCGCCGGGAGCCAGAGCCCGAACTCGAGCGTCGGGTCGCCGAGCGTCGCGGCGAGCGCCTCGGTGACCGAGGGCCGGCCGCCGTCGCCGGCGGCGATCCTGGCGGGCAGTTCGTCGATCGCCAGGGTGCGACCGAAGCCGCCACCGAGCATCGTCGCGAGGAAGGCGAGCGGCACGGCGGCGACCGCGGCGAGCTGGGCCGTGATCGCCCACGGCAGCCAGGGGTCGGAGACCGACAGTTCGCTGATGAAGTGGCCGCTGACGGGGACCGAGAGGACGGCGAAGATCCCGTAGCCGAGCACCGGCGCGACGCCGTGCCGCCGAGCGGGGGCGACCGCGCGCCAGCGCTGCCAGAGGATCGCCGCGGTGGTCACCATGACAACCGAGCCGGCCGCCCACTGCGCCCACTGCGCGATTTCGGCGACGCGGGGCTCATAGGCGACCTGGAGCACGGTCGCGGGGCCTTCGGGACCGCCGCCGAAGAGAAACTGCGGCGCCTGCATGGCCGTGCAGACGAAGTAGCCGGCGGCGACGGTGGCGAGGCTCGCGCGCCCCCGGATCCGGCCCGAGGCGAAGGCGTGGAGCAGGTGGACGACGATCGCGAGGGGCACCGTCTGGACGATCAGCCCGGCGGCGACGAGCGGGGCCCGGCCGGTGTTGACGAGCCCCGCGATCAGCCAGACGAGCCCGCCGAAGATCATCAGCGGCCCCATCCGGTTGGCGGGACGGCGCAGCGCCGCGGCGATCCCGGCGCCGAAATAGACGACGGCGACCGCCGGCACGATCACCGCCATCCAGCCCGGAAGAGGCGACGGCGCCGCCGCCGACAGCGCCAGCTCGACGCAGGCGAAGGCGAAGGCGGTGGCCGCGAGGAGGCCGTACGCCAGGACGAGTGAGGCGCGGTTCACACGTAAAGGATGGTGGATCGCGGGCTGAGGAACCTGTCTCGAAACCTCCGCGCACTCTGGCGCAATGTCCTGTGCCAGGTCCCCCGCGGAACCCTCACTTGCCTGAGCTGCTCTCCGAGGAGACATGTAGGATGTCCGACAAGCTCCTGGCTTGAGCCGCTGCCACTCCCCCGAACGCAAGGAATACCGATGCTGAACTTTGACGAGCCGCGCTTCATCTCGATCCAGAGTGGTGCGGTCGGCCTCGCTGCGCCGCTCGACCGGAAGGTGGGCGAGCTTCTCGCGGACGGGAGGGAAAACCTGTACTTCCTCGGCGCCGGCGGGGCGGGGGTGCTGATGCTCCCGGCCGCCCAGCTGCTCGAGCGCAGCGGCGCGTTTCCGGTCCACCTCCAGCACGCCGCCGAGATCGTCGCGATGGGCGCCGCCGACCTCGGCGAGAAGTCGATCGTCGTCATCCCCTCGCTCTCCGGCACCACCAAGGAGAGCGTCGAGGTGCTCGAGTACGCCCAGGCCCGCGGCGCCCACGTGATCGCCCTCACCGGCCACGCCGACTCGCCGGTCGCCGACCAGGCCGACTCCAACTTCACCAACTTCGCCGCGGACGACACCTCCTCGGAGTCCTTCTTCCTGCAGTCGCTGCTGCTCGTCCTCTCGGTCATGCGCGCCCGTGGCCGCTGCGACCGCCACGCGGAGACCGTCGCCCAGTTGGCCACCCTGCCGGAGCTGCTGCTCGAGGTGAAGCGCGCCTTCGAGCCGCGCGCCGCCGAGCTCGCCGAGGCCTTCCGCGACGAGCCGTTCCACATCATCACCGGGGCCGGCTCGACCTGGGCCGAGGCGTGGTACTACGGCACCTGCATCCTCGAGGAGATGCAGTGGATCCGCACCCGGCCGATCCACTCCTCCGACTTCTTCCACGGCACGCTCGAGCTGGTCGAGCCCGGCGTCAGCGTGGTCGTCTTCAAGGGCGAGGACGCGGCGCGCCCGCTGGCCGAGCGGGTCGAGGCCTTCGCCCCGACCGTCACCGAGAAGGTGACCGTCCTCGACACCGCCGACTTCGACCTGCCCGGGATCGACGCCGAGGTCCGCGCCCTGATCTCCCCGGTCCTGCTCGCCACCGTGCTGGAGCGGTTGAGCGCCCACCTCGAGGTCCTCCGCGATCACCCGCTCACCACCCGTCGCTACTACCGCCGGGTCGAGTACTGAGGGCCGCGCCAGACCCTTTCCTATGATCGGGCGATGAACCCGCCCGGCGATCTGCTCCGCGAGGATCGCCGGCCGATCCCGCTTCAGCTGGTCGACCGCCTGCGCGCCCTGATCCGCGACGAGGACCTGCAGCCCGGCGACAAACTCCCCTCCGAGCCGGAACTGGCGGCGCGCTTCGGGGCCGCCCGCGGCAGCGTCCGCGAGGCGCTGAAGCTGCTCGAGCAGGACGGGACGGTCGACGTCCGCCACGGCCTCGGCCGTTTCGTCGCGGCGGGCGCGGGGCTCGCCGTCGACCGCCCGGTGACGATCTTCGAGAGCGCCACCGAGATGCTCCAGTCGCGCGGCTTCAGGCCGACCACCCGGGTGCTCTCGGTCGAGGCCGCCGCGGCGACCCGCGAGGAGGCGGCTGGCCTCGGCCTCGCCGGCGGCGCGCCGATCGTCCGCCTGCGCCGCCTGCGCCTCCACCGCAAGCAGCTCCTGATCTACTCGGTCGCCGCCTTCCCGGCCGCCTATCTCGACGGCGAAGACCCCGCGGCCGCCGACCTCGGCGGCTCGCTGACCCTGTGGCTCGCCGGTCGCGACCACCGCCCCGTCTCCTCCGCCGCCCAGCTCCAGGCGACCGGGCTGCCGGAGGAGATCGCCGCCCTACCCGAGGCGGGGGGCCACGCCGAGTGGCTGCTGATCGCCGAGCGCTGCGTCGACGGGGCCGGCCGCCTCTGCCTCTTCTCGCGCGACTATCACCGCGGCGACGTCTTCACCTTCACCGTGCTCCGCCGGCGCGAGGGCTGAGCCCCGCCCGCGCCGCACGAGCTGCGGACGACGAGCTCGGTCGGCAGCACGACCTGCCGGGGCGGCCCGTCGTCGCCGCGGAGGCGGTCGAGGAGGAGCTCCCCCGCGCGCCTGCCGACCTCGATCACCGGCTGCGCGACGACCGTGATCGGCGGGTCGACCAGGGTCGTCCAGTCGAGGTCGTCGAAGCCCGCCAGCGCGACGTCGTCGGGGACCCGCAGGCCGAGGTCGCGGATCGCGTGGAACGCCCCGGCGGTCATGAAGTTGGAGGCGGTGAAGATCGCCCGCGGCCGGCCCGGCCCGGCGAGCATCTCCCTGGCGACCCGATAGGCACTGTCCTGGGTCGGCGAGGCGACCGCGACGAGACGGTCGTCGACCGCCATGCCGAGGCCCGCGATCGCGGCCCGGTAGCCCTCGAGGCGCTCGGCGGTCGAGGAGATCTCGGCCGGCTCGGAGAGGATCCCGATCGGCCGGTGCCCGCAGGCGGCGAGGTGGCGGACCGCCGCTTCGGCCCCGGCGCGGTTGTCGACGACCACCGAGTCGACCGAGAGGTCGTCGACCACGCGGTCGATCTGGACCAGCGGCCCCGCCCAGCTGAGCGGGGCGCGGTTGGTGTGCGTGACCGGGCTGATCACGATGCCGTCGAGCTGGCGCGTGGCGAAGGCCCGCATCGCCTGTTCCTCGCGGCCCACGTCTTCGTCGGAGTTCGCCAGGAGCAGGGTGTAGCCGCCCTGCTCGAGCGTGTCGGCGAGACCCCGCGCGGCGGTGGCGAAGAAGGGGTTCTCGACGTCGCCGACGACCAGGCCGACCGTCCGCGAGCTGCCCGAGGCGAGCGTGCGCGCGGCGTGGTTGGCGACGTAGCCCAGCTCCTGGGCGGCGGCCGCGACCCGCTCGCGGGTGGCCTCGCTGGCGTGGCCGTACTCGCCCAGCACCCGCGCCGCGGTCGCCTGGCCGACTCCGGCCCGTTCGGCGACCTGCTTGATCGTCACCGGCTTGGCCGGGCGCGGCCTGTCCCTGCGCTCGCTCACGAGGCGAATCCTAGCGATCCTGATAGCGCTCTCAAGATCTGCTACCTTCTTCGCCCGTGGGAGCTGATAACGCTCTCACAAGGGTTGGAGAGGACCGGATGACGGCAGACGAGACGATGGCTCAGCAGACCCCCGACACGGCGGCGGGCGCACCCGACCTGGTCGCCGTCGGCCAGTGCTGCATCGACGTCTACGAGGACGGGGCCGAGTTCGCCGGCGGCAACGCGCTCAACGTCGCCGTCGCCTGGCAGCGGGCCGGACACGCCGCGGCCTTCGCGGGCGCGGTCGGCGAGGACGACGACGGCGCCCGTCTGCGGGCCGCCGCGGCGGCCACCGGGGTCGATCTCGACGCGCTCGAGACCCGACCCGGCGCCACCGCCGTCACCCGGATCGCGCTCGCCGGCGCGGGCGAGCGCGTGCTCGCCGAGGAGAACCTCGGGGTGTCGGCCGCGTACCGGTTCTCCGCCGCCGCCTCGGATCTGGTCGCCGCGGCGTGCTGGGTCCACGGCGTGACCTCGCCGACCCCCGCCGACCTGCGCGCCGCGGCCGGTCGCGGCCCCGGCCTCTCCTACGATTTCTCCAACCTCCACATGACCGACGGCCTCGACGGCTACGACGTCGTCTTCTACGCCTGGGAGGGCGAGCAGGACGCGCAGATGGCCCGGCTGCTCGACGCCGCCCTGGCCGGCGGCGCCGAGCTGGCGGTCGCCCTCTGCGGCCGCCACGGCAGCGCCGCCCGCGGCGCCGGGGTCGAGGTGACCCGGGCCGCCGGCGAGATCGACCCGGTCGACACCTGCGGCGCCGGCGACGCCTTCATCGCCGCCTTCGTCCTCGCCCGGCTCGGCGGCGCCGCGGTCGAGCGGGCGATGGCCGAGGGCGCCGCGGCCGCGGAGCGGACCTGCGAGATCCGCGGCGCCTTCGCCCAGGAGCCGCTGGGGGTGAAGGCGCGATGAACACGCCCGTCCCGCTGCTCGCCGCGCGCGGGATCCGCAAGCGCTACGGCCAGGTCGAAGCCCTGCGCGGCGCCGACCTCGAGGTCGGCGAGGGCGAAGTGCACGCCCTGATCGGCGACAACGGGGCCGGCAAGTCGACCCTGGTCAAGGCCCTCTCCGGCGTCGTCACCCCCGACGAGGGGACGATCGAGCTGCGCGGCGAGCGGGTCGCCTTCGGCGGTCCGCGCGACGCCCAGGGGGCCGGGATCGAGACCGTCTACCAGGACCTCGCGCTCGCCCCGTCGCTCGACGCGGGCGCCAACATCTTCCTCGGCCGCGAGCCGCTGCGGGGCGGGTTCCGCGGCCGGATCGGCTTCCTCGACCGGCCGCGGATGCGCCGCGAGGCGGCCCACGCGCTCGAGGACCTCGGCGTCGAGCTGCCCTCGCTGGAGGCGGAGGTCGGGACGATGTCGGGCGGCCAGCGCCAGGCCGTCGCCGTCGCCCGCGCCGCCGTCTGGGGCACCGCGCTGATCATCATGGACGAGCCGACCGCGGCGCTCGGCGTCCGCCAGACGGAGGTCGTCCTCTCGCTGATCCGCCGGGTCTGCGAGCAGAAAGGCGTCTCCGTCCTGCTCATCTCCCACAACATGGCGCACGTCCTCAGGGTCGCCGACACGATCACCGTGCTGCGGCTCGGGCGGCGGGCGGCGGTGCGCCGCGCGCTCGACACCAGCCTCGAAGAGCTGACCCTGCTGATGGCGGGGCTCGGCAACGAGGCGGATGTCGATCCCGAAGACGAGGAGGACGAGGAGTGAAGGCGATCGCCGCACTCCGCGCCCGCGCCTTCTCCCAGAGCCGGCGTTCCGAGGACCTGACGATCGGGTTCATCCTCCTGGCGCTCGTCGTCGGCTTCTGGATCCTCAGCCCGCCCGGCAGCTTCCTCTCCACCGAAAACATCAAGAACATCGGCGTCGACGCGTCCGAGCTGATGATCCTCTCGGCCGGGATGACGCTGCTCCTGATCGCCGGCGGTCTCGACCTCTCGATCGGCTCGGTCGTCGTCTTCGCCGCCGTCCTCAGCGCCAAGACGATCGACGCCGTGGCGGGCACCTCGCCGACCACGGGACCGCTCGTGTATCACGACCTCGGCCTCGCGATCGCCGCCGGCGTCGCCGTCGCGATCGCCTCCGGCGTGGCCTGGGGCCTCTTCAACTCGTTCGTGATCCTGCGGATGAAGGTGCCGCCGTTTATCGCCACGCTGGCGAGCCTCGGGATGGCGCTCGGCCTCGCCGAGGTGATCTCCCACGGCACCAACGTCAGCAGCCTGCCCCTGCCGCTGCAGGAAGACTACGGGCTCGGCGAAGCGCTCGGGATCGTCCCCTGGCCGATCGTCACCGCCGCGGCGGTGACCGCGGTGCTCTGGATCCTGCTGTCGAAAACGCGCTTCGGCCTGCGCACCTACGCGATCGGCGCCAACCCCGAGTCGGCCCGCCGCGCGGGCATCCGCGTCGACCGCCACATGCTCACCCTCTACGTGCTGATGGGGGCGCTGGCGGGGATCGTCTCGGTGGTCGACGTCGCCCGCTTCGGCACCGCCACCCTCGCCGCCCACTCGCAGGACGCCCTCTCGGCGATCTCCGCCGTGGTGATCGGTGGCACCAGCCTCTTCGGCGGCCGCGGCCGGATGTTCGGCACCGTGATCGGCGTCCTCATCCCGGCCGTCCTCCTCAACGGCTTCGTGATCCTGCAGATCGAAAGCTTCTGGCAGAACGTCGCCGTCGGCGCGGTCCTGATCGTCGCCGTCTACATCGACCAAATGCGCCGCCAGGCCGGCCCCTCGACCTGACCCAACGCCATCAAGACAGGAGAGTGACATGAGGTATCCGTTCAAAGTGATTTCGACGCTCGCGGTGGCGGTTGTGGTCGCGCTCGGCGTCGCCGCCTGCGGCTCGAGCAGCAGCTCGAGCTCGACCACCGGCGGTGGGAGCACCGGCGGTGAAGAAAGCTCCTCCGGCGGGACCACCAGGAAGGTCGCCCTCGAGCTCGCCGAGCAGACCGGCTGTCCGTTCTGCATCGCGATCCAGCACGGCGCCGAAGCCGCCGCCAAGGAAGAAGGGGTCGAACTCGCGGTGACCTCGCCGACCAAGGTGGACACCACGGCCCAGGTCTCGCAGCTCTCCAGCGTGCTGGCGACGAAGCCGGAAATGCTGATCCTCGAGCCGCTCGACGCCAACGCCCTGATCGCTCCGGTGAACCAGTTCAAACAGGCGGGGATCCCGACGATCATGGTCGACACCACCGTCAACGACCCGAGCCTGCCGCTCTCGGTGATCACCTCCAACAACAAGACCGGCGGCGAACTGGCGGCCGAACAGCTCAGCGAACTGACCGGCGCCAAGGGCCAGGTCATGTACCTCGGCTACACCCCCGGCGCCTCGACCACCGACCAGCGCCAGGAAGGCTTCGACGAAAAGCTGAAGGCCTACCCCGGCCTCGAACAGGTGCAGCCGCAGTACTCGCCCGACGAACCGACCGAAGCGGCGGCGAAGGTCCAGGCGACCCTGCAGGCGAACCCGGAACTGAAAGGCATCTTCGCCTCCGACGAGCTGGTCGCGATCGGCGCCGCCAACGCGCTGAAGGCGGCGGGCAAGGTCGGCAAGGTGAAGGTGGTCGCCTTCGACGGCGCCCCGGACGAGGTCGAAGCCCTCGAAAACGGGACCTTCAACACGCTGATCGTGCAGAAGGCCTACGAAATGGGCCAGGAAGCGGTCCGCCAGGCGGCCGCCTACCTGAACGAAGGCACGAAACCGCCGAAAGAAACGAACCCCGAATACGTGGTGGCGACGAAGAAGAACCTGAACTCGCCTGAAATCCAGAAGTACCTCTATCCGGAACGCTGAACCGGATGGAGCACCGACCGTGGCGGGCCCGCGCGGTGGCAGGGGAGACCCTGCCGCCGCCGGACCGTGCCCGGTCGTTCGACGTGGCGGTGGTCGGCGGCGGGCTGGTCGGGTTGCAGGCGGCGCTGCGGATCGTCGCCGAGGCGCCGGGGACCGGCGTGGCGGTGCTCGAGCGGGATGTCTGCGGCGCCGGTGCGTCGGGGCGTAACGGGGGTCAGCTCCACTCCTGGTGGGACCGGGCCGGCGCGCTGGAGGTGGCGTGCGGCGAAGCCGAGGCGGTGCGGCTGGCGCGGGCGACCGAGGCGGGCATCGACGAGCTGGTCGAGCTCGCCCGGCGCCGGCCCGAGGTCGGGCTGCGCCAGGACGGCTGGGTCTGGACCGCGGCGAGCGCGGCGCAGGTCGGCAGCTGGGACGCGGTGGTCGCCAGGGCGCGTGAGCTCGGCGGGGACCCGTACCGCGAGGTGCCGGCACCGGAGCTCGAGCGGCGCAGCGGATCGCCGCTGGTGCGGGCCGCGATCGAGGAGCCGCGCGGCGGCTCGCTCTTCCCGCCGGGGCTGGTCGCGGCGCTGCGCGAGGAGGCGCTCGCCGCGGGGGTCGAGATCTTCGAGCGCACGCCGGTGCGGGGGCTGTGGGCCGGATCGCGGTCGCGGCTCGCCACCGCGGCGGGCGAGATCACGGCCGGCGCCGTGGTGCTGGCGACGAACGCCTGGGCGGCCCGACTGCCGGCGCTGCGCAGGCGCCTCTTCGTGGTCGGCAGCGACATGGTGCTGACGGCCCCCGTCCCCGATCTTCTCGCCGCGCGGGGGTGGAGCGGTGGAGAGGCGGTCTGCGATTCGCAGGCCCGCGTCCTCTACTGGACCGCGACGCCCGACGGCCGGGTCGCGTTCGGCCGCGGTGGCGGCCGGATCGCCCCGTTCAACCGGATCGCCACGCGCTTCGAGGGCGCCTCGCGCTGGAGCGAGGACGCGGCGGCGGCGATGCGCCGCACGCTCCCTTATATGGATGGGGTCGAGATCGAGGCGTCCTGGAGCGGCGCCGTCGACCGGACCGTCGACGGCCTGCCGCTGCTGGGCCGGCTCGAGGCCGGCGCGAACGTCTTCTACGGGGTCGGCTGGAGCGGTTCGGGCGTCGTGCCGTCGATCGTCGGCGGCCGGGTGCTGGCCGGGCTCGCGCTGGGGCGCGAGGACGAGTGGACCCGCTCGCCGCTCGTCGACCGCGCGGCGCCGGCGTTCCCCCCCGAGCCGCTGCGCACCCTCGGCGCCGGCCTCGTCCGCGAAGGCGTGCGGCGGGTGGCGGCGGCCGAGGACGAGGGACGGGAGCCGTCGCGCCCCGCCCGCGCGCTGGCGTCGCTTACCCCGACCGCGCCGGCGCGCGGCGCTCCACCCACGCCCCCCGCCTCCCAAGCTTCCGAGCTTTGCCGCCACATATGGCCGAAAAGCTCGGAAGCAGGTGGGGCGGCCCCGGAGCCCTTCGATGCTGCGGCGGCGGCCGCCTATGTCGCGGGCCACCCCTTGTTGGCCCCGCGGGTCGGCGCGGTCGAGTCGGTCGAACGGCCCGACGAAGGCAACATCAACGAGGTCTACCTGGTCCGCGGCGAGCGCGGCGGGGTGGTGTTGAAGCAGGGCCTGCCCTGGGTGCGGATCCTCCGCGACTGGCCGCTGAGCGCCGAGCGCACCGCCCGCGAGGCGCACCTGATGGCGACCTGGGAGCCGTTCGGCGAGGGCCTCGTCCCGGAGCTGATCGACTACGACGCCGAGCGCCACGTGCTGACGATGGAACTGGTCGAGGACCACCTGATCTACCGCGAGGCGCTGGCCCAGGGGGAGGTGCACGCCGATGCCGCCGCGGCGCTCGGCGCCCTGCTCGCCCGGGCGGCCTTCCACACCTCGAGCTTCCGACTCGATCCGCCGCAGCTCGCCGCCGCCGCGGCGGCGGCCGAGAACCCGGAGATGCACCAGCTGATGGAGCAGGTCGTCTACGAGCAGCCCTACGCGGGCGATCCGCGCAACACCTACGACGAGGAGGTGGCGCCGACGGTCGCGGCGCTCGCCCGCGACCGCGCCTACCGCCGCGGCATCGGGGCCCTGAAGATCGCCCACCGCACGCGCGGCGAAGCGCTCCTGCACGGCGACCTCCACACCGGCAGCGTGATGGTCGCGCCCGGCTCGGTGCGGGTGATCGACGCCGAGTTCGCCCGCTACGGCCCGGTCGCCTGGGACGTCGGCGAGCTGTGGGCCCACGAGCGGATCGCCGCCGTCTGCCTGGCGGCGCGGGGCGAGCCGGCCGCGGCGGCCGCGGCGACGCTGGTGGCGACGACCTGGGAGGGGTTCGGCGCGCAGCTCCGTGAGCTGTGGCCCGAGCGCCGCGACCGGACCTTCGCCGACGACTTCGTCGAGGACTGGCTGGCGGAGGTCCGCGCGCCGGCGGTGCGCTTCGCCGGCGCCGAGATCGCTCGCCGGGTGATCGGGATCGGCAAGGCCGACGAGGTCGAGGAACTGCCACGCGAGCTGCGCGCCGCGGTCGCCGCGCAGCTGCTCGAGGAAGCGCACGCGGCGGTCTGCCGCGGGGAGGGGGCGGCGTGGCCGACCTGAGCGACGACTTGGCGGCGGCGGTCGAGATCGCGGCGGCGGCGGGCGCCCTGCTGCGGGAGCGCTTCCACGCCGGCCTCGACACGCCGAGCTTCAAGGGCTCGCGGCGCGACGTCGTCACCGCCGCCGACACCGACGCCGAGCAGCTGATCCTGGCGGCGATCGCGGACCGCTGGCCCGGGGATTCGGTGCTCGCCGAGGAGAGCGGCTCGACCGACCGCGGCTCGGAGCGCGTCTGGTGCGTCGACCCGCTCGACGGGACGACGAACTTCGCCGCCGGGGTGCCGCACTTCGCCGTCGCCCTCTGCCTCGCGGTGGCGGGGGAGCCGCGGCTCGCCGTGACCCACGACCCGCTGCGCGGCGAGACCGGCGCGGCGGCGCTCGGCGAGCCGACCCGGCTGGACGGCGCGCCGGTGCGGGTCCGCCGGCCGCTGCATCTCGAAGAATCGGTGATCGCCGACAACCTGCCGACCGAGGCCGCGGGCGGCGGCGCGCTGCGCCGGCCGCTCGAACCGGCGCGCGGCCTACGCGAGACCGGCTCGATGGCGCTCGACCTGCTCTGGGTCGCCGCCGGTCGCTTCGACGCGATGGCCTACCGCCGCTCCGACCGCCTCTGGGACTACCTGGGCGGCGAGCTGCTGGTCCGTGGCGCGGGCGGCGCGGTGCGCGAGCTTGAGCACATCCCTGGCTTCGCCCTCGCCGGCGACGCCGCGTTCATCGCCGAGATCGGAGGCCCCTGATGACGACCACCGCGACCGACTGGCGCGCCCGCGCCGCGGCGCTGCCGCTGCCCGCCCACGCGTTCCTCGACGGCGAGCCGTTCGTCGGGACGGGGGAGAGGCTGGCGGCGACCAGCCCGCTGCGCACGGGGGCGCTGGCCGAGCTGCCGCTCTGTGACGAGCGCGAGGTCGACGCCGCGGTCGCCGCGGCGCGGCGCGCCTTCGATGGCGGTGCCTGGTCGCAGGCCGGGCCGCGCGAGCGCAAGCGGGTGATGCACGCCTTCGTCGACCTGCTGGCGGCGCACCGCGAGGAGCTGGCGCTGCTGATCACGCTGGAGACCGGCAAGGCGATCCGCGACGCGCTGCGGGAGATCGACTCGGCGGGCCGGGAGCTGCGGTTCTTCGCCGAGGCCGTCGACAAGGTCTACGGCGACGTGGTGCCGACCCCGCCGGAGGCGTTCGGCTACTCGGCCCGCGAGCCGGTCGGCGTCGTCGCCGCGGTCACCCCCTGGAACTTCCCGGTGATGATGCCGGTGTACAAGCTCGGCCCGGCGCTCGCGGCGGGCAACTCGGTGGTGCTGAAGCCGGCCGAGGAGTCGAGCCTGGCGGGCGTGCGGCTGGTCGAATTGGGCGCCGAGGCGGGCCTCCCGGACGGGGTCCTGAACGCGGTCACCGGCAGCGGCGAGGTGACCGGCCGGGCGCTCGGCCTCCACCCCGACGTCGACGTCGTGACCTTCACCGGCTCGACCGCGGTCGGCAAGCTGTTCCTCCGCTACGCGGGCGAATCGAACATGAAGTCGGTCTGGCTCGAGTGCGGCGGCAAGTCGCCGCAGATCGTCCTCGCCGACGCGCCCGACCTCGAGCGCGCCGCCGCCTTCGTCGCCGAGGGGATCTTCCACGGGGCCGGGGAGGTCTGCAACGCCGGCTCGCGACTGATCGTCGAGGAGGGGATCCACGACGACTTCGTCGAGCTGGTCGTGCGCGAGAGCGCGAGCTGGGCGCCCGGCGACCCGCTCGACGAGGCGACCGTGGTCGGCCCGCTGGTCGACCGCACCCAGTTCGAGCGGGTGGTCGACTACATCGGCGTCGGGCGCGCCGAAGGGGCGGTCGTCGCCACCGGTGGCGGCCCGGCCGCGGTCGAGCTGGGGGTCGAGCCGACCGTGCTCACCGGCGTCGACCCGGCGATGCGGGTCGCCCGCGAGGAGATCTTCGGGCCCGTCCTGGCGACGATCGGCACCGCCGCCGACGATGTCGCCGCCGTCGCCAACGATTCGATCTTCGGCCTCGCCGCCGGCGTCTGGACCAGCGACGTCCGCCGCGCCCACCGCCTCGCCCGCGAACTGGACGCCGGCTCGGTCTACGTCAACACCTACGACCGGGGCGAAAACTCCCTCCCCTTCGGCGGCTACAAGCAGTCCGGCATCGGCGTCGACCGCTCCCTCCACGCGTTCGAGAAGTACACCCGCCTGAAGACCGTCTGGTTCGACCTGAGTTGAGCGAGGGTCTGCGACCGCCGAGGAGACCCACGCCCTGAAGGATGGTGGATCGCGCGCCGTGCCGATCAGCGGCCTGCGGGCGTAGGGGTGTAGTGCGCAGAATGCGAAGTTCAGATCAGGTGGCACCAACAGGTGCCGGTAGAAGGAGCTGTCGCCGGCGCCGCCACCCGGCCCACGCCCGCCCGAAAGCGGGTTGTGTCAGGCGCGGGCGGCTTCGAGGCCGGCGACGATCTCTTCCAGACGCGGCCGCTTCTCGGCCTCGGTGACGAAGCCGACGATCGGGGGCTGCTCGAAGGTCAGGGTGACCTGGACCATCTTCACCTTCTCGCCGCCGAACAGCTTCTTGCGCTTCTCGAATTCGTTCCAGTCCACGCTCTTGAAGGAGGCGATCGGGAGGCGGCTCTTGGGGTCGCCGCCGCGCTGCTTTTCGAGCCACTCGCCGTCGAGCACGAGGCTCTCGTTGCTTTCACCCTGGACGGAGATCACGCGGCGAACATATCCCACGGCGTGGCGGATAGGTTCTCCGACATGGCCGGCGACCCGCTGCTCCGCACCCCCGCCGGCCGGGAGCGTGCCCGGGGCCTCGGGGTCCCGTTCGAGGGGCGGCCCGGCGCGTTCGGGGCCATCACCGACGTGCCGGGGGTCGAGGTCGGGCACGCGACGGTGATCGCGGGCGAGGGCGCGCGGACCGGGGTCACGGCGATCCATCCGCGGGGGCGGGCGGACCCTGGAGATCCGTGCGCGGCCGGGATGTTCTCCTTCAACGGCAACGGGGAGATGACCGGGGCGGCCTGGGTGGAGGAGTCCGGCACGGCCTCGCTGCCGATCACGCTGACGAACACCCACGCGGTTGGGGCCGCGCACGCCGGGACCGTCGCCTGGGTGGCGCGCCACCACCCAGCCCTGGCGGAGCTGTGGCTGCTGCCGATCGTGGCGGAGACCTGGGACGGCGTGCTGAACGACATCAACGGCGGGCATGTGACCGAGGAGGTGGTGCACGCGGCGCTGGACGGGGCGCGGCCGGGGCCGGTGGAGGAGGGTTCGGTGGGCGGCGGCACCGGGATGGTCTGTTACGGCTTCAAGGGCGGGGCGGGGACGGCGTCGCGGCTGGTGGCGGTCGACGGGGTCGACTACACCTTCGGCGCCTACGTGCAGGCCAACTTCGGCGCGCCGGGCGAGTTCGTCCTCGCCGGCGTCCCGGTCGGTCGCGCGCTCGCCGAGGGGGCGCCCGGGGACGGGGCCCCGAGGGGCGGGCCGCCGCCGGGGGCCGGCTCGGTGATCGTGGTGCTCGCGACCGACGCGCCGCTGCTGGCGCCGCAGTGCAAGGCCCTGGCGCGCCGCGCGGTGCTCGGGCTCGGCCGCACCGGGACGTCGGGCTCGCACTTCTCGGGCGATCTCGTGCTCGCCTTCTCGACCGCCAACCCCGGCGCGTTCCGGCGCGGGATCCCCGGCGGCTCGGAGGGCGCGGCGGGTCGGCTCGATTTCCTCCAGTGGGATGCCCTCGACCCCTGCTACCGCGCCGTGGTCGAAGCGGTCGAGGAGGCGGTGCTGAACGCCCTCGTCGCCAACCAGCCGATGACGGGGAAGGGCGGCGCGACCGTCCCGGCGCTCCCCCACGACCGGGTGCGGGCGCTGCTCGCCGCCGCCGGTCGCCTCGACGGTCCCGCCTGACCCGTCTGGCGGCGCTCGCCGACCTCGCGGCCGGCCGAGCGGCGCCGGGTGGCCGCGCCGGCCAAGAGGAGACCGCAGAGTCATCCACCGCGCCCGCCTCCTTGTTCTAGGCTCGATATAGGTCGATTTGGGCGATCGCGGAGGAGGGCTTGAGATGAGGAAGATC
Organism: Actinomycetota bacterium; assembly: GCA_018268675.1. Lineage (GTDB taxonomy): Bacteria > Actinomycetota > Thermoleophilia > Solirubrobacterales > 70-9 > VAYN01. The sequence goes on from JAFDWB010000009.1 coordinate 84,587, forward strand.
TGGGTTTCGCTGACGGCGCTGTTCGTGGTGGCAGGGCTCGCGGCGTTCGGGGCTCCCGCCGCGCCCGCGGCGGAATCGCTGGTCAACACCGGCAGCCCGGCCTCGCCGTTCCCGCAGAACAAGCAGAACGAGCCGTCGATCGCGGTGGATCCCCTGCATCCGGAAGTGATGGTGGCCGGGTCCAATGACGAGATCGACGAGGGGCCGTGCGCAGGCAGCGAATGTCCGTTCGTGCAGGGCGTCGGCAACTCGGGCGTCTACTTCTCCTTCGACGGCGGCGCCGCCTGGACGCAGCCCACCTACACCGGCTACAGCGATCGCACCGGGACCCCCGGGACGGGCCCGATCGGGACGCTCCCGCACTACGACACCAACGGCCTCGTCTCCGACGGCGACCCGTCCCTGGCCTTCGGGCCGGCCCCGAGCGGCAACGGCTTCTCCTGGGCGGCGGGCTCCCGCCTCTACTACACGAACCTGGCCTCGAACTTCGCCACCAAACGCAACGAGTTCACGTTCAAGGGTGTCGAGGCGATCGCCGTCTCCCACACCGACAACCTGGCCGCGGCGGCGGCGGGCGAAGCCTCGGCCTGGAGCGAACCCTCCATCGTCACCACCCAGTTCCAGACTTCGGCGACCTTCTCCGACAAGCCCGCCTTCACCGCCGACGACGCGGCGACCAGCCCGTACTTCGGCTACGCCTACGTCTGCTACAGCCGCTTCCAGGGCGAAGGCCCGGGGGTGACGATCTCCTTCAGCCGCTCCCGCGACGGCGGCGAAACCTGGTCCATGCCGCTGCGGCTGAGCAAACACAACGACCCGAAAAAGCCGCCCGACCGCCAGGGATGCGCGGTCAAGACCGACAGCGAAGGCAACGTGTACGTCGTCTGGGAGGACGTGATCAAGGGGAAGAGCGTCTTCGAGATGGCGCGCTCGTCCGACGGAGGCGCCACCTTCGCGAAGCCGACCGTCGTCGCCAACGTCACCGACGTCGGCACCTTCGACGGCGTCCGCTCGATCTCGTTCGACGGCATCGCCGGGGCCCGGACCAGCTCGTTCCCCAGCCTCAGCATCGCCAACGGCGCCCCCAGCGGCATCGGCGCCCCGAACACGATCGCGCTCGGCTGGTCCGACGGCTCCGAAGGGCTGAACCACGAGCACGCGCTGGTGCAGCTCTCCTCCGACGGCGGCGCCGAATGGTCGACGCCGACCGCGGTCGAGGAACCCGGCGAACGGCCCGACTTCGCCTTCGTCGGCATCTCGCCGAACGGCACCGACCTCTACACGGTCTACGACTCGTTCCTCGACCCGTTCCGCGCAGACACGACGTCGACCCGCCGCTTCCAGGGCGTGGTCAGGCACACCGACTTGAACGGGACGACCCTCGGCGCCACGACCACGCTCTACCGCGGCCCGATCGGCGACTCGCGGGCCTCGAGCTCGAACGCCCTGATCGACGGATTCCTCGGCGACTACAACAGCGTCACCGCGACCGACGAAGGCTGGATCGCCGTCTTCAACGACGCCCGCGCCGCGGCCGTCTGCCCGGCGATCGACACCTTCCGCCAGGAAATCGCCGCCGGCGTCAAAGGCGCGAAAGCCCCGGCCCCCGGGACGGAATGCCCCCCGACTTTCGGCAACACCGACATCTGGTCGGCGAGCGGGGCCGACCCGACGCCCTGAGGTCGATCCGACGCGCCGGGATCGGCGGCGGCCGCCGTCCGCCGGGACACGGCTCCGCGGCCCCAGATGTGGTTAGATAACGGACGGTACCGTCCGATAAGCGGGGTGAGTAGTTGGCCGAACTCGAGTTCATCTGCACGATCGACAACCCCTACGTCTACATCCCGCCGCAGTTGGAGGAGCGGGAGTCGGTGGGGATCGATCTGTCGACCGAGCACTACGACCGGGATCTCGGGCAGCTGACGCTGGAAGAGGTCGGGGAGAGCGTCGAATGGTTGGAGCGGCTGGGGTTCGACGGGGCGCTGGTCTTCGAGCAGCACAACCATCCGGTCGGGCTGATCGGGAACGCGATGGTCGGGGCCGCGTGGCTGGCGTCGATCACGCGGGGGATCCGGATCTGTGCGGTCGGGCCGCTGATCAACTCCTACGCGACGCCGCTGCGGCTGGCGGAGGAGGTGGCGCTGGTCGACAACATCTGCGGCGGCCGCCTGACCCTGGGGCTGCCGCTGGGGATCGGCACCCAGTACCACTCGATCGGGGTGATGAACCCGGCGACGGCGCGGGCGCGGCACCTGGAGGCGACCGAACTGCTGATCGAGGCGATGACGAAGCCCGGGCCGTTCGCCTGGGAAGGTGACTTCTTCGACATCCCCTACGTCAACCTCTGGCCGCGGCCCCTGCAGCAGCCGCACCCGCCGATCTTCCTCCCCGCCGCGGGCTCGCGCGAGACCCTCGAGATGGCGGCGCGCTTCCGCTTCACCTACCAGGCGACGCTGACCCCCCGCCCGGTCCTCCTGCGCAACTGCGACATCTTCCGCGAACTCTGTGTCGAGCACGGGTACGAGGCCGACCGCAAGCAGATCGCCTGCGTCGTCCCCGTCCACGTCGCCGAGACCGACGAGCAGGCGCGGCGCGAGCTCGAGCACCACCTCGCCTGGCGCTTCCAGAACGTCTTCCGCTTCCCCTTCCACGTCTCCTTCCCGCCCGGCCACGTCTCCGACCGCTCGCTGCGGGCGATGATGGCGGGCGGCTACCGCAGCCCCGGCAACGATCCCGGCGGCATGTCCTACGACGAGATCCGCGACCGCGGCCTGCTCATCGCGGGCTCTCCGGAGACGGTGATCGAAGAGCTGGCCGAGCTGACCGACGCGATGGGGGCGGGCCGCGTGATCACCTCGATCCAAGGCTCGATGCCCCGCTGGATGCAGCTGAAGGCGCTGACGCTCTTCGCCCAGGAGGTGATCCCCGCCTTCCGCCCGCCCGACGGGCTCGCCGTCTGGCAGCGCGAGGAGCGGCCCGCCTACGAGACCCGCACCGAGCTCGCCGCCCGCCTCCCGGCCCCGCCCGACCGGCCCACCGCGGTGATGGCCGACGGCACCGAGGTCGACGTGCGCACCGCCCACCTCCCCGAGTCGCCCGCGCGGAGGCCGCTGCTGTGAGCGACGCCCCCGCCCTGCCCGCCTTCTACACCGAGCCCGCGATCGTCGAGGTCGACGGGGTCGAGCTCCGCTACCGCCGCCGCGGCTCCGGCGAGCCGCTCGTCTATCTAGGCGGCGCCGAGATGACCCGCCGCTGGCTGCCGCTGTTCGAGGAGCTGGCGGGCGGCTGCGACCTGATCGCGCTCGAGGGCCCGGGCTTCGGCGACACCCCGGCGCCGCCCTGGCTGGAGGGGATGGACGACCTGGCGATCTTCTACCGCCGCGTCCTCGACGCCCTCGACCTCGAAGCGGTGCACCTGGTCGGCTACTCGCTCGGCGCCTGGATCGCCGCCGAGTTCGCCGTCTTCAACCCGGGCCGGCTGCGCTCGCTGGCGCTGATCGCGCCGCAGGGCGTCCGCGTCCGCGGCGTCCCCCGGGCCGACCTCTTCAACATCTCCACCACCGACCGCGCCCAGCTCCTCTTCAACGGCGCCGCCGAGCGCTTCGCCGGCTTCGTCGGCGAGGGCGACGAGCAGGAGACCTTCTTCCGCGCCTACGCCGCCGCCGGGACCGAGGCGCTCCTCGCCTGGAACCCGCGCTACGACCGCAAGCTCGACCACCGCCTGCCGGCCCTCGGGTGCCCGGCGCTGGTGCTCTGCGCCGAGGAGGACCGGGTGGTCCCGCGCGCCCACGCCGAGCGCTACGCGGAGCTCCTCGGGGCGCGGCTGGTGACGATCGCCGGGCGGGAGGAACCGACCGCGCACGGCCTCGTCGCGCAGGAGCCCGAGGCGATCGCCGCCGCCCTGCTCGAGCTGGTCGGCGCCGTTCCCGCCCGTCCCTGACCACCCACCTTCGAACGCAACGACCACCGATCCCCCGCCGCGGGGAGCAAGGAGAAGAGCAATGTCAATCGTCGTCACCGTGAACATCGATTCCGACGTCGAGCGGGTCGAGCAGGTCGAGCGTGACAACCCCGACGTCATGGCGACGATCGGCGGCGCCGCGCGGAAGTACATGACCTCCCACCGGCGCACCTTCCGTGACGGGCACGTGATGGACCTCGACGAATTCGCCTCCAAGGCCGACTACGACGCCTTCTTCGCCGAGGCCGGGGGCGCGATCAAGCGCTACGGGGAGCTGATCGGGGTCGCGCCCCGCGACACGCTCTGGACCCTGCACGAGGACGCCTGAGCGGCGCGCTGCCCCCGCTTGACGATGTTCGCGCTCTCGCCTATGATCGTATGACGAACACAACTTCACGATATTCGGACACTAGCTCCGGAGTGTCGGCGTCAAGGAAGAGGGGGCCCGCGTTGCTGGAAGGGGTTAAGAAGATCGGTCATGTCGGACTCGCGGTCCGCGATCTCGATCGCGCGGTGGACTTCTACTGCGACGTCCTCGGGCTCGACCTGACCGAGCGCTTCGAGTACCCGGAGGACGAGGTCGGCCACGGCGTGGCGGTTCGCGCCGGCGCCTTCCTGCGCTGCAGCAGCACCCACCACTGCCTCTCGATCTTCGTCCTCAAGGACGAGCTCGACGGCCCCCCGCCGGGAACGGTCGGCTACGGCCTCCACCACATCGCCTTCGAGATCGCGACGCCGGAACAGCTGCTCGCCCGCTACCGGGACTTCAAGGCGCGCGGGGTGGAGATCGTCAACGCCCGCGAGGGCGGCCCCGGCAACCAGCCGCGCTTCTACGCCCGCGACCCCGACGGCAACCTGCTCGAGTTCTACTGGGGCATCGACGAGATCGGCTGGGACGGGCGCGCCCGCGAGTACCAGCCGATCACCGAGATCGAGCTCGAGGACTTCGACTTCGAGCAGTTCGTCGAGGCGCGCCGGGTGGCCGCCGACGCGGCGCGGGTGCGCTAGCGGCTCGGGCCGCCAGCGCGCGTGGGCGACGGGGTGGAGGGCATGGAGGCAGGGTTCCGGGCGGCCGGGGAGGTCGCCCTCACCGAGCAGTTCGACAACCACGACGGGTACCGGCCGCGGGCGAGCGCGGCGCTCGCGGGGGCGGTGAGGACCTTCGTCCCAGCGGCGGGCGGGGCGGCGGTGACGGTCGAGTTCGGGGCCGACGGGAGCGCCGCGTGGCGCCGTGGGGAGGCGAGCGGCACGGCAAGCTACGAGGCGCTCGAGCTGCGCGCCGACGCCCTCGCGCTCGCCGTCCGCCTCGACCCCGACCGCAGCGTCTTCGCCGTCCTCGTCGGGGAGCGCGGCATCGCCGCGGTGACGACGCTGGCGCGGGACGGGAGCGGTGGCGCAGACGAGCGCACCGAGTACGTCCAGTTCGGGGTCGACGGCCCGCCCGGCGCGCCCTTCGAGTCGACGGCCGACCTGGTCGGCAAGCGGATCCAGTGGCGCTACAGCTCGACCCACTCCTTCGAGCACATCTACCTCAACCCCTCGGCCTACTGCTGGCACTGCATCGAGGGCCCGGAGCGCTGGATCGGCGACGTCGATCCCTGCGTCCATCACGCGATCGCGCCCGGGCTCTACCTCTTCGCCTGGTCGGAGACGGTGGTGCCGTTCAACGGCGCGGTGGCGATCGACCTCGACTCGATGACCTCGGCCGGCCGCTTCTTCGGCTGGGACACGGAGCGCGCCGAGCCGGGCCAGATCGTCGTCGGCGCGCGCGGCACGCTGCTCAACGAGACCGCCTACGTCCCGGCCCGGTGAGCGCCGCCCCCGACTCCCGCTACGCGGTCCTCTTCGAGCCGCTCGAGATCGGCCCGCGGGAGCTGCCGAACCGCTTCTTCCAGGTCCCCTACCTGCCGGGGTTCACCGCCTCGGGACGGCCGCGCGTCAACGCCGCGCACCGCGCGGTGAAGGCGGAAGGCGGGTGGGGCGCGGTCTGCACCGAGTGGTGCATGGTCGCGCCGGACGCCGACCCGGCGCCCGAGCAGGCCTCGACCCTGCTCGACGATGCCGACGAGCGCAACCTCGCCTCCTGGTGCGCGCAGGTGCAGGCGCACGGGGCGCTGGCCGGGATCGAGCTCGCCCACGACGGCGCCAACGCGGGCGGTGAGTCCTCGCGCTGGCCCGCCGTCGCCCCGAGCCAGCTGCGCTCCGACGCCTGGCTCTTCAGCGAAGCGACGCCGAAGGAGATGGAGCGCGCCGACATCGAGCGCATCCAGGCGGCCTGGGCGGCGGCCGCTGCGCGGGCGGTGCGGGCCGGGTTCGACATCGTCTACGTATACGGGGCGGCGAGCATGCTGCCGATGCAGTTCCTCTCGCCCTTCACCAACAAACGGACCGACGGGTACGGGGGGAGCTTCGAGAACCGGGCGCGCTTCTGGCTCGAGACCCTGGAGGCGGTGCGGGGGGCGGTCGCCGGGCGCGCCGTGGTCGCGGCGCGGATCGGGGTCGACCAGCTCGGGCCGTCGGGGCTCGGGGTCGAGGAGGTGAGCCGGCTCGTCGGGCTGGCCGATCCGCTGGTCGACCTCTGGGACGTGAACGTCGGCGGTCTCGCCAACTCCGACATGGACCTGACCCCGTCGCGGGTCTTCGAGGAGGGGTACTCGTTGCAGTGGACGACGCGGATCAAGGCGGCGACGCGGAAGCCGTTGGTCACCGTCGGGCGGCTCACCAACGCCGACCTGATGGCGGACCTGGTGCGGCAGGGGAAGGTCGACATCATCGGCGCCGCGCGGCCCTCGATCGCCGACCCGTTCCTGCCCGCGAAGGTGCGGGCGGGGCGCTTCGAGGACATCCGCGAGTGCATCGGCTCCAACCACTGCGCGCTGAAAGCGACGACCGGGCACCTGGCGTGCAGCCAGAACGCGACGGCGGGGGAGGAGCACCGGCGCGGCTGGCACCCGGAGCGCTTCCCGCGCCTCGCCGACACCTCGCCGCCGGTGGCGGTGATCGGGGCGGGGCCGGCGGGGCTCGAGTGCGCGAAGGTGCTCGGGCGGCGGGGGATGGAGCTGGTCCACATGGTCGACGCGGAGCGGGAGATGGGCGGGCACCTGGGGTGGTTCGGGCGGCTGCCCGGGTTCCAGCCGTGGCTGCGCCTGGTCGACTACCGCCGCACGCAGATCGAGAAGCTGCCGGGGGTCACCTTCGTGCCGGGGACGCGGTTGGAGGTCGAGGACGTGCTCGACTACGGGGCGAGCATCGTCGTCTGCGCGACCGGCTCGCGCTGGTCGGCGGACGGGATCAACCTGCTGACGCACGCGCCGATCCCGGGGGCGGGGGCGGGGTTGGCGCACGTGCTGACGCCGGAGCAGATCGTGGTGGAGGGGAAGCGGCCGCCGGGGCCGGAGGTGGTGATCTACGACTGCGAGGGATACCTGACCGGGCTCGGGATCGCCCAGTTCCTGCAGCGCGAGGGCTGCCGGCCGACGATCGTGACGCCGGTCCACGAGGCGGGCGCCCACGCCTTCCACAGCGGCGAGGGCCCGGTGATGCGGCGCGAGGTCCACGCCGCGGGCGGAGCCTTCCGCCACGGGCTGAGGCTGGTGGGGATCGAGCCGGGCGGGGCGCGCTGCGAGGACGAGTTCGGCGGCGCGGTCGAGATCGACGCCGACGCCGTCGTCCTCGTCACCCAGCGCCTCTCCGAGGACCGCCTCTACCGCGACCTCCTGGCGGACCCCGACCGCCTCGCGGCGGCAGGCATCGAGGCCGTCTACCGCGCCGGCGATTGCGTCGCCCCCCGCCTCCTTCCCGACGCGATCTTCGACGGCCACCGCCTGGCGATGGAGATCGACGGCCCCGACCCGGCGACCCCGCAGCCGCTGCGCCGGGATGACGAGGAGCCGCCGACCTACCCGGACGGCCCGGGCGCCGGGATCGGGCGCGAGGCGCTGGGGTTGGGGACCGCCGGCTGACGCCTCGGCGCCGGCCGGCGCCCCGCGCCGCGGCCATCCCCCTCATGCTCCGGCTGTTATGAGGGGGATGGCCGCGCCTTGGCCTGCGCCGGCCCGGGGCGCGGGCGGGGTCCTCGGTCAGCTGTTCCTTATGCCGGAGGGGTCGGCAGAAGGAACAGCCGGCGGCCCGTCTCCCCCCGTGAGTTCGCAGTTTGCCGTACCGGTTACGGCAAAGTGCGAACTCACCGGAGGTGGCCGGGGGCTCCCCGGCCCGGCGCGGGCCGAGGCGGCGGCCGGCCTACTCCCCGGTGACGATCGCGGCGACGCCCAGGTCGCGGAGGATCTGGCGGATCAGGTGGGCGCGGCGGGCGCGGGCGACCGGTGGGTCGAGGTCGAGGTCGGTGGGGTTCGGGGCGAGGTAGAGGAGCACGCCGCGGCCGGTGGCGGCGATCTTGGCGACGGCTTCGCGAGGGGCGGGCCCGCCGAAGGCGTCGAGGGGCGGGTCCTGGACGACGGTCTCGAGGCGGATCGGCTCGGGCTGGGCGGGGTCGCCGTGGACGAGGGCGAAGTGGCGGTCGCCGTCGAGGCCGCGGTAGGCGACGCAGCGGAAGGGGCCGGAGGCGGTCTCGAGGATCCGCTCGTCGCCGTCGCGGGCGACCAGGCGGCTGTCGCGGAGGCGGCGCTCGACCACCTCGAGGCGCTCGGCCTGGGGGAGACCGAGGCGGGCGGCGAGGGCTTCGGCGTCGGCGACGCTCGCGGGGGCGCCGGCGGCATCGAGGACCTGGCAGAGGGCGGCGCCACCGGGGCTGCCGGCGAAGGCGGCGAGCTCGAGCGCCGCGGCCGGGGCGTCGGCGCGGGTGACGATGCGGTCGGCGGCGATCCGGATCGGCAGCACGTGGCCGGGCTCGACCACGTCCGCGCCGGTGTAGGTCGGGCCCGAGGCAACCCGCATGGTCAGCGCCCGGTCGGCCGCCGAGATGCCGGTCGTGGTGCCGTCGCGCGCCTCGATCGTCACCATCATGTCGCCGCCGGCGCCGATCGCGTGGAGGCCGAGGGCCAGGCAGCGCTCCTCGGCGAGGGCCAGGAACGGCATCCCGGTCGCCTCGCGTAGCATCGTCGCCACGGTCTCGGCGGTGATCGGCTCGCCTGCCGCGACCAGGTGGCCGCCACCGTCCTCGCCGCGATCGAGGAGCATCGCCATCCCGCCCCGCCGCAGCGCCTCGATCGCCTCGCGCAGCCGGCTCCCCGTCGCTTCGACGCTTGCAAGCTCCATCGGCAGAGGGTAGAATATCGGACGCTCAAGGTCAATTATCGGATTACCGCACACCCTCACGTCATGATCAACCTCCCGAAGCTGCAGCTGTTCCTCGCCGGCCGCTGGGTCGACCCGGCCGACGGCGCGACCTTCGTCGACCTCAACCCCGCCACCGAGGCCGAGCTCGCCCAGGTCGCCGCCGCCGGCGCCGCCGAGGTCGACGCCGCGGTCGCCGCCGCCCGCGCCCAGTTCGAGGGCGGCGAGTGGTCGCGCCTCGCGGGCGGCGATCGCGGCCGCCTCCTCACCCGCCTCGCCGAGGCGGTCGAGCGCGAGGCCGACCACCTCGCCGACCTCGAGGCCCTCGACGTCGGCAAGCCCCGCGCCGAGGCGCGCTTCGCCGACATCCCGCAGGCGATCGAGACCTTCCACCACTTCGCCGGCTGGGCCGACAAGGTGCAGGGCACGACGATCCCGCTGCCGCCGCTGAACGGCCGCCCGCAGCTCTCCTACACGCTGCGCGAGCCGGTCGGCGTGGTCGGCGCGATCACGCCCTGGAACGCGCCGACGATGATCGCCGCCTGGAAGCTCGCGCCGGCCCTGGCGGTCGGCTGCACCGTCGTCCTGAAGCCGCCGGAGGACGCGCCGCTGACCGCGCTCCGTCTCGCCGAGCTGATCGAGGAGGTCGGCTTCCCGCCCGGCACCGTCAGCGTCCTGCCCGGCATCGGCGCGATCGCCGGCGCCGCCCTCGTCGCCCACCCCGGGGTCGACAAGGTCAGCTTCACCGGCAGCCCCGAGGTCGGCGCCGAGATCGCCCGCGTCGCCGGCCCGGCGCTGCGCCGCGTCACCCTCGAGCTCGGCGGCAAGTCGCCGCAGCTGATCTTCCCGGACGCCGACCTCGACGCGCTGCTGCCGACCGCGGCGCTCTCGCTGTTCGCCAACCAGGGCGAGGTCTGCGCGGCGGGCACCCGCGTGCTCGTCCACGAGAGCCTGCGCGAGGAGGTCGGGGAGCGGCTCGCCGCCGCGGCCGCCGCGCTCGTCGTCGGCGACCCCTTCGACCCCGCCACCGAGATGGGCGCCCTCGTCAACCGGCGCCAGCTCGAGCGTGTGCTCGCCTACGTCGAGGCGGGCCACCGGGACGGCGCCGAGCTGCTCGCCGGCGGCGCCCGCCTCGAGCGCTCCGGCTTCTTCGTCGAGCCGACGGTCTTTGGCGGCCACAACCAGATGCAGATCGCCCGCGAGGAGATCTTCGGCCCGGTCGGGACCGTGATCCCGTTCGCCGACGAGGAGGAGGCGATCCGGCTCGCCAACGAGACCCGCTACGGGCTGACCGCGGTCGTCTGGACCGGCAGCCTCTCGCGCGCCCACCGCGTCGCCGCGGCGCTGCGGGTGGGCAAGGTGTGGGTCAACGGCTGGGGACCGCCGGACCCGCGGCTGCCGTGGGGCGGGGTGAAGACGAGCGGCATCGGTCGCGAGCTCGGGGTGGCCGGGCTGCACGCGAACACGGAGGAGAAGGTTGTCTCCGTCGTCCTCTGAGCCGGCGGCGGACGAGGAGCTCGTCGATCGGGTCAAGGAGGTCCACCGGCGCTTCCCGACCGGGGTGACGATCGTCGCCACGACGGTCGCCGGGCGGCCCTATGGGCTCGCCGTCAACGCCTTCTCGAGCCTCTCGCTGGAGCCGCCACTGGTGCTCGCCTGCGTTGCCGCCACCTCCTCCACCTACCCGCGCCTGTTCGAGGTCGACGCGGTCTCGGTCAACATCCTCGCCCACGACCAGGCGGCGGTGGCGGGCGCCTTCGCCCGCTCCGGCGGCGACAAGTTCGAGGGCCTCGAGTGGCGCCCCGGCGCCGGCGGCGCGCCGCTCCTCGCCGGGGTGAGCGCCCAGCTCGAGCTGGCGGTCGAGCACCGCATCCCGGCCGGGACCCACACGATCTTCGTCGGCCGGGTGCTGGCCGCGAGCGCCGGCGACAAGGCGCCGCTCCTCTACCTCGGCGGCGGATTCTTCGACGGCGGCGCGCTGCGCGCGGCCGATCTGCAGGCGACGACGAGAGGGGATGTCCGCGGTGAGTGACCGAAGCGAGTTCATCGTCCGCGCCTGGCGCGTGCTGGACGTCGAGCGGAGGCTGGAGGCGATGCCCGAGTTCTTCGCCGAGGACTACGTGCGCCACTCGAGCGAGGGCGACTACACCCGCGCCGAGTTCGGCGAGATCCTGACCGCGCTCCACGCGGGCTTCCCCGACCTCGAGTCGCGCACCGAGGAAACGATCAGCGAGGGCGACCGGGTGGCCTACCGCTGGACCACCGAAGGCGTCCACGCCGGCGAGTACCTCGGCGTGCCGCCGACCAACCGCCGCGTGACCGCGACCGGGATCACGATCAGCCGCTTCGGCCCCGACGGCCGCATCGTCGAGGACTGGGCGTCCTGGAACAAAGCCAGCGTGCTGCACACGCTGGGGATCATCCCGCTGGGCTGAGGGTCGGGAGCGGGGCCGGCGGGCGCCTTGGCGTGCGCCGGTCCCGGCCGTCCCGGCACAGCGATGTAAGGGGCGGTGCGCCTTCCCCCGACAACTGCGCGCATCCCGTGACCCTTCCCCCATGCCCCGATGTTGATGGGCCGAAAACCTGACATATGGGCGGGTTTTCGGCCCATCGATCTGGCGGGCGGCAGGGGGACGGTCACGCTGCAGCGATCTTGGTCGCTCTGGCGACCCAAATCCTTGCAGCGCGTGGGAGGACCCACCCGGCCTGACGGGCGTCAGCTTGCGGGCTCTTCGGCCTCGACCGCGTCGAAGACCTCGCGGGCGAGGCGGAAGGCCTCGACGCCGGCGGGGATGCCGGCGTAGATGGCGAGCTGCATCAGGGTCTCGCGGATCTCGTCTTTGGTGCAGCCGTTGCGGAGGGCGCCGCGGAGGTGGAGCTTGAACTCGGCAGGGCGGTTGAGGGCGCCGAGCATCGCGAGGTTGAGGAGGCTGCGGTCGCGGCGGGAGAGGCCGTCGCGGCTCCAGCCGGCGCCCCAGCAGTACTCGGTGACCAGGTGCTGGAAGTCGCGGGAGAAGTCGTCGGCGTTGGCGAGCGCGGCGTCGACGTACTCGGCCCCGACGACCTCGCGGCGGATCGCCAGGCCCGCCTCGTAGAGCTCCTCACTCATGCCTCGACCTCCTCGACGACCGGGTTCTCGAGCACGCCGAGGCCCGGGATCTCCACCTTCACCGTCTCGCCCGGCTGGAGGAAGCGGGGCGGCTCGCGCTTGAAGCCGACGCCGCTCGGCGTCCCCATCGGGATCACGTCGCCCGGCTCCAGCTGGATGAACTGGGAGATGTGGGAGACGATCGTCGGGACGTCGAAGATCATGTCGCTGGTCTCCGCGTCCTGCATCACCTCCTCGCCGACCTGGGTGGTGATCCGCAGCGCGCCCGGGTCGGGCACCTCGTCCTTCAGCACCAGGTAGGGGCCGAACGGCCCGGAGGCCTGGAAGTTCTTGCCCTCGGTGTACTGGGTGACGCGGAACTGGTAGTCGCGGACGGTGATGTCGTTGAAGATCGAGTAGCCGACGACGTGGTCCATCGCCGCCTCCTTGGCGACCCGTTTGCCGCCCTTCCCGATCACCACCGCGAGCTCCCCCTCCCAGTCGAGCTGCTCGGAGACGAGCGGGCGCAGCACCGGGTCACCGGCCGCGACCAGGGTGGCCGGGAAGCGGGCGAAGAGGATCGGGATCTCCGAGACCTCGAGCCCCGCCTCCTTGGCGTGGGCGCCGTAGTTGCGGGCGACGCAGACGATCTTCGGCGGCTCCGGCACCGGCGGCAGCAGCTTCACCGCGGCGAGCGGGGCGCGCAGGAGGGCGTGCGCGGACTCCTCGAGGCCGAGCTCCTCGGCGTGCGCGAGCGCCGCCGCCGCGGCCTCGAGCGCCGGCTCCCCGAGCCGCAGGAAGTCGAGCACGTCGGCGGGCACGGTGGCGTCGGCGACCGCCTCGCCCACCGGGCTCCCGGCGGCCGTCGCCTGCGCGGCGCGGGCGCGGTTGAGGTCGATCACGTCGTCGCCGCTGACCGCGCCGAGGCGGCGCCGGCCTGCTTGCAAATAGGTCGCTAGCTTCATGTGTGCCCTTCGTCTGCTCTTCACTGTCCGTTAATCGGAGTTTATAGTTCGACTATAGCTAATCCGAAGGCCGCCTGAACTAGCGGTACGCTTCCGCATCGTCGGGCGTCCGATTGCCGGTCAGCGCGCTTCACCACAAGAGAGGAACAAGCTTTGCCGGAGACTTCCAAGACGGCTGACCAGGCGCTCACGATCCTGCTCGAGCTGACCAAGAGCGGTCCGACCACGCCCGCCGAGCTGGCGCGGCGCCTCTCGATGAACCGCACCGTCGTCCACCGCCTGCTGGCGACCCTGCACGGGCGCGGCTTCGTCACCCGCACCGCCGCGGGATACGCGCCCGGCGCGATCCTCGTCAGCCTCGCCGAACGGGTGCAGCCGGAGCTGCGCGCCGCCGCCGCCTCGGTGATGTCGGAGCTCGGCCGCAAGATCGGCGAGACCGTCGTCATGCACATCGCCGACGGCGAAGACGCGATGGTGCTCGAGCAGTACGTCGCCACCGGCCACGTGGTCCGGGTAGAGCACGAGATCGGCTCCCGCCACCCGCTCGCCAAAGGCGCCAGCGGCCGCGCGCTGCTCGCCTTCCTCGGCGAGCCGGCGATCCAGCGGGTGCTGCGCAAGGCGGAGAGCCCCGAGGCGCTGCAGCGCCAGCTGGAGATGGTCCGCCAGCTCGGCTACGCGCTCTCCCACGACGAGCTGCAGGAAGGCGTCCACGGCCTCGCGGTGCCGGTCTTCGACCAGCCCGACCACGCGGTCGCGAGCCTCGCGATCATCGCCCCGACGACCCGCGCCGCCGGCATCTCCGACCACCTCGACGAGCTGCTCGAGGCGAGCCGGCGGGTCGGCACCTCGCTCTACGGCGAACCGGTCGCCGCCCGGTCGACCGCCTCGCGCTGATGCGCCTGTAGGTCCTGGCCGGGCATCCCGGCGAGCGGCTCGCGGAACGGATCGACGACCGCGGTCGGCTCCCCGGCCAGCCGTTCGAGCACGGCCAGCGCGCAGAACGGGACGGTGCCGGTGTGGTAGCCGCCCTCGTGCGTCATCACCAGGCGCCCGTCGCAGTGGGCGTCGGCGACCGCCATCGCCGCCGCGGTCATCGCCGCGAACGCCCCCGAGTGCAGCAGCTGGCGGCTCATCGGGTCGAAGCCGTTGGCGTCGAACCCGCAGGCGACCAGGACCAGCTGCGGGGCGAAGCGCTCCAGCGCCGGCAGCACGACCCGCTCGAACGCGTACTCGTAGGCGCCCGCGCCGCTCCCCGGCGGCAGCGGCACGTTCAGGTTCGCGCCGAGCCCCTCGCCGCTCCCTCGCTCCGCCACCGCCCCCGATCCGGGCGGGAACACCCCGTCCTGGTGGATCGAGATCGTCAGCACCGAGGGGTCGTCGTAGAAGGCGGCCTGGGCGCCGTTGCCGTGGTGGACGTCCCAGTCGAGGATCGCGACCCGCTCGAGCCCGCGGTCGCGGCGCGCGTGGCGGGCGGCGAGGACGACGTTGTTGAAGATGCAGAAGCCCTTCCCCTCGTCGGCCTCGGCGTGGTGGCCGGGGGGACGGACGAGCGCGTAGCAGTTGTCCACCTCGCCGTCGAGGACCGCGTCGACGGCGCCGATCGCCGCCCCCGCCGCCAGCGCCGCGATCTCATACGACCCCGGCGGTACCCAGGCGTCGAGGCCGAGCGGCCCGCCCGCCCCGGCCGAGAGCTCGCGCACCTGGGCGATGTGGCGCTCGGTGTGGAACAGGGCCAGCTCCTCCTCTCCCGCCGGCCGCGCGGGCAGGCGCGTCAGCCGCTCGAGCAGCCCCGACTCCTCGACCAGCGAGTAGATCCGCCGCTTGGTCGCCGCGTGCTCGGCGTGCGGCTCGCCCGGCTCGATCCAGCCGCCCGCCCGCAGCGGCCCCGCCCCCGCCCCGAGGTCGTGCCAGCCGAAACGCTCCCTCCAGATGAATCCGGTGCTCATGTCGTCGTCCCTCCTCGGGTTCGGATTTGGGTCAGGGCGCAGGCCCCGATCAGCGCGCAGGTGAGGAGCGACGGCAGCGCCGCCCCGAAGAGCTCGGCGAGCGCCGCGCCGCCGCTCGCGCCGATTGCCTGGCCGCCCGCCCAGGCCATGTTGAAGAGCGCGAAGGCGTGGCCCTCGTCGACCCCCGAGCGGCGCATCGCGTCGCCGAGGCCGATCGTCAGTGGCACCCAGCCGAGGCCGAAGCAGCCGAGCACGGCCATCGTCGTGAGGGCGAGCCCGACCGCGCCGAGCGGCAGCGCGAAGATGGCGAAGGCGGCGCTCGTGCCGAGGAAGGAGGCGAGCAGCAGCCGCCGCGTCCCGCGCCGGTCGGCGATCCGCCCGGACAGCGGGTTGGCGCCGGCCTCGATCGCGCTGGCGAGGATGAAGGTGAGCGCGATCGCGCCCGCGCTCGCCCCGGCCGCCGCCAGCCGCAGCGGCGAGAGGACGAACAGCAGGCCGAAGCCGATCGAGGGGATCAGGGTGAGGACGAAGGCGCGCGCGGTGCGCCGGCGGTGCTCGGGCCGCACCGCGCCGCGCAGGGACGGGTGCGCGTCGCGCGGCCGCGGCGCCTCGGCGGCGGTGGCGATGATCGCGGCGAGCGGCACCATCGCCACCGCGAGCGCGAGGAAGACGAGGGTGGGGGAGGTGGCGACCGCGAGCCCGCCGAGCAGCGGCCCGAACGGCGCGCCGGCGATCCCGACCCCGAGCAGCGTCCCGATCACGGTGCCGCGCCGGTCCGCGGTCGCGGTGTCGGAGGCCCAGGTGAGCCCGCCCGCCCAGAGCACCGAGCCGCCGGCGCCCTGGACGAAGCGCGCCGCGTCGAGCAGCAGGACGTCGCGGCCGAAGGCGAAGACGACGCTCGCCGCCATCAGCCCGCCGAGCCCGATCAGCAGCGTGCGCCGGCCGCCGAGCCGCGCCGCCAGCGCCCCGCCCGGCAGGCCGAAGACGAGGTTGCCGACCGCGAACGACGCGGTGAGGACGCCCGCCGCGGTGGTGCTGAGCCCGAGTTCGTCGACGTAGTGGGGGAGCAGCGGCGCCAGCGCCGCGTACAGCATCCCCTCGACGAAGAGGGCCGGGGCGACGATCGTCGCCACCCTTCGCATCGGCACCCCCGTCCCGGCCGCGGCGCCGCTCAGGCCGACTGCGCGTGCGCGGCGATCCGCGCGGCGATCTCCTCCGGCTGCTGGATGATCGCCAGGTGCCCGGCCGGCTCGCCCCCCGTCCCCTCGAGCAGCTCGAAGCGCGCCCCCGGGATCAGCTCGGCGAAGCGTTCGGAGTGCGAGCGCGGGATCACCCGGTCGTCGGCCGGGTGGAGGACCAGGGTCGGCGCCGCGATCCGCGCCAGCCGCCAGTCGAAGCGGACGTCGTAGCGCGGGTTCCAGGTGAGGCGGGCGAAGGTGATCGCCTCGCTGTACTCGTGCAGCGTCTGCTCGATCGGGTCACCCTGCTGCAGCAGGTCCAGGTACTGCCCGGCGGTGCCGTTGAGCAGCATCTCGCCCGCCGTCTCCGGCGACCAGCGGAAGGCGTCGGCGGTCGGCTCGTCCTCGACCCGGACCCCGAGCGGCGCGATCAGGCCGAGGCTCGCGAACCGCCGCGGGTAGAAGATCGCCATGCTGGCGGCGATCCAGCCACCCATGCTGTGGCCGACGACGTGGGCGCCGTCGAGGTCGAGCTCCCGGATCAGCGTGTCGTAATGGAGGACGAGGTCGCTGAAGTCCCGCAGCGTCTCCGGCATCTTCGTGTCGCCGAAGCCGGGGTGCTCGGGGACCACCACGTCGAAGCTCCGCGAGAGCTCCTCGTACAGCGGCAGCCAGCTGCGGGTCAGCCCGGCGCCGTGCAGGTAGAGGAGCTTCGGCCCCGTCCCCTTGCGGCGGTAGGCGGTGGCGAGGCCGTCGACCTCGAGCCACGATGGCTCGGTCCAGTGGGCCCACGTCCGCTCCTGCAATTCCTGGCTCTCCTGTGGCAACTGTTTTCCTCCGCCGAAGTTGGCAAACCGAATATCGTGCTGCTATGTTCGGCTAACGGTACGTGGTACGGCCATGCTCGTCAAGCTTCCCCGTCGCGAAGGCCGGTCGCCGGGGGTCGGAAAGGAACGTCTTGAGCGCTCTCGAGTTTCATCTCTTCCTCTACGGGGCCTACCCGGACATACCGCATGCCGAGGAGCTCGACAACTCGGTCTACATCGATCTGCCCAACGACCACTACGAGCCGCTGCGCGGCCAGTGGTACATGGACTCCTACCTCGACCTGCTCGCCTTCGGCGAGAAGCTCGGCTACGACGGCATCCACACCACCACGCAGATGGGCGGGCCGGTCGGCATGACCCCCTCGGCGAACCTCACCGCGGCCTACCTGGCGGCGCGCACCGAGCGGATCATGATCGGCACCCTCGGCCCGATCATGAACGTGTACTCCTCGCCGATGCGCCTCGCCGAGGAGGTGGCGATGCTGGACAACTTCAGCGGCGGCCGGATCATCCTCGGCTTGCCGATGGGGCACGGGATGAACTACCACTCGGCCGCGGTGATGAACCCCTCGCTGGCGCGGCAGCGCTACTGGGAGGGGCACGACCTGATGGTGAAGGCGTTCACCTCGCCGGGCCCCTTCCACTGGCAGGGCGAGTTCTTCGACGTCCCCTACGCGAACCTCTGGCCGCGGCCGATCCAGAAGCCCTATCCGGAGGTGTGGATCCCGGCCGCCGGGTCGAAGATCACGCTCGACAAGTGTGCCGAGCACCGTTACACCTACCAGGCCCTGTTCTCGCCGCGGAAGGTGTTGATCCGCAACGTCAACACCTTCCGTGAGGCGGCCCGCGGCCACGGCTACGAGCCCGACCCGCGCCAGATCGCCGCGGTCAGCTTCATCCACGTCGCCGAGAGCGACAGGCAGGCGCGCCAGGAGGCCGAGGCCCATCTGATGTTCCTGTTCCAGAACCTCAACCGCTCGCCCCAGCACGACGCCTTCCCGCCCGGGCACTTCAGCGTCGACTCGCTGCGCGGGTTCATGAAGGGCGGCGGCTACCGCGACCGCGACTTCGGCGCGATGTCCTACCAGGAGCTGCTCGACGAGGACTGGGCGATCGTCGGCTCGCCGGCGACGGTGCGGGAGAAGCTCGAGGAGCTGGTCGCCGACCTCGGCGCCGGCCGCATCGTCCACGCCGCCGACTTCGGCGCGATGCCCAACTGGATGGTCCGCAAGAGCCTCACGCTGATGGCGGAAGAGGTGATCCCGCACTTCCGCGGGCCCGGCGCGGCGCCGATCTGGGCCGAGGACCCACGGCCGGCGCCGACGATCGCCCAGATGGCCGCCAACGCGGGGCCGCGGAAGGCGGTCCCGCAGGCCCGGGTGGAGGGCGAGGGCGTGCTCGACGTGCGCACCGCCCACACCGTCGACCTCCGCGACCCCCTCCGTCCGTGAACGGCGCCGACGCCGGCGCGACGCCGGTCCAGGAACTGATCCGCTTCCGCATCGAGGCGGGCGCCGAGGAGGCGCTGCTGGCCGGGCGGGCGGCCGCGGTCGCCGCCCTGCGCGAGCGCTTCGGCCTGCTCGACTCGCGCCTCTGCCGCACCGCCGAGGAGGGCGTCTGGCTCGACACGATGCTGTTCCCGAGCGCCGCCGCGGCCGACCTGGCGCTGGCCGAGGAGATGGAGCTGCCGGCCTTCGCGGGCTGGGTCGCGAACGTCGCCGAGCTGCTCTCGACCGAGCGCGTCGAGCTCGTCGGTCCCTGACCGAGAGGCCGTGGCGGAGCTTGACATCGGGGTCCCTACTCCTTAGCTTGTGCACGATGAGCGAACGTCCCCGTCCGAAAAACGGAGCTTTTCGATCATCGAGGTAGCCCCACAAGCGAGCGCCCCGGCAGCCGTCCACGTCGCTCTCGACCGGGTCGAGAAGCGGTTCGGCGGCGTCCACGCGGTGCGCGGCGTCAGCCTCGAGGTGCGGCGCGGGGAAATCCACGCGCTGGTCGGCGAGAACGGCGCGGGCAAGTCGACGCTGGCGAAGATCGTCGCCGGCGTCCACCGGCCGACCGCGGGCCGGGTCGTCGTCGACGGGCGCGAGGTCAACTACCGCTCGCCCCGCCACGCGCTCGCCGACGGCATCGCGATGATCGAGCAGGAGCTGGCGCTCCTCCCCGCCCGCTCGGTGATCGACAACGTCTTCCTCAGCACCGAAAACTCGCGCGCCGGGCTGTTGCGGCGGCGGCAGATCCGGGCGCGCTTCGCCGCCCTGGTCGAGCGCACCGGCTTCGACCTGGACCCGGACCGCACGGTCGGCTCGATGCGGGTCGCCGAGCAGCAGAAGGTCGAGATCATGCGGGCGCTGGCGCGGACCGCGCGGCTGATCGTGATGGACGAGCCGACCGCGCCGCTGACCCCGGTCGAGGCGGAGAGCCTCTACACGGTGATGCGCTCGCTCCGCGACGAAGGGGTGACGATCGTCTTCGTCTCCCACTTCCTCAGCGAGGTGATCGCGCTCTCCGACACGATCACGGTGATGCGCGACGGCTTCCACGTCCGCACCGCGCCGGCCGCCGCGGAGACGCCGGGCAGCCTGGTCGAGGGGATGCTCGGGCGCAGCCTCGACTCGACCTTCCCGCCGCGCCCGGAGCGGGTCGGCGAGGCGCCGCGGCTCGAGGTGCGCGGCCTCTCCGCCGCGGGGCGCTTCGAGGACGTCTCCTTCACCGTCAACGCGGGTGAGATCGTCGGCCTCGCCGGGCTGATCGGCAGCGGCCGGACCGAGATCGCGCGGGCGATCTTCGGCGCCGACCGGGTCGATTCCGGCGAGATCCTGGTCGACGGCGAGCCGGTCTCGCCGCGCTCGCCGCGCCAGGCGATCGGCAAGGGCATCGCGCTGTTGCCGGAGAGCCGCAAGGAGCAGGGCCTCTTGATGCGGCGCTCGATCGTCGAGAACATCATGCTTCCCCACCTCGGCGACGTCAGCAGCGGCGGGGTGCTGCGCTTCGGCCGCGAGCGGCGCGAGGTCGGCGCGGCGATGGAGAGCCTCTCGGTGCGGGCGGCCGGGCCGCGGGCGAGCGTCGACACCCTCTCCGGCGGCAACCAGCAGAAGGTGCTGTTCGGCAAGTGGCTGCTGCGGACGCCGCGGGTGATGATCGTCGACGAGCCGACCCGCGGCGTCGACGTCGGCGCCAAGCGGGCGATCTACGAGCTGATCGACGAGCTGACCGCGGGCGGCACCGCCGTCCTCTTCATCTCCAGCGACCTCGAGGAGGTGCTGGGGATGGCGCACCGGATCTTCGTCATGCGGCGGGGCCGGGTCGCCGCCGAGTTCGCGGGCAGGCAAGCAGAGCGCGCCGCCGTCCTGGCGGCCGCCTTCGGAACGGAGGGAAGCGGGTGACCGCCACCGATCTTCGCGACCAGGGGAAAGCCGAGCCGACGAAGGAGGTGAGGCCGCGCTCGACCGCCCGGTTCGACCGGCTGCGGGACTTCGGCATCGCCGGCGTGCTGCTGGCCCTGTTCGTCGGGCTGTCGTTCGGCAGCAGCGTCTTCCTCACCTCGGAGAACCTGAAGAACGTCGCCGAACAGTCGGTCGCCGTGGGCCTGCTGGCGACGGCCGGGTCGCTGGTGATCATCGCCGGCGGGTTCGACCTCTCGGCGGGGGCGATCTTCGCGGTCAGCGCGATCGTCGGCGCCAAGCTCGCCAACAGCACCGGGATCGTCGAGGGGTACCTGATCGGGATCCTGGTCGGCGCGCTGCTCGGGCTGATCAACGGGATCATCTGCACGGTCGGGCGGATCAACCACTTCGTCGGCACCCTCGCCACCTCGATTGTCTTCTTCGGCGTGGCGACCAAGATCAGCGGCGGCGCCCTGATCGTGGTGCCGAACCAGGGCTTCTCCGACCTCGCCAACACGCAGATCCTGGGGCTCAAAAGCTCGACCTGGATCTTCGTCGCCTTCGCCCTGCTCTGCGGTTTCATCCTCAACTTCACCGTCCTCGGGCGCTACATCTTCGCCACCGGGGGGAACATCCAGGCGGCGCGCCTCTCGGGCGTCCCGACCGCGGTGACGCAGGCGTTCACCTACGTGCTGTCGGGGGGCGCCGCGGGCCTCGCCGGGCTGATCGTCGCCAGCCGCACCCTCTCGGTCAACGCGCAGACCGGCAACGGGATCATCTACAACGCGCTCGCCGCGATCCTGATCGGCGGCAACTCCGTGTTAGGCGGTGAGGGGGCGATCTGGCGCACCGTGTGCGGTGTGCTGATCCTCACCCTGATCGCCAACGGCTTCAACCTGCTCGGCATCGATCCGCTCTACCAGCAGATCGTCACCGGCCTGATCATCCTGCTCGCCGTCGGGCTCGACGCCTGGACGCGTCGCACCCGGACCTGAGCGGGCCGCCGTCGTCGCAGTGACACACCAAGCACCTTTCCCCGAAATACCGCACCCATCACTCAGGAAGGAACCATGAACAGACTGAACTCGTCCTCTTCGCTTCTGGCCCTGCTCGGCCTGGCCCTGGCGGTGGTGATCGCCGGCTGCGGCTCGAGTGGGTCGAGCAGCAGCAGTGGCGGCGGCAGCGAAGGCGGGGAAAGCTCCGGCGAAGCGCCGAAGGCGGCGCTCCTGCTCAACACCTACACCGACTTCACCCAGGCCGGCCGCGAAGGGGTGGAAAAGGTGATCACGGCGGCGGGCGGCAGCGTCACCCCGTCGAACGCCGAATTCGAACCGCAGAAGCAGCTCGCCCAGTGCCAGGACGCGATCACCTCGCAGCGGTACAACGTGATCATCCTCGGCCCCGCCGACAGCCCGTCCTCGGTGCCGTGCGCGGTCCAGGCCGGTGAAGCGGGGCTGCCGGTGATCGCGTTCGAAAACCCGGTCGGGCCGTCGCGCTCGAAGGTGCCGCCGCAGGTCCCGCAGGTGCAGGGCTCGGTCGTGATCGCGCCGATGGTCGACGCCGAAACCACCTTCGAATTGGTACAGGAAGCGTGCAAGGGGCTGCCGAAGTGTGTGTGGATCGACGAGATCGGCTCGCGCAGCAGCTCGCTCGACGAGACCAAGATCAAGTACTTCGAAGAACAGCTGAAGTCGAACCCGAAGATCGAACTGGCGCAGCTGATCGAAGGCAACTACCTGCCGAGCGAAACGGTGCAGAAGCTGCCGAACGCGCTCGCCGCCAACCCGAACGTGAACGTCGTCTCCTTCGAGAGCGACACCAACGCGGTCGCCGCGGTGCCGCTGCTGAAGTCGGCCGGGCTGGAAGGCAAGGCGAAGCTGATCGGCGATGGCGGCTCGGTCGCCGGGGCGGCCGCGATCAAGGCCGGGACCTTGTTCGGCTCGGTCGCCTCGTTCCCGAAATCGATGGGTGAAAAGGCCGCCGAAATGGCGGTCCAGGCGCTGGCCAAGGAAAAGATCTCGCCCGCGGGCGTCGACATGTTCTCGCTCGGCGAACCGATCAAGTTGACGAAGGCGAACATCGGCGAATACACGCCGCAGTTCGGCGCCAAGGAATAAGGATGCGGGTGGCGATCCTCGGGGCCGGCGGGACGATCGGCTCGCAGCTGGTCCGGGAGGCGCTCGACCGTGGTCACTCGGTGATCGCGGTCGTGCGCCGGCCCGAGGCGGCGGCGGGCCTGCCGGAGGAGGCCGAGGTGCGGCTTGCCGACGTCGAGGACGGTGGCGCGTTGGGCGACGCGGTGGCGGGCGCCGACGCCGTCGTCTCGGCGCTCGGCGGCGTCGCCTCGGGCCGCCCCGAGGTGGTGGTCGCGGCGGCGCCGGTGCTGCTCCAGGCGCTGCCGGAGGCGGGCGTGCCGCGCCTCCTGGTGGTCGGCGGGGCGGGCAGCCTCGAAGCGGACGGCGTGCAGCTGGTCGACTCGCCGGAGTTCCCGGAGGCGTGGAAGCCGGGCTCGCTGGCGCAGCGCGACGCGCTCGCGGTGTATCGCGCCTACGAGGGGCCGCTGGAGTGGACCTACCTGAGCCCGGCAGACGTGATCGAACCCGGCGAGCGCACCGGGAGCTACGCGACCGGCGGCGACCGGCCGGTCCGCGACGCCGCCGGCGCGAGCCGGATCTCGGTCGAGGACTACGCGGTGGCGATGGTCGACGAGCTCGAGCGGCCGCGCCACACCGGCACCCGGTTCACGGTGGGGTACGCATGAGCGTGCGGGGGGCGGAGGTCTCGCACTGGTTCGCGCAGCTCTTCGGCGACGAGGGCGAGGTCCCGCGGCGGCCGGCGCTGGCCGGGTCCCGCGAGGCCGACGTCTGCATCGTCGGCGCCGGGTACACCGGGCTCTGGACCGCGTACTACCTGCGCCGGCTCGCGCCGGAGCTGGACGTGGTCGTGCTCGAGGCGGAGGCGGCCGGCTTCGGCGCCTCGGGTCGCAACGGCGGCGCCGTGATCGCGCAGATGAACGGCTCGCGCGACTACTGGCGGCGGCGCGGCGGGGCCGACGGGGCGCTGGCGCTGGAGCGGGCGCTGCAGGCGACGGTCGACGAGATCGGCGCGGTCACCGCGAGCGAGGGGATCGACTGCGACTTCGCCAAGAACGGGGTGACGATCTGCGCCCGGACCGAGCTCGAGCTGGGGCGGCTGCGCGAGTCGGTCGCCACCGACCACCGGGCCGGGTTCGGCGACGCTGACGCGCGCATCCTCGACCGCGAGGAGACGTTGGCGCGGATCCGGGTCGCCGGGGCGCTCGGGGCGCGGTTCAGCCCGCACTGCGCGAGCATGCATCCCGGCAAGCTGGTGCGCGGGCTCGCCGAGGCGGCCGAGCGGGCGGGGGCGACGATCTACGAGGGCACGCGGGTGACCGCGGTCGAGCCCCACCTGGCGCGGACCGCGCGGGCGGACGTGCGGGCGCGGTTCGTCGTGCGGGCGACCGAGGCCTACAGCGAGAGCGTCGAGGGGTACCAGCGGCGGATCGTCCCGGTCCATACCTCGATGCTGGCGACCGCGGCGATCGACGACGCGCTCTGGGCCGAGATCGGCTGGGAGGGCCGCGAAGCGCTGCTCGCCGAGCACCCGTTCCTGCACCTCCAGCACACCGCCGACCGCCGGATCACGATCGGCGGCGACGACAACCGCGTCCCCTACCACTGGGGCTCGCGCGTGGACGCGCTGGGCCCGGCGCCGCAGCGTGTGGCGGCGATGTACCACGGCGAGCTGCTGCGGCTCTTCCCGGCGCTCCGCGAGGTGCCGATCGAACACACCTGGCAGGGCGTCTTCGGCGCCCCCCGCGCCTGGGCGCCGGGGGTCGGCGTCGACCGGGTCACCGGCCTCGCCTGGGCGGGCGGCTATGTCGGCGAGGGCGTCGCGCCCTCCAACCTCGCCGCCCGCGTCCTCTGCGACGTCCTGCTCGAGCGCGACACGGACCTCGCTCGCCTCCCCCTCGTCCAGACCACCGAGGGCCGCCGCTGGGAGCCCGAGCCCCTGCGCACCGTCGGCGCCGGCGTCGTCTGGTCGATGCGCTCCTTCGGCGACGAGCTGGAGCGCCGCCGCAACAAGCCCTCGCGAACCCTGGAGCTCGGCAACAGGCTGGCCGGCTACGGCGGGCACCTGGGGTAGGGCGCCGCCGGCCGGCGCCCGCGGCGCCGCCATCCCCCTCATAGTTCGGCTGATTATGAGGGGGATGGCCGCGCTTTGGCGTGCGCCACGCCGGTGCGTTCGCAGTTGGCCACAACAGTTGTGGATAAGTGCGAACGCACCGGTTCCGGGCCCCGGCGGGGGCTCGGGTGCGTTCGCACTTATCGTCGCCATCCGACGATTACTGCGAACTCACCAGGGGCGCCGCGGTGCGTTCGTCGTTAGGGCTCCTATTCCGAACTAACGACGAACGCACGCCGCGGCCTGTGCCCTCCGGTCACCGGATACGCACGAGGCGCGCCCGTCCCGCCCTCATGGCCGCCGTAGTGAGGGTGGGACGGGCGCGCCGACGGCGTCAGCCGGCCGGCTCTCGACCCTTAAGCGTCGTCCCGCCGCGGAAGCGGTTCGTAGAAGACGACCGGGTGGCCGCCGGGGGCGGTCGCCACGGCGCGGACCTCGTGGGCGCCCTCGGCGCGGGGGCCGAGGGATTCCTCGCGGGCGGCGAGGGCGTCGGCGGCGGTGTCGAGGTCGTCGACCTTGAGCATCACCCCGGCCTCGTCAGCGGCGCGGTCGGTCCCGGCAAGGGCCAGCTTGGTGTCGCCGAGGCGGAACTCCGCCCAGCGGTCGCCGTCGACGAAGGTCGGTGGGACGCCGAGCGCGTCGGTCCAGAAGGCGACCGCCTCGGCGAGGTTCGGGACCGGCAGGACCGGGGTCACGGAGAGCGCCGCCATCGCCCGATCCTACCCGGGACTCGGCCGCGGCGGTCGGGCGCGAACCGATCCCGGCCGCGTAGACACAGACGCCGAGGCCGCCCGCCGCCGCGCGGCTCGTGCGATCGCCGGCCCGGTGGGCGGCTAACCTGGCCCGCGTGATCGCGGTCTTCGACGGGCACAACGACGCGCTGACCCGGGCCGACCACGAGCGGTTCGCGGGCGGGCGCGACGGCGGCCATCTCGACCTGCCGCGGATGCGGGCGGGCGGGATGCGCGGCGGCATCTTCGCGCTCTTCACCCCCTCCCCCGGGGACGAGGACGAGGAGAAACCCTTCGGCGGCGCCGGCTTCTCCGAGCCGCTGGCCGAGCCGGTCGCGCACGAGGTCGCGGCGGCGGACGCGATGGCCGCGGCGGGGCGCCTCCTCGCGCTCGAGCGCGCCGGCGCGCTGAGCGTGGCGCGGCGGATCGAGGACGTCGACGCGGCGCTCGCCGAGGGTGCGCCGCCGGTCGCCGTCCTCCACCTCGAGGGCGCCGAGGCGATCGACCCCGACCTCGAGTCGCTGCCCGCCTGGTACGCGCTGGGCCTGCGCTCGCTCGGCCCGGTGTGGAGCCGCGCCAACGCCTTCGCCACCGGCGTCCGGTTCGCGATGCCCTCCTCGCCCGACCTCGGCCCGGGCCTCAGCGACGCCGGCGTCGCCCTGGTCCGCGCGTGCGCCGAGCTCGGCATCCTGGTCGACCTCAGCCACCTGAACGAGAAGGGGTTCTGGGACGTGGCAAGGCTCGAGCCCGGCCCGCTGGTCGCCAGCCACTCCGGCGCGCACGCCGTCGCCGCCGCCTCCCGCAACCTGACCGACGCCCAGCTCGACGCGATCGGCGCCAGCGGCGGCCTGGTCGGGATCGTCTACGCGACCGCCTTCGTCCGCCCCGACTTCGCCGACGACGCCGACACGCCGCTGTCGGTGATCGTCGACCACGCGCGCCACGTCGCCGAGCGGATCGGCCCCGAGCACGTCGCCCTCGGCTCCGACTTCGACGGCGCCGTGATCCCCGCCGCGCTCGGCGACGCCGCCGGCCTGCCGCGCCTCCTCGACGCCCTCCGCGCCGCCGGCTTCACCGCGCCCGAGCTCGAGGCGATCGCCTGGCACAACTGGCGCCGCGTCCTCGACGCCTGGTGGCGCTGACCTGATCCGCCCGCTCCCTCGACGCTTGTCTTCCATACGAAGACAAGCGTCGGTGGGGGTGGCGGCCTCGTCAGGGCAGGAAGGCGAGGAGGAGGCGCTCGACCTCGGCCGGGTCGTCGGCGAAGGGCCAGTGGCCGCTGTGGGGGAGGACGTGGACCTCGGCGCGGGGGAGGAACTCGCGCTGGCGCTCGGCGTAGCTCGAGGGCAGGTAGGGGTCGCCGCCGCCCCAGATCACCAGCGTCGGCGGGTCGGCGGCCCGCAGCGCCGCGACCAGCTCGGGCGGGGGATCGCCGGGGTCGTCGGTCGCCCGGTAGAGCCTGAGGACGGCGCGCCGGGTGCGGCGGTCGTAGTGGTCGTACATCCGTTCGAGGAAGGGGCGGGGGAGGCCGCGCGGCTCGGCGCGCGAGATGGTCGCGCGGAAGGCGCGCCGCGTCGTCGTCGCCTGGAAGAGCTCGCCGAGCACCGGCGTGCGCCAGATCCGCGCCATGCGGTGCCACCGGTAGCCGGGCAGGATGCCGATGTCGATCAGCGTGAGGCTGTCGAGGCGCGCCGCCTCGGGGGCCGCCCAGGCAAGGCCGATCGGGCCGCCGAAATCATGGACGACGAGGTGGACGCGCTCGACCCCGAGCGCGCCGAGCGCCTCCCCGACGAAGGCCGCGTAGCCGAACACGGTGTGCTCGAAGCCGGCCGGCGCGTCGGTCTCGCCGAAGTCGGGGAGGTCGAAGGCGAGCGCCCGCCGGCCGCTCGCGCCGACGGCGCCGACCAGCGGCTCCCAGTCGTCCGCCGACCCCGGGTTGCCGTGGACGAAGACGACCGCGGTGCTCGCCTCCTCCGGCCCCGCTTCGACGAGGCGGGTGGAGGTCCCGGCCGCGGCGAGGCGCCGGCGCCGCACGCCCGCGGCGGCCTCGGTCGCCATCAGGCGGCCTTCCCGAGGTCGGCCCCGACCCGCGCCGCCGGGCCGCGTCCCCGCCCCAGCGCGTGGCGCGCGTTGGCGAGGAGCGCCAGCGGCACCCCGGTCGCCATCATCCGCGCCGGGCCGATCTGCCGCGTCCCGAAGGCGTCGAAGATCGCCGCCACCCGCGGGTCGCGCGCCGCGCCGGAGAACAGCAGCCGTTCGGGGGGCTGGAGCTTCCGGCCGGTCGAATAGTCGTGGATCATCCGGGCGTGGCCGCGCAGCCGGCGCGAGTGGAGGCGGCGGTACCGGCGCAGGCCCGCGTCGAGCGCCTCTTCGCCGCGCAGCGCCGGCGCCACCGAGTCGGCCAGCCACTCGGCCGACTGGAACGCCCAACCGCAGCCGACGCCGAAGAGCGGGTCGGTGGCGAGCGCCGCGTCGCCGACCAGCGCCAGCCCGGGGGCGGTCGGGGTGCGCATCCGGTTGGTCATGTCGAGCTTGCCCAGCATCGGCCCGGCCAGGCGCCCGGCGCGGAGCGAGGGCGCTTCCGGCAGCCGCTCGAAGTAATCGACCACGGCCGCCGCCGGGTCGGGCTTGAACTCGGGGAGGCGGTCGTGGGTCGGCATCACCGCGTAGAAGACGAGGCCGTCGTCGGTCGGGAAGGCGGCCGCCCAGTCGGGGTCCATCATCCACACCGTGGCGTCGGGGGCGCGTTCGGGCACCGCGCCTTCGAAGTACCCGCCGTAGGCGAAGCGGCCGTGCGGGTAGGTCTTGACCTCGACGCCGGAGAGCTCGGCGATGCGCGAGTCGCGGCCGTCGGCACCGATCGTCAGCGGCGCCTCGAACGCCGCCTCGACCCCGTCGCGGTCGTGCGCCACGACCCCGGTGACCGCGCCGGCGTCGCGGCGGAGCGCGCTCACCGTCTGGCCGAGCAGCACCTCGACTCCGGGCGTCGACGCCGCCAGCCCGCGCACCAGCGGGTCGAGCTTCGCCCGCCGCAGGTTGACGCCGCGCGCGGCGCGCTCCGGCGGCGGCGCGATCCACCCCCAGGGCACCCGCGCGTTGAAGCGGGGGCGGAGGGCGCCCGCGTCCAGCATCGGCTCGAGCAGGTCGAGCCGCTCGAGCGTCGGCACCGCCGAGGCCTGGATGAAGTGCGAGCAGATCCGCTTGAAGGCCGCCGGGTCGGGACTCTTCTCCACCACCGCGACCCGGGCGCCCGCCCGGCCCAGCAGCGTCGCCGCCGCGCAGCCCGCCAGGCTGCCGCCTACGATCACCGCGTCATAGGAGCGCGTCGCGCGCGTGCCGTCTCGCTCTGATCCCGCCATCTTCGCCTCCTGCCAGAGGTAGCTGGATAGTTCGTCTGGAACTATACGCCCGGAACTATGAAAAGCAAGCCGCTCAAACTCACCCCGACCTCGTACGCGTTGCTGGCGTTGCTCGACCGCTTCGGCGAACTGACCTCCTACGAGATCAAAGACGCGCTCGAGAGCTCGATCGAGAACTTCTGGCCCGTCCCCCACACGACCGCCTACCAGGAGCCCGCGCGCCTGGCGGCGGGCGGCTATCTCTCGGCGCGGCAGGAGAAGGGCGGGCGACGCCGCCGCCGCTACACGCTCACCGATGCGGGCCGCGAGGCGCTCCGCGCCTGGGCCGACGAGCCGGTCGCCGCGCCGCCCCAGCTGCGCGACGAGATGCTGCTGAAAATCTTCGCCGGCGCCGATCCCGACCCGCTGGTGGAGGAGCGCATCGCCTGGTACCGGGAGAAGATCGAGGAGTACGAACGCCTCCTCGCCGCGGTCAGGCTGGCGCCGGGCTGGACCGGCCCCGAACTGACCCTGCGCGCGGGCGTCGACTACTACACCAAGATGATCGAGATGATCGAGCGGCTCGCCGCCGAGGAGGACCGCTAGCCACGCCGCCGAACACCGGGGGAATGCGGATCGACCTCAACGACCTCGACCGCCTCACCGGCATCGCCGAGGCGCTCGGGCGGCTCTTCTGGTGCCTCATGCCCCTGGCCTTCCTAGCCGCGCTGCTCGGCTCCCCCGGCACCGGCCTCCTCGCCCTGATCCTCGGCGCCGCCGCCTTCGTCGTCCGCGCCGGCCTCGAAGACTTCGTCCGCACCCGCAGCGCCCCGCCCAAGCTCCGCCTCGAGCCCGAGGTCACGATCCACCGCGCCGCCCGGCGGCCGCGGCGGCCGAAGTCCACGGTCTGAGGCGCGGGAAGCCGGCGCGCCTCGGCCCGCGCCGGGCCGGGGACCTCCGGCCTTCCGGTGTTCCTTACTTGCATATATGACAAGTAAGGAACACCGCAGGGATCCGACCCCCCGGGGGGACCCTCGTCAGCCAACCGAGAACCCCGCAGGCGCTCCGGGCCGCGCCGCCGGGCGCAAGCCGGTCCCGCCATCGACCCTCTACGGCGCCCCCTCGTCGTACCGCGCCAACCCGTCGTCCGGGATCGGCTCCCAGGGGGCGGCGGAGGAGAGCCACTGGCGGAGCTGGGGGCGTATGCCGGGGTCGCCTTCGATCGCGCCGAGGCGGACGAAGATCGCGTCGGCGTCGAGGGAGCCGGCGAAGAGGTGGCTGCCGCAGTTGGCGCAGTAGGCCTTCGGCAGGCCGCCGGTCGGTTCCCAGGAGCGGATCAGGTCGGCGCCGGCGAGGAGCGCGAAGTCGGCGCTGGCGATGCGGGCGCTGGCGGAGGCGGCGGTGCCGGTGCGATGCTGGCAGCGGTGGCAGTGGCAGTAGCGGGCGGAGAGGAAGGGGGCGCGGACCTCGAAGCGGACCGCACCGCAGCCGCAGCCGCCCTGGAGGGGGAGCTCGGGCGACGCGCTCACGCGGGGACGGGCCTCCGCCGCGGCAGGCGCGCGCACCAGAGCGCGAAGAGGACGACCGCGATCACCTCGCCCACGGTGTGGACGCCGAGGAGGACGCAGATCGCGCTCGGGATCCCGGCCAGGAGGGCGCCGAGGAGGGTGCTCCCCCGCGGCAGGTGGAGCACCCGCGCGGTGAGGGCGGCGCAGAGCAGCCAGGCGACCGGGCCGGTCACCCAGCCCCAGGTATCGAAGAAGGAGTGGGGGAGGAGGATCGCGAGGACGATCGAGAGGGCCGCGACCGCGACCAGCTGGACGAGCGCCGAGCGCCAGAGGAGGGAGGTGTCCATCAGCAGATAAGGCTGCCTTCGCCGCAGAGTTCCTTGGCGATGCCGGAGAAGCCCGCGGTTTCTTCTTCCAGCTTTTCGATCCGTTCTTCGAGTTCGCCGACCTGGCCCGATTCGCCGCCGGCTTCTTCGACCTGTTCACGCAGTTCCGCCACTTCGGCTTCGAGGCCGCTCAGTTCTTCCCCGGCCGATTCGCCCGCCGGGCCCTGCGGCCCCCGCTTGCCGGTGTGCCCGCGCGGCCCCTGCTTGCCCGGCGGCCCTTCCGGCCCGGTCTGCGCGATCAGCGCCAGCCCCGACCCGATCGCCGCGCTCAGCACGCAGACGCCGATCACCAGCGCGATGAACTGGTTGCGGGGCAGGGAGATGGCGGGCTTCTGCTCGGGTGGCATCGGCGAACCGGGAACTCTACGATCCCTGGGGCGCGCGGCGCTCGCGGGCGGTTAGCTCAGTTGGGAGAGCGTTCGGTTTACACCCGAAAGGTCACTGGTTCGAGCCCGGTACCGCCCATCCGCGCCGGTAATCGACCGGGTGAACCTTGGGCCCCGCTGAAGCCTTCGCCGGCCGGCGCCTGAAGCAGCAAGGGACGCGGCCGTCTCGGCCACGACCCTGGCAGGCTGTGGCCGTGGCCGAGACGGCCGGGTCTGTGGGGAGGAGTAAGGGTCGCGTCGGGCTCACGGGAGCGCCACGGATCCGTCACCGAAGTAAGACCTCGTGACGAAGATCCCGGGAACGTCACGGTTCCTTCCGTCTTCTTCAGACGTCTGGGACGCGCTGCAACGATAAGTGTCGCTATGGCGACCTGAATCCTTGCAGCGCGTCCCAGGGGCCTCGATATGGGCCTCCGGAGGGCCAGAGAGTGTGACGTTCCCGGCATCTTCGTCACGACCCGTGCCGTCATCCCGACGAACCGCCCAAGACGTCCTCGGACCGGCGCCACGCCCCCACCACAACCCCGCCGGCTGAAGCATTGTGGTCGTCAGAGGACCACCAGGCTTCAGCCGGCAACCTAGGTGCGCGGTGGGGGCGGGGTCAGATCGCGAGCGAGGCGTAGCGGAGCGAGAGGTACTCGGCGAGGCCCTCGGGGCCGCCCTCGCGTCCGAGGCCCGACTGCTTGATGCCGCCGAACGGGGCGGAGGCGTCGGAGATCATGCCGCGGTTGATGCCGACCATGCCGGCTTCGATGCCGTCGATCACGCGCAGGGCGCGGGACATGTCGGCGGTGAAGACGTAGGAGGCGAGGCCGAAGGGGGTGGCGTTGGCGAGGGCCAGGGCCTCCTCCTCGGTGTCGAAGGCGACGATCGGGGCGACCGGGCCGAACGCCTCCTCGTGCAGGATGCGGGCGTCGGCGGGGACGTCGGCGAGCACCGCGGGGGCGAAGAAGTGGCCGCGCTCGGGCAGGTCGCGCTCGGCGCCGAGGAGCATCGTCGCGCCCGCCTCGCAGGCCTCCGCGACCAGGCCGCCGAGGCGCTCGCCGGCCGCCGCGTCGATCAGCGGCCCGACCTCGGTGCCCGGCTCGAGCCCGTGGCCGATCGGCATCTCCCCGATCGCGGCCGCCAGCCGCGCCCCGAACTCGGCGGCGATCGGGGCGGCGACCAGCATCCGGTTGGCGGCGACGCACGACTGGCCCGTGTTGCGCATCTTGGCCAGGGTCGCCTCGCGCACCGCGAGGTCGAGGTCGGCGTCCTCGAAGACGACCAGCGGTGCGTTGCCGCCGAGCTCCATCGAGGTGCGCAGCAGGTTCCCCGCCGCCGCCCGCACGAGCTCCTTGCCGACCTCGGTCGAGCCGGTGAAGGAGACCTTGCGCAGGCGCGGGTCGGCAAGCAGCGCGGCGACCACCTCGCGCGGCCGCGAGGTCGTGATCACGTTGAGGACGCCAGCGGGCAGCCCCGCCTCTTCCATCAGCTCGGCCAGCGCCCGGCTCGTCAGCGGCGTCTCGCGGGCCGGCTTCAGCACCGCCGTGCAGCCGGCCGCCAGCGCCGGCCCGATCTTCCGCGTCGCCATCGCCAGGGGGAAGTTCCAGGGCGCGATCAGGAGGCACGGGCCGACCGGCCGCGGGCTGGTGAGGATGCGGGCGTTGCCCGCCGGCGCCGCCCCGTACCGCCCGTTGATCCGCACCGCCTCCTCCGCATACCAGCGGAAGAACTCGGCGCCGTAGGCGACCTCCCCCCGCGATTCGGCCAGCGGCCGGCCCATCTCCAGGGTCAGCAGCCGGGCGAACTCCTCGCCCCGGTCGACCAGCAGGTCGAAGGTCCGCCGCAGCACCTCGCCGCGCTCGCGCGCCGGCGTCGCCGCCCACCCCGCGGCCGCCGCGCTCGCCGCGTCGAGCGCCGCCAGCGCGTCCTCGACCGCGGCGTCCGCCGCCGTCGTCAGCACCCGCCGGGAGCCCGGGTCCTCGACCTCGATGCGGCCGCCGCCGGCCGCCGCTCGCCACTCCCCGCCGATCAACAGCTCGACCGGCTCGATCGTCTCAACCTGCACGTCAGTCGTCATGGCGGCAAGGATCACGGCGGCCGCCCACCACCGACGCGAGCGCCGTGTTGGAACTGACGGCGGACGGTTCGACCACATTGGTGCTATCGCGCAACCCGCCGCCCGGCCAGGATGGTGGCGATGATGAACGCGCTCTGGCATCCGTTCGCCGACATGTCCGTGTCGGCCGAGAAGAAGGTCGTCCTCCAGCACGGCGAGGGCTGCCACGTCTGGGACGAGTCCGGCAACGAGTACCTCGACGCGACCGCCGGGCTCTGGTTCTGCAACGTCGGCTACGGCCGCCGCGACCTGATCGAGCAGGCGACCCAGCAGATGGGCCGGCTCCCCGCCTACTCGACCTTCGACGTCTACGCCAACCGGCCGGCGCTAGAGCTCGCCAACCGGATCGCCGCGCTCGCCCCGACCGCGGGCCCGACCGGCGTCTTCTTCACCAGCGGCGGCTCCGACGCGGTCGACACCGCGGGCAAGATCGCGCGCCGCTACTGGCAGGTCGCGGGCGCGCCCGAGCGCACCGTGATCATCTCCCGCGAGCACGCCTACCACGGGGTGAACGCCTACGGCACGAGCCTCTCCGGCATCCAGGTGAACGCCGAGGGCTGGGGACCGCTGGTCGCCGACACCGTCCGCGTCCCCGCCCACGACACCGCCGCGCTCGAGCGCGCCCTCGCCGAGCACTCCGGCCGCGTCGCCGCCTTCATCGGCGAGCCGGTGATCGGCGCCGGCGGCGTCCGCCCGCCCGAGGACGGCTACTGGGCGCGGGTGCAGGAGCTCTGCCGCCGCGACGACGTGCTGCTGATCGCCGACGAGGTGATCTCCGGCTTCGGCCGTCTCGGCACCTGGTTCGCCTGCGAGCACTACGGGATCGAGCCCGACCTCCTCACCGGCGCCAAGGGCGTCACCTCCGGCTACATGCCGCTCGGCTTCGTCGCCGCCGGCGACCGGGTGCGCTCGCTGCTCTGGGACGACGGCGGCGTCTTCCGCCATGGCTACACCTACTCCGGCCATCCGGTGGCCTGCGCGGTCGGGCTCGCCAACCTGGAACTGATCGAGATCGAGAGCCTGCGCCCGCGGGTCGAGGCGCTCGCCCCGGTCCTCGCCCAGGTCCTCGACGGCCTCGTCGGCCGGCCCGGCGTCGCCGCCGTGCGCAGCGCCGGCCTGCTCGGCGCGGTCGACCTCGCGGGGGCCGCCGAGGACCCCTCGCTGCCCGGCCGGGTGGTCGCGGCGATGCGCGAGCGCGGCGTCCTGATCCGCGCCCTCGCCGGCGGCTCGCTCCAGCTCTCGCCCTCCTTCGTCATCTCCGAGGTGGAGCTGGCGCGGATCGGGGACACCATCGCGAGCGCGCTCGACGCGGTCGCCGCGGCGGAGGTGGGCAGTTAACCGCTTCGATGGCAAGGCGGCGCTGGTCACCGGCGCCACCGACGGCATCGGGCGCGAGATCAGCGCGCGCCTGATCGCCGAAGGCGCCACCGTGCTCATGGTCGCCCGCCGGGCCGAGCGCGGCGAGGCGCTCGCGGCGGAGCTCGGCGAGCGCGCCCACTTCCTCGCCGGCGACGTCGCCGACCCGGCCGTCGCCGCGCGCGCCGTGGCGGCGACGGTGGAGCGCGCCGGCGCCCTCGACGTGCTCGTCAACAACGCCGGCCTCGACCACGTCGCGCCGCTGGCGACGGCCCCCCTCGGCCCCGTCCGCGAGGTCTTCGACGTCAACTTCTTCGGCGCCCTCCAGTTCATGCAGGCGGCGGCGCCGCTGATGTTCGACCGCGGTGGCGCGATCGTCAACGTGACCTCCCGCCTGGCCTCGATCGGGGTGCCGGAAATGGGCCTCTACGGCGCCTCCAAGGGCGCCCTGCTGGCGCTCACCAAGGGCGCCGCGGTGGAGTGGGCGCCGCGCGGCGTGCGCGTCAACGCGGTCGCCCCGGGGATGACCGAGACGCCGCTCTTCCATGAGTGGAACGAGGCGGCGGCGGACCCGGCGGCGGCGCGCGCCGCGGTCGAGGCCGTGATCCCGCAGGGCCGGCTCGGCACCACCGCCGAGGTCGCCGCCGCGGTCGCCTACCTCGCCTCCGCCGAAGCGGGCCACGTCACCGGCGCCTCGCTGGCGATCGACGGGGGGTACACGGCGACATGAGCATCGAGCCCGCCACGCTGCCGTTCGCCGCCCGCGCGGACCGCCTGACCGGGTCGGAGATCGACTCCAGCACCAGCCTGCTGCAGCGCCAGACCCACGACATCGTGCGCCTCGCGATGGGGAGCCCGGCCGCCGAGGCGATCCCGAGCGAGGTCCTCGGCGCGATCGCCGCCGAGGTCTACGCGGCCGGCGCGCCCACCTTCGACTACGGCCCGACCGAGGGCGAGGCCGGGTTGCTCGACCAGCTGGAGCGCTTCACCGGCACCGGCCGCGAGCGCCTCCTCGTCACCGCCGGCGGCATGCAGGGGCTCGACCTCGTCTGCAAGCTCTTCGTCGACCCCGGCGACGTGGTCGCGGTCGAGGCCCCCACCTACACCAACGGCTCGGCGACGATCGCCAGCTACGAGGGCCGCCTGCTCGAGGTGCCGGTGGACGAGGACGGGCTCGTCGTCGACGCCCTCGCCGAGCTCGGCGACGCCCTGCCGCGGCCGCCGAAGATGATCTACACGATCCCGACCTTCCAGAACCCGAGCGGCAAGACGCTCAGCCTCCGCCGCCGCGGGGAGCTCCTCGCGCTCGCCGAGCGCTGGGGCGCGGTGGTGCTCGAGGACGACCCGTACGGCCGCCTCGCCTTCGACGGCTCGCCGCCGCCGAGCCTCGTCTCGCTCAGCGACGAGGCGCCCTGGGTCCTCGGCGTGCAGACCTTCTCGAAGATCGTCGCGCCGGGGCTGCGCTGCGGCTGGATCGAAGCGGCGCCGTCGGTGATCGCGCTGATGATCGCCGCCAAGCAGTGCATGGACACCTGCTCCAACGTCCCCGCCCAGCTCCTGATGGAACGGTTCCTGGCGCTGGGGGAGATGGACGCTCACCTCGACCGCCTGCGGACGATCTACCGACGCCGCAAGGAGGCGATGATGCGCTCGCTGGCGGCCTCGCTCGGCCCGCTCGGGGCGACCTGGACCGACCCCGGCGGCGGCTTCTTCACCTGGGTCAGCTTCCCGCCGCCGATCGACACGCGGGAGCTCTTCGAGGCGGCGCTGGCGGCCGGCGTCGCCTACATCCCCGGCGACGCGTTCGTCACCGGGCCGGGCTCTACCGACTCGCTGCGGCTCTGCTTCGCCTCCTGCACCAGCGCCCGGGCGGAGCTCGGAGTGGCGCGGCTGCGGGACGCGATCGTGGCAAGATACAACCCCGCCTAGGCCCCTGGAGAGGGGTCGACCGAACGCGCTTTCGGGCCCCCATTTTGCCTCTGTCGATGCGAGAAATGCTGTCGGCTCCCATCTTCCGGGAGGCCGAGGTGCTGGGCGGGGACGAGTACCTGGACGAGGCGCAGCTGCGCTGGATCACGGTGATCGAGGGGCCGGTCGAGAACTTCGTCCGGCCCGGCGAGCTGGTGCTGACGACCTGCGTCGGCTGCGACCAGGCGCGGCTGGTCGAGATGGTCGCCGACATCGCCGCCTCGGGGGCCGCGGCGGTCTGCATCAGCCTGCCGGAGATGGGGGAGGTCGAGACGGTCCCGCAGGAGGCGCTCGACGCCGCGGCGGCCGGGCGGATGCCGGTGTTGAGCCTGCCCTGGGAGGTGCGCTTCGCCGACGTGATCATGGCGGTGACCGACCGGATCATCGCCAAGCAGCACGCCGCGGCGCTGGCGGAGCCCGACCAGCTGCTGGCCAGCGTCGCCACCGCGGCGCTCGAGGGGGCGGGGCTGGCGGCGGTGGCGGAAGCGCTGGAGGCGATGATCGAGCGGGCGATCGTGATCCTCGCCCCGAGCCTCCATCTGCTGGCCCACGGCAAGCTGGCGCGGGAGCGGCTGGGCGGCGCGATCGACGAGTGGGAGTCGCGGCTGGCCGAGCTGGGACCGGAGGAGACGGCGCGGATCGAGCTCAGCCTCAGCACCGAGACCGCGAGCTGGGTCGACGGCGTGCCCGCGCTCGGGCTCGGCGCCGGGATGACGGTCGGCGCGCGCGCGGGGCGGCGGGTGGTCGGCATCGTCTACGCGGCGGTCGACGAGGACCGGGCGTTCATCCCCACCCTGGAGGGGCGGGCGCTGACCCAGTCGGCGATCGCGGTGGCGATGGAGATGCTGCGGATGCGGGCCGCGGTGGCCGCCGAGGAGCGGCTGATGCAGAGCTTCGTCTGGACGCTGGCCGGCGGCTCCTCGCCCTCGCGCGAGGTCACCGCGCGGGCGGTCCTGCTCGGCCACGACCTGCGGCGCCCCTTCCGGGTGGCGCTCGGCCGCGCCGCCGACGAGACGACCGCGACGGCGCTGGCCGAGCGGCTCGGCGGCGAGCTCGGCAAGGAGGCGATCGTCGCCGCGCGCGGTGAGCTGGTGCTGGCCCTGGCGCCGGAGTCGGCGGCGCCGCTGCGCGACCTCCTGGCGGGCTTCCAGGAGACCCTGCCGGAGGGCGACCGCGCGAGCTGGGGCGTGGTCGAGGAGCCGACCGCGCTGGCCGACCTGCGCGAGCCCTTCCGGCGCGCGGAGCGCCTCGGCGAGATCGGCCGCGTCCTCCTCGGCCCCGACGCCGTCGCCGACGACGACCGCCTCGGCGCCGCGGTCCTCCTCGGCGCCCTCGCCGAGGACCCCGGCGCGGTCGCCGCCGCCCGCGCCCGCCTCGAGCCCCTGATCGCCTACGACGCCAAGGCCGGCCGCGACCTCCAGGCCACCCTCGGCGCCTACCTCCGCAACCACGGCAACACCAGCGCCGCCGCCCGCGAGCTCTACCTCAACCGCCACTCCCTGATGTACCGGCTGAAGAAAATCGAAACCCTCCTCGATTGCTCCCTGGAGTCCTACGAGGACCGCTTCACCCTGAACCTGGCACTGCACCTCGTGAACCTGGCCGAGCTGATGGCGAAGCCGAGTTGAGGGCAACCTGGCGCACACAACTCACCAATCGACGCCCGGCCCGGCCCTGCACCCCGGTGCGTTCGCACTTATCTACAACTGTTGTGGTCAACTGCGAACTCACCAGCCGGCCGGGCCGCATGACAATGTGTTGCAGTCTTCCGGCCCGTTGCCTCCAGGGTGCGGGCTTGGCGGCGGGGGCGGGGTTCCCTAGGTTGGGGCAAGTTGCCACCCGACCGGAGGTTGAACGTGGACGTAGGGACCGCCAGAGAGACGGAGGCCGCCGGGCTGCTCGAGCGCGACGCGCGGGTGATCGGGGCGATCGAGAAGCTGCGGTTCTCGCCGTTGACCGCGGTCGGCGGCGAGGGGTCGGAGCTGATCGACGCCGACGGGCGCCGGGTGCTCGACATGTCGGGGACCTGGGGCGCCGCCAGCCTCGGGTACAGCGATCCGGTCTTCGCCGAGGCGGTGGCGGGCGCCGCGGCCTCGATGGCCGGTGCAAGCATCCTCTCCTCGGTCCCCGAGCCGACCGTGCGCCTCGCCGAGGAGCTGCTGGCGCGCGCGCCCGGGTCGGGCGAGCGCAAGGTCTGGCTCGGCCACTCCGGCTCCGACGCCAACGAGACCGCCGTGCGGGCGATCGAGATCGCCACCGGCCGCCCCCGCATGCTCGCCTTCGAGGGCGCCTACCACGGCGGCACCAGCGGCTCGATGGCGGTCTCCGGCCACTCTTCCCAGGAGCACGCCAAGGCCCACCCGGGCCGGGTCCTCGTCCCCTACCCGGACCCCTACCGCGACCCGTTCGGCGACGGCGATGATCTCGCCGCGGCGGCCCTGGCGCGGATCGACGCGGCGCTCGCCGAGCACGGCCCGGAGACCTTCGCCGCCGTCCTGGTCGAGCCGATCATGTCCGACGGCGGCTTGATCGAGCCGCCATCCGGCTTCCTCCCCGGCCTCGCCGCGCGCTGCGCCCGCCACGGCATCCTGCTGCTCTGCGACGAGGTCAAGGTCGGCGTCGGCCGCACCGGCACCTTCGCCGCCTGCGCCGCCGAGGGGATCGAGCCCGACGTCGTCACCTTCGGCAAGGGCATCGGCGGCGGCCTGCCGCTCTCCGCCGCCGTCGGCCCCGCCGCGGTGATGGACTGCGCCACCTCCTTCGCGATCCAGACCACCGCCGGCAACGCCGTCTGCGCCGCCGCCGGGCTCGCCGTGCTCGCCCGCATCGACGAGCTCGACCTCCCCGCCCGCGCCGCCGAGCGCGGCGCCCAGCTCGCCGCCGGCCTCCGCGAGCTCGCCGCCGAGCGCGAGCTGATCGGCGACGTGCGCGGCCGCGGCCTGGCGCTCGGGGTCGACCTCGTGCGCGACCGCGAGGCCCGCACCCCGGCCGGGACCGAGGCGGCGAAGACGATCGTCCGCGCGCTCGAGCTCGGCGTCGCCTTCTTCTGCGTCGGCCCGGAGTCCAACGTGCTCGAGCTGACCCCGCCGCTGACCGTCACCGAGGCCGAGATCGACCGCGCCGTGGAGGTGATCGGCGCCGCCCTCGCCGACGTCGAAGCGGGTCGCGTCCCCGACGCCGCGATCGAGGGGTACGCGGGGTGGTGAGCGGGCCCGCGCGGGCGGAGATCACCGCCGCCGGCCTCGTCTTCGTCGGCCAGGGCGACCTGGTCGGGATGACCCGCGGCAAGTCGCTCCCCGCGGCGCGCCAGCAGGCCGCCGCGAGCGAGGGCGTCGGCTGGGTCCCCGCCAACCTCTCGCTCGACCCGTTCGGCGGCATCGCGCCGAACCCCTGGGGCCCGACCGGCGAAATCCGCCTGCGCCCCGACCCCGCCGCCCTGCTGGCGATCGAGCGCCCCGACGGCCCCTCGCCGTTCCAGCTCGCGCTCGCCGACGCCTACCTCGACGGCGAGCCCTGGGACGCCTGCCCCCGCGGCCTGCTCAAACGCACCCTGGCCGAGGTCGAGCGGGTCACCGGCTGCGGCGTGCTGAGCGCCTTCGAGCACGAGTTCCAGCTCGACCCCGGCGCCGCCGGCGCCCACCAGGACGCCTTCAGCCCCCACGCCCTGGCCGCCGCCGAGCCGTTCCCCTCGACCCTCGTCGGCGTCCTCGCCGCGGCCGGCTTCGCCCCCGAGATGGTCTTCTCGGAGTTCGGCCCGCGCCAGTTCGAGGTCCCCTGCGGCCCGGCCCCGGCCCATGAGGGCGCCGACCGCGCCCTGCTCCTGCGCGAAACCGTGCGCGAGGTCGCCCGCTGGTCGGGCCGCCGCGCCTCCTTCACCCCGATCGCCCCCGGCGCCGGGGTCGGCAACGGCGTCCACATCCACCTCTCGCTTCGCGGCGAAGGCGGCTTCTCGCCGCTCGGCGCGCTCGACGAGGAGGGCGGGGCGGGGGACCTGGGGCGGAGCTTCGCCGCCGGGATCGTCGCCCACGGCGAGGCCCTCTGCGCGCTCACCGCGCCGAGCCCGGTCTCCTACGAGCGCCTCGGCCCGGGCCACTGGAGCGCCGGGTACGCCGCCCTCGGCGGGGTCAACCGCGAGGTCCTGCTGCGGATCGTCGGCCCCGGCACCAGCTCCGCCCACGTCGAGTTCCGCGCTGCCGACGCGACCGCCAACCCCTACCTGGCGCTGGGAGCGATCCTCGCCGCCGGCCTCGACGGCGTGCGCCGCAACCTGCCCCCGGCGGCGCGCCAGGACGAGGATCCGGCGACCCTCGACCCGGCCGAGCGCGAGCGCCGCGGCA
The DNA here is from genome assembly GCA_018268675.1 of Actinomycetota bacterium. Classification (GTDB taxonomy): domain Bacteria; phylum Actinomycetota; class Thermoleophilia; order Solirubrobacterales; family 70-9; genus VAYN01. The sequence continues at coordinate 125,487 of JAFDWB010000009.1, forward strand.
TCCGCCCGCTGCCCGCCTCCCTCGAGGACGCGCTGGCCGCGCTGGCGGAGGACGAGGCGCTCTCCGGCTGGCTCCCGCCGGAGCTCCGCGACGCCTACCTGGCGATGAAGCGCCACGAGCTCGACCTCGCCGCGGAGCTCGGGTCGCCGGCGGAGATCGGGGAGGCCTATGGGCGCATCTACTGACCTGCCGCTGATCGACCACCACTGCCACGGCGTGGTGGCGGCGCTCGACCCGGGCGGCTTCGAGCGCTGGATCACCGAGAGCGACCGCCCCCCGGCGCCCGGCACGCGCTGGTTCGACACCCCGCTCGGCCTCGCGATCCGCGCCTGGTGCGCGCCGTTCCTCGACCTCGAGCCAGGGACCTCCCCGGAAGACTACGTCGCCCGCCGCGGCGAGCTCGGCCAGGAGGAGGTCGGCCGCCGCCTCTTCGCCGCCTGCGGCCTCGAGCAGATGCTGGTCGACACCGGCATCGCCGGGCTCGGGCTGGCCGGGCCCGACGAGCTCGCCGCGCTCACCGGGATCCCCGCCCGCGAGGTGGTGCGGATCGAGGCCGTGGCCGAGGCGCTCGCCCGCCGGGTGACCGGCGCCGACGCCTTCCTCGCCGCCTTCGCCGCGGCGCTCGACGAGGCCGCCGCGGGCGCGGTCGGGCTGAAGACGATCGCCGCCTACCGCCACGGCCTCGCCCTCGCCGACGCGCCGCCGCCCGCCGACGAGGTCCGCCGCGCGCTCGAGCGCCGCCTCCCCGAGATCGCCGCCGGCGCGCGCCTCGCCGACCCGGTGCTGCTCGACCTCGGCGTCTGGACCGGGGTCGAGGTCGCCCGCGAGCGCGGCCTGCCGCTCCAGGTCCACACCGGCTTCGGCGACACCGACGTCGACCTGCGCCTCGCCGACCCGACCCTGCTGACGCCGCTGATCCGCGCCCTCGACCCGCTCGGCGTCGACCTCACCCTGCTCCACTGCTACCCCTACCACCGCCAGGCCGCCTACCTCGCGGCGATGTACCCGCACGTGTACTTCGACCTCGGCCTCACCCTCAACCACGCGATCGCGGGCGCGCCGAGGATCATGGCGGAGGCGATGGAGATGGCACCGTTCGGCAAGCAGCTCTACTCCTCCGACGCGATCGCGATCCCGGAGCTCCACTACCTCGGCGCGCGCGCGTTCCGCGGCGCGCTCGACGCGGTGCTCGACGGCTGGTCCCGCGACGGCCTGCTCGGGGCGGCGGACGCGGAGCGGATCGCGGTGGCGATCGCGCGCGGCAACGCGGCCCGGATCTACCCGCTCGGATGAGCGCCGGGCTCGACCTCGGGGGCCTGCTGGCGGCGGTGGACGCGGAGCTGCCGGCGGCGGCCGAGCTGCGCCGCGAGCTGCACCGCCGCCCGGAGCTCGGCAACGAGGAGGAGGGGACGTCGGCGGCCGTCGCGGCGGCGCTCCCCGGGGTCGAGCGCGAGAGCGTCCTCGGTACCGGGCTGCTGTTCCGCGTCGGCGGCGCCGCCGCCGATCCCCCCGTGATGGCCCGCGCCGAGCTCGACGCGCTGCCGATCCGCGAGGCCACCGGCGCCCCCTTCGCGGCCACCGGCGGCGCCATGCACGCCTGCGGCCACGACGTCCATATGGCGGCGCTGGTGGCGCTCACGCGGGCCGTGGCCGCGCTCGGCGCGGGCGCGCCGCCGCTGGTCGCCTTCTTCCAGCCGAGCGAGGAGCGCGCCCCCTCCGGCGCCCGCGCCTTCCTCGCCACCGCCGCCGCGGCCCGCCCCTACCGCGCCGTCCTCGGCGCCCACGTCCACCCGACGATCCCGTTCGGCGCGGTCGCGGTCCCGCCCGGCCCGATCAACGCCGCCTGCGACGACTTCCGCCTGCTCGTGCGCGGCGCGCCCACCCACGCCGCCTACCCGCACCAGGGCCGCGACCCGGTGCTGGCGCTGGCGGCGATCGTCGTCGCCCTGCAGCAGATCGTCAGCCGTCGGCTCGACCCGATCCGCCCGGCCGTGGTCAGCGTCACCGGGCTCGACGCCGAAGGCCCGAGCAACGCGCTCCCCGGCGAGGCGAGCGCCTGGGGGACGGTCCGCACGCTGGAGCCGGAGGACCGCGCCCCGGCCCTGGAGCTGCTCGGCGAGATCGCCGCCGACGTCGCCCGCGCCCACGGCTGCACCGCCGCGGTGGAGCTCACCCCCGGCGAGCCCGCCCTCGTCAACGACCCCGAGCTGGCGGCCGCCGCGGCGCCGCTCCTGGCCGCCGCCGACGCCCGCCTCGCCCCCGGCTTCCGCTCCTGCGGCTCCGACGACATCGCCTTCCTCGGCGACCTGGCGCCGCTGCTGATGGCGTTCGTCGGCATCGAGGGCGCCCAGGAGGTCGCCGACGTGCCCCTCCACGACCCGCGTTTCCTCCCATCCGAGAAGGCGATCGGCGCGGTCGCGCGCGCCCTCGCCTGCCTCTACGCCGCGGCCTCTGGCGCGACAAACACAGACTGGCCACAGTCCGCCGGCCCACTTCCACCAATGCGTAGATAGCTCGCCGGGCCCCCCGATGGGACTCTGATGGCGATCATGGGAGCGGAGACAGACCGTACGACGGCCGGCGTCGCCGTGGCGAGCCCCGGTGGCGCCAACGCGGAGAAGCCGGGCTTCCGCGCCGAGGGCATCTGCGTCCACTTCGAGGGCGTCAAAGCCGTCGACGGGGTCGACGTGACGATCGTCCGCGGCGAGGTGCTCGGCCTGCTCGGCCCCAACGGCGCCGGGAAGACGACCCTCGTCAACGCGCTCACCGGCTTCGAGAAGCCGACCGCCGGCCAGGTCTGGCTCGGCGAGCGCGACATCACCGGGATGGAGGCGGCGCGCCTCGCCCGCCTCGGTGTCGCGCGCACCTTCCAGTCGGGCCGCCTCTTCGACCACCTCACGGTGCTGGAGAACGTCGAGGTCGCGGCGCTGACCGGGTACCGCACCCGCCGCCGCGCGGTCGCCCGCGCCCGCGAGATCCTCGCGATGCTGGAGCTCTCCCACATCGCCGACCGCCGCGCCCGCGAGCTCTCGCACGGCGAGAGCCGCAACGTCGAGCTCGGCCGGCTGATCGCCACCTCGGCCTCCTACCTGCTGCTCGACGAGCCCGCGGCCGGCCTGAACGAGGCCGAGAGCGACCAGCTGACCACGCTGATCGCCTCGCTGCCCGAGCGGCTCGACTGCGGCGTGCTGATCATCGAGCACGACATGCGGGTGATCATGCGGCTCTGCCACCGCATCCAGGTCCTCGACCACGGCAAGACGATCGCCGTCGGCACGCCGGAGGAGATCCGCGCCGACGCCGCCGTCAACGCCGCCTACCTCGGCTCGGTGGACAACGAGGCCGCGGGGGAGAACGATGCTGCGAGTTGACTCACTCGAGGTCCGCTACGGACGCCTGGTCGCCGTGCACGGCATCTCGCTGGAGGTCGGCGACGGCGAGTGCGTCGGCCTGATCGGCCCCAACGGGGCGGGCAAGACGACGACGCTCTCGGCGATCGCCGGGGTCCTCTCGCCCGCCTCGGGCACGATCGAGATCGGCGGCGAGAGCGTCGGTGGCGAACCGCCGGAGGCGATCGTCCGCCGCGGCGTCTCCCTGGTCCCCGAGGGCCGGCGGATCTTCACCACGCTGACGGTGGAGGAAAACCTGCGGATCGGCTCCTCGACCCGCAAGGACGGCGAGGTCGACGCCGACATCGACCGGATGATGGAGCGCTTCCCGGTGTTGCGGCGCTACGCCGCGACCCACGCGGGCAAGCTCTCGGGCGGCGAGCAGCAGCAGCTGGCGATCGCCCGGGCGCTGATGTCGCGCCCCCGCCTCCTGCTCTTGGACGAGCCCTCCCTGGGCCTCGCCCCCCTGATGGTTGACCTCGTCTTCGAACTGGTCGCGCAGCTGCGCGAGGAAGGGATAACGATGCTCCTGGTCGAGCAGAACGGCCGTCGAACCGTCGACCTGGCCGACCGCACCTACGTTCTCGCCGGCGGCCGGATCGCGATGGTGGCGACCGGCGTCAAGGACCTCGAGGAGGTCGAGCGGGCCTACTTCGGCGGCGATGCCGCGGTGGGGACCGAGGCATGACCGCGCTGCTGCAGCACGTCGTCGACGCGATCGGCCTCGCCAGCCTCTACGCGCTGCTCGCCCTGCCGGTGGCGCTGATCTACGGGATCATGGGCCTGGTCAACTTCGCCCACGGCGAATTGATCATGATCGGCGCCTACGGGCTGTTCATCTTCGCCGCCCTCTCGCTGCCGCTGGCGATCTTCCTGATGATCGCGGTGGTGATCGTCGCCGCCCTGCTGATGGAGCGCTCGGCCTTCAGACCGGTGCGCGGCTCGACCCCGGAGACCCTGCTGGTCACCTCCTTCGCGGTCAGCTTCTTACTCCAGAACCTCGCCCTGATGGTCTTCGGCAGCCGCCCGAAGAGCATCGAAACGCCGGGCTTCCTGAACAAGGCCGTGAGCGTCGGCGGGATCCAGATCGAAGGCGTGACGATCCTCTCGGTGGTCGCCGCGACGGTCTTCATCGGCGGCCTCGTGATCTTCATGCGCCGGACCAACTTCGGCATGGCGATGCGGGCCGCGGCGGAGGACTTCACGATGGCCCGGCTGGTCGGCATCCGCGCCAACGCGGTGATCTCCGGCACCTTCGCGATCAGCGGCGCGATGGCCGGCGTCGCCGCCTTCATCCTCGTCGTCCAGGGCGGCTCGGCCTTCGCCACGATGGGGCTCGCGCCGGTGATCATCGCCTTCGTCGCGACGATGATGGGCGGCCTCGGCAGCTTCAGCGGCGCTCTGCTCGGGGCGGCGTTGCTCGGCGCCGGCACGGTCGCCTTCGAGGTCGTGTTGCCGACCCAGCTGCGCTCCTCGCGCGAAGCGTTCGTCTACGGCGGCGTCCTCGTGCTCCTCCTGATCCGGCCCCAGGGCCTGATCCCGTCGCGCAAGGAGCGCGTCTGATGGCGCGGGTCGGCGGCTTCGCGCGCCAGGTCCAGACGCCGGTGCTGCTGGCGGCGCTGGTCGCGGTGATCACGCTGCTGGCGCCGCTCGGCGGGCTGGCGATGGAAAACCGGGCGATGGTGATGCTGCTGAACGTCAGCATCGTGGTCGGGCTCTACTCGTTCGCCGGCCTCTCCGGCGTCCTCTCCTTCGGCCATATGAGCTTCATGTCGATCGGCGCCTACGCGGGCGCGCTGATCACGATCCCGATCGTCGCCAAGGGGGCGCTGCTGCCGAACCTGCCGACCTTCATCGCGCACGCCGAATTCTCCTACCCGCTGGCGTTCCTGATCGCCGGCGGCGTCGCCGCGCTGGCGGCGCTGATCATCTCGCTGCCGGTGGCGCGGCTCCCCGCCCTGGCGCTCTCGCTGGCGATGTTCGCGGTGCTGGTGATCGCCTACCAGGTGGAGAGCAACTGGAACAGCGTCACCCGCGGGCGGCAGGCGCTGCTCGGCGTGCCCACCAACACCACCCTCGGCGTCGCCCTGGTGCTTGCCGCGCTGACGATCTTCTTCGTTTTCGCCTACCAGGAGTCGCGCTTCGGCCTGCGCCTGCGGGCGTCGCGGGAGAACGAGCTGGCGGCGGCGGCGATCGGCGTCAACGTGGTCCGCGAGCGGCGCATCGCGCTGGTCCTCAGCGGCTTCGTGATCGGCGTCGCGGGCGCCGCCTACGGGCAGTACCTGGGCGTCTTCACGCCGAACAACTTCTACCTCGAACTCACCTTCCTGACGATCGCGATGCTGGTGATCGGCGGCTCGCTCAGCCTCACCGGCGCGGTGATCGGCCCGGTCCTGGTCGCCTTCCTCACCTACTTCCTGCAGCAGGGGGAGACGGTCACCGGCCCCGGCCTGCAGCAGATCGGGCTGGCGCTGGCGATGCTGCTGGTCCTGATCTTCCGCCCGCTCGGGCTGACGATGGGCTCCGAGCTGAAGCTCTCCAGCCTGCGCGCCCTGTCGTTTTCGGGGCTGCGGCGGCGCGGCGCGAGCCAGGCCGCGAACACCTCTTCATCCTCATCCGAGCCTGAGCCCCGGACCGCCGAGGGAGGCCCTCGATGACCCCAACCCCCCGATTCAGAAGGAGCAACAGATGCGCTTGACGAGATTGAGGACGGTCGCGGTGGCGATCATGGTCGCCGCGGTCGCGGTGGGCGTGACGGCCTGCGGCAGCTCCGAAGGCGGGTCGAGCAACACCGGTCCGATCACGATCGGGTTCGCCACCGCCCAGTCGGGGGCGTTCGCCTCCTACGACCAGCCGGCGGTCCAGTCGGCGAAGCTGAAGGTCGAAAAGATCAACGCCGAAGGCGGGATCGAAGGCCGCAAGATCAAGATCGTCGAAGCCGATACGCGGACGGAAATCAGCGGCGCCCGCGAAGCGGCCGACGAAGTGCTCGCCGCGGGTGCGGAATTCATGATGACCACGTGTGACTTCGACTACTCGACCCCGAGCATCATCGAGGCCCAGTCGCACAACGTGGTGGCGATGTCACCGTGCGCGGGCTCGACCAAGTTCCGCACCGACATCATCGGCCCGAACGGGTTCTCGATGGGGACCGGGGCGGGCGCCGAAGGCGCGAGCCAGGCCGAATTCGCCTACGAAAAACTCCATGCCCGGACCGCCTACGTGGTCGTCGACCCGACCATCGACATCGACAAACAGTCGGCGCAGGCGTTCGAAATCCGGTTCAAAGAACTCGGCGGCAAGATCGTCGGCAACGACGTCTTCCAGCAGGAAGACCAGGCCTTCTCGGCGCAGACGAACCGCATCCGCGAACTCTCCGAAGCGCCCGACATGATCTACCTCGCCAGCTACCCGCCTGGCGGCGTGCGGTTCCTGCGCAGCCTGCGGGCCGCCGGGATCGAAGAGCCGGTGCTCTCGGAATCGAACTTCGACGGCTCCTACTGGCTGAAGTCGGTGCCCGGGCTGTCGAACTTCTACCACACCGCCTACGGCTCGCTGCAGGGCAACGACCCCGATCCGGCAGTCAACAAACTGATCGCCGAAGTGACCAAGAAGTACGGCAAGCCGGAAACGTCGATCGGCTCGCTTAGTGGCTACAGCGTGATCGAAGCGTTCCAGAAAGCCTACGAAAAAGCCAAATCGACCGAAGCGAGCAAGCTGATCCCGGCGCTCCAGGAATTCAACAACGAAAAGCTGGTGATCGGGCCGACGACGTTCAACAGCACCTACCACATCACCCTCGACCGACCCGTCCGGATCATCGAAGTCCAGAACGGGAAGGAAAAACTCGTCGGCCTGTGGTCGCCGAAAAAAGTGCCGAAGATCGAATGACGATCCAGGTCAACCGTGCCCACGAGCCGGCCTACGCCGGCCTGGGCACCTACTGCAAGGCGCCGCTGGCGCTGCGTCCCGAGGACCTCGACGGCGTCGACGTCGCGGTCCTCGGGGCACCCTTCGACGAAGGGGTGTCGTATCGGCCGGGGGCGCGGTTCGGGCCCCGGTCGATCCGCGAGGCGTGCAACTACCTCTGGGCGCCGCCGGCGCGGCCGCACATGAACCTGGGGATCGACCCGTTCGCGGTGCTCTCGGTGGCCGACTACGGCGACGCGGAGTGCCCGCCCGCCGACCTTGCCGCGGCCCACCGTGAGGTGAAGGCGCGCCTCGGCGAGATCCTCGACGCGGGCGTCTTCCCCGTGGTCCTCGGCGGCGACCACTCGCTCGCCTACCCGGACGTGACGGCGGTGGTCGAGCGCTTCGGCGCCGGCAACGTGGGGCTGATCCAGTTCGACGCCCACGCCGACACCGCGGCGGGGGCGAGCGCCGACGGCCAGTTCGCCGCCCCGCACGGGACCGGGATGCGGCGGCTGGTCGAGGAGGGCCACATCCGCGGCGAGCACTTCATCCAGATCGGCCTGCACGGGTACTTCCCCGACCCCGGGGACTTCGACTGGATGCGCTCGGCCGGGATGCGGTGGTTCACGCGGTACGAGATCGACCGGCGCGGGATGGCGGCGGTGATGGACGACCTGATCGAGACCGCGGCGCGGGACCTTCCCGAGCACATCTTCGTCAGCTTCGACATCGACGTCTTCGACCCCGGGTTCGCCCCCGGGACCGGGGCGCCGGAGCCGGGCGGGCTGACGCCGCGCGAGGTCCTGCCGGCGCTCGTCCGCATCTTCCACGAGCTGCCGACGGTGGGGATGGACCTGGTCGAGGTGGCGCCGACCTACGACAACGCGTCGGGGATCACCTCGCTGCTGGCGCACCGCTGCATCCTCGAGTCGCTCGCCGGGCTGGCCCTGCGGCGGAGCGGTCGCGAGCCGCGGCCGCAGGTCGACGCGCGTACGAGCTGATCTGGGGAGATCCATGGAAGCGAGGATTCCCTGGCACGAGTACGAGGAACGCTGGCGGAGGGTGAAGGCGGCCTGCGCCCAGCTCGGCCTGGACGGGGTGATCGTCGGCTCGCGGGGCGGCGCGATGTTGGACGGTTACGCCGACACCGTCTACCTCGCGAACCATTATCCCGACACACCTCTGCTCGGGCACCTGCCGCCGCTCTGGGTAGGCCGTGGGCACGCCTTCCTGGTGTTCTCACACGACGCCGATGCGCCGACGCTGATCGTCGACTCGCCTGACTGGCGGCCTGATCTGGTTGCGGTGGACGACGTCAGGTACTCGATGAACCTTGCCGACGAGGCGGGGAGGGTGGTGGACGAGCTCGGTCTCGACAGGGGCAGGATCGGGTTCGCGGGGGGCAACCAGGTGATCGCCACCACCTACCTGGCGATGTGCGAGGCGATCCCGAACGCCGAGATCGTCCAGGTCCCCGACCTGGTCGAAAAGCTGCGCATGGTCAAGAGCCCGAACGAGCTCGAGCTCGTCCGCGAGTCGGTCGCCGTGGGCAGCGAAGTCATGAACGCGATGATGGAGGCGGCGATGTCGCAGCCCGGGATCACCGAGGCCGAAGCCGTGGCGGCCGGTTACTCGCTCGCCGTCTCCCGGGGCGTGGCGATGTATGACGCCGCCACCTCCTCCGGCCCGTACAGTGACTCCTACAGTCACGGGCGCCTGCCTTCGTGGACCACGCGTACCCTCGAGCGCGGCGATTTCTTCCACGTCGACGCCTACGGTGCGCTGAACGGCTACCTCTTCGACATGCAACGCACCGCCGTCGTCGGGGGCGAGGCGAGCGAAGGGCAGCTCGAGGTGCTGGACGGCCTGGTCGAGGCCTACGAAGCCGGGGCCGCGGCGATCGAGCCGGGAGTGACGGCGGGCGCGGTCTATGCGGCCGTCCACGACAGCCTCGTCGGCTCGGGGATGGCCGAGCACGACGACGCCGCCTGGGCGTCGGGGGAGGGGGACACCGGGGCGGCGGTGCTGTCCTACTTCCCCTGCCACGGCCACTCGATCGGCCTCGCCTGGGAAGGGCCGTGGATCATGGCCGGGAACGAGTCGACCTTCGAGGCCGGGATGTGCATCTCGCTCGAGGTGCAGAGCGGTCTCCCGGGCGTCGGGACCGCGATGTTCGAGCAGGATGTCATCGTGTTCGACGACGGTATCGAGACCCTGCCGACGATCGCCCGGTACTACGCTGGGGCGGCGGGAAGGTGATCGGTGACACCGGTGGTCGCGGAGTGATCGGCGTCAACCGTCCCGACGAGCCGGCGTACGCCGGCCTGGGCACCTACTGCAAGGCGCCGCTGGCGCTGCGGCCGGAGGACCTCGAGGGGGTCGACGTGGCGATCCTCGGGGCGCCTTTCGACGAAGGGGTCTCGTTCCGGCCGGGGGCGCGCTTCGGGCCGCGGGCGATCCGCGAGGCCTGCAACTTCCTCTCCTCGCCGCCGGCGCGGCCGCACCTGGGGCTCGGCGTCGATCCCTTCGCGGTGCTCTCGGTAGCCGACTACGGCGACGCGGAGTGCCCGCCCGCCGACCTCGCCGCGGCGCACCGGGAGGTGAAGGCGCGGCTGGGGGAGATCCTCGACGCGGGCGTGATGCCGATCATCCTCGGCGGCGACCACTCGCTCGCCTACCCGGACGTGACCGCGGTGGTCGAGCGTTACGGCGCCGGGGAGGTCGGCGTGATCCAGTTCGACACCCACACCGACACCTCGCCGGTCGACTGGGGCGGTCCGCTCTCCCACGCGAGCCCGATGCGCCGCCTGGTCGAGGAGGGCCACGTGCGCGGCGAGCACTTCATCCAGGTCGGCATCCACGGGTACTACCCCGACCCCGAGGATTTCGACTGGGCCCGCTCGGTCGGCATGCGCTGGCACACCCGCTACGAGATCGACGAACGCGGCATGCCCGCCGTGGTCGACGACCTGATCGCGACCGCCGCCCGCGACCTCCCCGAGCACATCTTCGTCACCTTCGACATCGACGTCTTCGACGACCTCTACGCCCCCGGCACCGGCTCCCTGGAGTCCGGCGGCCTCGGCCCCCGCGAGATCTTCCCCGCCCTCAACCGCATCTTCACCGAGCTCCCGATCGTCGGCATGGACCTGGTCGAGGTCTCGCCCACCTACGACACCTCCGGCATCACCGCCCTCCTCGCCCACCGCTGCGTCCTCGAGTCCCTCTGCGGCCTCGCCCTCCGCCCCCGCCCCGCCTGACCCTCGGGGCGCCCGGGCCCTTGCACCCGCCCGAGACGGTCCCCGGCGCCTCATGGGGTCCGTTGCCCCTGTGTCCGGCCGTCGCCGCGACCCGCGGCCTCGGCAAGTTCCTCTGAGCGTCGACGGTGTCGAGGGACCTCCTCCTCTCGATCGTGAGGAGAAGCCGCCAGACCCGACGCGCAAGGTGGCGCTTCGGCAGCGCACGCCGCGGCCCTCGATCGCCCAGACCCGCCCTCGTCGAGGTCCCGCCCCCAGGCGAGGAGCTCGCCGGATCCGGGCTCCCTCCGGTCGCCGCGTCGACAGCGGCAGGGGTACGGGTCCGCTCGTGGGGGTCAGTCCCGATCAAGATCATCTCTTCCTTCCTTCGATCGGTCCTCGCCTCCGGACGGACCCCGGCCGACGGGCCTCAACCGGGGCGATGGCACGGGGACGGCGGGGACGGGGCGCCTGTGGAGCGTTAGTGGCGCATAGAGAGAGTTTCTCTCCACAGCAAAGTCCTGACCAATGGGAAGGCATGGGGAACATACTGCGTCCCTTCCTCACGGGCGCCGCTTCCCGGGCCCGCGAGCCGCCCCGCCCGCGGTTCTCACCTCGGATCTCACGTTTCGTGCGCGGGTTGCGTCGTATCTCTGACGACCCGAGCGAGAGGAGCAGGAGGATGAGGGCGAGGGTGTTGGCGGCGTCGCCTTGGGAACGGGTCCGCGCGCTCGACTGGGAGGGGATCGGGGGGCAGCTCGAGGAGCGGGGGTTCGCGGTCACCGAGGATGTGCTGGACGAGGGCGAGTGCGCCGAACTGGCGGCCAGAGTCGCGCGCATGTCGTGAGCCCTCCCCGGGGCGCTTTCGTCGTCTTCCCGACCCACCATCGGCCCGGGGCCGGAACGCGTGGTTGGCACCGCGCCGCCCTGCGCCACGGGGTGAGCACGGTGACGCGCGGCTCCCGCACCGCGCTCGGGATCATCTTCCACGACGCGACGTGACCCGACCGGCGGAAGACGAGGCGCCGCGGCGCACCTGGACCCTGATCGGTCCCGACGGCCTCCCGTACGAGAGCTCCGTCGCCGGCACCCTCGGCGGCCACCGTCGCTCGCGCATCTACGGCCGCCTCGGCTGCCCGAGCGCCGCCCGCGCCCTCACCCGCGGCGGCTACCTCGCCGACCGCGTCTTCTTCGCCGACGAGCCCAATGCGATCGCCGCCGGCTACCGCCCCTGCGCGGTCTGCATGGCTGCCGAGTACCGGGCGTGGCGCGCTACAGAGTGTTGAAGCATCCGTAGACGACGTAGAGCGGGTTGGTGACGGTTTCGCCGGCGGCGTCGACCATCGTCGGGCCGCCGATGAACGAGGGCGGGGAGGAAGCCTTGAAGCAGCCGCCGGCATCGACGCTGACGTCGTACTCGACCGAGGTTGCGCTGAACGGCACGGCGTGGGCCTGCGGCAGGTAGACGTTGAGGCTGCAGGTCCAGTCGCCCGGCCCTTCCGCCTTCGCGGCCCGCCGGTTGCAGGTGGGGAGGACGTCGAGCTTGGCGCCCGCCGGGACCTGGCGGCCGATCAGTTCTTGTTGGCGCAGGGTCAGGCGGTTGAACTCTTCGCCGATCGCGGCGCTGAGGCGGTGCTCGGTGACCGCGCTCGGGCCGACGTCGGAGAGCAGGGCGAGCGCCGCGACCAGCGCCGCGGTGGCGGCGACCGCCTTGACCGGGGTGCGCCAGCCCGGCCCGCGGCGCTCGGCGCTCGCGAGGAAGTCGCGGCGGCGCAGGATCGCGAGGCTCGCCCAGACGCAGCCGACGATCCAGGCGACGCTGACCAGGCTCGAGATCACCAGCGGCCCGAGGAAGCGGTGCGCGGTGAAGAGCCCGTGCCAGCCGAGGTAGGCCGAGCCGGGCAGCAGCAGGTGGACGATCACGCCGTTGCCGATCAGGAACAGGAGCTGCGTGACCAGGGCGACGAAGAGCGGGCCGAGCACGCCGACGATCCCGTTGCGGGAGGCGATCGAGAAGAGGATCGCGATGCTCGTGTAGGCGAGCGTCGGCAGCAGGCAGAGGAGCCAGCTGAGCACGGTGAGCAGGAGCATCTGGCCGGAGGAGGTGGTCACGCCGCTGAGGTCGACCATCGAGTTCGCCCCGATGAGGAGGACGCCGGCGAGGAGGCTCGCCAGCGCCAGCAGCAGGGTGAGGCCGACCGCGAGCGCCGCCGCGGCCAGCAGCTTGGCGACGAAGACGTCGATGCGCGTGCACGAACGCGTGAGGATCGTCTTCCAGGTCCCGTGGCGGTCCTCGGCGGCGAAGAGGTCGCCGCCGATCAGCCCGGCGATCACCGGCAGCCCCCAGTTGCCGGCGAAGGTGAGAAGTACCAGCGACAGCGCGTATCCCGAGGAGTGGGCGTAGACGCCGAAGAGCGCGTCGTTGGGCGTGCCGCTCTGCACCTTCAGCACCGCGGCGAAGGCGAACGGGCAGGCGACGCAGGCGAGCGCCAGGAGGCGGATCGTCAGCTGGGCGCCGAGCTTCTGCAGCTCCGCGCGGAAGGCGTTCCAGATCGGGTCCTCGCCGCCGATCGGCCTGGTGGCCGCGGCGGGGATCGAGGGCGCGGCAGAGCTCATGACGCGGCGAGCACGGTCTCGGCCAGCTCCTCCGGCTCCAGCCGGTCGACCGCGGCGTCGTCGGCGGTGAGGGCGAAGAACATCGTCTCCAGCGGGCTCGCGAGCAGGTCGAGCCGGCGGACCGCGACGCGGGCGTCGCCGAGAGCGAGCACGAAGCCGTCGAGCCGGTCCGCCTCGAGCGCCAGCGCGAGGCCGCCGCGCCGTGCCCGCCCGGCGCGCACGCCGGGATGCTCGGCGGCGATCCGCAGCGCCGCCTCGTCGTCGCTGGTCGCGAGCGCGTAGGCCGAGGCGGGCGCCGCGCAGATGAGCTCGGTCGCCGAGCCGTCCCAGACGACCCGGCCGCGGCGCATCACCGTGTAGGTGTCGCAGACGCGCTCGAGCTCGCCGATCTGGTGGCTAGAGAGGAGGATCGCGACGCCGTCCGCCGCCAGCTCGCGCACCAGTGCGGTGACCGCCTGCGTCCCGCCGGGGTCGAGGCCGCTGGTCGGCTCGTCGAGCAGCAGCAGGCGGGGCGAGCGCAGGAGCGCCGCGGCGAGCCCGAGCCGCTGCTTCATCCCGGTCGAGTAACCGGCGACGCGGTCGCCGCCGCGGCCGTCGAGCCCGACCCGGGTGAGCGCCTCGGTGACCGCGGCCGCGCTCGGGCCGCCGTCGAGGCGGGCGAGCAAAGACAGGTTCGCGGCGCCGGAGAGGTAGGGGTAGAAGGCGGGCTCCTCGACGAACCCGCCGACGTCGCGGAGGGCCTCGCCGCCGGGGTCCGCGGCCGGCCGGCCGAGCAGCTCGACGCTCCCGGCGTCCGGCGCGACCAGCCCGAACAGCATCCGCAGCAGCGTCGTCTTGCCCGCCCCGTTGGGACCGAGCAGGCCGCGCACCTCGCCGGGTGCGACCGCGAGGTCGACCCCGTCGACCGCGGTGGTCGTCGCGAAGCGCTTCGTCAGGCCGCCGGCACGTACCGCATACACAGGGCGAGAGGGTAGGTCGAGACAGGCGGAGTCGATGTAACGGTGGTGTGAAGCCGAGATTCACCAACTGGTAACCGACCCACCAGCCAGTACTGGGTAGCGTGCCGATCGAACCGCACAGTTCAGTTCTTCGCACCAGTCGCTCGTCCAGTCACCCCACGCCCGAGACCTCACCCGCCCGAGGAGGAGTCACCTGTGGCCAGCTCGCACCGCTTTCGTATCCGCACGCCCCGCGCCAATCGCTCCCGCGCCACTGTGAGGCGCAGGCGCCTGGCCGCGCTCGGCGCCTTCGCCCTCGCGTTCCTCGCGGTCGTCGGCGTGGCCTCCGCCGCGCTCGGCGGCTTCAACCCGTTCGGTTCCGACGAAGTCGGACAGATCGTGAACGGCGCGGTGCTGCTGCCGACGAACCAGTGGATCTCCCCGATCGGGCAGCGGATCGAAGACAAGAACGGGCGGCTCCAGTCGAGTGCGATCAGCCCCGACGGCAACTACATGGCGGCGCTCACCTGGCACGAGTTCACCGGCTACCTCAGCATCATCGACCTGAAGACCGGGAAGATCGTGCAGGAAGAAGGGAACGAATATCCGAACGGGACGCTCGATCCGGCGGCGGGCGAACCGGGCGAAGAGGTGGCCGCGGACGGGCCGTTCTACTCCCCGGACGGGAAGACGCTGTGGGTGCCGCAGACCGGCGACATCGCGAAGTTCACCGTGAACCCGGCGACCGGGATGGTGTCGAACAAAGAAATCATCACGATGCCGAAAGCGGCGAACACCCACGCGCCCGAATACAACACCGAACCCGTGCACCCGGGCGAAGCGATGCCCTCCGGGATGGCGTTCTCCGCCGACGGCAGCAAGGTTTACGTCGCGCTCAACGGCTCCAACGCCCTTGCCGTCATCAACACCGCCACCAACCAGATCGAAAAGGAAATCCCGGTTGGCAACGCGCCGCGCCAGGTGGTGGTCGACGGCGAAACCGCCTACGTCTCCAACGAGGGCGGCCGCCCCGCGCAGCCCGGCGAAACCACGAACTACACCGACGGGACCGCGGTCGTCTCCAACCCGGTCACCGGCGCCGCCTCCACCGGCACCGTCTCCGTGGTCAACCTCGGCAGCGGCAAGACCGAAGAAGAAATCCCGGTCGGGCTGCAGCCGACGGCGCTCTACCAGGACGGTCCGGCGCTTTTCGTCGCCAACTCCAACGACGACAGCCTCTCGGTGATCGACACGCGCCAGAACAAGGTGGTGCAGACGGTGAGCACCAACCCGCTGCCGGGCGCCAAGGTCGGCAGCTACGCCAACGCGATCTCGATGCCGAGCCCGAACCAGCTCCTGGTCAGCATCGGCCGCGACAACGCGGTCGCCGTCTACTCCTACAAGGGCCTGACCCACGGGCACGGGCGCGGTCACGGCAACCACCACGAACAGCCGGTGAAGGACCCGCTCTCCCTCGAAGGCCTGCTGCCCACCGACTGGTACCCGGTCGACGTCCAGCCCGACCCGGCGCTCGGCAAGATCGTCGTCACCAACGCCCGCGGGATCGGCGACCGCGGCCCGCAGGCGAAGATCTGCAAGGGCCCGGAAACCTCGCCGGCGACCGAATGCGCCACCGGCTTCAACACCTACGACGAGACCGGCAGCGTGACGATGTTCAAGATGCCGTCCCACGGCGAACTGGTGCAGGGCACCAAGACGGTCTTCACCAACAACGACTGGAACAACGTGCCGGCGATCAACAACGGCGCCGGCGACACGGTGCCGAACGTGATCCCGCCGCACATCGGCGGCTCCTCGCCGATCAAGCACGTCTTCGTCATCGTGAAAGAGAACCGCACCTACGACCAGGTGCTCGGCGATCTCGGCAAGGGCAACGGCGACCCGGAACTGGCGCAGTTCGGCGCCAAGGTGACGCCGAACCTGCACGCGCTGGCGAACCGCTTCGGCGTCCTCGACAACTTCTACAACGAGGGGACGCTGTCGGCCGACGGCCACAACTGGATCGTCCAGGCCGAGGCCAACGACTACATCGAAAAGGAGTTCGGCGCCTTCTACCGCTCCTACCCGGCCGAAGGCGACGACGCGCTCGCCTACCAGCGCGACGGCTTCCTCTGGAACGCCGCCGAGAAGGCGGGCCTGAGCGTGAAAGTGTTCGGTGAGTACAACTACTTCATCACCGGGCCCGGCAACGGCGGGACCTGGAAAGAATGGTACGAAGACTCCCAGATTCTCGAAGGCAAGCAGCAGGGCCCGCTGCCGATCCCGACCACCCAGTACAAAACGACCTCCGACATCCCCTCGCTGAACGCGATCACCGATCACGCGTACCCACGGTTCGACCTCGAAATCCCCGATCAGTACCGGTACGACATCTGGAAGGAAGAATTCGAACGGGAGGAAGCGTCGAGCTCGGTCCCGAGCCTGACCCTGATCTGGCTCCCTGACGACCACACCGGCGGCAAGCCGAAGCCGGTCGCCCAGGTTGCCGACAACGACCTGGCCTTGGGCAAGATCATCGAAACGATCTCCCACAGCAAGGTGTGGAAGGAATCGGCGATCTTCGGGGTCGAGGACGACACCCAGAACGGGGTCGACCACGTCGACGGCCACCGCGGGCCGGCGTTCGTGATCAGCCCCTACTCGAAGGGCGGCGTCGACCACGAATACGCCTCGCAGCCAAACATGGTCCGCACGGTCGAGCAGATCCTCGGGATCCAGCCGATGAACCAGATGGACTACGCGGCGCAGCCGATGTACGGGGCGTTCACCGAAAGCCCCAACTTCGCCCCCTACACCGCGGCCCCCAACCAGATCCCCCTGACCCTCGGCGTCCCCGGCTACCCCGCCCAGGGCACGGTCCCGAGCTCGATGCGGAAGGTCTACCACGCCTGGCAGTCCTGGAAGAGCCACCAGCCCTTCGCCGGCCTCGACGGCCGCCCCGACACCGCCAAGCCGGTCCTCCTCGACCGCTACGACTGGTACTCCGCCCACAACTGGAAGCGCGCCTACCCCGGCGACCCGAAGATCTACCGCCCCGAAGAAGTCCCCGGCCACGGTCTCCCGGCGGCCCTGCAGGGCAACTGACGTAGCCGCCCGCCCTCATCGGGGGAAGCCGGCGATCGTGCGGGCGCGCCGGCGTGGTGAAGCTGACGCCCGAGGAAGGGACGCGGCCCTCCCGCCACGGCCCGGGCCGGCTGTGGCCGTGGCGAGAGGGCCGGGTATGAAAGGCGTCGAGGATCCGTCCGTCCTCCCCATGCCTTCCCATCGGTCAGGACCTTGCTGTGGAGAGAAACTCTCTCTATGCGCCACTAAAGCTCCACAGGCGCCCCGCAGCCGCCTCCCGAGGCCTCCTTTCCGCACGAGACCGTCACGGAAGTCCGACTTCGCGCCGTCCCCGTGTCCTCTTCCCCACGCACCCCTCACGTCCCCGTGACGCAACTCGGACGGGCGCAAGCGCACGGACCGCCACCCGTCCACCCCCTAACCCCGCCGCCCCGAGCCTTGTGGCGCGTAGCGGCGCAGGCCGGGGGCGGTCAGGGCGCCGACCAGGAGGCGGCCGGGGGTGGGCATGGCGTGGCGCCACTCCTCGTCGGGGGCGATCTCGATCTCGCCGGTGCGGAAACGGTTGGGGTTGCCGGCGGCGGTGTGGTCGGCCTCGAGGTGGACCGTGCGGGAGGGGGTGACCGGGTTGGGGCGGTCGGGCTCGTCGAGGAAGGTGAGGACGTCGTCGACGGCCGCGCCGGGGTCGGCGGTGAAGTCGCCGTAGTGGAGGGTGGAGTAGCGGGCGCCGGTAGGTGAGTGGAGGCGGGTGAGGGCGTTGATCGCCGACCACTCGGCGCTGGTGCGCAGGAGGGAGTAGCGGTCCATGTGCTCGCCGTTGCCCGGGTTGAACTTGCGGCGCTGCCAGGACCAGGCGACCGCGCGGCTGTCGCGCACGAGGTGGAGCACGTGGAGGTCGACGCCGTCGAGGCCGCGCAGGGCGTAGCCGTGGGAGACGTCCTTGGAGGAGTCGATCAGGACCGCGGCGCCCGACTCGGCGGCGATCGCCGCGTAGAGGTGGCACAGGACGCGCCGGTAGCGGTCGACGTCGCGCCGCCGCCGCGGCCCGCCCATCCGCCAGCCGAGCAGCGGCAGCCGCCACCAGCGGTCGACGCGGTCCTTCAGCGCCGCGATCTCGGCCACCTCGCGCGGGTCGAGCTCGCCGAACTCCCGGCGCGTCACGGCGCGCCAGAAGTCGCACTCGAGGAACTGCTCGCCGCAACCGCAGCGCCGGTTCTCGAGGAAGCCCTCCTGGAAGACGTGGCGCAGCTCGCCGACCGAGAGGAAGCCCGGGATCTGGCCCAGCACGCGATCGAGCAGGGTGCTCCCGCTGCGCCCGTAGCCGCCGATGAAGAGCACCTTCAGGGGCCGGTCGTTCAGCACGCGAGGCCGCCTTTAGGTTCGAGGGCGGCGCGGGCGAGAGCCACCAGCGCGCCGCCGTAATAGGTGGGGTCGGATTCGACCGCGGCTCCCGCGCGCGCCAGCCATTCCTGGCTCGCCGCCGGTTCCCCGGCCGCCGCGCTCGCCGCCGCCGCGGCGACCATGATCGGCGCCCCGGGCGGCCCGCCGTGCGGTTCCCCGCCCAGCGAGTAGGTCGCCGCGGGAGCCCGGCGGAGCGCGCGCCCGAGGAACGGCGCGGCGCGCGCGGCGACGCCCCGGTCGCCGGCGACGCAGCTCGCCGCCTCCCAGAGCGGTACCCGCACCGCGTCGTAGCCGAAGAGCGCTTCGCCGCCCTTGCCCGGCGGCGGGGTCGGCCGCGCGGTGCCGTCGGATTCGACCACCGCCCAGTCCGGCGGCAGTCCGGTCGGGCGGCTGGTCAGCTGGGCGAGGACTTCGCGGCTCGTTTCCGCCAGCTGCGCCCAGCGCGGGTCGCCCGACGCCCGCCCCAGCGCTTCGACCGCGGCGGGGGCGAAGTAGCTCGGGTCGACGATCGCCGGGAAGGTCGTCGCCCAGTCCCCGGCGACGAGCAGCGAGCGGCCGTCGAGCGAGACCGTCTCGTGTTCGAGGATCGCGTGGGCGAGCGCCAGCCCTTCGGCGCGGTAGCGGGCCGAGCCGAAGCGCCGCGAGGCGACCAGCAGCGCCCAGGCCGCGTCGAGGTCGGCGTCGGCCGCCGACTGGGTCGCCACCACCTGCCCGTTTTCCCAGTGCCAGGCGAGCAGCCCGTTCGGCTGGCGGAGGTTTTCCCGCGCCCAGCCCCAGACGCTCGCGAACCGTTCGGATTCGCCGTTGGCGGCGGCGATCAGCATCCCGTAGGCCTGCCCCTCGCTGACCGTGTCGCCGCCCTGGTCGACCCGGCTGACCCGGCCGCCGGGCTGCACGTACTCGCTGCCGAAGGCGCTCGCCGCGGCGCCGGCGGTCGCCTCCCGTCCCCCGGTCGCGCCGCCGCTGTGCACGAGCACGACGAAGGCGACGACCGCGGCGGCGAGCGTCAGCAGCGCCCCGGCGAGCAGCACGTCGCGCGAGTCGACCGGGACCCCCCGCGGCGCGTGCCGCGGCACCGCCCTCACCGCGACTCCCCCTGAGCTTCCGAGCTTTCCCGCCACATATGGCGGTTAAGCTCGGAAGCACGACCGGAGGGCGTCGCGGGGACGGGCTCGGGCTGGGCCTCGGCGCGCGTCTCCCCCGCCGCCGGCTCCGCTTCCTGGCCCCCGTCCCGCATCAGCGCCCAGCGCGCGCCGCTCACCAGCACGGTGATGTGGAGGAGGGCGAAGGCGATGTTGTTGAGCGTGCTCGGGGAGCGCTGATGGAGGAAGCCCCAGAGCGAGCCGACGGCGAGGGCCGCGATCGCCACCAGCGTCGGCGCCACCGCGAGCGGCTGCCGATGTCCCGCCCCCTCCTTCGGGGTGACGACGAAGCGTCCGGCCCGCCGCGTGAGCGCCGCCAGCGAGGCGAGGATCTGCACCCAGAACGTCGCCGCCGCGAGCGC
The DNA here is from genome assembly GCA_018268675.1 of Actinomycetota bacterium. Classification (GTDB taxonomy): domain Bacteria; phylum Actinomycetota; class Thermoleophilia; order Solirubrobacterales; family 70-9; genus VAYN01. The sequence continues at coordinate 145,564 of JAFDWB010000009.1, forward strand.
GAACCCGGCGAACGTGTAGGCGCCCCGCCCCGCCACCACGACCATCGCCAGCGCGGTGCAGAAGTACGGCGCGAAGTGGAGGACGAACTGGTCCGCCGACGCCGCCGCGATCGGCTGCGCCCCGGTGAAGATCCGGATCAGCGGGAACGACATGTAGGCGAGCAGCGTCCAGCCGGAGAGGAAGTACCCCGAGGACAGCAGGTAGTGGACCCGCTTGCGCAGCGGCAGCCGCGCCCGCACCACCCGTCCGATCGCCCCCAGGCACCCGCGCGCCCAGCGCCGCTGCTGGCCGATGTAGGAGGCCATGTCCTCCGGCCCGAGCCCCACCGCCAGCACCTCCGGCAGGTAGCGCGTCTCCCAGCCGCGTTCGTGCATCTCCACCGAGAGCACGAAGTCCTCGGTGATCGAGTCGGTCGGGAAGCCGCCCACCGACTCCAGCGCGGTGCGCCGGAAGAGCACGTTGGTGCCGCAGCAGAACATCGCCTGGTCGGCGTCCTTGCCGCGCGAGATCGCGCCGAAGAAGAGCGCCTGCTGCGCCCAGGCCGCCGCCGCGATCCCGCCCCGCCGCGAGTTCGCGTAGTACTGCGGGGTCTGCACGAAGGCGATCTGCTCGTCGACCATCGGCTCCAGCGTGCGCTCGAGGAAGTCGGGCCGCGGCACGTGGTCGCAGTCGAGCACGGCGACGAACGGCGAACCGGTCGAGAGCAGCGCCGAGTTGATGTTCCCGGCCTTCGCCCCCTCGCTCTCCTCGCGCGCCACGTAGCGCGCCCCGAGCCGCGCCGCCATCGCCTCGACCTGCGGCCGGCAGCCGTCGTCGAGCACGCTGACCACGAGCTCCGCGCCGCGCATCGCGAGCGCCGCCCGCACCGTCGGTTCGAGCACCGCGAGCGACTCGTCGTAGGTGGGGATGAGGACGTCGACCAGCGGCGGGGTCAGGGCGCGCGCCGCCCCGGGTCGCGCCGCCGGCCGGCGGTCCCGCCGCGTCACCGTCCACCAGAACCCGGTCGCCTGCGCCAGGTTGAAGAGTTCCGCCGCGACCAGGATGCCGAACAGCAGCGGCACCCCGACCCGCGCCGGCTGCAGGAGCCAGCCGAAATACCAGAGCGAGAGCGGGACCATCAGGATCACGAGCAGCCGCAGCCGCCGCGGCGGGGCCGGCTCGGGGCTCCAGTCGGGCGGCAGCAGGCGGGGATCGGCGGCCATCGGGCGGGGGTCGGCGCTCATCGGAATTCCCACACCTCCACCTGGGAGAACTTCATCCGCCTGGTCAGCGTCCGTTCACGGCGGAGCTTCACCAGCGCCTTGCGCACCGCCTCGCGGTTGGCCGGGTCTTCGAAGAAGCTCTCCATGAGGAAGACGCGCGGCACCTTCGCCGCCGGCATGTGGGGACCGAGGCGCCGCGTCTTCAGCCCCGGCGGGTAGTAGGCGACCAGGTTGTTGAGGTCGTGCGGCATGTACATGAGCACGTCCTTGGGGCCGGAGCGGACCGCGACTTCGTGCAGCGCGCCTTCGAAGTTGTAGGTCCGCGGGTTGGTCCCGTTCCACTGCTGGTCGGCGAACCCGGCGGCGAGCGCGGCGATCGCGGCGGCGGCGAGGACGGCCCGCCCGCGCTCGGTGTGCGGCCAGGTGGTGACGGCGCGCGCCCCGAGCAGCAGCAGGAACGGCACCGCGGTCAGGTTGTAGCGGACCTCGAAGAGGAACGGCTGGTCGAGCGAGAGCGCGGTCAGCAGCGCGGTCGGCACCATCACCCCGGCGAAGAGCAGCGCCGTCGCCCGCGAGCGCCCTCGCCCGAGCAGCATCAGCGCCAGCAGGATCAGCAGCGGCCAGAGCGCCGTCAGGTTGGCCATCGTCGCGTTCGAGTGGTAGCCCGCGATCGCCCAGATCCCGTTCGTGAGGGCGGCGTAGAGCGAGACCTGGTTTTCGGTCCCGCTGTTCACCTGGCTCGGCGAGTCGAACCCCTTGCCCGCTTCCTGGTTGACCGCGAACTGGTGGTGCGCGAAGGGGATCAGGGGCGCGATCAACGCCGCCATCAGCAGCGACGCGAGGACGCCGCCGATGATCAGCTTGGCCGTCGGGCGCCCGGCCCGCGACTCCTGCCAGGCGACGAGCGCGATCGCCCCCTCGAAGACGAACAGCGGCAGGAAGGCGAAGTACTGCGTCCAGGCGAGCGCCGCCCCCGCCAGCGCGTAGACGAGCCAGTAGCGGAGCCGCTTCGACTCGAGCGCCCGGTAGAGCGCCCAGATCGCCACCGTCGCCAGCAGCATCAGCTGCGCGTACATCCGCGCTTCCTGCGAGTACCAGACGACGATCGGGGCGACGACGGCGAAGCCCGCGGCGAGGAGGCCGGTCGTCCGGTCGTACATCGCCCGGCCGGCGACGTAGAGCATCGGCACCAGCGCGGTGGCGGCGAAGAGGGAGGGCAGCCGCAGCGCCAGCTCGCTGTCGCCGAAGGCGCGCACCGTCGCCCAGAGCACGGTGAAGTACCCGGGCGGGTGGACGTCGGTGTTGCGCAGCACTTCGATCATCCGGTGGAAGGGAAGCTGCGTCTCGAACCAGCTGGTGGCCTCGTCGAGCCAGAGGCTGCGCCCGGCGAGCAGCCGCAGGCCGATCGCGACGAGCACCATCCCGGTGAGGATCAGCGCGGTCTGCAGGCCCTGCCGATCGCGGAGCCGCGCCGGAGCGCGACGCGGTGGGCGATCGTCGTACCGATGGTGGGGCGTGTCGCCGTTGATCGGGATCACGTCGGTGGGGATCTCGTCGGTCAGCGGCTCCTGGGTCGGCACCTCGGCGCGCGCCCCGACCGCGCGCTCCAGCCCCAGCGCCGCGGTCAGCGCGCTCGCCGCGATCAGGGTGGAGAGGCCGACGCCTTCGGCGCTGTCGCCGATCGCGAAGAGGAGCCCAAGCTGCAGGGCGCCCGCGCCGAGCGCGATCCAGGGGATCCGGCGCCCGCCCCGCGCGACCGCGTCCGCGGCCAGCACCCGGGCCAGCCCGAGCAGCGCCATCGCCAGCATGTAGGCAGGCAGGAAGGAGGCGACGCCGTCGAAGCGCCCGCCGCCGTAGGCGAGCGTGAGCACCGGTTCGGCGGCGATCAGGGTGACGAGCGCGGCGGCGCCGCCGAGCAGCGCCGCCGTCCCCAGCGCCGCGCCGAGCGCCCCCGGCTCGCCCGCCTTGGCGCGCGGCATGAGCACGAAGGGGATCGTCGCGGTGGCGAATACCGCCGCCCCGCCGAGGGTCGAGATCGCCGCGAAGCGCGCCGCCGCCCCGGCGCTCAGGGTCGCGTTGGCGAAGACGATGTCCTGGCACTGGACGACGGCGAGGAAGAGGAAGGCCGGCGCCGCGACCCGCGACGCCGGCCCCCCCGCCCGCGCCCCCCGCGCTCCGCTGTTCCTTTTGCCGACCTGTCCGGCAAAAAGAACAGCTGACGGGGAGGGGCGGGCGGGGCCGCGGCCCGCGCGCGCCACGACCAGGCCCGCGATCCCGCCGGCGACGACGCCCGCGGCGCCGCCCGCGACCCCGAGCGAGGCCGCCAGGACGGTCCCGACCGCCAGCCGCACGGCGGGTTCGGCGACGAGGCTCCCCGTTACCCAGCCGTAGGCGCGTTCGCCGTAGAGGCGGCCGCGGTCGAGCTCGATCAGCGCGACCAGGGTCGGGGTCGTCGCCAGCGCCAGCGCACTCGCCACCGAGAGCCCGAGCGAAGGCGCCAGCGCCACCGCGCCCGCCGCGATCGCGAGCGAGACCGGGATCGACCCCGCCAGCACCCGGCCGCGCCGCCGCCGCGCCCGCTCGGGGTCGAGCGCGCCGCCCGCGGCGAAGCTCAGCGAGGGCACCGCGATCAGCAGGTAGAGGGCGAGGAAGGCGGCCAGCTCGGCGAAGCCGCCCGGGGTCAGCATCCGCGCCATCACCGCGGCGAAGAGCAGGTTGCCGACCCCGGAGAGGATCTGCCCGCTCGCGACCAGCGCCTGCTCGCGCACCGCCGCGCGGCTGCGGCGCAGGGAGACGCCGGCCGCGCGGCGCAGAGCGATCGTTCCGGCGCTCATCGCCCGGGACCCCGCCGCAGCGGCAGCCCGCTCAGCTCGCCGACCTCCTCGCTGCGCCCTTCGGAGAGCAGCAGGCGCAGCAGGCGGAAGCCCTCCTCGGCGGTGGCGATCTGGCCCTCGACCGCGTTCGGCAGCGCCGGCTCGTGCTCGAGCGCGGCGCCGATCGCGGCGGCGATCTCCGCGGTCGAGGCGTCGGCGGCGACCAGCGGCTGGTCGAGGCGCCGCGCCAGGTCGGCGATCGCCGGCTCGCAGGCGATCGCGACGGCGGGAACCCCCGCCGCGGCGGCGGCGATCAGGGCGTGGGAGCCGAGCGCGACCACCGCCCCGATCCCGGCGAGGGAGGTGCGCCCGGCGCCGAGGTCGGGCAGCGGCTCGAGCACCTGCACCGGCCGACCGATCCGTCCGGCGAGCTCGGCGACCAGCCCGTGGTCGCGACCCTCGGCCGACGCCGCCCACGGCTGGAGGGCGATCTCGGCGCCGCCCGCGGCCGGCGCGGCGAGCGCGTCCCCGAGCCGCCCGATCAGCCCCGGGGGGCAGCCGCGCGCCTCGATCGCGACGACGATCCGCCGCGGCCTCGACGCACTGTCTGCATTTACCCCCGCTATACGGGGGTGATTGCAGACGGTCCCGGTGGCGCGGCCGTCCTGCACGTCGCCCCAGGCGGGGTCGGTCCCGATCCGGAACGGCCCCGGCACGCCCGCCGACTCGAGGTGGCGCGCCGAGAGCTCGTCGCGCAGCACCACCAGGTCGGCGCCGCCGAGCAGGCGCCGGCTGAGGCGCTCTTCCCAGGCGCTGCGCCCGCCGCGGGCGGAGATGCCGAGCAGCGCCGTCGGCCGCCCGCGCAGCTTCGCCGCCGTCACCAGCGCGAGCGCGGTGCGCAGTCCGGGCCGGGCCGCGCCGTCGGCGCCGATCGACCAGCCGGCCAGCACCGCGGCGTCGGCGCGGGCCGCGGCCATCACCACGGCGGCGGGCCGGCGCGCGTCGACGACCCGGCAGCCGTGCGCGGCGTGGGTGGCCGCGGGGTCGCTGGTCGCCAGCACCGGGGTCCACTCGGGCAGCGCCCGTTCGAAGGCGCCGAGGGTCGCCGACTCGCCCGCGTCGGAGGGGCCGAAGTGCCCGGCCAGCAGCGCGCTAGGCACACCTCACCTCGCGGTAGATCTCGGCGTGGCGGCCGGCGACCGTCGCCCAGGAGCGGTCGCGGGTCAGCTCGGCGGAGCGCCGCCGCAGCGGCTCGAGCGCCGCCCGGTCGGCGGCCAGCGCCCGCAGCCGCGCGGCCAGCGCGGGCGCCGCGCTCGGCGCGACCAGCTCCCCCGGCGCGCCGACCACCTTCGCCAGCGGCGGCGAGAGCAGCGCCGGCAGCCCGTGTGCGGCGGCCAGCGCCAGCGCGCCGCTGGTCGCGAACGGCCGGCGGTAGAGGAAGAGCGCGAGATCGGCGCGCGCGAACCAGCCGGGCAGCTCGGCGTCGGGGACGTAGCCGGCGAACTCGCCGACCCCCGGCCAGCGCGCCCGCAGCCGCTCGCCGAACGGGGCGCCCGCCTCGGCGAAGCGGGGGTGCTCCCCGCCGACGACCAGGAGGCGGACGTCCTCGGCCGCCAGCGAAGCAGCCTCGAGCGCCAGCTCGAGGCCCTTATATGGAGCGAGGAACCCGAAGCAGAGCAGCGTCAGGCGTAAGTCGTCCTCGCTATCGGGTTCGCCTTCGGCGGCGGGGGAGGCGCCTGGGGCGGCGCCGGTCGCGCCGGGCGCGGACGCGATGCCCTCGACGCCGTGCGGGACGACGGTCGCGTCGCGCACGACCGAGGCGAAGGCGGGCTCGTGGACGATCACTCGGCGCGCGAGCCGGCCGATCGTCGCCTGCACCGCGGCGAGCCCGGCGCGGACCGCGGCGCGCGGCGCCCGCACCCCGTGCAGGCGGGCGAACTCGGCGTCGACCCCGGCCGGGTCGACCGCGTGGTGCATCGTCACCACCGGCCCGACCCCGGCGGCGCGCAGCATCCCGAGCCCGGGGAGGAGGCCCGGCATCGCGGCGGTGCCGCCGTAGAGGAAGAGCTCGTGCTGGACGTGGACGACCGGGGCGCCGGTGGCGAGCGCGAGGCGCGCCGCGGCGGGGACCGCCCGCGGGCCGCGGCGGAAGCGGCGCTCGACCGTCACCGGGCCGTCCTGTTCGCGCCCGGCGGGGAGGTCGGGCTCGCTCGGGGCGACGACGGTCACCCGCAGGCCGCGCTCGCCCAGCGCCCGCGCCAGGTTCCCGGCGTAGGAGGCGACGCCGCTGCGGCCCGCGTGGCGGCTCCCGGCGGGCGGATAGGGGCTGACGATCGCGACGTCAGGCCGCGGCACGGCGATCCTCCCCGGGGGCGTCGGGCTCCCCGGTCGGCGCGCCGTCCTGCGCCTCGGGCGCCGCCGCCGCGCTCGGGTCGGGCGGCCCCTCGGTCTCCACCGGGATCACCCGGTGGTGCAGCCAGAGGCGCAGGGTCGAGGCGGCCATCTTCTTCGCGTCGGCGGCGGCGCGCACGCGCGAGCCCTCGCGGTCGATCCAGATCGTCGGCACGGTCTCGATCCGGTAGCCGAGCCGCCGCGCCACCAGCAGGACGTCGACGTCGAAGAGGAAGTCGCGCGAGGTCAGCAGCGGCAGCATCCGCTCCATCGCCGCGCGGCGGAACACCTTGGCGCCGCACTGGGTGTCGGCGTACGGGAGGCCGAAGATGCGGCGGACCCAGAAGGCGAACCCGGCGCTGGTCACCTCGCGGGCAAGGCCGCGGCGGGCGGGCAGGATCGCGGCGGGATGGCGGCGGCTGGCGATCGCGCCGTCGCAGTCGCGGGCGGCGTCGAGCAGGCGCAGCATCTCGCTCGGCGGGGTCGCCCCGTCGGCGTCGACGAAACCGACCAGGTCGGCGTCGCAGCGGCGGAACGTCTCCATCAGCACGCCGCCCTTGCCGAGCTTCGGGTAGTCGACGGTGACCACGCGCGGGTCTCGGGCGGCGCGGCTCGCCACCACCTCGGCGGTGGCGTCGGTGCAGCGGTCGAGGGCGACCAGGAACCGCATCTCCGGCCCGGCGCAGCGGGTCAGATAGGCGTCGAGCATGGGGCCGATCCGCTCTTGCTCGTTGTGGGCCGGGATGACGATGTCGACGCGCATGAGACGACCTCCTTCCGAGAGGGGGCGATGGGGTCGGGCAACTTCCTGCCTGCGTCGGGGAGAGCGTCCCCGCTCTCCGGCGACTCCGGGGGGTGCGGAGTCGCGCTGTCTTACCCCCCGACACGCGAGACCTACACCTGTAGTGCTCGACCCCCCGCCATTCCCCCGAGGTGGGGGGTGGCCCTTAATCGGCCTCCCATGTAGGGGAAAGTGCGAACCCACCTCGGGGCCGTGCCCCGATAGAGGAAGAGGGCGGCGGGGTACGGTTGGGCCGGTGCCCGCAAGAGCCGAGACCGAGGAGGTGCGCGAGGCGCAGCACGCGCGGCTGATGGAGGGTCTCGCGGCGTCGATCCGCGAGAAAGGGCTGGCGCGGACCCAGGTGACGGACATCGTGCGCCACGCGCGCGCCTCGCGGCGCACCTTCTACAACCATTTCGCCGACAAGGAAGCGTGTTTCGTCGAGCTGATGAACACGCTCTCCGACGCGTTCCTCGAAGCGGTGGACCGGGCGATCGACCGGGAGGCGCCGATCGCGACCCAGGTCGAGCAGGCGGTCGACACCTACCTCGGGCTGGTCACCGGCGATCCGGCGCTGATGGCGACGTTCGCCAGCCCGGCGCTCGGCGAGCGCACCGTGGTGGCGCAGCGCGAAGGCTTCGAGCGTTACGCCGAGCTGATCGTCGCCGTGGTGGCCGGCGACTCGGCGCGCGATCCGCGCGTCTCCCCGATCTCGATCGAGCGCGCCTACATGCTGGTCAGCGGCCTGCACCAGACGCTGGTCCGGGCGCTGGTCCGCGGCGAGGACCTGGGGCGCGCCTCCTACGAGTTCAAGGCCGTGATCAAGCTCGTGCTCTCCGGCGGACCCGCCGCCTGAGGGAGCGGCCGCCTGCGGACGACGGCGACGCCGCCCTTCGACGGGGCGAAGGCGACGCCCCGGAACCCTTCGCGCTCGCCCGGCGCGCTCGTCGGCTGCAGCTCGAAGTCGCGCAGCAGGGTGCGCAGGACGACGTCGATCTCGAACTGGGCGAAAGCGGCGCCGAGGCAGCGGCGCACGCCGCCGCCGAAGGGGATCCAGGAGTAGGTGTCGGGCTTCTTGCCGAGGTAGCGGTCGGGGTCGAAGCTCCCGGCGCCCTCGTGGAAGCGGCCGTCGCGGTGCAGGGTGGTGATCCCGGTCGCCACCCAGACGCCCGGCGGCAGCCGCCACCCGCCGATCTCGAACGGCTTCTTCACCAGGCGGAAGGTGGCGCTGATCACCGGGCGGACGCGCAGCACCTCCTCGGCGGTGGCGAGGCGCAGCGCGTTGCCGTCCCCGCGCGCCTCCGCTTCGAGGCGGTGAAGCACGGCGGGGTGGCGCCGCAGCCGCTCGACGCTCCAGGCGAGCGCTGAGCCGGTGGTCTCGTGGCCCGCGACGAGCAGGGTGAGGAGCTCGTCGGCGAGGTCGGCCTTGTCGATCCCGCCGCCGTCCTCGAGCTGCGCGCGCAGCATCAGCGCGAGGATGTCGATGCGCGCGGCGAGGTCGGGGTCGGCGAGGTGGTCGTCGATCAGCTTGTCGGTGAGCCGGCGGTAGCGGGCGCGCATGGCCCGCCAGCGGCGCGCCGGGCTGCGGCGGCCGAGGTCCCGGCGCAGGATCGGCGCGGCGACGAGGCGCTGCCCGAGCGCCGTCATCGGCGGCAGCAGCGCTTCCAGTTCCGCCAGCTCGCGACCCTCGGCGCCGAAGACGGCGCGCAGGATGATCCGCAGCGTGATCGTCTGAAAGGACTCGAGCGAGGCGAACTCGACGCCCTCCGGCCAGGCGGCCATCGCGGCCTTCGCCTCCTCTTCGATGATCGCCTCGTAGGAGCGCATGCGCTCGCCGTGGAAGGGAGGCAGCAGCATCCGCCGCTCACGCAGGTGGCGCTCCTCGTCCATCGAGAAGAGCGAGCCGGGGCCGAGCACTTCGCCGAGCGGGTCCTCGCCCGCGTGGAGCACGTCGGGCTTCGCCGTGTAGACGGCCTTGACCAGCTCCGGGGTCGCGACCACGACCACGGTGCCGAACGGCGGGATCCGCAGCGTCACCGCGTCGCCGTAGCGCCGGTGCAGCGAGCGCAGGAACCGGTTGTGGGCGACGACGAAGACGAGGCCGTTGAGGAGGCTCGGCGTCCGCGGGCCGGGCGGCAGGGTGGTCGGCATGCGAGGCATGGTATTCGTGAGTACCGGTCTGTCAAGGGTCCGTCTGGGCGCGGGCCGGCCGCCGGGCCAGGCCGACGGCGTCAGCCGGCAGCGCCGCCGACCGCGCGCCGCAGCGGCCCCGCCAGGTCCCCTTTCCGTCCCACCGCGACGCCCCCGAGCCCGAGCCACGTCGACACCAGCCGCAGTTCGTCGGCCAGCTCGCGGGCGACCTCGTCCGCCTCCACCTTGGGCTCGGCGAAGGCGCCGACCACTCGCAGGACGCCGGCCTGGCGGTCGCTTTTGAGGTCGATGCGGGCGACCAGGCGGTCGCCGAGGAGGAAGGGGAGGACGTAGTAGCCGAAGACGCGCTTCGGGGCCGGGACGTAGATCTCGATCCGGTAGCGGAAGTCGAAGAGGCGCTCGGTCCGCTCGCGCGCCCAGACCATCGAGTCGAAGGGGCTGAGGAGCGCGCGCGCCCGGACGCGGCGCGGCACGGCGAGGTCGTGGGGGGCGTAGGCGGGCGCGCGCCAGCCCTCGACCGCGACCGTGCGCAGCGCCCCCGCCTCGACCAGCTCCGCCAGCCGCGCCTTCGAGTCGGCGCGCGGCAGCCGGAAGTAGTCGCCGAGGTCGGGCTCCGTCGCCACCCCGAGCCGGCGCGCCGCGAAGAGCAGCAGCTCGCGCTGCGCCTCCGCCTCCGGCGGCGTCGGCATGTCCAGGACCGCGCCCGGCAGCACCCGCTCGGGCAGGTCGTAGAGGCGCTCGAAGTTGACCCGCCGCTCCGCCGTCACCTGGCCGGAGAAGAAGAGGTACTCGAGCGCTTTCTTGCCCGCGTTCCAGTTCCACATCTCGCCCGCCTGCCGCTGCCGCCGTGGGACGCCGACCGCCGCCGCCCGGATCGGCCCCTCCTCGCGTACCAGGCGCAGCACCCGCCGCACCAGCCCCGGCTCCTCGCGGGCGACCCGCGCCACCCCGGCCCAGGCGAGCTCGTCGGCGCGCGCCATCCGCCAGCGCAGCAGTGGCTGCATGTCGATCGGGATCAGCGACGCCTCGTGCCCCCAGTACTCGAAGAGCTCCCGCCGGTCCGCCCGCGACCGCCCGTCCTGCCCGTCCTGGTGGACGCTCAGCAAATCGAGCGTCTCGCGCGGATACGGCCCGAGCCGCGAGAACAGCGGCATGTAGTGAGAACGGCTGAAGACGTTGACCGAGTCGAGCTGGACGATTCCGAGCGGGTCGAGCGCCCGCCGCAGGTGCCGTACGTCGACCCGCCCCCGCGGCCGCGCCCGCGCCAGACCCTGCGCCGCGATCGCCGCCCGCCGCGCCTGCCCGGCGCTCAGCTCGATGTCGGCGCCCTCGCCCACGCGCCGATTCTTGCCAACGCGACTTCCCGGCGTCGCGGAGCGTCAACTCCGTTTTAACGGAGCATCTGCTCCGTTTCGTGCTACAGTGCCCGACATGAACCGGAGCGATCACCCCCACTTCAATCCCTGGCTCGCCCTCGTCGTCGTCTGCTTCGGCCAGTTCATGGTCGTCCTCGACGCCACGATCGTGAACGTCGCGCTGCCCGCGATCCAGCGGGACCTCGGCTTCTCCGACAGCTCGCTGGCCTGGGTCGTCAACGCCTACACGCTGTTTTTCGGTGGCTTCCTGCTGCTCGGCGGGCGCGCCGCGGACCTGCTCGGCCGGCGCTCGCTGTTCCTCGCCGGCGTCGTCGTCTTCTCGCTCGCCTCGCTGGCCAACGGGCTGGCGACCTCGGAGACGCAGCTGATCGTCGGCCGCGCCATCCAGGGCCTCGGCGGCGCGATGCTCTCGCCCGCCGCGCTCTCGGTCATCACCACCTCCTTCGCCGAGGGCGCCGAGCGCACCAAAGCGCTCTCCATCTGGGCCGGCGTCGCCGCGGGGGGTGGCGCGGTCGGCCTCCTGCTCGGCGGCTTCCTGGTCGAAAGCCTCTCCTGGGAATGGATCTTCTTCGTCAACGTGCCGGTCGGCGTCGCGATCGTCTTCGCCGCCCTCAAATGGGTGCCGAACTCGGTCCAGGAGGGCGCCCTGCGCCACTTCGACATCGCCGGCGCGATCACCGTCACCGGCGGCCTGATCGCCCTCGTCTACGCGATCGTCGAGGCCTCCAACTGGGGCTGGGGCGCGCCGAAGACGCTCGGCGTCGCCGCCGGCGGGCTCGCCCTGCTCGCCGCCTTCATCGCGATCGAGCGGCGCTCGCCCGCCCCGCTGGTGCGCCTGGAGCTGTTCAAGCTGCGCTCGCTGGCGACCGGCAACGGCGTCTTCCTGGTCGTCGCCGGCGGCCTCTTCGCGATGTTCTTCTTCGCCTCGCTCTACCTGCAGAACATCCTCGGGTACTCGCCGCTGACCACCGGCCTCGCCTTCCTGCCGGTCACTTTCGGGATCGCGATCGGCGCGACCCTGGCGGAGAAACTGATCCCCCGCGTCGGCCTGCGCCCGGTGCTGCTCTCCGGGATGATGGTCGCCGCCGCCGGGCTCGGGGTGCTCGCCGCGACGACCAAGGTCGGCGGCCACTACCCGGGCGTCGTCGGCGGCCTCCTGCCGATGTCGATCGGGATGGGGGCGACCTTCGTCTCCCTGACCCTGGTGGCGACCACCAACGTCGAAGAGCGCGACGCCGGGCTCGCGTCGGGCATCTTCAACACCTCGCAGCAGATCGGCGGGGCGCTCGGCCTGGCGGTCCTCTCCAGCATCGCCAACAGCAAGACGACCAGCTTCCTCGGCGGGATCGTCGGCCGGCCGACCGTGCTCGACAAACAGGAAGCGCTGGTGTCGGGCTTCCAGACCGCGTTCATCGTCGCCGCCGGGCTGGTCGCCGCGGGCACGATCCTCGCCGCGCTGCTGCTCCGCCGCAGCGACGTCGCCCGGATCGAGTCCGGCGAAGTCTCCGGCGCGGTCGCGGTCTGACCCCCGACGCTTGTCTTCGATACGCGGACAAGCGTCGGGGCGCCGCCGCACCGGTGGACGCGCGGGTTAGGCTTCGAGCCATGGCAGCGGCGGAGAGCGCAACGGCCCTTCGCGCCGACGCGGCGCGCAACCGGGAGCGGATCGTCGCCGCCGCGACCGAGGTCTTCGCCGAGCGCGGCCTGGAGGCGTCGACGGCGGAGATCGCCGCCCGCGCCGGGGTCGGCGAGGCGACCCTCTTCCGCCGCTTCCCGACCAAGGACGACCTGATCACGGCGATCATCGCCGTGCAGTTCGAGCAGTCCGCCGAGCTCGCCTCGTCCTGTCTCGAAGAGGAGGACCCCTGGCGGGGGGTCGAACGCTTCCTGTCGGGGATGGCGGAGCGCGCCGCCGACGACCACGGGATGTCCGGCGCGGCCAAGGAGCGCTGCATGGCCTCGCCCGCCCTCGCCGACGCGCGCGGCCGCGTCCTCGATCTCACCTCGCAGCTGGTCCGCCGCGCCCAGAAGGCGGGCGTCATGCGGGAGGACGTCGCGGGCCAGGACCTGATGTTCCTGATGGCGGCCGTCGCCTCGCTCGGCGAACTCCCCTTTCCCGGCCTGCGCGCCGACCTCTGGAAGCGCTACCTCGGCATCGTCCTCGACGGGCTGCGCCCCGACGGCGCCTCGAAGCTCCGCCCCGGGGCGCCGTCGCGCAAGCTGATCGAGTTCCCCGAGGTCGAGTAGCCCGGCCGGCCCGCGGCGGCCGGGGGGTAGCCTTGTCGCATGACTGCCTCCGAGGACCTTTTCGGCCAGAACCACGTCCGGCACTACCTCGACACCGACGGCGAGGAAGGCTACGAATGGCGCAACGGGACGAAGATCCTGTTGCTCTTCACCAAGGGGTGGAAGTCCGGTGAGGGCCGGGCGACCCCGCTGATCTTCGAGCCCGACGGCGAGGACTACCTGATCGTCGCCTCCAACGGCGGCTCCCCGGCACCGCCGGCCTGGTTCCGCAACCTCGAGGCGGAGCCGGAGATCGAAGCCCAGGTCAAAGGCGACCGCTTCCGCGCCCGCGCCCGCACCGCCACCGCCGAGGAGCAGCCGCGAATGTGGCAGAAGATGGCCGAATCCTGGCCGGACTACGACGCCTACCAGCAGCGCACCGACCGCCCGATCCCGGTCGTGGTCCTCGAGCGAGCGTAGTTCGGTCGGCTGGCGCCCGGCCGCGCAGCCATCCCCCTCATGCTTCGGCTGGTTATGAGGGGGATGGCCGCGCCTTGGCCTGCGCCAAGCCGGTGCGTTCGCAGTTGGCCACAACAGTTGTCGATAAGTGCGAACGCGCCAGGCCCGGCCGGCCACGTGTGTCGAGGCCCCGTGCCCTCTCCGTCACCAGACACGCACGAGGCGCGCCCGCCCCGCCCTCATAGCCGCCGAAGTGAGGGTGGGACGGGCGCGCCGACGGGCGGCTGCCACCCGCCTAGCCCGGCGCGCCGACGCCGGCGGGGGTCGTGTCGGAGAGGAGCTCGTGGGCGAAGCGAACCACGAGGGCGCCGTCGCCGACCGCGCCCGCGACCCGGTTCGACGCTCCGGCCCGCACGTCGCCCGCGGCGAAGACGCCGGGGCGCACGGTCTCCAGCAGCGCCGGCTCGCGGTCGACGAGCGGCCAGGCCATGTGGCCCTCGCAATGGTGGGCGCCCTCGCCGCAGAGGAGGAAGCCCGCGTCGTCGGTCGCCAGCATGCCGTCGGACACCTCGGTGCAGGGGTCGGCGCCGATCATCACGTAGACGGCGCTGGTGTCGACGTCGCGGCGCGCGCCGTCGCTCGACTGCAGGGTCACCGATTCGACCACCGCGCCGCCGTGCAGGGCGACGACCTCGGTCTCGGTCAGGACCTCGATCCGCGGCGAGCGCTCCACCCGGTCCACCAGGTAGCGCGACATCGTCGACTTCAGCCCCTGCCCGCGCACGATCACCCGCACGCTGCGCGCTTGGCGGGAGAGGGCGACCGCCGCCTGCCCGGCCGAGTTGCCGCCGCCGATCACGATCACGTCTTTGTCGCGCGCCCGTTCGGCGTCGGTCGGCATCGCCGCGTGGTAGACGCCGGCGCCGCGGAAGCGGTCGACCCCCTCGGCGCGCAGCTCGCGCCAGCGCGCCCCGGTCGCCATCACCAGCGAGCGCGCCAGCACGTGCTGGCCGTCGTCGAGGTCGATCCGCACCAGCCCTTCCGGGCCGTCGGCGAGCTCGGTCGCGCGGTGGTAGCTGGAGAGGACGGCGTCGAAGCGGCGCGCCTGCAGGGTCGCTTTGGTGGTCAGCTCGCGGCCGCCGATCCCGGTCGGGAAGCCGAGGTAGTTCTCGATCCGGGTGCTCGTCCCGGCCTGGCCGCCGGGCGCCCAGGACTCGACCACGAGCGTCCGCAGCCCCTCCGAGCCCCCGTACACAGCCGCCGCCAGCCCGGCGGGCCCGGCGCCGAGCACGACCAGATCGAAGCGCTCGCCGTCGACCTCGGCCCGCAGCCCGAGCCCGCGCGCCACCTGCGCCGGGGACGGGTTGCGCAGCACCTGCCGGGCGTGCACGAGCACCGGCGTTTCCTCGCGCGGTATCTCGAGCCAGTCGAGCATCTCCTGGCTCTCCGGGTCGTTGTCGACGTCATACCAGCGCACCGGGAGGAGGTTGCGCTCCAGCAGGTCGCGCACTTCGAAGGCGCGGCGGGACGCCTGCGGAGCGATCAGGCGCATCACCCCGAAGCCCATCTCTTCGGCGCGGGCGCGCCGGGCGAGCAGGGTGCGGAAGACCTGTTCGCCGAACTCGGGCCAGTCGGCGACCATGCGGCGGAGCGCCTCGCGCTCGAAGACGAGCGCCTCGGTCGGCTCGGCCGCCACCGCGGCGCTGATCGTCGGCTCGCCGGTAAAGGCGGCGATGTCGCCGATGTAGGTGCCGGGGCCCGCGGCCCCCACGTACACGTCCTTGCCCGGCTTGCGGTCGACGAACTCGACCCTACCGCCGAGGAGGACGAAGAACGGCGCGTCGCGCACGGCGTGCTCGTAGAGGACCTCGCCCGGCCCGAACGAGCGGCGCTCGCCGCCCTTCTTCTTCTCCAGCCACGCGAGCTTCGCCTCCGAGAGGCGCGGGAAGATCACAGGATCGTCGATATCTTGGAACGGTTCGGCGCGAACCACACGAACTTCTTGCATGGCTCAAAGCTACAGCGGCGCCCAAGCGGGCCCGACCTAGAATCCGACCCATGCGAATCGGCACGCCGTTCGGCGAGTACCCGTTCCAGTACCGCCGCCTCGAGCGCCGCGCCGAGGGCCTTGCGATCGTCGGCACCGTGGCCGGGATCGAGTCGACGGTCGTGTTCGACAAGGAGGACGCGAAGCGCGCCGCCGTGGCGCTCGCGGCCCCTGCCGCCGTCGCGGCGCTTGTGCTGCTGGCGTGCGGGCGGCGCTGAGGGCTGCGCGAGAGCCGCGTCACGCTTCCGTGACAGCGTCCGCGCGTCCCGCCGTCCACCGGTCACCCCCCGCGCACGCCCAGGTTGATGGGCCGAAAACCGGACCATGTGACGGGTTTTCGGCCCATCAACTTGGACCCGTCTACGGAAGGCGCACCGAAGCCACGCACTTCGTCACGACCTTCCACGCCAGGCGCCGCGAACCTCGTCCCCATCCTGAAACCCGCCCGCCGTCCGCCACCCCGATCTGCGAGATTGGCGCGCGTGCCGACTGTCTTGACGCCCGGAGGAATCGAGCTCGCTTACGAGACCGTCGGCTCGCCCGCCGACCCGGCGCTGCTCATGGTGATGGGCTACGGGGCGCAGCTGATCGCCTGGCCGCGGGGGTTCTCGGAGATGCTCGCCGCCGGCGGCCGCTTCGTGATCGAGTTCGACAACCGCGACTCAGGCCTCTCCTCGAAGCTCGACGGGGTGGAGGTCGAGATGGACGCGCTCTTGGCCGCGGCCCGCGCCGGCGATCGCGCCCGGGTCGCCGAGCTCGCTCCCTACACCTTGAGCGACCTCGCGACCGACGCGGCGGCGCTGCTGGACGCCCTCGGCATCGACCGCGCCCACGTGCTCGGCGCCTCGATGGGCGCGATGATCGCCCAGCAGATGGCGATCGAGCGGCCGGAGCGGCTGCTCTCCTTGGTCTCGATGATGTCGACGACCGGCGAGCCCGAGTTCGGCGCGCCGTCGCCGCAGGCGCTCGAGGCCCTGCTCACCCCGTCGCCGGCCGAGCGCGCCGCCTACATCGAGAGCTCGGGCGCCAAGGGGATGATCTGGGCGTCGCGGCGCTACGGCGACCGCACCCGCCTCGAAGCCCTTGCCGCCGCGGGCTACGACCGCTGCTTCTACCCGCAGGGGGTGAGCCGCCAGCTCGCCGCGATCCTGGCGACCGGCTCGCGCGCCGACGGGCTGCGGGCGCTCGACGTCCCGACGCTGGTGATCCACGGGTTGGACGACACGCTGATCGCGCCGGACGGCGGTGAGCGGACCGCCGAGCTGATCCCGGGGGCCCGCCTGCTGCTGGTCGAGGACATGGGGCACGATCGGCCGGAAGCTCTTTGGCCGTTGCTCGTTGACGCGATTCTTGGGCATACCGGGGGGGACGAGTCGATGGACCCCCTCGCTCACGAACAGCGGGGAGGTTCGTTCGGGGGTCCATCGATTCGTCCCGTGGAGGCCGGCGATGGGTGACAAGGGGCGGGCGCGGGATAGGCCGCTCTTCACCGGGCGGGTTGAATCGATTGAGCCGCTCACGCCGACGGTGATCCGGGTGGTCTTCGGTGGGGAGGGGCTCGCGGGGTTCGCGCCTGGGGAGTTCAGCGACAGCTACGTGAAGCTTCTGTTTCCGCGCGCGGGGGCGGGCGCGGAGGAGCGGGCGAAGGTGCGGACCTACACGGTGCGCCAGTGGGACGCGGGGCGGCGTCTGCTCACGATCGACTTCGTCGTCCACGGGGACGAGGGGGTCGCCGGGCCCTGGGCGACCGCGGCCACTCCCGGCGACACGCTGCAGATGCGCGGTCCCGGCGGCGGCTACGCTCCCGACGCCGAGGCGGACTGGCACCTGCTGGCGGGCGACACCAGCGTCATCCCGGCGATCTCCGCCTCGCTCCCCCGCATCCCCGCCGGCCGCCCGGTCCACGCCTTCCTCCAGGTCCACGGCCCCGAGGAGCACCTGGAGCTCACCTCGCCCGGCGACCTCGAGGTCCACTGGCTCCATGGCGACGCCGACGCCCAGCTCGCCGACGCGATCGCCGCCCTCGACTTCCCGCCCGGCACCCCGCAGGTCTTCCTCCACGGCGAGGCCACCGCCGTCCGCCTCGCCCGCCGCCACCTGGTCCTCGACCGCGCCGTCCCCGCCTCGGCCCTCTCCGCCTCCGGCTACTGGAAGCGCACCCTCACCGACGAAGGCTGGCGCCAGGCCAAGGCCGACTGGAACCGCCAGGTCGAGGCCGAAGCCGCCGGCGTCTGAGGCGCCCCCGCCGTATCTTCGTTGCCCTGGCGCGAAGACCCCCGCCGCCGCGGGTCTGCCGGCATCTCGCCGACCTCCGACGCGGCAAGCACCGCACCTTCACCACCACCGCCCGGGTCGAGGCGACCAGCCCCCGCGCCCTCGTCAGCCGCACCGAAGCCCGCGCCCGTGGCGTCCCCTCCCTCCGCCGCGCGAGCCGCTTCCGCGTCACCCCGTTGCCGCCCCGCGCCTGCGGCAGCTCCCTCGCCCCGGGCGTCGTCGCGCGCCGCTGCTGAGCTCGGGGCGGGGCTCGTCCCCGCTCCCGCCGCTACTGGAGTTCGAAGACCACGTGCACCGTCGCCCTGACCTGGGACGTGCCGGGGGTGGTGGGGGGCGTCGGGGCGGCCTTGCCGGCGCTCGTTTCGGAGGCCGCGTTGAAGGGGTGAGGGCCGACGAATTCCCCTTCGCCTTCTTCGATCGTCAGCGCCTGGCCGAGCGTCGCGCCGGCCTGGGCGGCGAGGATGGTGGCCCGTTCCTTGGCCTTGGTGAAGGCGGCGGCGAGGACGGTGGCGAACGCCGCTTCTTCGTTGCCGACGGTGAAGGTCGGGCCGCTCACCCCGGTCGCCCCGGCGGCGAGGCCCTTGGCGATCAGTTCGCCCGCCTTCGCCGGTTCGTGGAGGGTGACCTGGACGCCCTCGGTGGCGCGGTAGAGGGTGGCGGCGCCCTTCTTCACCGCGCGCACCGAGATCCGCCCGGTCCGCACGTCCCCTTGGCCGATCCCGGGGAAAGCCTTGGCGGCGGCGATCACCTGGCGCAGGCCGGCCGCGGTCGCCTGCAGGGCCGCGGTGCGGGTGGAACGTTCGCGCTTCACCCCGAAGCCGACCTTGGCGGTGTCGTTCGGCACCTTGACGGTCGCTGAGGCGGTGACGGCGACGGTGCGACCGGTCGCGGCGCCCGCGGCGGCGGGGAGGAGGGCGCCCGCGGCGAGGATGGCGGCGAGGGCGAGGGCGGCGGTGAGCTTCGTGATGGCGCGCATATGTACCTACTACCTCCGAGCTACGGTTTGATCACAATCTTTCCGAGCACGTCGCCCTCGGCGAGCGCCCGCAGGCCCGTGGCGACCTCCGCCAGCGGCAGCGTCCGGTCGATCCGCGGCCGGACCCCGCTCACCTCGAGCAGCGCGACGAGGCGCCGCAGCTCCTCCAGCGTCCCCATCGTCGAGCCGACCACCTCGAGCTCTTTGAAGAAGACGCGGTTCAGCTCGGCGGGTGGGTCGAAGCCGCTGGTCGAGCCGGCGACGACGATCCGGCCGCCCGGCCTCAGCGCGCGCAGCGAGTGCCCCCAGGTCGCCTCGCCGACCGTCTCCAGGACGGCGTCGACTTTCCCCGGCAGCCGCGCGCCCGACTCGAAGGCGGCGTGCGCGCCGCACTCGAGCGCGAAGTCGCGCTTGCGCTGCTGGCGGCTCGTCGCCCAGACCCGGAAGCCCGCCGCGGCGCCGAGCGCGATCGCGGCGCTGGCGA
This sequence comes from Actinomycetota bacterium, assembly GCA_018268675.1. GTDB lineage: Bacteria > Actinomycetota > Thermoleophilia > Solirubrobacterales > 70-9 > VAYN01. Next base: position 164,745 of record JAFDWB010000009.1, read on the forward strand.
CGCCGCCGCCGGCGCCCTGGATCAGGACCGTCTGCCCGGGCCGCAGCCCGGAGCGGTCGAAGAGCATCCGGTAGGCGGTGAGCCAGGCGGTCGGCAGGCAGCAGGCCTCCTCGAAGCTCAGCGACTCCGGCTTCGGGATCAGGTTGCGGCGCGGCACCGCGACCCGCTCGGCGAGCGTGCCGGGGTGGAGCTCGGAGAGCAGCGTCCGCCCCGGGTCGACGATTTCGCCGCCGGGGAAGTCCGGGTCGCCGATCACCGCGTGGACGATCACCTCCGTGCCGCGGTCGTCGATCCCCGCCGCGTCGCAGCCGATGATCATCGGCAGGCGCTCCGCGGGCAGGCCGACGCCGCGCAGCGACCAGACGTCGTGGTGGTTCAGCGAGACCGCCTTGACCGTGACCAGCGCCCAGCCCTCGGGGACGTTCGGCTCCTCGACCTGGCCCACCTCGAGGGCGGAGAGCGGGTCCTCCATCGAGGCGGCGACGGCGCGGGCGGCGAGCATCGCTGAAAATTTACCTGCAAGGCCATGTGACGCCGGTCACCGAGTGAGGCCGGTCACAAACGCCTGTTCGCGCCTGCCGCACCATGGTTGGTGACTCGAGGAACTGAACTCGAACCACCATCGGAGTTGATGAAGATGCAGAAGACCTGGAACCTCACTTATTACGCGGACGGCGAGCCCGTCGCCGAGCGCAACGGCATCAGCCACAGCGACGCGGTCGTCGAGCTGTACCGGCTCGCCCGCGGCGAAGCGGCCCCGGTCCCGGCCGAGGTCGAGGAGCTCGTCCCCGCCGTCGACACCCACGAGCTGGCCCTCGTCGCCTAGCGAACCCTCGCCCGCTGTTCCTTTTGCCGACCATTCCGGCATAAGGAACAGCTACCGTCAGGGCGCCGGGAGCTCGGCGCCGCGCCTGGCGGCCGCCGCCATCGCGCGCTCGACCGCGTCGACGTCGCGCACCGCGCCGGTGTCGGCGGAAGTCGCCATCGCCGCGTAGGCGCGCAGGGCGGGGGAGACGACGCGCTCCCGCGCCGCCGGGGCGTAGCCGCCCGCGGCGAGCAGGGCCTCGCGCCGCTCGTCCAGCACCGCGTCCTCGACCTCGAGCTCGATCGAGCGCGCCGGGATGTCGATCGCGATCGTGTCGCCGTCCTCGACCAGGGCGATCGCGCCGCCCGCCGCCGCCTCCGGCGAGACGTGGCCGATCGAGAGCCCCGAGGTGCCGCCGCTGAAGCGGCCGTCGGTGAGGAGCGCACACCGCGCCCCGAGCCCGAGCCCCTTCAGGTAGGAGGTCGGGTAGAGCATCTCCTGCATCCCGGGGCCGCCCTTCGGCCCCTCGTAGCGGATCACGACCACGTCGCCCGCGGCGATCCGTCCGCCGAGGATCGCCTCGACCGCCTCGTCCTGGGACTCGAGCACGACCGCCGGGCCGCGGAAGGTGAGGATCGACTCGTCGACGCCCGCGGTCTTCACCACGCAGCCGCGCTCGGCCAGGTTGCCGTAGAGGATCGCCAGGCCGCCATCGGCGGAGTAGGCGTGGGCGACGTCGCGGACGCAGCCCGCGGCGGGGTCGAGGTCGAGCGACTCCCAGCGCTCCGACTGCGAGAAGGCGGTGGCGGAGCGGCGGCAGCCGGGGGCGGCGTGGAAGAGCTCGACCGCGGCCTCCGCGGCGGGTCCGTCGCCGCGCACGTCCCAGGTCTCGAGCCAGGCGTCGAGCGAGGCGGAGTGGACGGCGTGCACGTCCTCGTTCAGCAGCCCGCCGCCGCGGAGCTCGCCGAGGATCGCCGGGATGCCGCCGGCGCGGTGGACGTCCTCGACCAGGTAATCGCCGTTCGGCGCGACCTTGCAGATGCAGGGGACGCGGCGCGAGAGCGCGTCGATGTCGGCCATCGTGAAGTCGACCGCGGCCTCCTGGGCTGCGGCCAGCAGATGGAGCACGGTGTTGGTCGAGCCGCCCATCGCGATGTCGAGGGTCATCGCGTTCTCGAACGCCTCCCGGGTGGCGACCCGGCGGGGGAGGACGCTCTCGTCGTCGCCGTCGTACCAGCGCGCGCAGAGCTCGACCACGGTGCGCCCGGCGTCCTCGTACAAGGCCTTGCGCGCGGTGTGGGTGGCGAGGGTCGTGCCGTTGCCGGGGAGCGCGACGCCGAGCGCCTCGGTCAGGCAGTTCATCGAGTTGGCGGTGAACATCCCCGAGCAGGAGCCGCAGGTCGGGCAGGCCGCCTCCTCGATCCGGGCGATGTCGTCGTCGGAGACCTCGGAGGCGACCGCGTCGGCGATCGCCGAGATCAGGTTGACGCGCTTGCGCACGGTGCCGTCCTCGAGCACCGCGGTCCCGCCCTCCATCGGGCCGCCGGAGACGAAGACGGTGGGGATGTTCAGCCGCAGCGCCGCGTTCAGCATCCCCGGCGTGATCTTGTCGCAGTTGGAGATGCAGACGAGGGCGTCGGCGCAGTGCGCGTTGACCATGTACTCGACCGAGTCGGAGATCAGGTCGCGCGAGGGGAGCGAGTAGAGCATCCCGCCGTGGCCCATCGCGATGCCGTCGTCGACCGCGATCGTGTCGAACTCGCGCGGCACCCCGCCCGCGGCGCGGACCGCCGCCGCCACCACCTCGCCGACCGGTTGCAGGTGCGTGTGGCCGGGGACGAACTGGGTGAAGGAGTTGGCGATCGCGACGATCGGCTTGCCGAAGTCCTCGCGCTCGACCCCGGTGGCGCGGAGCAGCGCCCGGGCGCCCGCCATGTTGCGGCCGTGGGTGACGGTGCGGGAGCGGAGCTCGGGCATCGGCCTGAACGGTACCGGCAGCGCGATCCGGCCGCCGTCCCTGCCGCCACCCTCGACGCTTGTCCTCGATACGAAGACAAGCGTCGAGGGGCCGCCGCCGGCGTGTGCTTCAATCGTCAGACCAGAGAAAGGAGGTGGTCCTATTTTGAGTCACATGCTTCGAGGGACTCTGGAGGTGCAGGGCCGCTAGGCGCCGCACTGGTTCGGGCGCCCGGTGGAATCCAACCCGGGCACCGGCGTGCGCGTGGAGGTCGGGCTTTGTCCCACCCGATCGCGATGTCACGGGCACGTTGCCATGCACCAGATTCGAGAGGGCCGTCCTTCGGGGCGGCCCTCTTTTCGTCGGTGGGCTCAGGCGGGCTCGGCGGCCAGCCCGACGAAATAGTCGAGCGCCTCGGGGTTCGCCAGCGAGTCGCGGCTCACCACCTCGGCCGGATCGGCACCCATCAGGACCCGCTTCACGGGCACCTCGACGATCTTGCCCGAGAGGGTGCGGGGGACGGCGGGGACGGCGGTGACGCGGTCGGGGACGTGGCGGGGGCTGGTGCGCTCGCGGATCGAGCGGGCGAGGGTCTTCTTCAGGTCCTCGTCGAGCTCGGCACCCTCGCGGAGGACGACGAAGAGCCAGGTCACGCCGTCGGTCCCCTCCTTCGGCAGGTCGACGACGAGGGCGTCGACGACGTCGTCGGACTCCAGCACCGCCCGGTAGATCTCGGCCGTGCCGATGCGGATGCCGCCGCGGTTGATGGTCGAGTCCGAGCGCCCGTGGATGATCGCGGTGCCGCGGTCGGTGATCTCGATCCAGTCGCCGTGGCGCCAGGTGCCGGGGAACATCTCGAAGTAGGACTCGCGGTAGCGCGAGCGGTCGGCGTCGCCCCAGAGGAAGAGTGGCATCGAGGGCATCGGCGCGGTGATCACGAGCTCGCCGACCTCGCCGACCAGCGGTCGGCCCTCGGGGTCCCAGGCCTCCACCGCGGCCCCCAGCGCCCGCGCCTGCAGCTCGCCGCGGTAGACCGGCAGGGTCGGCACGCCGCCGACGAAGGCGCTGCAGAGGTCGGTGCCGCCGGAGGTCGAGAAGAGCCAGGTGTCGGAGCCGACGTGCTCGTAGACCCAGTCGAAGCCCTCCGGGGAGAGCGGCGAGCCGGTCGAGCCGACCGCGCGCAGGCGGGAGAGGTCGCGCCCCCTGCCCGGCTCCACCCCCGCCTTCATGCAGGCCGAGATCCAGGCGGCCGAGGTGCCGAACATCGTCACCCCGGCGCGCTCGGCGAGGTCCCAGAGGACGCCCATGTCCGGGTACCCGGGGTTGCCGTCGTGGAGGACGATCGCCGCCTCGGTGAGCAGGCCCGAGACGATGTAGTTCCACATCATCCAGCCGGTGGTGGTGAACCAGAAGAGGCGGTCGCCGGGCCGCGCGTCGGTGTGGAGGTGCATCGTCTTCAGCTGCTCGACGAGGATCCCGCCCTGGCCCTGGACGATCGCCTTCGGCAGCCCGGTGGTGCCGGAGGAGTAGAGGACCCAGAGCGGGTGGTCGAAGGGGACGCGGGTGAAGGTGAGCTCCGATCCCTCGCCGCGGGCGAGGAGGTCCGCCCAGGCGAGCGCGCCCTCGAGCGAGGCCTCGGGGTCGAGGTAGGGGAGGAGCACCGTGTGCTCGAGCGAGGGCATCGCCTCCCGCAGCCGCGCCACCACCCCGGTGCGGTCGAAGTCCTTGCCGCCGTAGCGGTAGCCGTCGACGCAGATCAGCACCTTCGGCCCGATCTGGGCGAAGCGGTCGATCAGCGAGCCGGCGCCGAAGTCGGGCGAGGCCGAGGACCAGATCGCGCCGATCGAGGCGACCGCGAGGAAGGCGACCGTCGCCTCCAGGATGTTCGGCAGGTAGGCGACGACGCGGTCGCCCTCCCCCACCCCGAGGGAGCGCAGGCCCGCGGCGCAGGCCGCCACCTTCCCCCGCAGCTCGCCCCAGGTGACCTCCTCCAACTCCCTGAGCTCGGAGGAGTGGAGGATCGCCACCGCCTCGTCGGCCTTGCCGGCGAAGGCGCGCTCGGCCCAGTTCAGGCGCACGCCGGGGAACCACACCGCGCCCGGCATCTCCCGCGCGGCGAGGGCGACGGTGCGCTCGCCGTCGTACTCGACCCCGAAGTGGTCGAAGATCGAGTTCCAGAAGGCCTCGAGGTCGTCCACCGACCAGCGCCAGAGCTCCGGGTAGGTGGTGACGTCGACGCCGCGCCCGGCCCGCAGCCAGTCGACGTAGGCGGTCAGGTTGGAGGACTCGACCGCGGCGGCGGTGGGGCGCCAGAGGATCTCGGGGGCGTTCATCGCGGCAAGCTTAGTGAGGGCGCCCCGAACCGGGTCGGCGTCCTGGCGAGGCGGGCGCGAAGCCTATCCGCCGCCGCGCTCGGCGGCGTCGAGGTCCTTCGAGGCGATCCGCCAGCGGCGCTGCAGGCGGCCTTCGACCTCGCTCGCCGAGCAGCCCGCGGTGCCGGCGCATTCGCCCCAGGCGTTGGCCGCGCGCAGGTACTGGTTGAACGCCGCCTCGGCATCGGCGGCCGGGCCGGTGACGCAGGAGGCCCCCAGCCTGTCGACGGGGAGGGCCGCGTAGGCGTCGCCGATCGCCCGCACCCGGACGACGTATTCGGAGTAGCTGAGCCCCGCGAGAAGGGACTGGCGGAGGTCGTCCATGCGGGCGAGGAAGTTGCCGAGCCGCGCCTGGCAGGCGCTCTTCTGGGGATCGGCGGGCGTGACCACGACGGGCTTCGTCCCCGCCGATCTCACCTTCGCCGACGGGGTCTTCGCGGACGTCGACGGGGTGCTCGAACCGCCGCCCCCGCAAGCTGCGAGTGCCAAAAGTGTGCCGATCGCCGCCATCCCGGCCCAGGTGCGGTACAACCCGCGGCGATGCCGAAACGCAGGGAGATCGTCGCGGCGCTGGTCGTCGCCTTGCTCGCCGTGGGGGCCCTCGCGCCCGCCGCGCATGCGGCCGCGGGCCAGGGGCGCGTCCTGGTCGTCGGCGACAGCCTCGAGGAACTCACCTCTCCCTACCTGCAGCATTTCCTCCCCGGTGTGCCGATCACGGTCAACGCGGTCGGCGGCTCCAACAGCTACCAGATCTTCGACCTGTTCCAAGAAAGCTACGAACCCTCCGACTCGGTGATCGTGTTCGACGCGGGGACCAACGACGACCCCGAATATCCACAGATCTTGGCGGAAAATTTGAAGAAGGTCGCGCAGATCGTCGGCAATCGGTGCATCGTGGTGCCGACGATCCACGGCTTCACCGTGAACGGCGTCGACAACGCCGGCAAGAATCGGGTGGTCGCCGAATTCGCCGCCTCCCGCCCCGGCACCCAGACCCCGGACTGGGCGGGCTTCGTCCACACCCACCCGCAGCTGATGCAGTCCGACAACCTTCACCCGATCGAAGCGGGCGCCGAAGCGCGGGCGAGGCTGATTGCCGCAGGGATCGACCGCTGCCTCGCCGGGGAACCGAACGCGCCGGTCGCGAGCGGCGCCAACGAAGGCGCGATCCCGCCCGGCCAGGAAGGCCGCAACGGCGAAGCCGAAGGCGAACTGAGCGCCTCCCGCGAACCCTTCGAACCGGCGGAAGCCGCCGCGCAAGCAAGCTCCACCGGCCCCGAACCGGGCTCCGCGCCGATCGCCGACCCGGTCCACTTCAAGCTCGTCGACCGGGTGGCGGCGCGGCGCGCCGCGATGCTCGAAGAAGCCGGCCGCGGCCTGGTCGCGGTCGCCGCCGCCGCGGCCCTCGACGGCCTCCTGCGCTGACCCGCGTGGAAGACTGCGCCCGTGGCCGACCGAGGACAGCTTCCCTTCGACCCGATCGAGGAGGCCCGCCGCCACTGGCTCGAGCGCTGGCCGGAGGAGGTGGCGCCGCCGATGGTCGCGGTCACCTCGATCATGCGCGTCCACCAGATCCTGATGGCGCGGCTGAACGACCTGCTCGAGCCGTTCGACCTCACCTTCCCCCGCTACGAGGTGTTGATGCTGCTCCACTTCTCCAGCCGCGGCTCGCTGCCGGTCGGCAAGATCGGCGAGCGCCTCCAGGTCCACCGCACCAGCATCACCAACTCCCTCGACGGGCTGGAGAAGGCGGGGCTCGTGCGCCGCACTCCGCACGAGTCCGACCGCCGGGCCGTCCTCGCCGAGATCACCGGGGCCGGGCGCGACGCCGCGGAGCGCGCCACCGCGGTCCTGAACGGAGCGCGCTTCGGCACCGAGCCGCTGCGCGACGCCGACCTCGAGGCCCTCTCCGCGACCCTCCGCAACCTGCGCGCCGGTGCCGGCGACTTCGCCCCGTAGGTCCGCCTCCTCGAGTTACGTGGTATTCCTCCTATCTGTGGACCGGGCGAGTCGAATAGGGTGCCGCGCCGATGGCGAGTGATTCCGTGCAGCGGCCCGGGGCGGAGTGGATCGCCGGCCCCGGCGACTTCGAGGACATCCGCTACGAGCTGAGCGGCGACGGGATCGCGAAGATCACGATCGCCCGCCCACAGGTCCGCAACGCCTTCCGCCCGCAGACGCTGATCGAGCTCTCGCGCGCCTTCGAGGCCGCCCGCGAGGACCTCGAGGTCGGCGTCATCGTCTTCACCGGCGAGGGCGATCTCGCCTTCTGTTCGGGCGGCGACCAGAACGTCCGCGGGGACACCGGCTACATGTCGGAGGGCGGCGGCGTCGGCCGCTTCCACGTCACCGACCTGCAGGTGCAGATGCGCCGGCTGCCGAAGCCGATCGTCGCGATGGTGGCGGGATACGCGGTCGGCGGCGGCCACGTGCTGCACGTCTGCTGCGACATGACGATCGCCGCCGACAACGCCCGCTTCGGCCAGACCGGCCCGCGGGTCGGCTCCTGGGACGGCGGCTTCGGCGCCTCGCTGCTGCGCGACCTGGTCGGGCCGAAGAAGGCGAAGGAGATCTGGATGCTCTGCCGCCAGTACGACGCGGCGCAGGCGCTCGACATGGGCCTCGTCAACACGGTCGTGCCGCTCGCCGACCTCGAGGTCGAGACCGTCTCCTGGTGCCGGGAGATGCTCGCCCTCTCGCCGTTCGCGCTGCGCCTGGTGAAGGCGAGCTTCAACGCCCACGAGGACGGCTACGCAGGTATCCAGCAGCTCGCCCACGACACCAACCTCCTCTTCTACGGCGCCGAGGAGGCCAAGGAGGGCCGCGAGGCCTACAAGGAGAAGCGCCGCCCCGACTTCAGCAAGTTCCCGCGGCGACCCTAGGAGGAGTGCAGATGAGCACCGACCCCGCCACCGGCCTCTACGACATCCCCCAGGAGATGGTCGACTTCCGCGAACTGGTCCGGCGGATCGCGACCGAGCGGATCGCCCCCCGCGCCGCCGACATCGACCGCGACGCCGCCTACCCGCGCGACATCCGCGAGCTGCTCGGCGAGCAGGACATCCTCGGGCTGCCCTTCGCCGAGGCCTACGGCGGCACCGGGACCGGCACGCTGATGCTGCAGATCGCGGTCGAGGAGATCGCCAAGGCGTGCGCGTCCTCGGCCTTGATCCTGATGATCCAGGAGCTGGGCACGCTGCCGATCCAGCTGTTCGGCTCCGACGAGCAGAAAGAGCGCTTCCTGCCGCGCTGCGCCACCGGCGAGTGGTCGCCGGCCTTCGCGCTGTCGGAGCCCGAGGCGGGCTCCGACCCGGCGGCGATGCGCACCACCGCGGTCCGCGACGGCGACGAGTGGGTGATCAACGGGCAGAAGGCCTGGATCACCAACGCCGGGGTCGCCGACTTCTATTGCGTCTTCGCCTCCACCGACCGCGAGAACCGGCGCACCTCGGCCTTCATCGTCGAGGCCGACCGGGAGGGCTTCGACCCCGGCGCGCTCGAGCACAAGCTGGGGATCAAGGGCAGCCCGACCGGCTCGCCCTCCTTCACCGACGTCCGCGTCCCGCACGAGAACCTGATCGGCGAGGAGGGCAAGGGCCTCCAGATCGCGCTCGGCACGCTCGAGCGCACCCGCCTCGGCGCCGCCGCCCAGGCGGTCGGCATCGCCCAGGGCGCCACCGACTTCGCCAACGCCTACGCGAAGGAGCGGATCGCCTTCGGCAGGCCGATCAACAACCTCCAGGGCATCCAGTTCAAGCTCGCCGACATGGAGGCCGGCACCGCCGCCGCCCGCGAGCTCCTCTACAAGGCCTGCGCGATGGCCGACCGTTCCCCGCGCCCCGCCGACCTCCCCAAGTACACCTCGATGGCGAAGCTGATCGCCGGCGACAACGCGATGCGCGTGACGGTCGAGGCGGTCCAGGTCCTCGGCGGCTACGGCTACGTCAACGAGTACCCGGTCGAGCGGATGATGCGCGACGCCAAGATCACCCAGATCTACGAGGGGACGCAGGAGATCCAGCGGCTGGTCATCGCGCGGGCGATGGCGGGATAGCGCGGCGCTCTAGGCTCACCCGATGGGGCCGCTGCAGGGGGTGAAGGTGGTGGAGATGGCCGGGATCGGGCCGATCTCCTTCGCCGGGATGATGCTCGCCGATCTCGGGGCCGAGGTGACGCGGATCGAACGGCCCGCGGGGGACGGGCTCGCCTGGGGCGCCTCGCCGGTGCTCGACCGCGGCCGGATCGCGCGCGAGGTGGACCTGAAGGCGCCGGGCGGGGTGGAGGAGGTGCTGGCGCTCGCCACCGAGGCCGAGGTGCTGGTCGAGGGCTTCCGGCCCGGGGTGATGGAGCGGCTCGGGCTCGGGCCCGAGGCGTGCCTCGGGCGCAACCCGGCGCTGGTCTACGGGCGGATGACCGGCTGGGGCCAGAGCGGCCGCTACGCCCACACCGCCGGTCACGACATCACCTACCTGGCGATCTCCGGGGCCCTCCACACGGTCGGCGAGCCGGACCGCAAGCCGGTGCCGCCGGTCAACCTCCTCGGCGACTTCGGCGCCGGCGCCACCTACCTCGTGATCGGCGTGCTCGGCGCGCTGCTCCACGCGCGGGCAGGCGGGGTGGGGCAGGTGGTCGACGCGGCGATCGTCGACGGCGCCGCCTCGGTCACCGGGATCCTCCACGGCTTCCTCGAGCTCGGCGCCTGGCGCGACGAGCGCGGCGTCAACCTGCTCGACGGCGGCGCGCCCTTCTACGACACCTACCGCTGCGCCGACGGCGGCTGGGTCGCGGTGGGGGCGCTCGAGCCGCAGTTCTACCGGGCGCTGCTGGAGGCGCTGGGGATGGCCGACGACCCCGAGCTCGCCAACCACCTCGACCCGGCGACCTGGCCCGCGATCCGCGCCCGCCTGACGGCGAAGTTCGCGGAGCGCCCGCGCGACGCCTGGCACGAGCTCTTCGCCGACTCCGACTGTTGCGTCGCCCCGGTCCTCTCGATGCGCGAGGCGCGCGCGGACGGCCACAACCGCGACCGCGGCGTCTTCCTCGACGTCGGCGGCATGCCGCAGCCGGCCCCGGCGCCGCGCTTCAGCGTCACCGAACCCGACGCCCCGCGCCCCGCCGCGCGCCCCGAACGTTGATGGGCCGAAAAACCTGCCCATATGTCCAGTTTTCGGCCCATCAACCGGCTGGGCGGCGGGCCGCGGTGAACCGGCGCGTCGCGATCGTCACCGGGGCCGGGCGCGGGATCGGCGCGGCGACGGTGGGGGCGCTCGCGGCCGAGGGATGGAGCGTCGTCGCGGTGGACCGCTGCGGCGCCGATCGCCGCCTCCCCTACGCGATGGCCACGGAGCGGGACCTCGAGGCCGCGGTCGCCGCCGCCGCGGAGCGCGCCGGGAGGGACGACGTGGCGCGCGCCGTGGTCGCCGACGCGAGCGACCGCGAGGCGCTGGCCGCGGCGGTCGAGGGCGCCGAAGCCTGGGGCGACCTCGACGCCTTCGTCGCCTGCGCCGGAGTGATCGCCGGCGGCATCCCGGCCTGGGAACTCCCCGCCGACCAGCAGCGCGCTCTGCTCGCGCTCAATCTCGAAGCGGTGATCCTCGCCGCCCAGCTGGTCGTCCCCGCCTTGTTGGGACGACCGCGCCCGCGCTCCGGCCGCTTCGTCGCGGTCAGCTCCGCGGGCGCCACCCGCGGGATGCCCGGCCTCGCCGCCTACGCCGCCACCAAGGCCGGGGTCGAGGCCTTCGTCCGCGGCCTCGCCGCCGACCTCCACGGCAGCGGCGTCACCGCCAACGCCGTCGCCCCCGGCTCGACCGACACCCCGCTCCTCGCCGAGTCCGCCCGCCTCTTCGACCTCCCCTCGCCGCGCGACTTCGCTCCCCGCCAGCCCCTCGAACGCCTCCTCGACCCCGCCGAGGTCGCCGCCACGATCGCCTTCCTCCTCGGCCCCGGCGGCTCCGGCATCACCGGGGCGACCGTCCCGGTGGACGGCGGGCTGACGATCTAGCGTCACTTCGGGGCGCCCCCCGGCTGACGCCCGTCGGCGCGCCCGTCCCCCTCATGCTATGGCTGGTTATGAGGGCGACGGGCGCGCCTGGGTCTGTGCCGGGATCAGGGAACCCCGCCTTCCGTGGCGAGTTTCTTCGACATGGGCGAAGTTTCTAACCACGGAACGGGGACCACCCCCGGTGCGTTCGCAGTTACCCACACATAGCGTGGATAAGTGCGAACTCACCGGGGAGGTGGGTCGCCAGCTGTTCCTTTTGCCGACCCCTCCGGCAAAAGGAACAGCCAACCGAGGACCCCGCAGGCGCCCCGGGCGGATGCAGACCAAGGCGCGCCGCCGGGCGCCGGCCGGCGCCGGACCGCGGGCTCAGCCATCAAGCCCCTGCACCGGTTCGCGGCCGGGGCGCAGGGTGGGGGCGCCGACGCCGCAGCTGTAGTCCTCGGCGGGCTCGGGGGCGCCGTCGGGCTCCGGCTCGGCGTGGAGGACGTCGGGGGAGATCGTGGTCCAGGCGATGATCGCGCCGAGGGCGGAGAGGCCGGCGCAGATCGCCATGCCGACGTGGAAGCCGTGGGTCATATGGGCCGGGTCGTAGAACTTGTCGCCGGTGATGCCCGCGGCGACCGGGACCACCGCGACCGCCAGCAGGCCCGCGACCCGCGCCACGGCGTTGTTGACGCCGGAGGCGATCCCCGAGTTGGCCGAGTCGGCAGCCGCCATCACCGTCGCCGTCACCGGCGCGACGACCAGGGTGAGGCCGAGGCCGAAGACCACCACCGCCGGCAGAACCGAGGTGACGTAGCTGTCGCCGGGGTCGATCCGCAGCATCAGCAGCAGGCCGGCGGCGATGATCAGGGGCCCGAGCGTGAGCGGGATCCGCGGCCCGATCCTCTCCGCCAGCGCCCCCGCCCGCGCCGAGCCGGCCAGCATCAGCGCCGTCACCGGCAGCGAGGCCGAGCCGGCCGCGATCGGCGAGTACCCCATCGAGATCTGCAGGAAGCTCACCAGCAGGAAGAAGACGACGCCGAGCGCCGCGTAGACGACGAAGGTGACCGCGTTGGCGGCGCTGAACTGGCGCGAGCGGAAGATCGACAGCGGCAGCATCGGGTTGGCCACCCGCCGCTCCTGGACGAAGAAGGCGACCAGCGCGGCGACGCCGACCACCGCGGTGATCGCGACCGCCGCCCCGCGGCCGCCTTCGGGCGCCTCGATCAGCGCATAGGTCGTCCCGCCGAGCCCGACCGCGGCCAGCACCGCGCCCCAGATGTCGAGCTTCCCGGTCGCGCTCGGGTCCCGCGTCTCGGGCACGTAGCGGGCCGCCGACCAGATGACGAAGACGCCGAGCGGCAGGTTGATGAGGAAGATCGCGCGCCAGGAGATCGCCCCGATCAGCCAGCCGCCGAGCAGCGGCCCGAGCGCGGTCGCGACCCCGCCGAGCCCCGACCAGGCGCCGATCGCCCGCGCCCGGTCTTCGGGCCGGAAGCTGGCCTCGATGATCGCCAGGCTTCCCGGCGTCAGGAGCGCCCCGCCGATCCCCTGGACCAGTCGCGCGAAGATCAGCAGCTCGACGTTCGGCGCCGCCGCGCAGAGCGCCGAGGCGAGCGTGAAGATCGCCACCCCGGCCTGGAACACGCGCCGCCGCCCGAGCCGGTCACCGAGGCTGCCGCCGAGCAGGATCAGCGAGGCGAGCGTCAGCAGGTACCCGTTGATGATCCACTGCAGCGAGCTGGTCGACGCGTGCAGGTCCTCGCCGATCTTCGGCAGCGCCACGTTGACCACGGTGCTGTCGAGGAATGCCATCCCCGAGCCGGCGATCGTGACCGCGAGCAGCCAGCGGCCCGCCGAACTCGAGAATGAGACGCCCGCGGACGAGTTTGCCTCCACTTCACGAGCCTAGCGAGGGGAGGTCCGACGGACCCTTCGCTCACGAACTGCGGGAGGTTCGCTCAGGGTCCATCGGACCTCCCCGACGGGCGCCGTCAGGCGTCTTCGGCGTGGTAGCGCTCGAGCAGCGCCAGTTCGTCCTTGTGGCGGGGGAAGAGGAAGAAGACGACGCAGATGCCGGTGGCGACGGCGATCATGCCGGCGGCGTAGGTCCAGTCGCCGCCGTCGAGGAAGGACTTGCGGGCGGCGGCGGTGATCGCTTCGGCGTATTCGGGGTACCGCTGGGCGGTGATCGCGGCGCTCGAGAAGGACTTGGTCAGCTCGTTCTGCACGTTTTCGCTGACCTGCGCCGCGTTCGGGGAGGCGGCGATCTGTTCGGCGAAGGACTTGGCGTAGCCCGCGGTCAGCAGGGCGCCGAAGATCGACTGCATGATCGCGCCGCCGAGGTCGCGCTGCAGGTCGGCGGTCCCCGACGCCATCCCCGCCCGCCGCACCGGCACCGAGCCGGTCAGCGAGCGCGAGGCGGGCGTCCCGGCGAAGCCGACCCCGATCCCCATCAGCAGGAAGCCGAGCCCGACCGGGAAGTAGGAGGCGCCCTCTTCCCAGAGCAGGAACATGACGAAGAAGGCGAACAGGCAGAAGACGAACCCGACCAGCAGGGTGAAGCGGGCGCCGTGGCTCTCGACCAGCTTCGCCGAGCGGGGCGCGACGACGATCATCCCGATCGCCCCCGGGAGGATCGCGAGCCCCGCCTGGAGGGTCGTGTAGCCGAGCACGTTCTGGACGAACTGCTGGCCGATGAACATCGCCCCCATCAGCGAGCCGAAGACGATGATCCCGGCCAGCGCCGCCACCCAGAAGGTCGGCCGCGCCGCCACGTGCAGGTCGTACAGCGGGTTGGCGACCCGGCGCTGGCGCAGCACGAACGCCCCCGCGGCGGCGAGCGCGACGATGCCGAGGATCACCGCGGTCATCCCTTTCCCGGGTTCCGGCGCCAGGTTGATCGCCAGCACCAGCGCGGCGACGAGGGCGATCGAGAGGATGCCGCCGAGGTGGTCGACCGGCTCGGTCGTCTCGTTGACGTGGGCGGGGACGAAGCGCCAGGCGAGGACGAGGGCGATCGCGGCGAGCGGCGCGCTGATGACGAAGACCGACGACCAGGAGAAGTGTTCCAGCAGCGCCCCGGCGACCAGCGGCCCGAGCGCCGAGACGCCGCCGCCGAGCGCGCTCCAGAGCGCGATCGACCTGGTCCGCGCGGCCCCCGACCAGAGCGCCGTGATCAGCGCCAGCGTGGTCGGGTAGGCCATCCCGGCGGAGACGCCGCCGAAGACGCGGGCGATGAAGAGGACGGTCGCCGAGGGCGCCAACGCGGCGAGGATCGAGGCTGGGATCGTCAGCCCCATCCCCAGCACCAGCAGGGTCTTGCGCCCGTAGCGGTCGCCGATCGCGCCGAGGTAGAGGACCGACGCCGCCAGCCCGAGCGAGTAGCCGACCGCGATCAGGTCGACCATCGTCTGCCCGGCGTTGAAGTGCTTGCCGATGTCCGGCAGGGCGACGTTCGCCACCGCCAGGTTCAGGTTGGCGACCGCGGCGACGCCGATCAGCGTCGCCAGCACCAGGCCCGCGCGGGCCGGCGAGGTCCCGCCGCCGCCACCTGCGGCGGAGGCCGCTCCTCCGCCGGCGTCCGCCACTAGACCTCGATCCAGGTGCCGCTCGGACCGAGATTGCGCAGCGGCGTCTCGCCGATCCTGCTCTCGCATCCCCAGGCCTCGTGGATGTGGCCGCAGACGACCAGCCGCGGGCGCTTCTCCTCGATCGCCGCGAGCTCCGCCCGGCTGCCGAAGTGCGTGTCGGGGTCGGCGCCGTCGCAGTGCCCGAAGGGCGGCGAGTGGAGGACCAGGACGCATCCCGTGGGCGCGGGCGCGAGCGCCGCCGCCGCCTCCTCTTCGGAGAGGTCGAAGCTCCAGTCCCAGGGCGTGGTCGGGACGCCCGCGCCGAGGCCGAAGAACTCGACCCCCTCGATCGTCGTCCCCTCCCCGTGCAGCACCGTCGCCGCCGCCCACCCGGCCGCCGCGCCGCGCAAGGCGTCCGCGGTCTCGTTGTTGCCGGGGACGAGGATCGTCGGCGCCTCGATCGGCGCCAGCGCCCCGATCGTCTCCTCCAGCCCCTCGTGCACGGAGGCGAAATCGCCCGCCCCGATCACCGCGTCGGCGTCCGCCGACATCTCGACCAGCCGCGCCGCCTGGTCCAGATCGCGGTGGAGGTCGCTGAAGGCGAGCAGTCGCACGCCCGCAACCTATCCGGTCAGGCCTGCGCCGGGGAAGTCTCGTCCTCGGCCACGTCGCCGGGCTCGACTTTGCCCCGGGGCATGAATCCCAGCGCCACGAGGAAGCCGATCGCGAGCGCGATCGCCATCCCGTAGAAGACGTCCCGGGTCGCTTCGGCGAAGGCGATCGGCACCGCGCCGAAGACCTCGCCCGCCCGCGCCCCCAGCGCGTGGCCGACCGCCTGGCAGGCGGTTTCGCCCTGCGACACACACCCGGCGACCGCGTCGGCCTTCCCCTTCGGCACCCCCTTGGCGCCGAGGATGCTCTCCAGGTTCGACCGGTTCTGGGTGATCAGCAGCGAGCCGAGGATCGCCAGCCCGAGGCTCGAGCCGAAGTTCCGCACCGTCTGCGTGATCCCGGTCGCCTCGCCGTAGCGGCTGCGCGGCACCCGGTTGAGCGCGTCGGTGTTGGCGGGGGAGAGGACCAGCCCGGTCCCGGCCCCGGCGAGCACGATGAAGTACCACTGTTCGCCCACCGAGAGGTGGGTCATCGAGCGGCCCCAGAGGTAGAAGCCGACGGCGCCGACCGCGCAGCCGAGGACCACCGGCCGCCGCGCCCCGATCCGGTCGAGCATCTTGCCGCCCCACTGGCTGGCGGTGGCGAACCCGGCGAAGAAGATCAGCAGGTAGAGGCCGGTTTCGGCGGCGGTTTCGCCGAGCGAGATCTGCGCGTACTCGCTGGCGAAGAAGAAGAGCGGCACGAAGGCGATCATCAGGAAGAAGAGGACGACGCAGTCGACGGCGAAGGCGCGGTTCTCGAAGATCCGCAGGCGCAACAGCGGGTTGGTCGCGCGCAGCTGGTCGACCACGAACCAGGCGAGAATCGCGAGGCCGAGGGCGATCGAGCCCCAGGTCTTGACGTCGCTCCACCCCCAGATCGCCGACTGCTGCAGTCCCAGCACCAGCAGCCCCATGCCGCCGCAGGCGAGCACCGTGCCGCGATAGTCGAGCGGGGCGGGGTGGCGCTCGTCGGCGGGGTTGGCGCGCCAGGTGAGGAGGAGGGCGACGATCGCCACCGGGATGTTGATCCAGAAGATCGAGCGCCAGGTCCACTGGGTGAGGTAGCCGCCCGCGATCGGCCCGATCGAGGTGAGCCCGCCGGCGATCGCGAAGAAGATCGCCATCGCGCGGCCGCGCTCGGCGACCGGGAAGGACTCGAGGACGATCGCCAGGGCGGCCGGGAACATGATCGCCGCGCCCGCGCCCTGGACGATGCGGAAGGTGATCAGCCAGGCCTCGGCGGCGGAGCCGGTCGGGGTGGCGCCGCAGAGGGCGGAGGAGAGGGCGAAGACGACCACGCCGATCACGACCATGCGGCGGTGGCCGGCGATGTCGGCGAGGCGCCCGCCGAAGGCGAAGAGCGCCGACAGCGAGAGCAGGTAGCCGTTGATGATCCACTGCGACCCGGTGGTCGACAGGTGGACGTCGGCCTGGATCGTCGGCAGCGCGATCGCGACGATCGTCTGGTCGATGAAGGTCATCGCGACGGCGAAGATCATCGCCGCCAGGATCAGCTTCGAGTTCTTGGCCGCCGTTTCGTCCACTGGCTGGAAATTCAGTGGTCGGTGGGGGATTCCTCCCCAGTTATCCGTCCGGTAGGGTGCCCAGCTGAGATGCCCACCATCTTCTGGATCGGAGTCGGCTTCGCCTCCCTCATCTGCTTCATCGGCGCGCTGCTCGGCGCCCGGTCGAACAGCGCGACGTTCCTGTCGGGGGCCGCGATGGGCGCCTTCATGGGCTTCATGCTCTCCTTCCCGCTGATCGCGATCGGCCTCTCCTCCAGCTAGCGCCGTGCCCGACGTCCCGAACGTCAGGCTGAGCGACGGCGTCGAGATCCCCCAGCTCGGGCTCGGCGTCTTCCAGGTCCCGCCCGAGGACACCCAGCGCACGGTCGAGGAGGCGCTGGCGGTCGGGTACCGACACCTCGACACCGCCGCCGCCTACCGCAACGAGCGCGGCGTCGCCGCCGGGATCGCCGCCTCCGGCGTCCACCGCGACGAGGTCTTCGTCACCACCAAGGTCTGGAACACCGACCAGGGCTTCGACGCGACCCTCGCCGCCTTCGAGCGCTCGCTCGAAAACCTCGACACCGGCCACGTCGACCTCTACCTGATCCACTGGCCGGTTCCCGCGCGCGACCGCTACCTGGACAGCTGGCGCGCTCTCGAACGGATCCGCGAGGAGGGCGGCGCGCGCTCGATCGGCGTCTCCAACTTCCGCGTGGAGGACCTCGAGCGCCTGTCCCGCGAGGCCGGACAGATGCCGACGGTCAACCAGATCGAGCTCCATCCGCTGCTCCAGCAGGCCGACCTGCGCGCCTGGCACGCCGCGCACGGGATCGCCACCGAGGCCTGGAGCCCGCTGGCGCAGGGCGAGGTGCTGGGGGACGAGACCCTCGGCACGATCGCCGCCCACCACTCGCGCACCGTCGCCCAGGTGATCCTGCGCTGGCACCTCCAGCTCGGCAACGTGGTGATCCCGAAGTCGGTCACCCCGGCGCGGATCGCAGAGAACATCGACCTCTTCGACTTCGAGCTGAGCGAAGACGACCTGGCGGCGATCGCCCGACTCGATGTCGGCCACCGCATCGGCCCCGACCCGGGCATCTTCGGCGCTGCGTAGGGCGAACGCGGTCGCCGCCACGGCCTTCCTGGTCGGCGGCTCGCTCTTCGCCCTCGGCGCCGCCCTGTCCCAGGCCCACATCGGCGGCCCGCGTCTGGCCGCGGTCGTCTACCTGGTCGGCGGCGTCTTCTTCTCGACCGGCGGCTATGCCTCGGTGCTGCTGGCGATCAACGCCCCGCACCGGCGCCGCGACGGCACCTGGGCGGGCGACCGCTGGTGCTGGTTCGCCCGCGAACCGAGCAACGTCGACTTCCTCGCCGCCGCCGTCCTCTTCTCCGGCACCCTCGTCTTCGGCGTCAACCTCGTCGACTCGCTCTTCGGCAACCTGACCCCGGCCCAGGAGGACCGCCTGGTCTGGAACCCGGACATCATCGGCTGCCTGCTCTTCCTCATCTCCGGCTTCCTGGCGATGGTCGACATCTCCGGCTCCTGGTGGCGCCTGCGCGGCGAGGGCCTCGGCTGGTGGATCGTCTTCACCAACCAGCTCGGCTCGGTCCTCTTCATGGTCGCCGCGGTCGCCTCCTTCGTCCGCGCCGACGGAGACATGATCGCGGTCGGCATCGCCAACTGGGGCACCCTGACCGGCGCCCTCTGCTTCGCCGTCGCCGGCGTGATGCAGTTCTACGAGGCGCCGGGGTAGGGACGGGGGCTCGCGCCCGGCCCGCTCGGTGAGTTGACCCCTGCGGGGTGTGGTCAACTCACCAACCGTCCGGCGGTTTTCAGGATGGGGACGGGGTTCGGGCGCCTTGCGTGGGAGCCCGTGACGAAGTGCACAGCTTCGGTGCGCCTTCCATGGCCGCTCCAGGTTGACGGGGCGAAAACCGCTGATATGGAGCGGTTTTCGGCCCATCAACCTTGGGGGGCGCGGGACGCTCCGTAGCCGCATGGGCACCTGAGAGGATTCGCGGATGGCGCAGGCGCAGGTGGTGAAGCCGCGGACCGAACGGATCCAGCCGGGGATCTGGCGGCTGAAGCTGCCCTGTCCGTGGCCGGGGGTGCCGCACGGGAACGCCTGGGCGGTGCAGCGGGGCGCGGGACTGGTGCTGTTCGACACCGGGGTCGGCGGGCGGGGGCGGCTGCGGATGCTCGACATCGCGCTGGCGCAGGCCGGGTTCGGGGTCGAAAACGTGGAGCTGGTCGTCTGCACCCACGCGCACTCCGATCACTACGGGCTCGCCGCATCGATCTGCGAGCAGACCGGTTGTGAGCTGTGGATGCACCCGAAGTGGGAGCACATCCGGCTGCAGGCCGACGATCCCCAGGCGGCGCTCGAACAGCGGCTCGAGGTGGGCCGGATGAGCGGCGTGCCGCTGAGCGCCCTCGACCGCTACCGGGAGGCGCGCACCGACCATGCCGAAGACCTGATCGACGGGATCCGGGCGCCGGACCGCGACCTCGTGCCGGGGGTGGAGGTGGAGACCGACATCGGCGCCTGGAGGGTGGTCGAGACCCCCGGCCACGCGCCCTCCCACGTCTGCCTGCACCAGCCCGAGCGGCGGCTGATGATCACCGGCGACCACCTGATGGGCCGCACCGTCCTCTTCTTCGACTACGGCCACACGCCGGACCCGTTCGGCGAATACCTCGCCAGCCTCGACGTCGTCGAGCCGCTCCCGGTCGACCTCTGCCTGCCCGGCCACGGCAAACCGTTCCGCGACATCGACGCGAAGGTCGCCGAGGGGCGCCGCCAGGCGGGCGAGCTGCTCGACCGGGTCCGCGCCCAGCTCGCCCCCGCCACCGAACCGACCGCCTTCGAAGTCGTCGAAGGGATCGCCGGCCCCGAGAACCTGACCGCGGGCACGGCCGGCTTCCTGCTGCAGATCGTCCTCGCCTGCCTCGACCACCTGGCCGCCCTCGGGGAGGCGCGGCCGGTCCCCGACTCCGACCCCCAGCGCTGGCGTAGCTGAGTGATCAAGCGCCTCCGCTCGGCCCTCTCCCTCCTCGTCCACCCGCGCCGGCTGTGGCGGGAGCATCGGCGCGTCGCCTACGCGCTGATCGGCGCGGCGGTGCTGGTGATCGCCGCGGCGGCGGTCGGCTACGAGCTGCTGAAGCGCCCGCCCGACGTCCACAACGAAGCCGCGATCCGCGAATTCAAGCCAGAAAAGCCGAAGCCGCCGCCGAAGCCCGTGCACGGCAAGCCGAAGACGGTGAACTGGCCGATCTTCGGCCTCAACCCGGCCCGCACCCGTTACCTGCCGGCGCAGGGGATCCGGCCGCCGTTCAAGCTGATCTGGCACTACACCGAGCGGCCGCTGCTCGAGTTCCCGCCCGTCTATGCCGACGGCCGCCTCTACGCGGTCAACAACAGCGGCACCGCCTTCGCCCTCGACGCGGAAACCGGCAAGGTGCTCTGGGAACGGCGGATCGGCCGCCTGAACGCCTCCTCGCCCGCCTACTACAAAGGCCGCCTCTACATCGTCAACCTCGTCCCCGGCCACATCGTGAAGCTGAACGCGGCGACCGGGAAGATCATCTGGAAACACGTGCTCCCGGGCCGCGCCGAGTCCTCGCCGCTGGTGCTCGGCAACAGCGTCTACTTCGGCTGCGAAAACGACTATCTCTACTCGCTCAGCATCCACAACGGGAACATCCGCTGGAAAACCCAGCTCGCCGGTCCGGTCAAGTCGGCGCCCGCCTACCGCAACGGGGTGCTCTTCGTCGGTGACTACGGCGGCGACATGAACGCGGTGCGCGCCTCCGACGGCAAGCTGATCTGGCAGAGCGGCTCGCTCGGGACCGGGGTCAGCGGCGGCGAGTTCTACTCGACCCCGGCGGTCGCCTTCGGCCGCGTCTACGCTGGCAACAACGACGGCCGCGTCTACAGCTACGACCAGAAGACCGGCGCCCTCGCCTGGACCCACTCGACCGGCGGCTACGTCTACTCCGGCCCGACCGTGGCGACCACCGACAACACCCCGCCGACCGTCTACATCGGTTCCTTCGACGGCAACATCTACGCGCTCAACGCGAAGAACGGCGAAACGCGCTGGGCGCACTCGGCGGGCGGGCAGGTGGTCGGCTCGCTCTCCGCCGTCGGCAACATCGTCTACGTCGCCGAGTTCACCAACGGCTCGACCAACGGCTACTCGATGCGCACCGGCAAGCAGGTCTTCCACTACAAGACCGGCACCTACTCGCCGGTGATCTCCGACGGCCGGCGGATCTACCTGGTGGGCTACTCGAGCATCAACGCGCTCGAACCGATCCGCAAGGTCGCCAAGGTCGCCCCGGCGAAGGCGGCGCCTGCGGTCAGGAGGCTGGCGCCGGCCCGGGTCGCACCAGCACCGAAGCGCGACCCCCGCCACCGACCAGCGCCCCATTCTCGAGCCGGCGAAGCGAAACACGCACGGGGTGGGGAGCGCGAAAACGGGTCAAGGTGAAGTTGTAGGAGACCGGCTGTGAGCCGACCTTGTGGAAGGCCGGCGGCAGCAGGCGGGCGGCGCCGCGCTCGGCGCTCGCCGAGCCGACCAGGTCGATCTCCCGCAGCGGCGGCAGCGTGCCTTTGGCCATTTCGGCATCGAGGTAGTAGGCGAGCGGCCAGCCGGCGGCGTGGCGGATCGTCACCACCGCCTTGTCGGGGCGCAGCGGCCCGACCACCGCGGCGGCGTTGCGCAGGTCCTCGCGCTGCAGGCGCGGCAGCCGGTCGATCTCCAGCGTGAAGATCAGCGAGCAGGCGCAGAAGGCGGCGGCCAGCCCGAGCCCGAGCCGCCCCGCCCGCCGCACGGTGAAGCCGGCGGCGATCACGACGATCAGCGGGCCGAAGGTCGGGATCAGGTTGCGGCCGTCGAAATAGTCTTTGCCGAGCAGGGCGAGCAGCAGCGACAGCGCCACCGCGCCGCCGCCGACCGCCGCCGCGAGGCCCGCGCCGCGCCGCTCCTCCGGGTCGCCGCGGGCGAGCAGCAGCGCCAGCGCCGCGAGCGCCAGCACGATCGGCACCCCGAGCGGGATCGGCCCCGGCTGCCGCGCCCCGTGCTCGTCGCCGTTGTCGTTGCCGACCAGCTTCGCCGTGGCCCGTTCCAGCCGTTCGCCGATCGGCTGTTCGGCGATCCAGCTGGCGTGGGCGTTGTTCGCCTGCTCGATCGCGATCGGCAGGAGGAGCGCGCCGACCACCGCCACCGCGCCGACCGCGAGCGCGACCTGCCGCCGCGGCCCCCACCAGAGCAGGAGCCCCGCCTCGACCACGACGACGAAGCCGGCGAAGTAGTGGGTGGCGATCGCCAGCGCCGAGAAGACCGCCCAGAGGACGAGGTCGCGGCGCGCCCAGCCGTGGCGGACGCGGGCGAAGTAGAGGAAGGAGAGGGAGGTGAGGAGGAAGACGAGGGCGTAGGCGCGGGCGTCCTGGGAGAACCAGATCAGGACCGGGCTGACGGCGACGATCGCCGCCGCCACGAGGCCGGTGAGGCGGCGCAGCGGCAGGGCGACGGCGGCGAGGTAGACGACGACGATCGAGCCGGTCCCGGCCAGCGCCGAGAGCGAGCGCAGCCACAGTTCGCCGGTCCCGAACGGACGCGACCAGAGCCAGGCGAGGGCGTAGTAGAGCGGCGGCGTCGACTCGCTCTTGGGTACGGTCGAGAGCGTTTCGAAGAAGCTCGGGTGGAGGACCCGGGCGACCGTGACCGCCTCGTCGTAGCGGTAGCTCTGGAGGTCGATGGTGGCGAAGCGCAGGATCGCCCCGACCGCGACGATCCCCGCCAGCGCGAGCAGGTGCGGCGAGGCGGTGAGGCGGCGGATCCTCGTCACGCGCCGATCCTAGAGCGAGAGTATTGGACCGGGGCGCGCCGGGCGGGCGCTCCTCAGGCGCTCCTCATGTTCATCTTCTTGTCTCAGCGGATCGAAGTCTCCCCCGACAGCGGCTCGTCGGCGTCCCCGGCGAGGAAGGCAAAGTGGTTCCTGTGGTCGGTCCTCGGCCTCACGGTGCTGGCCGCCGCGATCCGCTTCCCGACCCTCGGCCTGCAGAGCTACCGCCACGACGAGGCGGTCACCGCCGGGCGGGTCCTCGGCGGCAGCCTCGGCGCCGCGATGCACAGCGTCTGGTCGGGCGAGTCGACGCCGCCGCTCTACTACCTGCTGGCCTGGTTCTGGTCACAGCTCTTCGGCGTCGGCGAGTTCGGCCTGCGCTCGCTCTCGGCCCTGTTCGGGACGGCGACGGTGCCCTTCGCCTGCCTGGCCGGGCGGGAGCTCGTGGGCCGGCGCACCGGCATCGCCCTCGGCGCGCTGGTCGCCGTCAACCCACTGCTGATCTGGTACTCGCAGGACGCCCGCGCCTACGCCCTGCTGGTCTTGCTGACGACCGCCGCCTTCTGGTTCTTCTTGCGCGCGCGGCGGGGCGGCGAGGCCCGCGATCTCGCCGGCTGGGCGGTCTGCTCGGCGCTCGCCCTGGCGAGCCACTACTTCGCCTTCTTCCCGCTGGCGATCGAGGCGGTCTGGCTGCTGGTGTCGGTGCGGCCGCGGCGCCGCGCGGGGTGGGCGGTCGGCGGGGTCGCCGCCGCGGGCCTGGCGCTGGCCCCGATCGCGCTCCACCAGGCGGGCGGCAAGAACAACTCCTGGATCGCCGGCTTCCACCTGAGCAAACGGCTGCACGACGCGGTCCTCGCCTTCTTCGCCGGCGAAACCGGGGCGCTCAAGCACGCCCTGGTGCCGGCGCTGCTGCTGGCCGCCGCGGTCGCGCTCCTGCTCTGGCGCGGGGGGCCGCGGGAGCGGCGCGCGGCCGGGCTCGCGCTGGCGATCGGCGGCGGGGCGATCGCGGTCGCGCTCCTCTTCGCCGCCGCCGGGAAGGACTACATCCTCGCCCGCAACCTGATCGTCGCCCTGGTGCCGCTGCTCGCGGTGGCGGCGGTCGGCCTCGGGATGCCGCGGGCGGGCCGGCTGGGGATCGCCCTCGGCGCCGCGCTCGCCGCCTACTGGCTCGCCTTCGCCGTCTACGTCGATGTCAGTCCCGTCCTCCAGCGCGAAGACTGGCGCAGCGTCGCCGCCGCGATCGGGCCGCCGTCGGCGCGCCCGCGGGCGATCGTCGCCTTCGAACAGGGGGACGAACCGCTCTCCTTCTACCTGGCCGGCACGCAGGTGCGGGCGGAGTGGAAGCGCTGGCGCCTCGGCGCGGTCCCGGTCGCCGAAGTCGACGTGGTCAGCGGCCGGCCGCCGCCGCGCCATCACCGCGCCCTGCCGCCCGCCTTCCGGCAGGTCGAAGTCAGGACCCTGGGCCGGATGACCCTGGTCCGCTACCGGGCTCCGCGGCCGGTGGCGCTCCGCTGGCCGCAGCTGGACCACAACTTCACCGGCTACTCGAACAACGCCGTCCTGCTCGACGGCGGCGGTGCCGTGCGGCAGCTGGAATCGATTTCGCTGCGCCAGGCTCGGCGGGCGCTGTCGCGGAGCCGGGGCGGCGCCGGCAGGTGATCCTCAGCGCGGGGTCGCTTCGACGCCGCCGGGCGGGGGCGGCGGCAGGTGAGGCGCGCCGGGCGCGAAGGCGGGGAACTTCCCGCTGTGGAGCTGGGCCTTGAGCACCGCGAGGCTTTCGGCGTAGTTCTGGATCCGGTAGCTCGAGTTCGAGCCGAAGTCCTGGTAGTAGACGAGCATCTTCGTGCGCGGGTGGCGCTGCACCCAGACGAAGAGGCGGGAGACGAAGGCCGGGTCGTCGCCCGCTTCGACGCCCCACTCGGTGATCGCGAAGGGCTTTTCGGGATAGCGTTCGTAGAGCTTCGTCAGCGCGCCCCATTCGGGGTAGGAGGCGTAGAAGTCGGTCCC